>NZ_JBDGIV010000002.1:0-606508 GCF_057657255.1 Variovorax sp. Soil_C_19 | reverse complement strand
CGGAGGGAAGGCATGCCAAAGCGGCCAACTCCGCGTTGCACGCCTTGTGTGTGCCGACGCACACACTGCGTCGTGCGCCTTGATTTGTCCGCTTTGGCATGCCTTCGCGACCCCGTAAATAGGGTGAACAGGCCCTAGCCGAGCGCCGAGAGAAAGCGCCGCACCACCGGCGCCACCTGTTCGAGATGCGTCTCGAGCAGCCAGTGGCCGCCGTCGGTCATCACGAGTTCGGCCTTCGGCAGGTCGCGCAGGTAGGCGCGCCCCGAGGCCTCGGGCATGTAGCCGTCGTTCGGCCCCCAGACGATCAGCGTCGGCGGCTGGTGCTCGCGCAGGTAGGTCTGGTAGCGCGGGAACCATTCGAGGTTTTCTTTCAGGCCTTCCATGAGCCGGCGCGCGAGCTCGCGGCGCTCGGGCGTGTCCATCAGCGGCCAGTGCAGCTTCCACAGGTCGGGCGGGATCTGCGCCGCCTGCGCCTCGGGCACCTCGCCGACGAACTCGGCGCGGAAACCTTCCTCGCTCACGGCCTCCTCGAGCACCGCGCGGTGCTCGGGCGAGGGGTCGCGCCAGAACGCCTGGATGGCCTTGTACTTGGGGCCGAGCGTGTCTTCGTAGATGTCGCCGTTCTGGATGAGCAGCCCCCTGATGCGCGCGGGGTCGCGGATCGCAAGGCGCAGGCCGATCTGGGAGCCGTAGTCGTGCAGCCAAATCGCATGGTGGTCGATGCCGAGCCGGTCACGGAAGGCGTCGAGAAAGGCCGCATACGCATCGAAGTCGTAGCCGAAGCTGCGGGCGTCGGGCGTGTCGCTGAGCCCGAAGCCGGGAAAGTCTGGCGCCACCAGCCGCCAGCGGTCGGCCAGCGCCGGCATGAGGCGGCGGAACTGGAACGACGAGCACGGGTAGCCGTGCGGCAGCAGCAGCACCGGCGCGTCGCGCGGGCCGGCCTCGCGGTAGAAGATCCGCATGCCGTTCACCTCGGTGAAGCGGTGTGCGACCGGATGCGTGTCGGCGTGTTCGGTCATGCAGCCATGCTGCATACCGGTGCGGGCGCGGTTGTAGGCGGTGTTTGACGCGCCGCGTCGGTCAGGCCAGAAGGTCGGCGAGCGTCCGCGCGATCACCTTGGTGGCGCGGCGCAGGTCCTCGAGCACCACGCGCTCGTCGCTGCGCTTGGCGTGCGATTCGAGCACCGTGCGCGGACCGGCGCCGTAGATCACGCCCGGGATGCCGGCCTCGCCGTAGAGGCGCACGTCGGTGTAGAGCGGCGTGCCCATGGCCCTGACCGGCTCGCCGAACAGTTCGCCGCCGTGCTTCTGGATCGCGTCGACCAGCGGCTTGTTGCCCGCGAGCGGCTTCATCGAATTGGCGAGCAGCAGGCGCTTGATCTCGACCGTGATGCCTTCGCTCTCGGCCGCGGCATCGGCGATGACCTTGCGGATCGCGGCCTCGACCTCGACCGGGTTCTCTTCGGGGATCATGCGGCGGTCGAGCTTGAAGACCACCTTGCCGGGCACGACGTTGGTGTTGGTGCCGCCTTCGATGCGCCCGACATTGAGGTACGGGTGCGTGATGCCCTCGACCTTCGACGTGACCTGGCGGTAGAGCGCGTTCTGCGCGTAGAGCGCGTTGAGGATCTTCACGGCGCCCTGCAGCGCGTCGACGCCGGTGGCCGGAATGGCCGCATGGGCCATCTTGCCGTGCACCGTCACTTCCATCTGCAGGCAGCCGTTGTGGGCCGTGACCACTTCGTAGCTGAAGCCGGCCGCGATCATCAGGTCGGGCTTGGTGAGGCCGTTCTTGAGCAGCCAGCCCGGGCCGAGGATGCCGCCGAATTCCTCGTCGTAGGTGAAGTGCAGCTCGACGCCGCCCTTCGATGGCTTTGCCACCGCCTCGAGCGCGCGCAGCGCGAAGGTGAAGCTTGCGAAGTCGCTCTTGCTGACCGCAGCGGCACGGCCGTAGAGCGCGCCGCCTTCGATTTCGCCGCCGTACGGGTCGTGCGTCCAGCCTTCGCCGGGCGGCACCACGTCGCCGTGCGCATTGAGCGCCACGGTGCGGCCACCGTCGCCGTAGCGCCGGCGCACGATCAGATTGGTGATCGATTCGAGGCCGTAGTCCTTCACTTCTTGCGCCGGCACGGCATGCTTCTCGGCCGCGAGGCCGAAGCCCTCGAGCAGCTCGGCGGTGCGCTCGGCATGCGGCGCGTTGTTGCCGGGTGGCGTGTCGGTCGGTACCTGCACCAGTTGCTGCAGGAACGTCACTTCCTCGTCGAAGTGGGCGTCGATCCAGGCGTCGAGCTTGGCGTAGTCGGTCATGTCGGTTCTTCTTCGGTGAATCAGTGAGGCTGTTCGGCGGCGAGGTTGTCCAGCAGGTTCTGGAACGCCCGCACCGCGAGTTCGATGTCGTCGTTGGTGCTCGATTCGAGCGGGTTGTGGCTGATGCCCGAATTGATGCCGCGCACGAACAGCATGGCCTGCGGCATCACCTCGTGCAGCTTCATCGCATCGTGTCCGGCGCCGCTGGGCATGCGGTAGAGCGGCACGCCGAGCGCAGCCACGGCCTCTTCCCAGCGCCGCTGCCATTCGGGCGCGCTCGGCGCGGCGGCGGCACGCATCGCCTCCTCGAGCGTGTAGCGCACGCCGCGGCGTTCGGCCACCTGCTGCAGCGCGTCGAGCACGTCGCGCACCACGGCGTCGCGCTGCGGGTCGTTGGGCGCGCGGATGTCGAGGCTGAACCTGCAGCGCCCGGGCACCACGTTGATCGAGCCACCGGGCACCTCGAGCATGCCGACGGTGGCGACCGAGTCGCCATCCTTCGCGGCGCGCTCCTCGGCGCGCAGGATCAGCTCGGCCACCGCGGCCGCGGCATCGTGGCGCCGGTCCATCGGCGTGGTGCCGGCGTGGCTGGCGGTGCCGATCACCTCGCCGACGTAGCGCACGCCACCGTTGATCGAGGTGACGATGCCCAGCGGGATGTCGAGCTCGTTGAGCACCGGTCCCTGCTCGATGTGCACCTCGACGAAGCCGAGGTACTTCGAGGCATCGCGCCGGATCTTCGGGATGTCTTCCTCGCGCAAGCCCGCATGCAGGCGCGCGTCGCGCATCGTGATGCCGTCGGCGTCCTTCTGGTCGAGCCAGGCCGCATCGAAGTGGCCGATGAGCGCGCCCGAGCCGAGGAAGGTGGCCTTGTAGCGCTGGCCTTCCTCTTCGGCGAAGCCCACCACTTCGAAAGCGAACGGCAGGCGGCGGTTCTGGCGCTTGAGCTCGCGCACGCAGGCCATCGGCACGAAGATGCCGAGCCGGCCGTCGTACTTGCCGCCGTTGCGCACCGTGTCGTAGTGCGAGCCGGTCAGGAGCGCCTTGGCGCCCGGGGTGGCGCCTTCGTAGCGGCCGACCACGTTGCCGACCGCGTCGATCTCGACCGAGTCGAAGCCGCAGTCGCGCATCTCGCGCGCGATCTGCGCGGCGCAGGCGCGGTGCGCGTCGGTCAGGTAGGTGACGGTGAGCTGGCCCTTCTCGGCATAGCCCGGATCGCTGTGCACCGCGAGCGCTTCGTGCCAGTCCCACACCATGTTGCCGAGCAGGGGCTCGGCGCCGAACTTGTCGTTGAGCCGGATCTCGGCGATGCGGTGAATGTTGCGCAGCGCCTCGGCGAGTTCGAAGCCCGGATGGTTGTGCAGCCGGCGTTCGAAGGTCTCGATGATCTCGCGCTTGCCGAGGCCGGTGCCACGCGGGCCACGCACCGCCAGGATGAACGGAAAGCCGAACTTGGTGTTGTAGTCGGCATTGAGTCGCTGGATGTTCGCGAACTCTTCGGGCGTGCAATCGGTGAGCCCGGCCTTGCCTTGTTCGTTCGTCGATTCAGCGGTGAGCGTCTTGCTCACCATCGCCTTTCCGGCCAGCTCGGGGTGGGCGCGCACGAGGCCCAGCTTCTCGTCGCGCGTGGCACCGTTCACTGCCTGCGCGAGCGCATGCTTCAGGTGCGCGAGCGAGCGGAACGGCCGCGCGGCCATGGCCTGGCGCGCGATCCACGGCGAATGCTCGTAGGTGCCGTCCAGCAGCGCGACGGCTTCGTCGGCCGTGGCCGCGTTGAGTTGGTCGATGGTGAGGCTCATCATGATGCGGCTCCGGATTCGAAGGGGTGCGCCTCTTTCCAGTGGCGCGCGATGTCGATGCGGCGGCAGACCCAGACGCGGTCGTGCTGCGCGATGTGGTCGAGAAAACGCTGCAGCGCCACGATGCGGCCCGGCCGGCCGAGAAGGCGGCAGTGCATGCCGATGCTCATCATCTTCGGCGCCTCGTCGCCTTCGGCATAGAGCGCGTCGAAGCTGTCCTTCAGGTATTGGAAGAACGGGTCGGCATGCGAATAGCCCTGCGGCAGCGCGAAGCGCATGTCGTTGCAGTCGAGCGTGTAGGGCACGATGAGTTGCGGCACCACGCTGCCGTCGGTCTTCTGCACCTTCATCCAGAACGGCAGGTCGTCGCCGTAGTAGTCGCTGTCGTACTCGAAGCCGCCGTAGTCGGCCACCAGGCGGCGCGTGCGCGGGCTGTCGCGGCCGGTGTACCAACCCAGGGCCCGCTCGCCCGTGAGCTTCTCGATCGCTTCCATGCCCAGGCGCATGTGTTCGCGCTCGGTGGCCTCGTCGATGTTCTGGTAATGGATCCAGCGCCAGCCATGGCAGGCGATCTCGTGGCCCAGTTCCTTGAAGGCCGCGGTCAGCTCGGGGAAACGCTCGAGCGCCATGCCCACGCCGAACACCGTGAGCGGCAGGCCGCGCTTCTCGAACTCGCGCAGGATGCGCCACACGCCCACGCGCGAGCCGTACTCGTAGATGCCTTCCATGCTGATGTGGCGGTCCGGGAAGCTCGCCGGATTGAACATCTCGGAGAGGAACTGCTCGGAGCCCGCATCGCCGTGCAGCGTGGCGTTCTCGCCGCCTTCCTCGTAGTTGAGGACGAACTGCACCGCGACGCGCGCCTGGCCCGGCCATTGGGCGTGCGGCGGGTTGCGGCCATAGCCGACGAGGTCGCGCGGATAGGGCAGGGTGGTGTCGTAGACGGTCATGTGAGGGCGAGGGAAATGTCGTTGGTGGGAACCTTGCGGTCGAAGGTGAGGTTGGCCTCGACGTGCTCCAGGTGCTCGGTCATGAGGCGCACCGCGCGCTCCTCGTCGCGCGCGGCCAGTGCCTTCACGATGTCGGCATGCTCGTCGTTCGAATGCGCGGCCGCGCTGGTGCTCTGGTACATCAGCGTGATGAGCGCGCAGCGCGAGATGAGTTCGCCGAGGATCTGCGCCAGCACCTGGTTGCCCATGAGCTCGGCCATGCGCACGTGGAAGTCGCCGAGCAGCTCGTTGCGGCCCGAGACGTCCTCGCCCGAGACGGCCGATTTCTCGAGCGCCACGTGTTCCTTGAGCGCCTTGATCTTGGCCGGCGTGACGGTGCGCACGAACTCGCGCGTCATCTCGGCCTCGAGCATGCGCCGCACCTTGAAGACCTGCCGCGCCTCGTCGACCGCGGGCGCGGCCACGAAGGCGCCGCGCGCGGGCTCGAGGCGGATCAGCTTGTTCTGCGACAGCTGGAACAGCGCCTGGCGCACCAGCGTGCGCGACACGCCGAAATGGTCGGCCAGCTTCTGCTCGGCCAGCTTGGTGCCGGGCTGCAGCCGGTGCTCGACGATCGCCTTGGTCAGCGCGTTGACGATCGAGCGGGTGGTGGAGGACTCCATGTTTTCATGATAGACCCAAAGACATTAACTGTATACACTTTTGTCCACCGGAATTTCCCGCAGCCTTTCTTTCCAAGGAGCCCCTCATGGGCCTGAGCACCCACGTACTGGACACGATGCACGGCGGCCCCGCGGCCGGCATGGCGGTGGCGCTGTACACCACCGACGGCGACACCGCCACGCTGGTGAAGCGCTTCACGCTGAATGCGGACGGCCGCAGCGACGGGCCGCTCTACGACAACCAGTCGCTCAAGGCCGGCACCTACCGGCTGGTGTTCGACGTGGCCGGGTATTTCAAGGCCCGCGGCGTGCAGCTGCCCGAGCCGAACTTCTTGAACAAGGTGTCGCTGGACTTCGGCGTGGCGCATGCCGACCAGCACTACCACGTGCCGCTGCTGGTGAGCCCGTGGAGCTATTCCACTTACCGCGGCTCGTGAGTGCTTGTCTTTCTCCTTCCCCCGCTGGGGGAAGGCCGGGATGGGGGCGACCCCCGCGCCCGATGGATGCGCCGCGTGCCCCCACCCCAACCCTCCCTCGGAAGGGTAGGGAGCAAGGCCCGCAGCTACTGCGCGAGCTGGCCTTCGGTCAAAGTGTCGAGTTGGAAGCGCCCGCTCTTGTCCCACAGCCAGGTGTCGGTCCAGGTCACCGCGCCCAGTCGCGTGGCGGCCGGGAAGGGCGCGGCCTGGAGCACGGCGCGCTCGATCTCGGTGATGACCTCGGGTGCATGCTTCGGCGCGCGCAGCCAGTGCATCGAAACCACCTTGCCGCCGGCATCGAGGTTCACCTGCAGCGTGCCGACCGCATACAGCAGCGGCGGCAACTGGCCGCCGTAGACGCGCGAACGGTTGATCTCGTAGATGTGGCGCGCGGCGTCGCGGCGGTAGTCGCGCGCGCTCGATGCGCCCGATGCGCGTGGCGCGGGGCCGCCAGCGCTGCGCTCGGCGGTGGCGCTGCTCAACTGGCCAGGCACCGATCCGGTGGTGCCGCATCCGGCCAGCCAAAGGGCGCAAAGGGACGAGGCGAGCAGGGCAAGGCGGCGCGGCGTAAGCTGAAGATTCATCGCCGGGGTTATACCGTGACTCCCGCGGTGCCTCGCAACCGAAGGTATTTGCCATGAGCGGTACGCTCGATCCCCTGCTGGCCCGTCTTGAGCGCGAGGACGCGGTGCTCGTGCGGGTCGAATCGACGCAAGGCTCGGCGCCGCGCGAGGCCGGCACCTGGATGGCGGTCTGGGCCGACGCGATCGCGGGCACCATCGGCGGCGGGCAGCTCGAGTTCCAGGCGATCCAGGCCGCGCGCGACATGCTGGCCGGCGGGCCTTCGATCGACGGCATCCGGCGCTATCCGCTCGGCCCGAGCCTGGGGCAGTGCTGCGGCGGCGTGATGTTCCTGTCGTACCGCCGCATCACGGCGGCCGACGCGCCGGCCCTGCAGCGCGAACTCGTGGCGCAGATGCATCCGGTGGCGCTGTTCGGCGGCGGCCACGTGGGCGCCGCGCTCGCGCGGCTGCTCGCAGGCCTGCCGTTCCGGGTGCGCTGGATCGACAGCCGCGACGGCGTGTTTCCCGAGGCGCTGCCCGCGCAGGTCGAGACCGAGCATTCCGACCCGGTGCAGGATGCGGTGGCCGGGCTCGCGCCGGACAGCCGCGTGCTGATCATGAGTTTCAGCCATGCCGAGGACCTCGACATCGTGATCGCCTGCCTCAAGCGCCTGCGCGAGCGCGGCGACCTGCCCTATGTCGGGCTGATCGGCAGCAAGACGAAATGGGCCACGTTTCGCCACCGGCTCGAGGCGCGCGGCTTCGGACCCGACGAACTCGCGCGCATCACCTGCCCGATCGGCGTGCCCGGCATCACCGGCAAGGAGCCCGAGGTGATCGCGGTGGCGGTGGCGGCACAGTTGTTGCAATCGCTCGGATGAACAGGGTTTTCCCGGCAGCGGGGCCCTCAAAAAATCGACCCGCCATCCGTCAAAACTGTATACACTTTCGGTCCACAAGTCCCCGCCGCAGCGGAGCGAGGCCCATCCGGAGCCTGCGTTCGCGGCACTTTCTCTGCTTACAGCGCCCGCAGTGGTGAGCAGGCTGAAGAAGAAACCCGTGCCCGGCGTGCCCCCGCGCCGAACGGGCTGAGAGAGCACCCATGGAAAGCTACTACCTCGACTGGGCCAACCTGCTGCTGCGCTGGGTCCACGTCATCACGGCCATCGCCTGGATCGGCGCGTCGTTCTACTTCGTGATGCTGGACAACAGCCTCGAGAAGCCGCAGGACGCCGAATCGCTCGACAAGGGCGTGGGCGGCGAGCAATGGGCCGTGCACGGCGGCGGCTTCTACAACATGCAGAAGTACGCGCTGGCGCCGAAGAAGCTGCCGGACCACCTGCACTGGTCGTACTGGGAGAGCTACAGCACGTGGATCACGGGCTTCGCGCTCTTCACCATGTCGTACCTCTGGAACGCCAGCACCTACCTGATCGACAAGTCGAAGATGGACTGGCAGCCCGGCGCGGCCATCGGCGTGGCGCTGGCCTTCTTCGTCGTGTTCTGGATGGTCTACGACGGCATCTGCCAGGTCTTCGGCCGCCGCAAGAACGGCGACACCATCGTGGGCGTGCTGATCGCGCTGTTCATCGTGTTCGCGACCTGGCTCGCCTGCCAGTGGTTCGCGGGCCGCGCGGCCTTCCTGCTGGTGGGCGCGATGATGGCCACCACGATGAGCGGCAACGTGTTCTTCTGGATCATCCCGGGCCAGCGCAAGAACGTGCAGGCGCTGCGCGAAGGCCGGCCGGTCGACCCGGTGCACGGCCAGCGCGGCAAGCAGCGCAGCGTGCACAACACCTACTTCACGCTGCCGGTGCTGTTCGCGATGCTGAGCAACCACTACAGCTTCACCTACACGCACGAGCACAACTGGATCGTGCTGCTGCTCATCATGCTGGGCGGCGCGGCGATCCGGCAGTTCTTCGTGGTGCGCCACCGCTTCAAGCTCGGCAATGCGCGCAACCCGCTGCCCTATGCGCTGATCGGCATCGTGGTGCTCGGCCTCACGATCGTGTGGATGAAGCCCAAGCCCGCGGCGGCTCCTGCCGCGGGCGCGGCCGCTGCGCCGGCCGTGGCGTTCCAGGACGTGCAGAAGGTGCTCGAGCAGCGCTGCTACATGTGCCACGGCGCCGGCGTGCAGATGAAGAACGTGCGCGTCGACACGCCCGACCAGGTGGCCGCGCATGCGCAGGCGATCTACCAGCAGGTGACGGTCACGAAGATCATGCCGATGAACAACGCCACCGGCATGACCGACGAGGAGCGCGCGCTGATCGGCCGCTGGTTCCAGGCCGGCGCCAAAACCAAGTAAGCAGAAAAACGGCGACCGCGGTCAAGAGCCCGGTTCGTGGTTCGCCGCACAATCGCAGGCAGGAGACACAAGCCAAGCATGACCGCATCGACCCTGCCTGCCGCCCCCGATCCGCGCCAAGAACCGCGCGCCTTTCTTGAACATCTTTATCGCGTGGCCGTCGACCGCGCGCTGCCGCTGTCCACGCTCGGCGCGCACCTGCCGAAGCCGCCCAAGGGCCGAACGCTGGTGCTCGGCGCGGGCAAGGCCGGCGCCTCGATGGTGCAGGCGCTCGAGGCGCTGTGGCCGGCCGATGCGCCGCTCGCGGGCCTGGTCGTCACGCGCTATGGCCACATTCCGCCGCGCCCCGAAGGCGTGCCCGAGCGCATCGAGATCGTCGAGGCCGCGCACCCCGTGCCCGATGCGGCCGGGCAGCAGGCCGCGGCGCGCATCCTCGCGCTCGCCGAAGGGCTCACGGCCGACGACCTGGTGTTGTGCCTGATCTCGGGTGGCGGTTCGTCGCTGCTGGTGCTGCCGGCCGAGGGCCTCACGCTCGAGGACAAGCAGCGCATCAACAAGCAGCTGCTCGACAGCGGCGCGCACATCGGCGAGATGAACTGCGTGCGCAAGCACCTGTCGCGCATCAAGGGCGGGCGGCTGGCCGCGGCCTGCGCGCCGGCGCGCGTCGTCACGCTCACGATCAGCGACGTGCCCGGCGACGATCCGGCCGTGATCGCGAGCGGCCCCACCGTGCCCGACGCCACCACCTGCGCCGAGGCGCTGGCGATCCTCGACCGCTACCGCATCGAGGTGCCGCCGCCCGTGCGCGCACAGCTCGAAAGCGGCGAACTCGAGACGCCGAAGCCGGGCGACACGGTGTTCGCGGGCCACGAGGTCCACATGATCGCCACGCCGCAACAGTCGCTCGAAGCGGCCGCCGCGGCCGCGCGCGCGGCCGGCATCGAGGCCCACATCCTCAGCGACGAAATCGAGGGCGAATCGCGCGAGGTCGGCAAGGTGCATGCGGCACTGGCGCGCGCCGTGGCGCACCGCGGCCAGCCGTTCGCCCGGCCCTGCGTGCTGCTCTCGGGCGGCGAGACCACGGTCACGGTGCGTGCGCGCCAGCCCGGCCAGGCCAAGGGCCGCGGTGGGCGCGCGGGCGAACTCTGCATGGGGCTGGCCGGCGCGCTCATGGGCCAGCAACAGGTCTGGGCGCTGGCGGCCGACACCGACGGCATCGACGGCGTGGAGGACAACGCCGGCGCCTTCGTCACGCCCGACACGCTGGCGCGCGCAGCGGCGGCCGGCCGCAAGCTGTCGGACCACCTCGACCGCAACGACGCCTACGGCTTCTTCGACGCCATCGGCGACCTGTTCGTCACCGGGCCGACGAACACCAACGTGAACGACTTCCGGGCGCTGCTCATTCTTTAAGCAGTGCGACCGCGCGGCCGGCGAGGTCGGCGAACTCGGGTTAATCTACGCCCTGGCGGTGCATTGCCACCGCCGCCGCTGGCGCACCACGATGGTGCCGCATCGCGTATCCAGATTCATCCCCCGTTTTCAATCATCCCGTCCCGAAGGAATAGCTCGTCATGACCTCCACCTACACCGACACCCGCCTGCTGATCGACAACGAATGGGTCGATGCCACCGGCGGCAAGACGCTGGACGTCGTGAACCCTGCCACCGGCAAGGCCATCGGCAAGGTGGCGCATGCCAGCATCGCCGACCTCGACCGCGCACTGGCTGCTGCACAGCGCGGCTTCGAAGCCTGGCGCAGCACGCCGGCCCACGAGCGCGCCGCCGTCATGCGCCGCGCCGCCGGCCTGATTCGCGAGCGCGCCGGCGACATCGCCAAGCTGTTGACGCAGGAGCAGGGCAAGCCGCTCGCCGAAGCCAAGGGCGAGACCCTGGCCGCGGCCGACATCATCGAATGGTTCGCCGACGAAGGCCGCCGCGTCTACGGCCGCATCGTGCCCTCGCGCAACCTGGCCGCGCAGCAGCTCGTGATCAAGGAGCCGCTGGGCCCGGTCGCCGCGTTCACGCCGTGGAACTTCCCGATCAACCAGGTGGTGCGCAAGCTCGGCGCCGCGCTGGCCACCGGCTGCTCGTTCCTCGTGAAGGCACCCGAGGAAACCCCGGCCTCGCCCGCCGAACTGCTGCGCGCCTTCGTCGACGCCGGCATTCCGCCCGGCACCGTGGGCCTGGTGTTCGGCAACCCGGCCGAGATCTCGAACTACCTGATCGCGCACCCGATCATCCGCAAGGTCACCTTCACCGGCTCCACCCCGGTCGGCAAGCAGCTCGCCGCGCTGGCGGGCTCGCACATGAAGCGCGTGACGATGGAGCTGGGCGGCCATGCCCCCGTGATCGTGGCCGAGGACGCCGACGTGGCCCTGGCCGTCAAGGCCGCCGGTGCCGCCAAGTTCCGCAACGCGGGCCAGGTCTGCATCTCGCCTACGCGCTTCCTGGTGCACAACAGCGTGCGCGAGGAATTCGCCAAGGCCATGGTCAAGCATGCCGAGGGCCTGAAGCTCGGCGACGGCCTCGCCGAGGGCACCACGCTCGGCCCGCTCGCCAACGCACGCCGCCTCACTGCCATGGCCCACGTGCTCGAAGATGCGCGCAAGAAGGGCGCCACCGTGGCGACCGGCGGCGAACGCGTCGGCGACTCGGGCAACTTCTTCGCCCCCACGGTGCTGACCGACGTGCCGCTCGATGCCGACGTGTTCAATAACGAACCCTTCGGCCCGATCGCGGCGATCCGCGGCTTCGACACGCTCGACGAAGCCATCGCCGAAGCCAACCGCCTGCCGTTCGGCCTGGCCGGCTACGCCTTCACCAAGTCGATCAAGAACGCGCACCTGCTGAGCCAGAAGCTCGAGCTCGGCATGCTCTGGATCAACCAGCCGGCCACCCCGTCGCCCGAAATGCCGTTCGGCGGCGTGAAGGATTCGGGCTATGGCTCGGAAGGCGGCCCCGAGGCACTCGAGGCCTATCTCAACACCAAGGCGGTGTCGATCCTCGGCGTCTGAGACGCCGGCGCGGCATCCGTGCCGCGCTGAAAAAAAAGCGGCACCGCTGTAACGCGGTGCCGCTTTTTTTATGGCATCTGGCACTCAGCGCTCGGAAGGCCCAGGCGAAGCATCGACCAGGCGCAGGTAGCTGCGGATGCGCCGCGTGGTCCACAGCGCGGCGGCCTGGTCCAGCGCGCCGCCCGCGGAGGGCGCCTCGCTGCCGGGAGGGGGCGCGGCACGACCTGGCGCACGCAGCTCTGCCGCCTGCACGTGCGGCCGCACCTGCTGCACGGCTTGTTGTTGCTGCTGCTCTTGTTGCTGCTGCAACGGACGACGGTAAAACTGACGCATGACAAGGCTCCTTCGCGAAGAGGGAAACCTCGTGGCATGACCACGCAAGCTGACTTGAAACGTCAGCGACGAGAACGGGCGAAATCGGGGGGGAGCCGCTTGCCATGAAAGGCAAGGGGCGCGCTGCGGGCACACAGGCTGCAGCGCGGGAGAAGCCTGCGCTAGAGAGCCGGGTGTGTCACGCCTGCCGAGGCACGCGTCTTGTCACTGATCCAACTGGCACTGTCCACGCACGAGGCTCCGAAGTGAAGATTTCACAATTGTTGCATTGCATCATGGGTGCGTCAACCCGAAGACCGGACATGAACGAAGGTCAGTCGCGCGTGCACTCGAACCGCACGCCCTGCTCGGCCTGCGCCCTGCCGAGCCATTTCGGCGTGGCGTTTCGCGCGCGGCAGTAGTCGTCGGCCTGCACATACGTCATGGCGCGCAAGACCCCGTCGCCAAGCGGCACCACTTCGTTGGGGGCCGCGCAACCGGCGGCGGCGAGCAATGCGAGCGGAAGGAGAAGAATGCGCCAGGTCATCCGGCCATTCTAAGCAGCCGGGGTGCCGGGCGCCTCGCACAGCGCCCGGATCTGCGGCGGGATCGGCACCGCGCGAATGCCGCCACCCTCGCGCTTCGCCGCAAAGATGCGCACTTCCTCGCACTCGAGGATCAGGTCGTCGCCGCGCGTCACGCGGTAGGCCTGCACGAAGCTCTTCTCGCGCCATTCGGTCACGCGCACCGCCACCTGCAGCGTGTCGCCGTAGCTCGCGGCCTTGACGAAGCGCGTGTGCGTGTCGACCAGCGGCGTGCCGATCACGCCGAGCGTCTTGGCGGTGTCTTCCCAGCGCGGCACGCCGCATTCGGCAAAGAAATGGCGCGACGCCGCATCGATCCAGCGGAAGAAGTTGGGAAACCAGACGATGCCGGCGGGGTCGCAGTCGCCGAATTCGACGCGCACGGTGTAGACGATGGAGGGTGCGTTGCTGCTTGTTGTCATGCGGTCATTTTCGTTGGGAGCAAACGGGGCGCTGGCTCGGGCCTGTCGACGTGCCGCAGGCCGAGTTCGGCCACGCAGGCGGTGCCCACGAGGGTCATGGTCCGCTCGGTTTCCGCCGCGAGCAGCTGCAGCACGGCGCGCGCACCGTCTTCGCCGCCGCTCGCAAGGCCGAACAGCGGCGCCCGGCCCACCAGCGCCGCGCGCGCACCGAGCGCGAGCGCCTTCACCACGTCGCTGCCGCGCCGGATGCCGCCGTCCACCAGCACCGGGATGCGTCCGCCCACGGCGTCGAGGATGGCGGGCAGCGCGCCGATGCTGGCCGGGGCCGCATCGAGCTGGCGCCCGCCGTGGTTCGACACCACGATGCCGTCCGCGCCGTGTTGCAGCGCCCGCCGCGCATCCGCGACACCCAGCAGGCCCTTGACCAGCAGCGGCCCGTCCCAGAGGCTGCGCAGCCAGCCGAGGCTTTCCCAGGTGAGGCCGCGGTCCATCGTGCGCGAGAGCAGCGCGGCCTGGGCCTGGGCGTCGACCGGCGTGTCGCCGTCGGGCAGCAGGTTGACGAACTGCGGCGTGCCGCCGCGCGCCTGCCGCAGCAGCCACGCGGGGTGCAGCGCCATGTCGGCGAGCGTGCGCGGCGTCAGGCGCATCGGCACGCGGAAGCCGTGGCGCAGGTCGCGCTCGCGCAGCCCGCCCACCGGCACGTCGACAGTGAGCACCAGTGCCTCGAAACCGGCCGCGCGGGCACGCCGAACCACGCGCTCGGCGATCGCGCGCTCGCCCATCACGTAGAGCTGCATCCAGAGCATGGCGTCGGGTGCGGCCGCGCGCACGTCCTCGATGCGGGTGTTCGACGCGGTCGAGAGGATGAAGGGCACGCCCGCGGCCTGCGCGGCGCGCGCCATCAGCGCATCCGCGCGCGGGCGCACCAGCCCCGCAAGGCCGATCGGCGCAACCGCGAAGGGCGCCTGCCATCGGCGCTCGAAGAGTTCGATGCCGATGTCCATCGCGCGGGTGTCGCGCAGGCATTCGGGCACCAGCGGCAGCGCCGCGAGCGCGTCGAGGTTGCGCTGCATGCAGCGTTCGTCTTCCGCGCCGCCGTCGACATAGTCGAACACCAGGCGCGGCAGCACCCGGCGCGCGCGGCGCCGGTGGTCGTCCACATTGAGCAGCGACATCAGTCGGAGACGATCTTCCGCTCGCGGATCACTGCGCCGAAGCGCTCGGAATCGGCCGCGGCGCGTTGCTGGAACGCGGCCGGCGAACCGGGCAGCGCCTCGCCGCCGAGCGCCGCGATGCGCTCCTGCACGGCCGGCATCGCCAGCGTGCGGTTGATCTGCGTGTTGAGCAGCGCCACCACCTCGGGCGGCGTGCCGGCCGGCGCGTAGAAACCGAACACGGTGTCCGCGTCGAAGCCGCGCAGGCCGGCCTCGTCGAGCGTGGGCACCTGCGGGAAGAGCGCCGAGCGCTTGGGGCTGCCCACGGCGAGCAGCCGGAGCTTGCCCGCGCGCACCTGCCCGAGCGCGATGCCGGGGTCGAAGACATAGTCGATCTGCCCGGCCAGCAGGTCCTGCAGCGCCGGTGCGGCGCCGCGGTAGGGCACGTGCAGCGCGAATACGCCCGCCTGGCTCTTGAACATCTCGCCCGCGAGGTGCGGCGAGCTGCCGTTGCCGGGCGACCCGTACGACAGCTTGCCGGGGTTGGCTTTCAGGTGCGCGATGAACTGCGCCACGTCCGTCGGCGGCAACGAGGGCCGCGCGACCAGGAACACCAGCACGCGCGCGGCCGCGGCCACCGGCGTCAGGTCCTTCGCCGGGTCGAAGCTCATGCGCTGGTAGATGTGCGGGTTCACCGACACCATGCCGCCCGAGCTCATGAGCAGCGTGTAGCCGTCGGCCGGCGCGCGCGCGACCACCTCGCCGCCGAGGTTGCCGTTGGCGCCCGCGCGGTTCTCGATCACCACGGGCTGCTTCAACAGCTCCTGCAGCGGCTGCGAGACGGCTCGCGCGATCTGGTCGGCCGCACCGCCGGCCGGGAAGTTGACGATCACCTTGATCGGCTTGGCCGGCCAGTCGGCGGCATGGGCCGGCGCCAACAGCGCGGCGGCGGCGAGCCACGGCAGGCCAAGGCGCCGCAGCAGGGGAGTGGGGTTGATGAACATCGTGTGTCTCCTTTTTTTTGGAATCAAACCTTGAGCGTCGGCGGGCGCTTCATCCAGCGGATGGGCTGCGCCTGCACCGGCCGCGGCGCCGCGCCATGGCGCACCAGCGCCGCGTCGAGCGCCTTGCCGCCCTCGTCCGCGAGCGCCGCTTCACGGGCCGCGGCAATGGCCTCGGCGCGGGCCGCAGCGGGCAGGCCCGGGCGGCCCGCGAGTTCGTCGATCACGTGCAGCAGGTTGTGCTTGCCGCGTTCGTTGGTGCTGCCGTAGCCCTTGATGAGCCGGCCGCACAGTGCCAGCTCGCGCCCGAGCGTCCAGCCCTCGCGCGTGCCGCGTTCCACGGCCGCGAGCCAGCGCTCGATCAGCGCCTGCTCCTCGGCGAAGCGGCTGCCGCGGCGGCGCAGCCACTTGAGCGAGGACAAGAGGCGCAGCGACGACATGCCGAGCACCGAGTGGCTGCCGACCTTGAGCGGCATCGACCACGGTTCGCGCCCTCGCGCCTGCCGCTTCCGGTCCCACGCCGCCACGCGGCGCGCGAGCGCGGGCGGCAGCAGCGCCGCGAACTCGGCCGAGCCGGGCTTGAAGTGGTCGTAGACCTTCAGGATGTCGTCGCTGCCCGCACGCACCTCGGCGCGCACGCGCTCGGCGCGGCTCGCGCGGCCCTTGAGCGCCGCGACCCGAACGATGTCGTCGAAGGCCATCCACAGCGCGAGCCAGCGCGCGACCTCGCGCGTGATCGCGAAGCCCTGCGCGCCCGACGGATCGGCCGCGCGTTCGGCATCGAGCAGCTTCGCGAGCCGGTCGGCGTAGAGCGCTGCGTAGGCGGCGTCCTGGTAGTCGCACACGCGCGCATGGCCGAGCGCGAGCATGTCGTGCACCGCGGGCGGAAAGCGCTGCGCGAGGTCGGCCGGCAGCGCGCGTGCCGGCGGTGGCGCCTCGCTGCCCTCGGCGGCGAGCACGCTGCTCACGAACGCAGCCTGCGCACGCGGCGCATGCACGGCGCCGAAGGCGGCAGCGAATCCGCGCAGGCTGGCGGCGGCCATCCTGCCGAGCTTCTCGGGTGCGCTGCCCCCGCGCACCACGTGCTCGTAGGCCTCGCGCGGAAACGGGAACAGTCCGCTGCCCGCGACGGCGCCGAGCATCACCGCGCTGACCACGGTGCCGGCTTCGCGCGCGATGGCGTTCATGTCGAACACATGGTGCTCGCGGCTGAAGGCCTTGACCACGTCGACCAGGCGCTCGGCGTCGGCGCGGCCGTCGCCGGGCACCATGCGCTCGGCCGTGGTGAGGATGCGCGCCGACGAGCTGATGACCAGCGTGCGCAGCGGCGCGCTCATGCCGTTGCCGATCTGGCGCGCGGTCTCGAGCAGTTCCGAGGAGACGATCGCATCGAGCGCGCCCGGCACCGGGCTCAGGCTGAACACCGGGCGCCGCCCGCCGAGCTGCGCGAGCGGCACGGGAAAGACCTCGATGTAGTAGGTGGTGGCACCGGTGCGCTGCGCGACGCCGGGAATCGAGGTGCTCTGCGCCGCGTAGCCCGCGTGGCGCGCGGTCTCGACCAGCCATTCGGTCAGCACGCCGCCGCCTTCGCCGCCGAGGGCGCAGACGAGCAGGGTGATGGGTTGTGCGTTGTTCATCGTCATGTCCTTCAGGCCGGTTGCAGCGCGCGCACCAAGGCACCGCGCACGCCGTGCAGCAGCCGCTCGTGCCACTTCGGGTTTTGCACCACCTCGGCGCGGTAGAAGCTCGGGCACAGCGTGGCTGCATGGGCGTTCTCGCCGCACAGGCCGCAGCCCACGCAGCCGTCGATCACCGTGGCCACCGGGTCGACCTTGAGCGGATCGGGGTTGTCCTTCAGCGTGAGCGTTGGGCAGCCCGACAGGCGGATGCAGGCGTGGTCGCCGTTGCACACGTCCTCGTCCACGCCGTACTTCACGCGCACCACCCGCTCGCCTTTCTTGAGCAAGCTCGCGATCCAGGGCTTGATGCGCCGCTGGCGCTCGAGCTGGCACTCGCCCTCGGCGATCACCACCTTCAGGCCGTTGAAGTCGCTCGTGAGCGCATCGGTCAGCGTCTTGCGCATGCGCTCCACGTCGTAGGTGGTGACGGTGCGCAGCCACTGCACGCCCAGGCCCTTGAGCGTGGACTCGATGGTCTGATTCTTGTCGACCAGGCTCTGCTGCTTGTCGACCGCGCGTTCCTTCATCTCGTCGTCGGGCGTGGAGATGATGTCCTGCGTGCCGGTGGCCGAGGTGTAGCCGTTCTTGAAGATGACGAGCACCGCGTCGTCGCCGTTGAACAGTGCGCTCTGCACGCCCGTGAGCAGGCCGTTGTGCCAGAAGCCGCCGTCGCCCATGATCGACAGCGTGCGCCGGTTCATCATCGGCGCCACGCCGGCGCGGCTCGCGAGGCTCATGCCGTAGCCGAGGATCGAATGCCCCATCGAGAACGGCTCGAAGGTGCCGAACGCATGGCAGCCGATGTCGGCCGCGATGTGCACCGGCCCCGTCTCCTGCTGCGCGAGCTTGAGGGCCGAGAACACCGGCCGCTCGGGGCAGCCCACGCAGAAGCTCGGCGGCCGCGCGGGCAGCGCCACCTCGAGCTGGCGCGCCACGGCCTCGCGGCGCTCGCGGTTGCCGGCCAGCCAGGCCTCGGCCGACGAAGCGACGTCGCTGGTGCCGAGGTACCGGGCCGCAAAGGTGCCAATGCCGCCCGACAGCACCTCGACGCCGTACTCGCCCGCCGCGGGCAGCATGTCCTTGCCGTGCAGCGGCGTCTGGATGTCCCGCCGGCGCAGCAGCGTCGCGATGTCCTGCTCGATGTACTCGGGCTGGCCTTCCTCGACCACCAGCACCGCGCGCTTGCCGACGCAGAAGTCGGCCACCTGCTCGGGCACCAGCGGATAGGTCACGTTGAGCACCAGGATCGGGATGTCCGTCTCGCCGAAGGCATCGGCCAGCCCCTGCTGCTGAAGGCTGCGCACCAGCGCGTTGTAGAGCCCGCCCTGCACCACGATGCCGAGGTCGGCATGGCGCCGGCCCGGCATCAGCTCGTTCAGGCCGCGCTCGACGATCTGCCGGCGCGCGGCCGGGATGCGTTCGTCGCCCTTGAGCTTCTCGTGGCGGAAGGTCACGGGCGGGTGCGCGAGGCGCATGTAGTCGAAGCCCGCGGGCTCGCTCATCAATGCGCGCGTCGAAATGGCGGGCGCAACGTTGTCCTTGCAGTCGAAGCTGCCGCGCACATGGCAGGTGCGGATGCGCAACTCCATGAGGCAGGGCATGTTCGAGGCCTCGGATAGAAGGAAGCCCTCTTCGACCATCCGCACCATCACGCCGAGGTCGGGCCGCGGGTCGAGCAGGCACATGCTCGACTTGAGCGCATAGGCGTGCGTGCGCTCCTGGATCACGCTGGCGCCTTCGCCGTAGTCCTCGCCCACCACGACCAGCACGCCGCCCGTGACGCCCGGCGACGAGAGGTTGGACAGCGCATCGGCCGCCACGTTGGTGCCGACGATCGACTTCCACGTCACCGCGCCGCGCAGCGGATAGTGGATCGACGCGCCGAGCATCGCGGCGGCCGAGGCCTCGTTTGAGCAGGCCTCGACGTGGACGCCGAGCTCTTCCATGTAGTCCTTGCCCTGCACCATCACGTCAAGCAGGTGCGACACGGGCGCGCCCTGGTAGCCGCCGACATAGGAAACGCCCGACTGCAGCAGGCCCTTGGTGATCGCGAGGATGCCCTCGCCGTGGAAGGTGTCGCCGGCGCCCAGGCGCAGCAGCTGCACTTCCTTGCTGAATGAAACTTCCAAGTGAATGACTCCGTGGGGTTGTCTGGCTTGTTCTGATCTCCGCCGGTGGCTTCGCGCGGCAGGCGCCAGTGTGCAAAGACACTGGCATCTCTTCAATAAAATGAGACAGCTAAGTAATATGCATGCCATGCATATTGAATCGATGGACCTGAACCTGCTGCGGCTGTTCGACGCGGTGTACCGCGCGCGCAGCGTGAGCCGCGCAGCCGAAGCGCTGGGCCTCACGCAGCCGGCCGCGAGCCACGGCCTCGGGCGCCTGCGCCTGCTGCTGAAGGACGCGCTCTTCACGCGGGCGCCGGGCGGCGTGGCGCCGACGCCGCGCGCCGACCGGCTGGCGGCGGCAGTGCAGGCCGCGCTCGGCACCCTCGAGGAAGCGCTCAGCGAACCCGACCGCTTCGAGCCGGCGGCCTCGCGAAAGTTGTTTCGCATCCACATGAGCGACATCGGCGAAGGCCGTTTCCTGCCCGCGCTGATGGCACGCCTGGGCGAACTGGCGCCCGGCGTGCGGCTGGAGACGCTGCCGCTTGCACTGGGCGAGATCGCGCCCGCGCTCGACAGCGGCCGCATCGACTTCGCCTTCGGTTTTCTGCCCAAGGTGCGCGACACCCAGCGCAGGCACCTGCTCAAGGACCGCTACATCGTGCTGCTTCGCAAGGGCCATCCGTTCGCGCGCGGGCGGCGCAGCAGCCAGGCGCTGATCGAGGCGCTGCAGACGCTCGAGTACGTGGCGGTGCGCACGCATGCCGAGACGCTGCGCATCCTGCAGCTGCTCAACCTCGAAGAGCGCGTGCGGCTCACCACCGAGCACTTCATGGTGCTGCCGGCGATCGTGCGCGCCACCGATCTGGCCGTGGTGATGCCGCGCAACATCGCGCGCGGCTTTGCGGAGGAGGGCGGCTACGCCATCGTCGAGCCGGCCTTTCCGCTGCGCGACTTCACGGTCTCGCTGCACTGGAGCCGGCGCTTCGAGGCCGATCCGGCGAACCGGTGGCTGCGCGAGGTCATCACGGGGCTGTTCACCGAAGGCAGCTGAGGCGCCGCGGTCAGCCGGGCGGTTTCGCGCCGCCGCGCTCGATGTTCGATTCGGTGATGCCGAGCAGCTCCTCCATCGCCCGCCGCGCCTGGGCAGGCTTGCGCGCCCAGATGGCCTCGAGCACTGCGCGGTGCAGCGGCAGGCTCTTGCGCGGCGCGCCGGGCTGGCGCGTCGAGAGCTCGAACGAGATGCGCAGCGCCGCTTCGATGGTGGCGCCGAACGCGACGAGGAACGGGTTGCCCGTGGCGTTCAAGATCGCGCGGTGGAATTCGAGGTCGGGGCCGGCGTAGGCGACGGCATCCATGCCGGCCGCGTCCATGCCGCGGTAGGCGCGCTCGATCGCGGCGATCGCGGCATCGGGCGCCGAGGCTGCCGCGAGCTCGCAGGCCGCGGGCTCGACGATGCGGCGCAGCTGCATCAGGTGCTGCGCCATCTGCACGCGGTCCTGGCCCGACCAGGTCCAGCGCAGCACGTCCTCGTCGAGCATGTTCCATTGGGTGCGGGGCAGCACGCGCGTGCCGGCCTTCTGGCGCGAAGCGACGAGCCCCTTGGCCTTGAGCCGCGTCAGCGCCTCGCGCACCGACGTGCGCGCCACGCCGAGCGCGTCGGCCAGTTCCAGCTCGGTCGGCAGCGGCGAGCCGTCGTCCCATTCGCCCGCGATCACGCGGCGCGCGAGCGCCTCGGTCACCGCCAACGGGCCGCGCTTGGTCGAGGCGGGCGGGGTTATTTCAGGGTTTTTCAAGTCGGACATATTTATTGTTGCATTGAGCCTATCTGAGTGAACAGCGCGAAAAAGCAAGGGTTTTCCAGAAGATATTTGGATTTATATGTCTGTCATATTCGCCAGAACACCCGAACCAGGAGACACCTCGATGAAATCCGTACTGCGACGCGCCGCACTCACCTTCGCAACGGCCGCATTGGCCGCCGTTCCCGCACTGGCGCAGGCCCAGCCCGCGGCAGCCACCTATCCGCAAAAGCCTGTCGTGCTCGTGGTGCCGCAGCCGCCGGGCGGCGCGGCCGACCAGTTCGCGCGCCCCTTCGCTCAGCTGCTGTCCCAGCGGCTGGGTCAGCCGGTGGTGGTCGACAACCGGCCCGGCGCCAACGGCAACATCGCGGCCGCGTACGTTGCGCGCAACCAGCCGGCCGACGGCTACACGGTCTTCTTCGGCTCGGTCAGCACGCTGGCCGTGAACCCGCACCTCTACAAGTCCACCGGCTTCGATCCGCTGAAGGACTTCCAGCCGATCACGCTGACCAACCAGACGCCCAACGTGCTGGTGGTGGGCGCGGGCACCCCGTACAAGACCGTGGCCGACGTGGTCGCTGCCGCGAAGAAGGAACCCGGCGCGCTGAGCTTCGGCTCGGCGGGCAACGGCAACACGATGCACCTCACGGGCCTGCAGTTCGAAGCCGCCACCGGCACCCAGCTGATCCACGTGCCGTACAAGGGCGGCCCGGCCGCGCTCAACGACGTGATGGGCGGGCAGATCCCGATGATGTTCCACAACCTCTCGGCCGTGCTGGCGCAGGAGAAGGGCGGCCGCGTGCGCGTGCTGGCCGTGGCCGACACGCAGCGCTCGAAGCTGCTGCCGAACGTGCCGACCATGGCCGAGGCCGGCGCGCCCGGCGTGGTGCAGCTCGCCTGGAGCGGCATGCTCGTGCGTGCGGGCACGCCCGCGCCGGTGGTCGAGCGACTGCACAAGGAGATGCTCGATATCCTCAAGGACCCGGCATTCCGCAAGCCGCTTGAGGCGCAGGGCTTCGATATGCTGTCGTCGACGCCGCAGGGCTTCACGGACCGGCTGAAGGCCGACTACGCCAGGATGGGCGAAGTCATCAAGGCCGGCAAGGTGCAGATCGATTGAATGTCTCCCTCCCCACCATCAACATGCCCGCACGCAACACCTTCAAGCACGCCCTCGCGGCGAAGATCCCGCAGATCGGCATCTGGTCGACGCTGCCTGACCCGTACATCTCCGAGCTGCTCGCGGGCGCCGGCTTCGACTGGATGCTGCTCGACGCCGAGCACACGCCCGGCGACCCGACCACGATGCTGCGCCAGCTGCAGGCGGTGCAGGCCGAGCGCGACCGGCCCACCAGCGCCGTGGTGCGCCCGCCGTGGAACGACCCGGTGCTGATCAAGCAATACCTCGACATCGGCGCGCAGACGCTGCTGCTGCCTTTCGTGCAGACGCGCGAGGAGGCCGAGGCGGCCGTGGCCGCCACGCGTTATCCGCCGCACGGCATCCGCGGCATGGGCGGCACGGTGCGCGCCTCGCGCTTCGGCCGCGACACCAAGTACGTGGCCGAGGCCTCGAACGAGATCTGCGTGCTGGTGCAGGTGGAAACCGCCGAGGCGCTCGAGCAGCTCGAAGCGATCGCCAACGTCGACGGCATCGACGGCGTCTTCATCGGCCCCGGCGACCTGTCGGCCAGCATGGGCGTGGCGGGCCAGGTCAACCATCCCACGGTGCGCGCCGCGATCGACAAGGCCGTCGCGCGCATCCTGGCTTGCGGCAAGGCGCCCGGCATCCTCATGAACGACGAGCCGCGCGCGCAGGAACTGCTCGACCTCGGCGCGCTGTTCGTGGCCGTGGCCAACGACCAGCTGCTGCTGCGCAAGACCACCGACGAGGTGGCCGCGCGCTTCCGCCAGCGTGGTGCGCCGCCTGCACCTTCCGCGCCGCCCGCCCCCGCGACCTACTGAAAAGAAACCCACCCGCATGTCCACCGAGAGCGCCCGCCCCCCGAAGAAGCACAACAAGACCATCGACGAACTGCGCAGCCAGCGTTGGTTCGCGAGCGACGACATCCGCGGCTTCGCGCACCGTCAGCGCATGCAGCAACAGGGCCTCGCGCGCGAGGCGTTCATGGGCCGCCCCGTGATCGGCATCATCAACACCTGGAGCGATCTCTCGCCCTGCCATGCGCATTTTCGCGAGCGCGCCGAGGCCGTGAAGCGCGGCGTGCTGCAGGCCGGGGGCTATCCGCTCGAACTGCCGGCGCTGAGCCTCGGCGAGGTGATGGTCAAGCCCACCACCATGATCTACCGCAACCTGCTGGCGATCGAATGCGAGGAGCTGCTGCGCAGCCTGCCGATCGACGGCGCCGTGCTCATGGGCGGCTGCGACAAGACCACGCCCGCGCTCATCATGGGCGCGCTGTCGATGGACATCCCGGCCATCTACATGCCCGCCGGCCCGATGCTCAACGACCGCTACAAGGGCCAGGCCGTGGGCGCGGGCACGCACACCAAGAAGTTCTGGGCCGAGCGCACCATCGGCAACGTGGGCGAGGCCGAGTGGATCCAGCTCGAATCGCACATGACGCGCACGCCCGGCACCTGCAACACCATGGGCACGGCCAGCACCATGACGGCCATCGCCGAGGCCATGGGCTTTTCGCTGCCGGGCGCGATGAGCATTCCGGCGGTCGATTCGGCGCACAGCCGCATGGCGTGGCGCACGGGCGAGCGCATCGTCTCCATGGTGTGGGAAGACTGGAAGCCCTCGCGCTTCGTCACCAAGGCATCGTTCCTGAACGCCGTGGCCGCCTACATGGCGCTCGGCGGCTCGACCAACGCCGCGGTGCACCTGCCGGCCATGGCGGGGCGCGCGGGGCTCGTGCTCACCATCGACGAGCTCGACGCGATCGCGCGGCGCGTGCCGGTCATCGCCAACCTGTATCCCTCGGGCGAGAAGCTGATGGAAGACTTCCATTACGCGGGCGGCCTGCCGGCGGTGCTGAACAAGATCGCAGCGCACCTCGACCTGTCGGCGCGCACCGTCACCGGCCGCACGCTCGGCGAGGACATCGCAGGCCGCGTGGGCGAGGACGACGGCACCATCCTCGACCCGGCCACGCCCCTCAAGCAGGGCACGCCCGAATGCCCGGAAGCGGGTATTGCACTGGCCGTGCTGCGCGGCAACCTGTGCCCCGACGGCGCGGTCATCAAGCCCTCGGCCGCCACACCTGAACTGCTGCGCCACACCGGGCGCGCGCTGGTGTTCGACTCGAATGCAGAGATGCTCGCGGCCATGGCCGACGAGAACCTCGACTGCGACGCCTCGACCGTGCTGGTGCTGCGCAACGGCGGCCCGGTGGGCGGCCCCGGCATGCCCGAGTGGGGCAACCTGCCGATCCCGAAGAAGCTGCTGCGCGAGGGCGTGCGCGACATGCTGCGCATTTCCGATTCGCGCATGAGCGGCACGCACTACGGCACCTGCGTGCTGCACGTGTCGCCCGAATCGGCCGTCGGCGGGCCGCTGGCGCTGCTGAAGACCGGCGACACGGTGCAGCTCGACATCGGTGCGCGCAGCCTCGACATGCTCGTGAGCGACGAAGAACTGGCCGCACGCCGCGCCGCCTGGCAGCCACCGGCGCCGGCCTATGCGCGCGGCTACACGAAGATCTTCCAGCACGAGGTGACGCAGGCGCACCTCGGTTGTGATTTCGCGAGCCTGGCAGGCAACGCTGCGACGCCAGAGCCGCAAATTTACTGACGCCCCCCGAAGCGCCTTCGGCGCCTCCCCCCACTGGGGGGCGCACCCAGCGGCCCGGCCAAGCCGGTTCCGCGGGTGCCCACGGCTGAGCCTGTGGTTACCTGAAGGGCTTCAGGCGTAGGAAGAGCAGAGTTCGCCTTCGGCCTTCATCGCGTCGAAGGCGCTGTAGTCGGCCTGCCAGGCATTGCCTTCGCGCAGCGTGAGCGCTTCGAGGTCGGCCAGCGTGGCCGCGCCGTCCTTCTTCAGTTGTTCGGCGCACTTGTCCAGATTCGGAAAGTTCTGCAGCGCCTGCCACCACACCGCACGCCCGGCCAGGAAGCCGTGCGCGCCAGCGGCGTAGGCGTATTCCATCACGCGCAAAAACTGCTGCGAGGTCACGCCGGCCGAGAGCATCACCCACGGAATGTTCGCTCCCTTGCAGATCGCGCCCATCTGGTCGAACCAGCCTTGCGCAGCGGTGTGCGCGGCGCCGCCGTCGCGTGCGGGCAGCGTGGCGCCGGGCAGCGGGCTTTCGAGCTTGAACAGATCGACGCCGTACTCGGGCTTGGCGAACTCGCGCACGCTCTCGATGACGAGCTCGGGCATCTTCTCGGGCGACTCGATGTAGTCCACCGTGTGGCGCTCGCTCTTGGGGAACGGATAGACCAGAAGCTCGAGCACGAGCGGGATGTCCCACTGGCGGCACTCTTCACCGATCTTGCGCACGTAGTCCTTCTGGTGCGCGAGCACGTCGGGCTCGGCATCGGGGCGGTACCAGGCCAGCACCTTCACGCCGTCGCCGCCGGCGCGCTTGATCTTCTCGACGCTCCAGTCGTCGATGGAGTGCGACAGGCGGCCGCCGGGCGTGTCGCGGAAGCGATGGTCCTCGAGCGTCACCACGAGGCCCGTGTGCGCGGGCAGCTTCTGCAGCGCGGCGGGAAAGGCGTAGTTGGGGTCGAACAGCATCGCGCTGGCATGCGTGCCGAGCGTGTCGACGAGCGTGCGCTTGACGGCGACCATGTCGGCAAAGCTGACGTCGGCGGGCGCAATGCCGCGCTTTGCGCCGATCAGCTGCGCGATGGGCGGGCGCTGGTCGAGCGCGACCATGGTGAAGTGGCCCTGGGGCGTGGCCATGCGGCGCAGGCCCCAGTTCTTGCCGAGGTGGAGGGGGGGCTTCGTTGTCATGAGAGGGTTCACTCCTGAATGGAATCGACGAGGGACATCGCGGTGGCGAAATCGGGCACCCCGGCGCGTCCGCCGGGTCGTGTGCACTTGAGGGCCGCCACCGCGGCGGAAAACTGGAAGGCGCGGCGCACGGGCCAGCCAGCGCCGATGGCGAACGCGAACGCGCCATGGAACACGTCGCCGGCACCGGTGGTGTCGACGGCCTGCACTTCGAAAGCCGGCAGGGCATGCAGGCCACCGGCATCGGCCCAGCGCAACCCGTGCTCGCCGAGCGTGACGGCCGCGAGGCGGCAGCCGCGCGAGAGCGCGAAGTTCAGCTGGTCGTCGATGGTGCGCGCACCCGCGGCATAGCCGGCGAGGCCGGGCTCGGAAAAAACGGCATGGTCGGTGTGCGGCAGCAGCATGTCGAACACGGCGGCTTCGGCCACGTCACCGTCGAGCACGGTGGGCAGCGCGTGCTGGCGCGCGGCGCCGAAGAGCGCCAGCGCGCCTTCGGGCCAGCGCGGGTCGGCGAGCACGGCGTCCGTGTCGGCCAGCGCGTCGAGCGGCAGCCAGGTCGGATCGGCCGGCAGGTCGGCGCCGCGAAAATTGACGATCATGCGTTCGCCGCGCGCATCGACGACGATGCCCGAGACCGACGAGCGGCCGCCCGCGAACAGACGGAAGCGCGAGACGTCGACGCCCAAAGCGGTGAGCTGCGCCTTCATTTCATGGCCTGCGCTGTCTTCGCCCGCGCGGCCCCAGAACTGCACGGACGCGCCGAGCTTGGCCGCGGCAGCGGCCGCATTGGCCGCCATGCCGCCGCCGCCTTCGCGCAGGTCGTTGGCGCGCGTCTTGCCGCCGCCGTGGGGCAGCGTGTCGACCTGCCAGGTGACGTCGAGTGCGGAGAGGCCCAGGCAGACGATGCGAGGGGTTGGGTGTTGGCTTGTGTTCATTGCGAAGTCGAGTTTTTGCCTGGGGCGCGTGCACAGGCCACCGGGTACTCCCCTCCGCGAATGTCCCCCGGCCTGCGGCCTCCTCCTTTATTTCGCTGCGGGGAGCACCCGATACCCTGCGCACGCCAAGCGCAGCGCTTGTGCGGGCGGTGCGAGCGCTCTGCGTCCCGAGCACGCCGATGGGGTGCCTTGCGCAGCGAAATAAAGGGGGAGGGCGAAGCCCGGAGGACATTCGCGGAGCAAGGTACCCCGTCGGCGTAATCGCACCCCGAAGAGTGCCCAAAACAAAGACGTCCCATCTCAACCACGCAGCACGGCCCCATCGTTCTTGTCGAACAGATGGCACTTGTCCATGTCGAAGTCCAGTGTGACCGTGTCCTTCGGCCGCACCTGCAGCTCGGGCGCCACGCGCGCCACATGCCGCGTGCCGGCGCGGTCGAAGTACACCAGCGTGTCCGAGCCCAGCGGCTCCACCACGCTCACCTGCACGCGCAGGCCCGGTGCGTCGGGCGGTAGCACCCGCATGTGCTCGGGGCGCACGCCCAGCACCGCCGCGCCGGCCACGCCGCCGCAGCGTGGCGGCATGGCGAACAGCGTGCCGTCGTCCATGCGCACGTTGGTGCCTTCCGCGGTCACGTCGAAGAAGTTCATCGTCGGCGAGCCGATGAAGCCCGCCACGAACTGGTTCGCGGGCGACTTGTAGACCTCTTCGGGCGTGCCGAACTGCTGCACCACGCCGGCCTTCAGCACCACGATCCGGTCGGCCATGGTCATGGCCTCGACCTGGTCGTGCGTGACGAAGATCATCGTCGTCTTGAGCTGCTGCGACAGCGCCTTGATCTCGGTGCGCACCTCGCCGCGCAGCTTGGCGTCGAGGTTCGACAACGGCTCGTCGAACAGGAACACCTTCGGGTTGCGCACCATCGCGCGGCCCATGGCCACGCGCTGGCGCTGGCCGCCCGACAGCGCCTTGGGCTTGCGGTCGAGGTAGGGCTCGATGCGCAGCATGCCGGCGGCGCGGTCGACGCGGCGCGCGATCTCGTCCTTGGGCGTGTTGCGCATCTCCAGGCCGAAGCCCATGTTGTCGCGCACCGTCATGTGCGGATAGAGCGCGTAGTCCTGAAACACCATCGCGATGTCGCGCTGCGCCGGCGGCATGTCGTTCACGCGCGTGTCGCCGATGAAGAGATCGCCGCCGTCGATGGGCTCCAGGCCCGCGATGATGCGCAGCAGCGTCGACTTGCCGCAGCCCGAGGGGCCGACGAAGACCACGAACTCCTCGTCGCGGATCTCGAGGTCGAGCGAGGGGATCACGGCCACGTCGCCGAAGCGCTTGACCAGGCCGTTGATTCGAATGGAAGCCATGCGTCTTGATCCTTCAGGCGAACGCCAGCAATGGCTTGACCAGCTCGCCGGCCACGAAGCGGCCGAACATCTCGGGCAGCTGGTCGATGCCGAACTGCGCATCGACCAGCTTGCGGTAGCGTGCCTTCTCGGCGCGCAGCAGCTCGACGTTGAGCGCGAAGTCGCTCTTCGGAAAGTAGAAGGTGCGCACCATGTAGAAGTCCTTGCGACGGATCGCCTTGTTCTCCTGCACCGGCCAGGGCTTGTCGCTCTCGCCGATGAGGATGAGCACGCCGCGCGGCAGCACGATCTCCATGCCCAGGCTGCGCGCGGCATGCGCCCCGCTGCATTCGACGATGAGCTTGAAGCGCTTGCTCGCATCGCCCACGGGGTGCCGCTTGGCGCCGAAGGATTCGGCCAGCTGCAGCCGCTCTTCCTTCAGGTCGGACACGTACACGTCGGTGTAGCCGATGTTCTGCAGCGCGATCAGCGCGCCGATGCCGACCGGGCCCGCGCCCGTCACCAGCACCGCGCCGGTGGTCTCGGGCGGCACCAGCGGCTTGACGAAGCGGATGCCGTGCGCGGCCGTGCCGATGGTGTCGAGCAGCAGCGGGGCGAGTTCGTCCTCGATGTCGTCTGGCACCGGCAGCAGGCACTGCTCGGGCACCGTGAGGTACTCGGCGTAGCCGCCGGGGCGGTTCCAGCCGACCAGCACCGATTCGTTCAGGCACATCTGCGTGTCGCCCGCGCGGCAGGCGTCGCAGTGGCCGCAGTGCACCGGGATGTAGACCAGGCAGCGCCGGCCGTCGAGCGCATGGCCCGGCTGCTGCACCACGCCGAAGATCTCGTGGCCGGGCGTGAAGCTCGCGCCGTTGAACCACAGCTTGGTGTCGGAGCCGCAGAGCGCGGTGCGGCGCACGCGCAGCAGCACCTCGCCGGGGCCCGCGACGGGCATCGGAGCCTCGCCGATGGTGATGTTCTTGTCGCCGTGAAAAGTGGCAGCTTGCATGGGATGTCTCCTAGCCTTTGACCGCACCCATCGCCAGCCCCGACACGAGCCGGCGCTGGACGATGAATGCAAGGATGAGCGGCGGCAGCGCGATCAACGTGGCGGCCGCCATCAGCGCGCCCCAGTTCGAGGCGCCTTCGCCGATGAAATTGAACGACGCCGCGATCAGCGTCTTGGTGTCGCCGTTCGACAGGACGAGCGCGAACAGGAAGTAGTTCCATGAGAAAACGAACGACAGGATCGACGCCACCACCACGCCCGGCATCACGAGCGGCAGCGCGATGCGCCACAGGATGCGCGGCACGCTGCAGCCGTCGACCTGCGCGCTTTCGAGCACGCTGCGCGGAATGTTGTCGAAGAAGGGCAGCAGCACCCAGATCACGATCGGCATGGTGATGGCCGCGTGCGTGAGGATCAGCGCCCAGTAGCTGCCGATCATTCCGGCCTCGCGGAACATCACGTACCACGGCAGCAGGAACAGCGTGCCCGGTGCCATGCGCGCGAGCAGCGTCACGGTGGCGGGCCAGGTGATGCGCGTCCACGAGACCGCGAATGCGGCCGGAATGCCCAGCAGCAGGCCGATGGCGGTCGAGCCCACGGTGATGACCGTGCTGTTCCAGGTGTACTGCAGGAACGGCGTGGTGCCGAAGAGCGTGCGGTAGTTCTCCAGCGTGGGCGAGAAGAACAGCTTGGGCGGGTAGGCCGTGACCTCGGCCGAGGGCTTGAAGGACGCGAGCGCCATCCAGGCAATGGGCAGCAAAATCAAGAGCGCCACGAAGGCGATCTGCAGCAGGTTCAGGCGTTGCACGAGCTTGTCGTTCATGGCTTGCATGCCTCCTTCACCACGCCACACGCTTGCGCGCCTGGGTGAGCACCATCACCGCGCCGAGCACGATGGCCGAGAGCGTGATCATCAGCGCGCTCGCATAGCCGATCTCGAACAGCTCGAAGCCCTTGCGGAAGCCGTAGATGTTGAGCGTGTTCGAGGCATTGCCCGGACCGCCCTGCGTGGTGATGTAGATGATGTCGAAGAAGCGCAGCAGGTCGACGCTGCGCAGGATGGCCGCCGTGACCAGCGTGGGCGCGAGCAGCGGCAGCGTGATGCGCCAGAAGGTCTTCCAGCGCGAGGCGCCGTCGATCTGCGCGGCCTCGTAGACGTTGGGCGGCAGCGACTGCAGGCCGCCCAGCACGATCAGCGCCACGTACGGCGTCCACTGCCAGGTGTCGATCATCGCCACCGTCGGGATCACCCACATCGGCGACGCAAGCCAATCTGAGCGCGGCAGCCCCGCGGAGGTCAGCAGGTAGTTGGCCGCACCGATGGACGGGTCGAGCACCACCAGCCACATCATGCCGACCACCACCGGCGGCAGCACGAAGGGCGAGATCATCAGCGTGCGCACGATGCCCGACAGCTTCTTGGAGCCGTGCAGCAGCAGCGCCACCCAGGTGCCCAGCACCAGCTGCAGCACCAGCGAGAGCACGTAGAGCACCAGCGTGATCTTCAGGCCGTTCCAGAACTCGCCGTCGCCGACCATCTCGACGTAATTCATGCCCCAGTTGAGCTTGGGTTTGCCGCCGAAGCTGAACTCGTGCAGGCTGAACCACACGGTGTAGGCGAACGGAAAGGCGATCATCGCGGTCGTGAAGATCACGGCCGGGAGCGAGAGAAACGCGAGCTGGCCGCGTGTGCCGATCGATTGGCTCATGGGTTCACCCTGCGAGAAAGCCGCCATCGACGGCCAGAACGGTGCCAGTGACGTAGTGCGCGGCGGGCGAGGCGAGGAACACCGCGCTGCCCGCGATGTCGCCGGGCTGCGCCCACTGGCCGAGCGGAATGCGCGAGCGGATGCGCTCGTAGTGCGCCGTGTCCTGCCGGCCGGCCGCGTTGATGGCGGTTTCCACATAGCCCGGCGCGATGGCGTTCACGCGCACCTTCTTCTCGGCCCAGGCCAGCGCGAGCGACTTGGTCAGCATGACCACGCCGCCCTTGCTGGCGCAGTAGGCCGGAATGAAGGGCAGCGCGACGAAGGCGTTCATCGAGGCCACGTTGACGATGCTGCCCCGGCTTTTTTCCAGCAGCGGCAGGCTCGCGTTGCACAGGCGGAAGGTGCCGGTGAGATTGACGTCGAGCACGCGCTGGAAGGTTTCTGTCTCGAACTCCTTGAAGCGCGAGAGGATGCCGGCGCAGTTGACCAGCGTGTCGAGCCCCTCGAGGCAGCCGACGAAGCCGGCGACCTGCGCATCGTCGGTCACGTCGAGCGTGCGCAGCGCGAGCCGGGGCGACGACGCGCGCAACGGCGCGAGCGAACTGGCCGCGAGCGCGGCCTCGTCGACGCCGGTTGCAATGACCTCGCAGCCCATCTCGAGGAACGACCGCGAGATCGCGGCGCCGATGTCGCCGGCGCCGCCGACCACCAGCACGCGGTGGCCAGCGGGAAAGTCGAACACCGCCATCAGTCTTTGGCGATGAGGGCGTCGAGCTTCTTGTCCGCGTCGGCGCAGGCCTCGGCGGGCGACTTCTGGCCCAGCAGCAGCTCGGTCACGGCCTGGCCGATGTGGTCGCGCGATGCGGGGTTGGCCACGATCGGATAGCCCACTTCGGAGGTGCCGGTGCGCGCCAGTTCGTTGACCGCCGCGACCCATTCGGCACGCACCGGCTGCTCGTCCATCCAGGCCTTGTAGCCGGGCGACTTGGCGACGGCCGAGCGCGGCGGCGCCACGCCGTCGAGCGCGAGCTTGGCTTGCACGGCCGGGCTGGTGGCCCACTGCACGAAGTACCAGGCGGCTTCCTTGTTCTTGCTGTGAGCCGAGACCGACATGGTCCAGCCGATCACCGTGGGGTGCGAGCCGCCGGGGCCGGCGGGCAGCACGGCCACGGCGGTGTCCTTCAGGCGCGCGCCGCCGTCCATCACGTTGCGCAGCTCGTTCGACGACTCGAACGCCATCGCCGCCTTGCCTTCGCGGTAGAGCGAGGAGATCTGATAGAAGCTGTAGTTCACCACGCCGGGCGGGCCGTAGTCCTTGAGCAGCTTGGCGTAGAGGCCCATCGAGGCCTGGCCTTCCTTGCTGCACAGCTGCGACTTGCCGTCCTTCATGTACTGCCCGCCCATGTTGTGCAGGAACACGCTGTAGGTGAAGGGCAGGGCGGGCTTCAGGCCGCGCGAGACGAAGGGCGTGACGCCCGGCTCGCAGGCCTTGAGCTTGGCGGCCACGGCCTCCAGCTCGGGCAGGTTCTTGGGCAGCGATACGCCGCACTTCTGGAACAGGTCCTTGCGGTAGTACAGCACCGGGCCCTCGACGTTCATCGGGATACCGGTGAGCTGCTTCTCGTAGGTGGCGTCCTTGAGCATGCCGGCGCTCAGGTCGGCGAAGTCGTAGTCGGTCGCGCTGGCGGTCTTCACCAGGCCCGACAGGTCGGCGTACCAGCCGGCCTTGGCGAACTGCATGCCCTCGCGCGAGGGCAGCGACATGAACACGTCGATCTCGTCGCTGCGCGAATTCATCACCGTGACCAGGCGCTGGCGCATCTGCTGTTCCTGGTAGGAGTCGACCTTGAGCTTCATGCCGGTCTGCTGCTCGAAGTCGTCCTTGTGCTTGAGCAGCGCATTCGCGACCGGGTTGTTGTTGGCCAGGAAGGTCACGGTCTTGCCCTGGTGCTTCTTCCAGTCGAAGGCCTGGGCAGCTGCCGTGCCGGCGCAGGCGGCGGCGACGACGAGCACCGCGATGGCGCGAACGTGCGGGCGAAGGGCGGGGCGGCGGAAGGGGGTGTGCATGTCTTGTGTCTCCTTTGACGTGTTGAAGGCGGGGTCACCGAGGTCGGCGATTCGCTTGTAACCGTTTACAGGATTTTCGGAATCGTGCGCCGCGGTGTCAACCCGAAAAGAACGCTTCAGCAGGGAAAAGGCTAGGGGATTTCCCCGAAAAATTGCTGTGATCGGCAACGTATCGTTTCCTGTAAACTGTTTCATCATGAAGCCGAAATCCGTGGGAATCCGTGACGTCGCCAAGCATGTGGGCGTGTCCACGGCCTCGATTTCGCGCACGATCAACAACCCCGAATCGGTGCGCCCCGACCTGCGCAAGCGCATCGATGCGGCGATCGCCGAGCTCGGCTACATCCCCGACGCCGCGGCGCGCGCGCTCTCCTCGCGCCGCACGCGCACGATCGGCGCGATCATCCCGACGGTGGACAACGCCATGTTCGCGCGCGGCATCGAGGCGCTGCAGAGCTACCTGTCGCTGCAGGGCTACCTGCTGCTGCTGTCCACCAGCGGCTACGACCCCGAGACCGAGGCGCGGCAGGCGCAGAACATGGCGAGCCGCGGCATCGACGGGCTGATCCTGCGCGGCGACACCCACACCGACGCACTGCGCCGGCTCTTGGCCTCGCAGCGCATCCCGTTCGTGAACGTGGGCGTGTACCACCCCGACAAGCCCTATGCCTCGGTGGGCGGCAACAACGAGGCCGCGGCCTACCGCGCCTGCCGCTACCTGATCGAGCTGGGCCACACGCGCATCGGCATGGTGGCGGCCATCTCGTCGAACAACGACCGCGCCACGGCGCGCGTCTCGGGTGTGCGGCGCGCGCTGGCCGAGAGCGGCCTCGCGCTCAGGCCCGAGTGGTACATCGAGGTGCCCTACCACCTCGACGATGCGCGGCAGGGCGCGCGGGTGCTGCTGTCGCCGCCGTGCGAACAGTGGCCCACGGCCGTGGTCTGCGGCAACGACGTGATCGCCTACGGCGTGCTGCTCGAGGCCGAACGCCGCGGCCTGCACGTGCCCGGCGACCTGTCGGTGATGGGCTTCGACGACCTCGAATGGAGCCGCCACCTGCGCCCCAGCCTCACCACCATGCATGTGCCGACCGACGAGGTCTGGACGCGGGCCGGCGAATACCTCGTGAAGTCGCTCGCGGGCAAGGCCGCCGCGCTGCACCACGAGGTCGACGTGTCGCTGGTGGTGCGCGAATCGACCGGGCGGCCGCGCGCATAGAAGCTCGTCGGGCACGCCGCCTCCCCGATGGCGCGAGAATTGCTCAGCCCGCCCAAGGGTTTCCCCGTACGCGCCATACCGGCGCCCGCATACGCGTTATGGGCGCCCCCGTATGCAACCTCGCGGACAAGCCGCTAACGTCCATGACTGGCCCGCCACGGGCCGCCCACGAGCCAAAAAGCATGAGCACCGACAGCAGCCACAGCAGCCAGATTCGTCCGATCCGCTTCTTCCACCGCGGCAAGATCGTGGAGGTGAGCGGCGTCCACCCGACCCGTTCGGTGCTCGACTGGCTGCGCGAGGACGCGCACTGCACCGGCACCAAGGAAGGCTGCAACGAAGGCGACTGCGGCGCCTGCACGGTGGTGGTCGGCGAACTGGCCGAGGGCGACGACGCCCAGGCGCCCGGCACCATCGACGGGCTCCGGCTGCAGACGGTCAATGCCTGCATCCAGTTCTTGCCGACGCTGCATGGCAAGGCGCTGTTCACCGTCGAGGACCTGAAGTCGCAGTGCGCGACCGCGGCGCCACCCAAGGGTGTCAAGCACCCCGTCCACACGCTGCACCCGGTGCAGCAGGCGCTGGTCGACTGCCACGGCTCGCAGTGCGGCTTCTGCACGCCGGGCTTCGTGATGTCGCTGTGGTCGAGCTACGAGCACCATCAGGCCCGCGGCACGCAGCCCACGCGCCAGCAACTGGCCGACGAACTGTCGGGCAACCTGTGCCGCTGCACCGGCTACCGGCCGATCCTCGACGCGGGCCAGCGCATGTTCGACCTGCCCGGCGTGCGGCTCGACACCAAGCCGGTGGTGGCCGCGCTCGCTTCGCTGCAGGACGGCGACGGGCTCGAATATGCCGCGCCGCTCGGTGCGCGCACCGACCGCTTCCATGCGCCGAAGACGCTGGCGCAACTGGCCACGCTGCGTGAGCGCAAGCCCGGTGCACAGCTGCTCGCGGGCTCGACCGATGTCGGCCTCTGGGTCAACAAGCAGTTCCGCGACCTGGGCGACATCATCTACGTGGGCGACGTGGCCGAACTCAAGACGATCGAAGTGCGCGAGGACGCGCTCTACATCGGCGCCGGCGCTTCGCTCGAAGCCGCCTTCGCGGCGCTGGTGCAGCGCGTGCCGAGCCTGGAGGACGTGTGGCTGCGCTTTGCCTCGCCGCCGATCCGCCATGCCGGCACCATGGGCGGCAACGTGGCCAACGGCTCGCCGATCGGCGATTCGCCGCCGGTGCTGATGGCGCTCGATGCCGAGATCGAACTGCGCCGCGGCGAGGCGGTGCGCCGCATGCCGCTCGCGGACTTCTACGTCGACTACATGAAGAACCAGCTGCAGCCCGGCGAGTTCGTGCAGGGGCTGGCCGTTCCGCTCGCGGCCATGCGCCGCCAGGTGCGCGCCTACAAGATCAGCAAGCGCTTCGACTGCGACATCTCGGCGCTGTGCGCGGGCTTCGCGCTCGAGCTCGAGGCCGATGGCGAGACCGTGAAGGCCGTGCGCCTCGCCTTCGGCGGCATGGCCGCGACCGTCAGGCGTGCCGCGAAAGCCGAGGCCGCGCTCGTCGGCCGGCCCTGGCGCCAGGCCAGCGTCGAGGCCGCCAAGCGCGCACTCGCCGAAGACTTCAATCCGCTCTCCGACATGCGCGCGTCGGCCGACTACCGCATGCAGGTGGCGCAGAACCTGATCCAGCGCCTGTGGCTCGAAACGCGTGCCGACGATCCGCTCGCGACCGAAGAAACCAGCGTCTGGAGCGTGATGCCGCATGCGGCTGCCGCCGCGGAAGGATCCTGACCATGAACAAACCGATCGACCCCCGGCTGCTGCAACCCGCAGAGGCCTTCGCGAACTACCTGAAGAACACGGCCGCGCGCATCGACCAGGGCGCCGAGAAGCAGGCGCACGCGCAGGGCGCGCGCGTCGGCATCAGCCGTCCGCACGAGTCGGCGCACCTGCATGTGGCCGGCGAAGCGACCTACATCGACGACATTCCCGAGCTCGTGGGCACGCTGCATTGCGCGCTGGGCCTGTCGCCGGCGGCCAGCGGCCGCATCACGGCGCTGTCGCTCGATGCGATCCGCGCGATGCCCGGCGTGGTGGCCGTGCTCTCGGCCGACGACATCCCGGGCAGCAACGACTGCGGCTCGATCGTGCATGACGACCCGATCCTGCTGCCGGTGAACGCGGGCGGCGAGATCCGCTACCTCGGCCAACCCGTGTTCGCGGTGATCGCCGAGACGCGCGATGCCGCGCGCCGCGCCGCGGCCAGGGCGAAGGATGCGATCACGCTCGAGGCCGAGCCGCCGGTCCTCACGCCGCAAGAAGCGCATGCGCGCGGCCAGTACGTGGTGCCGCCGATGCACATCGTGCGCAGCAGCGGCGCGGCCAACGAGGGCGACGAGGCCGCGGTGCGCGCGGCCATTGCCGGTGCACCGCACCGCCACAAGGCCAGCTTCGACGTCGGCGGCCAGGAGCAGTTCTACCTCGAAGGCCAGATCAGCTACGCCATTCCCAAGGAAGGCGGCGCGCTGCACATTCACTGCTCGACCCAGCACCCGAGCGAGATGCAGCACCTGGTGGCGCATGCGCTGCACCTGCAGTCGAACGAGGTGCATGTCGAATGCCGGCGCATGGGCGGCGGCTTCGGCGGCAAGGAATCGCAGTCGGCGCTCTTTGCCTGCGTGGCCGCCATCGCGGCGCGGCAGCTGCAGCGCCCCGTGAAGCTGCGGCTCGACCGCGACGACGATTTCATGATCACCGGCCGACGCCACTGCTTCTGGTACGAGTACGACGTAGGCTACGACGACGAGGGCCGCATTCTCGGCGCGGAGATCACAATGGTCTCGCGCGCCGGCCATTCGGCCGACCTCTCGGGCCCGGTGATGACGCGCGCGCTGTGCCACTTCGACAACGCCTACTGGCTGCCGAACGTGGCGATGCACGGCTACTCGGGCAAGACCAACACGCAGAGCAACACCGCGTTCCGCGGCTTCGGCGGGCCGCAGGGCGCGATCGCGGTCGAGAACATCCTCGACTCGGTGGCGCGTGCGCTGGGCCGCGATCCGCTCGACGTGCGGCGCGTCAACTTCTACGGCAAGACGGAGAACAACGTCACGCCCTACCGCCAGACCGTGACCGACAACATCGTGCACGAGCTCGTCGCCGAACTCGAAGCCACCAGCGACTACCGCGCGCGGCGCGAGGAGATCGCCGCCTTCAACGCGAAGAGCCCGGTGCTCAAGCGCGGCCTGGCGCTGGCGCCGCTGAAGTTCGGCATCTCCTTCAACGTGAAGCACTTCAACCAGGCCGGCGCGCTGGTGCATGTGTACACCGACGGCTCCATCCTCGTGAACCACGGCGGCACGGAGATGGGACAGGGCCTCAACACCAAGGTGGCGCAGGTGGTGGCGCACGAGCTGGGCGTGAGCTTCGAGCGCGTGCGCGTGACGGCCACCGACACCACCAAGGTGGCCAACACCTCGGCCACGGCCGCCTCGACGGGCGCCGACCTCAACGGCAAGGCCGCGCAGGACGCCGCGCGCCAGATCCGCGAGCGCCTGGCGGCGTGCGCGGCCGAGCGCCACGGCGGCGACGCGGCCGCGGTGCGCTTCGCGAACGACCAGGTCGAAGTCAACGGCCGCACGCTGGCCTTCAGCACCGTGGTGGGCGAGGCCTATCTCGACCGCAAGCAGCTCTGGTCGGACGGCTTCTACGCCACGCCGGGCCTGAGCTGGGACAAGGACAGGATGCAGGGCCGCCCGTTCTACTACTTCGCCTATGGCGCGGCGGTGAGCGAGGTGGTGGTGGACACGCTCACCGGCGAATGGAAGCTCCTGCGCGCCGACATCCTGCACGACGCGGGCAAGTCACTCAACCCGGCCGTGGACATCGGCCAGGTCGAAGGTGCTTTCATCCAGGGCATGGGCTGGCTCACCACCGAGGAACTCGTGTGGCATCCGCAGAGCGGCAAGCTCACGACGCATGCGCCGAGCACCTACAAGATCCCCACCGCCAACGACTGCCCGCCGGTGTTCAACGTGCGCCTGTTCGACGGCCAGAACGCGGAAGATTCCATCCACCGCAGCAAGGCCGTGGGCGAGCCGCCGCTGTTGCTGCCGTTCTCGGTGTTCTTCGCGATCCGCGACGCGGTGTCAGCCGCGGGCGGGCACCGCGTCGATCCGCCGCTCAAGGCGCCCGCGACGAGCGAGGCGATCCTGCGCGCGGTCACGGCAGTGACCGCCGCGACCGCCGCGCAGGCGGGATGACCGCCGGCGCCTCGATCCCCGGCGTATAACCGCTCGCACCGTCCACTACCGTTCGAGCGGCCCATGCGCGACCAGGCTCTTTTCGACAAGATCGATCTTCACCTCATCCGGGTGCTCCACACCGTGCTGACCGACCGCAGCGTCTCGCGCGCCGCCATCCGCCTGGGCATGTACCAGCCGGCCGTGTCGGCGGCGCTCAAGCGGCTGCGCGAGCTCTCGGGCGATCCGCTTCTGGTGCGCTCGGGCTCGGGCATGGTGCCCACCGACGCGGGGCTGCGCATGATCGAACCGGCCGCGAGCATCCTGCGCGCCGCCGAGATGCTGTTCTCCGATGCGCGCGGCTTCGAGCCGCAGTCGGCGGCCACCACCTTCCGGATCGCCGCGAGCGACTACATGGACCCGCTGTTCCTGCCGATGCTCGTGGCGCAGGTCAAGCGCGAGGCGCCGTTGTGCCACATCGAGATCCACGCGCTCTCGCCCGACTCCGACTACCACGGCCATCTGTCGCTCGGCCAGGTCGACCTGGTGATCGGCAACTGGCTGAAGCCGCCCGAAGACCTGCACATGGCGCGGCTCTTCGGCGACGAGGTGGTGTCGCTCGTCAACCAGGACCACCCGGCGGTGCGCCGCGGCTGGGACCTCGAAACCTGGCTCGCGGCCGAGCACATCGCGCCCACGCCGATGCATCCCGGCGGGCGCGGCATCATCGACCAGATGCTCGACGAGCTCGGGCGGCAGCGCAATATCACGGCGCGTTGCGCGCACTTCGGGCTCATCCCCGACATGGTCGCCTCCAGCCTGCTGGTGCTGACCACAGGCCGCCAGTACTGCGAGCGCTTCGCGGCGCGGCTGCCGGTGAAGATCCTCGACTGCCCGGTGGCCCTGCCGCGGCTCATGTACTACCAGCTCTGGCACGAGCGCACCCATTCGTCGAGTTCCGCGCGCTGGCTGCGCGACTGCATCAAGGGCGTGGCGGCATCGCTGCGGCCCCCGCACGCCCCCGACAGCCCCGATCCGCCCTGAGCGGTGAGCCCCCGGTCGCGCCGGCGTCGCGCCCGGAAAGGCACGATGAAACAACGACCGCCCAATACAACAGCTGGAGACAAGCGAAATGAACAGGTTTGAAGAGGTGCCCAAGCTCACCGATCCCGCCGCACCGGTGGCGGCCGCGCGCGGCGTGCCGCACGGCGGAGGCTGGCTCGAGCGCATGTTCGGCCTGGCCGAGCACAACACGACGGTGCGCACCGAGGTCATCGCCGGCCTCACCACCTTCCTGACGATGGCCTACATCATCTTCGTCAACCCGTCGATCCTCGGCGACGCGGGCATGCCGAAGGGCGCGGTGTTCGTGGCCACCTGCCTGATCGCGGCGCTGGGCACGCTGATCATGGGCCTGTATGCCAACTACCCGATCGCGATGGCGCCGGGCATGGGGCTGAACGCCTACTTCTCGTACGTGGTGGTGCTGGGCATGGGCTACACGTGGCAGGTGGCGCTCGGCGCGGTGTTCATCTCGGGCTGCCTGTTCCTCGTGGTGACGGTCACGGGGCTGCGGGAGCTGTTCATCCGGGGCATACCGCAGTCGCTCAGAACCGCGATCACGGTGGGCATCGGCATGTTCCTGGCGCTCATCGCGCTCAAGAGCGCCGGCGTGGTGGCCGCCTCGCCCGCCACCTTCGTGACGCTCGGCAACCTGCATTCGCCGCCGGTGATCCTGGCCACGCTGGGTTTCCTGATCATCGTGGTGCTCGACCGGCTCAAGGTGCGCGGCGCGATCCTGGTCGGCATCATGGTGGTGACGGTACTGTCGTTCTTCTTCGGCGGCAACAAGTTCAACGGCATCTTCGACGCGCCGCCGTCGGTCATGCCCACCTTCCTCGAACTCGACATCATGGGCGCGCTCCAGGGCGGCATCCTCAACGTGGTGCTGGTGTTCTTCCTGGTCGAGATGTTCGACGCCACCGGCACGCTGATGGGCGTGGCCAAGCGCGCCGGGCTGCTGGTGCCCGGCAAGATGGAGCGGATGAACAAGGCGCTCCTGGCCGACAGCGGCGCGATCTTCGCGGGCTCGCTGCTCGGCACCTCGAGCACCACGGCCTACGTCGAGAGCGCGGCCGGCGTGCAGGCGGGCGGGCGCACCGGCCTCACCGCGGTGGTGGTCGCCGTGCTGTTCCTGGCCTGCCTCATGATCTCGCCGCTCGCGGGCTCGGTGCCGGCCTATGCCACCGCGCCGGCGCTTCTGTTCGTGGGCTGCCTGATGCTGCGCGACCTGGTCGAGCTCGACTGGGAAGACACCACCGAGGTGATCCCCGCGGTGGTCACCGCGCTGGCGATGCCCTTCACCTATTCGATCGCCAACGGGCTGGCCTTCGGCTTCATCACCTATGCGGTGCTCAAGCTGTTCACCGGCCGGGCACGGGAAGTGCATGTGATGGTCTGGGTGATCGCGGCGATCTTCCTGTTCAAGTTCGCCTACATCGGCGGGCATTGAGGACGCCCCCCGAAGCGGCTCACTGCGTGTAGCCGCCTCCCCCCCACTGGGGGGCGCACCCAGTGGCCCGGCGTAGCCGGTTCCACGGGTGCCCTGGCCGGGGCTGCCGTTCGTGGGCCGATTTCGTCGGGGACGCTATTAAACTTGTAGCTATTCCGCACCAGGCTTTGGCATGACCCATCCCAGACTCCAGCTCGCCAACATCACGAAGCGCTATCCGGCGGTGGTGGCGAACAGCGACATCTCGCTGGCCGTCGCCCCCGGCGAGATCCATGCCGTGCTCGGCGAGAACGGCGCCGGCAAGTCGACGCTGATGAAGATCATCTACGGCTCGGTCAAGCCCGACGAGGGCACCGTGGTGTTCGACGGCGAGCCCGTGCAACTGCGCAACCCGCAGCAGGCGAGGGCGCTGGGCATCAGCATGGTGTTCCAGCACTTCAGTCTGTTCGACACGCTCACCGTGGCCGAGAACGTGTGGCTCGGCCTGGACAAGTCGCTGGCGCTCGCCGAAGTGGCGCGCAGCATCTCGGCCAAGGCGAGCGAGTACGGCCTGGACATCGACCCTTCGCGGCCGGTGCACACGCTGTCGGTCGGCGAGATGCAGCGCGTGGAGATCATCCGCGCGCTGCTCACCAACCCCCGGCTCCTGATCCTCGACGAGCCGACCTCGGTGCTCACGCCCCAGGCGGTGGGCAAGTTGTTCGCAGTGCTCAACAAGCTGGCGTCGGAAGGCTGCAGCATCCTCTATATCAGCCACAAGCTGCACGAGATCCGCGAACTCTGCACCGCCTGCACGGTGCTGCGCGGCGGCAAGGTCACGGGCGTGTGCGACCCGCGGCAGGAAAGCAACGAGTCGCTGTCGCGGCTGATGATCGGCTCCGAGCCGCCGCCGCTCACGCACCGGCCGGTGCATGCGGGCGCGGTGGCGCTCGCCGTCGAGGGCCTCACGCTGGCGCGCGAGGACCAGTTCGGCGTCGACCTCGACGCAATCTCGTTCGAGGTGCGCGCGGGCGAGGTGGTCGGCATCGCGGGCGTCTCGGGCAATGGCCAGAAGGAGCTGCTCTACGCGCTCTCGGGCGAGGACGTGCGCGCCGGCGCCGCCATGGTGCGGGTGTTCGACCGGCCCGCCGGACGGCTTGCGCCGCGCGCGCGGCGGGCGCTCGGCCTGCATTTCGTGCCCGAGGAGCGGCTGGGCCGCGGCGCGGTGCCCACGCTCGGGCTCGCGCACAACCTGCTGCTCACGCGCGGCAATGCCGTGGGCCGGGGCGGCTGGATCCGCACCGCGGCGCTCGAGAAGCATGCCAAGGCCATCATTGCGCGCTTCAACGTCAAGGCCGGCGGCCCGCATGCGGCGGCGCGCTCGCTGTCGGGCGGCAACCTGCAGAAATACATCGTCGGGCGCGAGATCGATGCCGACCCGAAGCTCTTCATCGTCTCGCAGCCGACCTGGGGCGTGGACGTGGGCGCCGCCGCGCTGATCCGCGGCGAGATCCTCGCGCTGCGCGACGCGGGCTGCGCGGTGCTGGTGGTCAGTGAAGAACTCGACGAGCTGTTCGACATCAGCGATCGCCTGCACGTGATCGCCAAGGGGCGGCTGTCGCCCTCGGTCGACCGCGCGGCAGCCACGCTGCCGCAGATCGGCGAATGGATGAGCGGGCTCTGGCAGGCGAACGGCGGCAAGGAGGCGGCGCATGCTCAAGCTTGAAGCGCGTCCGGAGCTTTCGCGCTTCTGGACTTTTGCCTCGCCGATCCTGGCGCTGCTGGTCACCGTGCTGATCGGCGTGGCGCTGTTCGCCGCGCTCGGCAAGGACCCCGTCAAGGGCCTGCTGGTGTTCTTCTACGAGCCCATCAAGAACGGCTACGCGATCGGCGAACTCACGATCAAGGCCACGCCGCTGCTGATCATCGCGCTCGGCCTGGCGGTGTGCTTCCGTTCGAACGTCTGGAACATCGGCGCCGAGGGCCAGTTCGTGTTCGGCGCCATCGCAGCGGGCGGCGTGGCGCTGATGGCCGACAAGACCACCGGTTCGTGGATCGTCGGGGCCATTCTCGTGGCGGGCACGCTCGGCGGCATGGTGTGGGCGGGCATCGTGGCTTTCCTGCGCGACCGCTTCAACGCCAATGAAATTCTCGTGAGCCTGATGCTGGTGTACGTGGCGACGCTGCTCTTGAGCTACATGGTGTTCGGCCCCTGGAAAGATCCGCAGGGCTACAACTTCCCGCAGTCGAAGACCTTCGAGGCCGTGACGCAGATTCCGCGGCTCTTCAAGGGCTCGCGCGTGAGCATCGGGCTGATCATCGCGCTGGTAGGCGTGGGCGTGCTCTGGGTCTTTCTTTTCCGCACGCGTGCCGGTTTCGCACAGCAGGTCGGCGGGCTGGCACCGGCGGCGGCGCGCTACGCGGGCTTCTCGGCGCGGCGCGCGGTGTGGACAGCGCTGCTGGTCTCGGGCGGCGCGGCGGGCCTGGCCGGTGCGCTCGAAGTCGCCGGCCCGCTGGGCCAACTGACGCCGTACGTGCCCGCAGGCTACGGCTTCGCGGCGATCATCGTGGCCTTCGTGGGGCGGCTGCATCCGGTCGGCATGGTGTTCTCGGCCATCCTCATGAGCATGTTCTACATCGGCGGCGAGCTCGCGCAGTCGCGCCTGGGCCTGCCCAAGTCGCTCACGGGCGTGTTCCAGGGACTGCTGCTGTTCACGCTGCTGGCCTGCGACACGTTGATCGCCTATCGCATCCGCCGAAAGGCCGCTGCGAAAGCGGCGGGGCCCACGTTGACGACAGGCTCGCTGCAAGCCAGCACGCCTTTGACCGCGCCGATCGTGCGTTCCACGGAGTCCACATGAAGCACACGATGAATTCACTTCCAGGAACACCGCGGAACCGGCTTTGCCGGGCCGCTGGTGTTGCCCCCGGTAGGGGGGTGGTGGAGCGGACACGCAGTGCCGCGCAGCTTGGGGGCGAGCAACATGTTTGACAGCTACGCACTCCTTTTGGGCTCCACACTTAGCGCCGGCACCGTGCTCGCGATCGCGGCGCTGGGCCTCTTGATCAACGAGAAGGCCGGCATCGTCAACCTCGGCGCCGAGGGCATGATGCTCTGCGCCGCCATCGCAGGCTTCGCGACGGTCGTCACCACCCACAACCCCTGGCTCGGCTTCCTGGCCGGCATGGCCGCCGGCGCACTGCTCGCGGCCTTCTTCGGTGTGCTGGTGATCTGGCTCAACACCAACCAGTACGCCACCGGGCTCGCGCTGAGCCTGTTCGGCGTCGGCTTTTCGGCCTTTGTCGGCATCAACTTCGTGCAGGCGCGGCTGCCGGAGAGCGTGTCGTACGCCATACCGTGGCTCAGCGAGATTCCCCTCGTCGGCCCCGCGCTGTTCCGCCACCACCCGATGGTGTACATCGCGGTGTTGTTGACGGTCGGGCTCATCTGGTTTCTCTACCGCACGCGCGCCGGCCTCGTGCTGCGCTCGGTCGGCGAATCGCCTGAATCGGCGCATGCGCTCGGCTACCCGGTGCGCCGCATCCGCTTCATGGCCGTGGTCGCTGGCGGCGCTCTCTGCGGGCTTTCGGGCGCGTACCTCTCGACCGTCTACACGCCGCTGTGGGTCGAGGGCATGGTCGCGGGCCGCGGCTGGATCGCGCTCGCGCTCACCACCTTCGCCACCTGGCGGCCCATGCGCGTGCTGCTGGGCGCCTACCTGTTCGGCGGCGTGTCGATGCTGGGCTTCCATTTGCAGAGCAGCGGCGTCGACGTGCCCGCCCAGTTCCTCAGCATGCTGCAGTACATCGCGCCCATCGTGGTGCTGGCGTTGATCTCGCGCAACCCGGCGTTCATCCGCATCAACATGCCCGCTTCGATCGGGAAACCGTTCTACCCCGGCTCATAATCTCGCTTTTCGTTTTTCCGCCAACCGTCCTTTTTTTAGGATTCCGACAATGAATGACCTGAACAAGCGCTCCCTGCTAAAGCTCGCCGCCCTGACCGCGGTGGCTTCGGCGGCCCTGATCGGCTGCGGCAAGACGGAGGAGCCGGCTGCACCCGCCGCGGCGCCGACGCCCGCACCGGCGCCCGCCGCCGCGGCACCGGCACCCGCAGCGCCGCTCAACATCGCGTTCGCCTACATCGGTCCGGTCGGCGATGGCGGCTGGACCTTTGCGCACGACAACGGCCGCAAGGCGCTCGAAAAGGAATTCGGCGACAAGATCAAGACCACCTTCGTGGAGAGCGTGCCCGAGGGCGCCGACGCCGAGCGCGTGTTCCGCGACCTGGTCGGCCAGGGCAACAAGCTGATCTTCGGCACCACCTTCGGCTACATGGAGCCGATGCTCAAGGTGGCCAACGACAGCAAGGACGTCAAGTTCGAGCATGCCACCGGCTACAAGACCGCCGAGAACATGCGCACCTACGACAGCCGCACCTACGAAGGCGCGTACATGGCCGGCATCATTGCCGGCGCCATGACCAAGAGCAACACGCTCGGCGTGGTGGGCTCGGTGCCGATCCCCGAGGTGCTGCGCAACATCAACAGCTTCACCATGGGCGCGCAGTCGGTTAACCCGAAGATCACCACCAAGGTCGTGTGGGTCAACGAATGGTTCAGCCCGCCCAAGGAGACCGAGGCCGCCACCGCCCTCATCAACGGCGGCGCCGACGTCCTGTTCCAGAACACCGACTCGCCGGCCGTGCTCAAGACCGCGCAGGAAAAAGGCAAGCGCGCCTTCGGCTGGGATTCGGACATGACCGCCTACGGCCCCAAGGCCCACCTCGCGTCGGCCACCATCAACTGGGCGCCGTACTACATCAAGGCCACGCAAGACGCGATCGACGGCAAGTGGACCACCGGCCAGAGCTGGTGGGGCGTGAAGGAAGGCGCGATCGACATCGTCTCGATCGCCGAAGACGTGCCGGCTGAAACCAAGGCCAAGGTCGAGGAAGTGAAGAAGGGCCTGAAGGACGGCAGCTTCTCGATCTGGAAAGGCCCCATCCTGGGCCAGGACGGCAAGGAACTGGTCGCCAAGGACGCGGTGGCCGACGACAAGTTCCTGTCGGGCGTGAACTTCTACGTCAAGGGCGTGGAAGGCAAGGTGCCGGGCGGGGACAAGAAGTAAGACACAGCGCCGGATCATCAACGGGCCATGCCTTCAGGGGCATGGCCCGTTGTCGTTTCATCCTTTTCAACTGGAGCCTTCGATGCGCAACCCACTCGACTTCACCTCCTGGCAAGGCCTTGTCTCCACGCTCCTCGGACTGGTGCTGGTCTCGATCGTGGCGGTCGGCATCCGCATCGTGGTGATGCTCAGCGTGCAGCAACGGCGGGAGCGGCAGAACCGGCAGATCAATGAGCGGCTGAAGACGCTGATCGCGGCCTACAAGGTGCTCGGCGGGTCGTTCACCGGTGAACTGGCGGTGGACCCGAGCCACTTGCGCGACCTGCGGGAGCGGCGGTCTCAGGCGCGGGCCGGCGGGCAAGCCGCGATTGCAGGTGAAGCCATCGAGGGCGCGGACGAGGACGGACTTCCGGCATCGGACCGGCGCCGCCGCATCCGCGACGCGGTCGAGGGCGCGCTGTCCGACGTGATCCTGCTGGGCACCGAGGCGCAGGTCCGGCTGGCGGCGCAGGCGGCCAGCGACATGGCGGCGGGACGCAGCGTGGAAACGGCCGAACTGGTGGTCTCGCTGCGCACCTTCATCCGCGAGGTGCTCGACCTGGCACCGGTGCCGCCGGAACTCGGCATTCCGAAGCAGGGACCGCTGCGCACCAAGGGCACGCCGACACGCAGCGACCGCGCGGGTGGCGGCGCGGGCGGAGGCGGCGGCGCGAGAGGTGGTGGCAGCGGTGCGGGCATGGGCATGGGCGCCGGACTCGGCGCCGGCGTCGGCGTCGGCCTGCACCATGGCGCGGCCGATGCAAGCCCGGCGCCCGCGGCGGGGCTGCCGCGCGACACGGAACCCTGACTCTTCGTGGCTCACGGCCCGCGCCACAATCGCCCGCGCGGCCGCGCTGCCCTGGACGTGCTATTGGTCGACGCTCGAAAACGCCTTGAGCACGGCCACGCCCCTGAAGGCCCGCCAGAGTCCGAAGGGCACCAGCAGCGCGCCGGCCAGCCGATGCAGCGGCGGCTCCAGGGACAGCGCGGCCCAGATACCGAGCGCGGCGATGAGCAGGCCACCGACGATGTTCACCACGCCGCCGCTGAGCCACTGCAACTGGAGGATCCGCGCCGTCAGCGACAGCATGCGATCGGCCACCTTGAGTCCGAGGCGGTCGGCCAGCACATAGAGCCCAAGCAGCAGCAGCGGCGCCACGGCGATGCCGATCAGGAGATACGCCGCGATGCTGATCAAGGTGTGCATGCTTGCCAGCTTATCAAGCGGGCCGCCGGCTCAGGCGAATCGATCGAGCAGTCTGTACGAGGCCACGCCCGCCGCGATGTAGAAGCGCTGCAATCCAGGCCATACGGTTTTGCGCATCGCGGTGGCGTCGCGAGCCTTTATGCTGTGCGCGAACACGCTGCCACTTTTCGCATTCCCACATCCCCGCGCAAGACCCCGCCATGACCGACTTCCGCCCCACCTTCGACCAGCGCTTCGATAGCATCCCGGCCGCGCGCCTGCCCGAACTGCTGTGCGCCATGCCCAAGGCCGAGCTGCACATGCACATCGAAGGCTCGCTCGAACCCGAGCTGATCTTCGCGCTCGCCGGGCGCAACGGCGTGGCCCTTCCCTACGCGAGCGTGGAGGAACTGCGCCGCGCCTACGCCTTCACCAACCTGCAGAGCTTCCTCGACATCTACTACGCCGGCGCGAGCGTGCTGCTGAAGGCGCAGGACTTCCACGACATGGCCTGGGCTTACCTAGAGCGCGCCGCGGCCGACAACGTGGTCCACACCGAGATGTTCTTCGACCCTCAGACGCACACCGCGCGCGGCGTGGCGATGGAGACCGTCATCGAGGGCCTGTACAGCGCCTGCACCGCGGCGGGGCCGAAGCTCGGCGTGAGTGCCTCGCTGATCCTGTGCTTCCTGCGCCACCTGAGCGAGGAAGAGGCTTTCGAGACGCTCGAACAGGCGCTGCCTTTTCGCGACAAGTTCATCGGCGTGGGGCTCGACTCGAGCGAGGTGGGCCATCCGCCCGAGAAGTTCGCGCGCGTGTTCGCGCGCTGCCGCGAGCTGGGATTGCATCTGGTCGCGCATGCCGGCGAGGAAGGCCCGCCCGAGTACGTCTGGAGTGCGCTCGACGTGCTGAAGGTCGAGCGCGTCGACCATGGCGTGCAGAGCGCGAAGGATCCGGCGCTGATGCAGCGGCTCGCGCAAGACCGCATTCCGCTCACCGTGTGCCCGCTGTCGAACCTCAAGCTCTGCGTGTTCCCCGACCTCGCGCAGCACAACCTCGGCGCGCTGCTCGATGCGGGGCTGGTCGCCACCGTCAACTCGGACGACCCGGCCTACTTCGGCGGCTACATGAACCAGAACTTCCTGCAGACCTTCGCGGCCACGGGGCTCGGCGTGCGGCATGCGTGGCAGCTCGCGGCCAACAGCTTCGAGGGCAGCTTCATCGACGAAGCGGCCAGGCGCGACTACCTGACGCGGCTCGACGCCGTCTTCGCGCGCTTCTCTGCCGACGCCTGAACTGGAGCCCCCATGAAACCCCAACCGATCCACTACGCGGACGCGCCCGACGAGGTGAAGGCCGTGTTCGACGACATCAGGGCCGTGCGCAACGTGCCCGACGTCAACAACTTCTGGAAGTACCTCGCGAACGATCCTGCGACGCTGCGGCGCACCTGGGCCAGCCTCAAGGAGGTGATGGCGCCGGGTGCGCTCGATCCGGTGGTCAAGGAGATGGTGTACCTCGCGGTGAGCGTGAGCAACGGCTGCGGCTATTGCACCGCAAGCCATCACGCGGGCGCCGAGAAGGCCGGCATGACGCCCGCGATGTTCGCCGAGCTGATGGCGGTCGTGGGCATGGCCAACGAGACGAACCGGCTCGTCAACGGCTACAGGGTGCCGATCGATCCCGCCTTCGACGCGTAAGGCAAGCCCGACAAGCCCGACAGCCTCCTAGGTAGAATCCCCAGCCCCGCAGCCGGCGTCCCGGCGGCTGCGGGGCTTTTGTTTTTCCGGGGCCATGTAGAGGAACACCATGTACAAAAACCTCGCGGGCCGCGCCGTTCTGGCGTGGGCAGCCGCTTGCTTTTTATCTCCCGCCTTCTCGCAACAGCCGCAGGCGCCGAAAGGGCCGCCGTTGAAGATCGGCTTCGTCTACGTCACGCCCATCACCGACGCCGGCTGGGTGCGCCAGCACGAAGAGGGCCGCAAGGCCGTCGAAGCGGCGCTGGGCGACAGGGTCAAGACCAGCTTCGTCGAGAACGTGCCCGAAGGCGCCGACGCCGAGCGCGTGATCCGGGACCTGGCGCAGCAGGGCCATGGGCTGATCTTCACGCCGAGCTTCGGCTACATGGAGCCCACGCTCAAGGTGGCGCGCGACTTTCCGGACGTGAAGTTCGAGTCGGTCACGGGCTACAAGACCGCGCCCAATGTCGCGACATCGAACGCGCGCTACTACGAAGGGCGCTACCTTGCGGGCATTGCCGCAGGCCGCATGACGAAGACGAACATCGCCGGCTACGTGGCGGGCTTTCCGATCCCGGAGGTGCTGCAGGGCATCAATGCCTTCACGCTCGGCATGCGCTCGGTGAACCCGCAGGCAAAAGTGGTGGTGGTGTGGCTCAACGAATGGTTCGATCCGCCGAAGGAGCGCGACGCTGCGATGGCGCTCTTCAACCAGAACGCCGACGTGCTGGCCTTCCACACCGGCTCGACCGCAGTGATGGCCGCGGCGCAGGAGCGCGGCAAGATGGCCGTGGCCTACCACTCCGACATGCGCAAGACGGCCCCCGACGCGCAGATCGTCGCCGTCACGCACCAGTGGGGCGGCTATTACACCGCCCGGGCCAAGGCCGTGCTCGACGGCACCTGGAAGAGCGGCAATCTCTGGGGCGGTGTGAAGGAAGGCCTGATCCGCGTCGGCGACTTCGGCGCGAAAGTGCCCAAGGCGGTGCAGGACGAAGTGCTGGCGCGGCAGAAGGACATCGCTGCGGGCAAGCTGCAGCCGTTTCGCGCGGTGGCCGCCGACGTGCGCGACAACGAAGGGCGCACCGTCATTGCCAAAGGTGCGCAGCTGAGCGACGAGCAGATCCTCAAGATGAACTGGCTCGCCGAGGGCGTGCAGGGGCGGGTGGGGCGCTGAGGCACTGGGCCGTGGGAGCGCCGACGCGCGGGCGCGCGAGTGGCCTGGGCATATAGCACTCATACACGCAGGGAAATTGCGCCGGCGCAGGGCTGGTTTACCCTCCGCAGCCACGATGAAAAAAGCCTACCGCGCCTCCCTCCTGCGTTTCGACGCTGCCGGCCAGCCCGTTTTCGACGAGGACGGCCTGCTGGTCGTCGCGCCCGATGGGGCCGGCCGACAGCGCGTGCTCGACGCGGGCAGCCATGCGGCCGTGTCGCCGCGCCATCCCGACGCCGAACTCACCACGCTGCCGGGCCGCATCCTCGCGCCGGGCTTCGTGGACATGCACATCCACTTTCCGCAAACCGACATCATCGGCTCGCCGTCGCCGGGCCTCTTGCCCTGGCTCGAGAACTACACCTTCCCCGCGGAAGCGAAGTTCGCCGACCCCGCGCATTCGAACGAAGTCGCCGAGGTGTTCTTCGACGAGCTGCTGCGCAACGGCGTGACGACGGCGCTGACCTTCGCGACCTCGCACGTGGCCTCGGTCGATGCTTTCTTCGAGGCCGCGCAGCAACGGGGCCTGCGCATGATCTCGGGCAAGGTGCTGCAGGACCGCCATTCGCCCGACGGCGTGCGCGATGAGACCGCGCAGAGCCTGGTCGATTCCGAGGCCCTGATCCGCAAGTGGCACGGCACCGATCGCCTGGGCTACGCGATCACGCCGCGCTTCGCGCCCGCGAGCACCGACGCCCAGATGCGCGGCGCCGGCGAGCTGGCCGCGAAGTACCCCGACACCTGGATCCAGTCGCACGTGGCCGAGAACCGCGACGAGGTGGCCTGGGTGCGCGAGCTCTATCCGCAATCGCGTTCCTACCTCGACGTGTACGCGGGTTTCGGCCTGATGCGCGAGCGGGCCGTGTACGCGCACTGCATCTACCTCGACGACACCGACCGCGCGCTGATGCGCGACACGAAGACCGCGGCCGCCGTGAGCCCGACCAGCAACCTGTTCCTCGGCAGCGGCTTCTTCGACTTCGGGGCGGCCGACCGCACCGGGTTTCCGTACGGCCTCGCGAGCGACGTGGGCGGCGGCACCAGCTTCAGCCCCTTCCACACGATGATGGCGGCCTACTACGTCGGCCGCGAGGGCCAGACCAAGCCCGGCCTGAGCATTGCGCCGTCCGAGCTCTGGTGGCGCCACACCGGCGGCGCGGCGCGCGCCCTGGGGCTCGACGGCGTGATCGGCAACCTGCAGCCCGGCTGCGAGGCCGACTTCCTGGTGCTCAACCCGCGCGAAGCCACGCCGCTGCTCGCGCGCAAGGCTGCGCGTGCCGAGAACCTCGAGGAACTGCTGTTCGCGATGATCGTGCTTGGCGACGACCGGCTGATCGAGCGCACGGTGATTTCGCAGGCGGGGTGAGCGGACGCGCAGTTCGCCCATGCCACAATCGCCGACCTAGCGGCGCAGCGGGTACCTTCGGGAAACGCCGCGGAACCGGCTTTGCCGGGCCGCTGGTGTTGCCCCCTTGAGGGGGGTTGGCGAAGCGACACGAAGTGCGCGAAGACTGGGGGTGTTTTATGTCTATCAAGAGCGACAAATGGATTCGGCGCATGGCCGAGCAGCACGGCATGATCGAGCCCTTCGAGCCCGGGCAGGTGCGCGAGGCCGCGGGCCACAGGATCATCAGCTACGGCACCTCGAGCTACGGCTACGACATCCGCTGCGCGCCTGAATTCAAGGTTTTCACCAACATCCACAGCACCGTGGTCGACCCGAAGAACTTCGACGAGAAGAGCTTCGTCGACATGCACGGCGACTACTGCATCATCCCGCCCAACAGCTTCGCGCTGGCGCGCACGGTCGAGTACTTCCGCATCCCGCGCAACGTGCTCACCATCTGCCTCGGCAAGAGCACCTACGCGCGCTGCGGGATCATCGTGAACGTGACGCCCTTCGAGCCCGAATGGGAAGGCTACGTGACGCTCGAGTTCAGCAACACCACGCCGCTGCCCGCCAAGATCTATGCGGGCGAGGGCTGTGCCCAGGTGCTGTTCTTCGAGAGCGACGAGGTCTGCGAGACCAGCTACAAGGACCGCGGCGGCAAGTACCAAGGCCAGCGCGGCGTCACACTGCCCAAGACCTGAGGCCTTCGGCGCGCTGACCCCCGGTTACGCAGCCAGCGGCCGGGCCCATTACCATCCGCTCACGATCCGGCCCACTTCGACAGCCGGCAAGGAGCGCGCGATGAGATGGGAAGGCAACGAACAATCCGACAACGTCGAAGACCGCCGCAGCGGCGGGGGCGGTGGCGGCGGCTTCATCGGTGGGCGGAGCATCGGCATCGGCACCATCGCGGTCGCGCTGATCGCGGGCTGGATCTTCGGCATCAACCCGCTCACGGTGCTGAGCCTCTTGAGCGGGGGCGGCCCGGAACAGGCGCAGGTGCAGCAACAGCAACAAGGCCCCGCGCCGAAGCCGCCGGCCGCCGACCGCGAGGCGGCCTTCGTCTCGACCGTGCTGCGCAACACCGAGGTGGTGTGGAGCGACATCTTCCGCCAGAACGGCGGCACCTACCAGGCGCCGCGGCTGGTGCTGTTCCGCGGCGCCACGCCCACCGCCTGCGGCACTGGCGAGTCGGCCATGGGCCCGTTCTACTGCCCCGGCGACAAGAAGGTCTACATCGACCTGTCTTTCTACGACACGCTCAAGAATCAGCTCGGCGCGCCGGGCGAATTTGCGCAGGCCTACGTGATCGCGCATGAGGTCGGCCACCACGTGCAGGACGAGCTCGGCATCACCGCCAAGGTCGACGGCATGCGGCGGCGAATGAGCCAGTCGCAGAACAACGCCCTGAGCGTGCGCGTCGAGCTGCAGGCCGACTGCTTCGCGGGCATCTGGGCCCACCATTCGCAAGAGTCGAAGAAGTGGCTCGATCCCGGCGACATCGAGGCCGCGATGAACGCTGCGCAGAAGATCGGCGACGACGCGCTGCAGCGCTCGGCGGGCCGCGCGGTGGTGCCCGACAGCTTCACGCACGGCTCCAGCGCGCAGCGCCAGAAGTGGTTCGGCACCGGTTTCCAGACCGGCGATGTGAAGTCGTGCGACACCTTCAATGCCCGGACGCTTTGATCGAAGCGGCGCGATGGCGCACTGACACTGGCTGCAGCGCTATGAAATAAATAGCAACGCGCGCTTTGCGGGCGTTGTCACCGAGTCTTCACTGCCATTTTTTGCGGCAATGCGACAATAGCGGGCTTAATGACAAGCTCCTTCTCCAACCTCATGCTGGCGGATTCGCTGGCGCGCGCCGTAGCCGAAATGGGCTACGAGACCATGACCCCGATCCAGGAACAGGCCATTCCGGTCGTGCTTTCAGGCCAGGACGTGATGGGTGCCGCGCAAACCGGCACCGGCAAGACCGCTGCGTTCACGCTGCCCTTGCTGCAGCGCATGCTCAAGCACGAGAACGCGTCCACCTCGCCCGCACGGCATCCGGTGCGTGCGCTGGTGCTGCTGCCCACGCGCGAACTCGCCGACCAGGTGGCCCAGCAGGTCAAGCTGTACGCCAAGTACACCAACCTGCGCAGCACGGTGGTGTTCGGCGGCATCGACATGAAGCCGCAGACGCTCGAGCTCAAGAAGGGCGTCGAGGTGCTGGTGGCCACGCCGGGCCGGTTGCTCGACCACATCGAGGCCAAGAACACGGTGCTCAACCAGGTCGAGTACGTGGTGCTCGACGAGGCCGACCGCATGCTCGACATCGGCTTTCTGCCCGACCTGCAGCGCATCCTGAGCTACCTGCCCAAGCAGCGCACCACGCTGCTGTTCTCGGCCACCTTCTCGCCCGAGATCAAGCGGCTCGCCGGCAGCTACCTGCAGAACCCCGTCACCATCGAGGTGGCGCGGCCGAACGAAACAGCGTCGACCGTCGAGCAGCGCTTCTTCAGCGTGACCGACGACGACAAGCGCCGCGCGCTCAAGCAGATCGTGAAGCAGCGCGGCATCACGCAGGCCTTCGTGTTCGTCAACAGCAAGCTCGGCTGTGCGCGCCTGGCCCGTTCGCTCGAACGCGATGGCCTTCGCACCACCGCGCTGCACGGCGACAAGAGCCAGGACGAGCGCCTGAAGGCGCTGGCTTCGTTCAAGGCCGGCGAGGTCGACCTGCTGGTGTGCACCGACGTCGCGGCGCGCGGCCTCGACATCAAGGACGTGCCGGCGGTGTTCAACTTCGACATCCCGTTCAACGCCGAAGACTACGTGCACCGCATCGGCCGCACCGGCCGTGCCGGCGCGTCGGGCCTGGCAGTCAGCTTTGCAAGCGGCGGCAACGATGCGCGCCTGGTGGCCGACATCGAGAAGCTGATCAAGAAGAAGATCGAGCTCGAGGCGATGGAGTTCGAGGAAGACCATCCACGCGGCCGCATCAACGACGGCCGCCGCCACTGGCGCGAAGAGGGCGAGGCCGGCGATGCACGCGACGTGCTCGACCAGCCGCGCGAACAACGCAGCAGCACCCTCGGAGGCGATGCACGCCGCGGCGGCGCTGGCCGTCCGCACCGCGCGTCTGCACCGCGCGATCCGTTCTTCGACAAGCCCTACGAACCGGGCGAGCGCGAGGCCGCACCCGCCTGGGAAGCGGCCGCCAAGGCCGCACCGTCGCGCGGCATCTCGAGCAACATCAAGTCCAAGCGCAAGGTGCCGGCGCTGTTCAAGAGCGCCGAGCCGAGCTGAGCGAGAGCAGCCGGCCCCGCTGCCGGCTCAACCGGGCTTCTGCGCCTGTTCGCACTTCACCTGGATCAGCTCGCGCTCGTCCAGCGTGGCACCGATCCGCACCGCGCTGAGGCAGCCGCCCCAGACGCAGCCGGTGTCGGTGGAAAGCAGGTCGGGTCGCGACAGCCAGCCCAGCGTCGACCAATGGCCGAATGCGATCGTCACATCGGCGGTCTTGCGCCCCGGCACGTCGAACCACGGCATGAGGCCCTCGGGCGCGGCGGCCGCGTTGTCGGCGCTCTCGAAATCCATCACGCCGTCGGCCGAGCAGAAACGCAGCCGCGTGAGCGCATTCACCACCACGCGCAGCCGGGCGTTGCCCGTGAGCGCATCGCGCCAATGGTCGGGCGCGTTGCCGTACATGTCGAGCAGGAACTCGCCGAGCGCGGGCCCCCGCAGCACCGATTCGAGTTCGGCCGCGAGCGCCCGCGTGTCGCCGACGGTCCACTGCGGCAGCACGCCCGCATGCACCATGAGCAGCTCGCCGCCGCCGATCTGCATGTGCAGCGCCATGTGCTGGCGGCGCAGCCAGTCGAGCATCGCCTCGCTGTCGGGCGAAGCGAGCAGGCCGGCCAGCGTGTCCTTGCGGCCGGGCTTGCGCGCGCCGTGCGCCACGCCGAGCAGGTGCAGGTCGTGGTTGCCGAGCAGGCTCAGCGCGGAGGCGCCGTAGCCCTGCACCCGCCGCAGCACGGCGGCCGAGTCGGGGCCGCGGTTGACCAGGTCGCCCAGCAGCACGAGGGTGTCGCGGCTCGGGGAAAAGCCGATCTTGTCGAGCAGCCGCTGGAGGGCGTCGTCGCAGCCCTGTATATCGCCGATCAAGTAAAGTGCCATTTCCTCATTTTCACCCCCTGTACATGGATGTCTTGCTCCTGGCCATGCTGACGACGCTGAATGCGTTGTTCGCGATGTCCGAAATGGCCCTTTCCACCAGCCGGCGCGCGCGCCTTGCGGCCCTGGCCGAAACGGGAGATGCCGGCGCCGAGGCAGCGCTTCGGCTGATGGAGGAACCGACCCACTTTCTCTCGACGGTGCAGATCGGCATCACGTCGATAGGCATGCTCAGCGGCATCGTGGGCGAGGCCGCGTTCGCGGCGCCGCTCGCTGTGTGGCTCGCAGAACTCGGCATGGGCGAAGGCACGGCCAGCGTGGTGTCGACCGCGCTGGTGGTGACCGGCATCACCTTCTTCACCATCATCTTCGGCGAGCTGGTGCCCAAGCGCATCGGCCAGCTCTACCCCGAGCCGGTGGCACGCTGGGTGTCGCGGCCGATGCGCGGGCTCGCCAAGGGCGCGAAGCCCTTCGTGTGGTTGCTCGCGGGCGCCACGGCCACGGTGCTGAAGCTGCTGCGCATCGACGCCAATGCCGCGCGCTCGATGACCGAGGAAGAAATCTCCGCCAGCCTCGAGGAGGGCGTGGACGCCGGCGTGATCGAGCACCACGAGCACCAGATGGTGCGCAACGTGTTCCACCTCGACGACCGCCGGCTCTCGTCGCTGATGATCCCGCGCGCCGACATCGAATGGCTCGATGCCGCCGACACGGTGGCCGAGGCACTGCAGAAGGTGGCCGACGCGGGCGCGCTCAACCTCGTGCATTCGTGGTACCCGGTGTGCCGCAACTCGCTCGACGACGTGGTCGGCGTGATCAGCGTGGCGCACCTGCTGCGGCTCGGCATCGACCATGCGGGCCGGCTCGGCGAAGAGGCTGCGCCGGCCGTGTTCGTGCCCGAGACGCTCACCGGCATGGAACTGCTCGAGCAGTTCCGCGAACGCGGCGGCCGCCTGGTGTTCGTGGTCGACGAATACGGCGTGGTGCAAGGCCTCATGACGCCGCGCGACATGCTCGAGGCGATCACCGGCGAACTGCAGCCCGGCGTCCTGACCGACGCCTGGGCGCATCAGCGGCCCGACGGCGTCTGGGAGCTCGACGGCCTCATGCCGGTGTCGGAGCTGCGCGCGCGCCTCGGCATCCGCGAACTGCCGGACGAGGAGCGCGGGCGCTACAACACCGTGGCGGGCTTGCTGATGTCGGTGTCGGGCCACCTGCCCGAAGCCGGCGAGGTCATCGACTGCGCAGGCTGGCAGTTCGAGATCACCGCCCTCGAGGGCCGCCGCATCGACCGGGTGCTGGCCATGCCCGAGAAGGCCTCCTAGAAAAACCATGAATCCGACCGAAGACATCTACACCGAGCCCCCCGCCGACCCCGACACGCTGGCCAACCTCGGCCCGCTGCGCGCGCTGGCCGGCGTCTGGGAGGGCACGCGCGGCGTGGATGTGAAGCCCAAGCGCGAAGGTCCGAAGACGCAGGCGTATGTCGAGCGCATCGAACTGCAGCCGATCGACGCGCAGACCAACGGCCCGCAGCTGCTCTACGGGCTGCGCTACCACACCTACATCCACAAGCCCGGGCTCACCAAGATGTACCACGACCAGGTGGGCTACTGGCTCTGGGAGCCGGCCACCGGCATGCTGATGCACACGCTGGCCATTCCGCGCGGCCAGGTCGCGATGGCGGTGGGCCAGGCCAAGGCCGACGACACGCGCTTCACGCTCAGCGCCGAGCGCGGCAGCCTGGTGAACGGCATCGTCTCGAACCCGTTCATCGAGCGCGCCTTCACCACCACGGCCTGGAACATCAGCGTGACGATCAACCCCGACGGCACCTGGTCGTACGACCAGGCCACGATCATGCAGATCGCGGGGCAGGCGGAGCCGTTCCATCACACCGACCGCAACACGCTGACGCGGGTGGCGGGGCCGGGGCTCAATCCGCTGGCATTGGCCGCCGCAGCGCACTGAGGCGGGCAGGGCGGGGCGGCGGCCGCATCACATCGGATCCGGCCCGTCCCACTCCACCCGGATCGGCCGCGCCAGCGGCCCGCCGCCTTGCTCGCGCATCCACTTCTGCGCGAACTCGCGCACTGTCTGCTCGGCGTTCTTCTGCTGCGCCGCGAGGTACGCGGGGCTCGCGCCGCGCCGCGCGAGTTCGGGGCCGAGGTGGCGCAGCGCCTTCTCGCGGTTGGCGGGCGCCGCGGGCGAGAGCAGGCTGCGTTCGGTCGTGACGATCTCCATCGTCGATGTGTCGAAGCCCACGGGCGCCTGCAACTCCAGCGGCGGCACCATGAGCCGGTAGTGGTCGCCGCGGGGCTCGAGGCGCCATTCGGCCGCGAGCGGAATGCGGTAGACGTAGCGGGCCTGCACGCGCACGCGCGAAACGGTGCGCGGCAGCCGGCTGCAGTCGAGGAGCGGGCATTCCCACGAGGTCTGCCAGCCGAACTCCTCGGCCTTGGCCATCTCGCTGACCTGCAGGTGGCCGCCCGGCGTGCGGATCAGTTCGATCTTGGCCGGGTCGAGCAGATGCACATGCTGCCCGGTCGTGCCGCCGAGCGTCGACGACAGCCGCAGCCAGCCGCCGATCACCGCGGCCGCAAGGGCACCGCCAAGGACGAAGGCCGCGACGGTCCGCTGGCCAGTCGTCATCGCCATCAGGCCGCGGGCGCGACCGACGCGCCCTGGATGCCGTGCCTGTGCAGCGCCTCGGCCACGAAGCCGCTGGCCTTCATTTCTTCGACGAACGCGGCGAGCGCGCCGGCCGCCGGCTCGCCGCGGCGCTTGGGCACGCCCATGGCCTGCTGGATCACCATGAAGCGCCCTGGCAGCAGGCGCAGGCCGGGGTGGCGGGCCTGGTCGGCCTCGAGCTGCTGCTTCACGCCGGCCGCGACCTCGAGGTCCTGGTCGAGGAAGGTCTGCACCACGGCGGGCGACGAAGGCGCGCGCACGATCTGCGCCTGCTTCAGTTCTCGCGTGAGGTAGAGGTCGTAGGCGCTGCCCTTGCCGACGGCCACGCGCATGCCCTCGCGATCGACCTCTTCGTTGCGCGTGAGCGCCGCGCCATCGCGCACGAGGTAGGCGCCCTCGATCAGCACATAGGCGGCGGTGAACGCGATCTCGGCGCCGCGCACCGGGTCGATCGCGAAGAAGCCGATGTCGGCGCGATCGGCGGCCACGGCCTCGACCGACTTGCCGGCGGTGTCGAACACCACCAGCTCGACCGGCACGCCGAGCTGCGCGCCGAACGCGCGCGCGAGGTCGATCGACACGCCGGCCGGCTCGCCGCTGGCGCTGTCGCGTCCGGCGAGGATCGGGTTGCCGAGGTTGATGGAGGCACGCAGTACGCCGTTGGGCGCGAGGGCCTGGACGATGTCGGGGGTGGTGGACGAAGAGGGCATGGCCCCCATTCTGAATTCATTTCAGCCCCGCGTGCGCATCACCCCTCACCAGCTGAACTTCACCCCCACGCTCGCGTTGATGCCGCTCTTGATGCGCGCATCGCCGCCCGACGCCCAAAGCTTGCCGACCTCCCCGTACACGCTCATGGCCGGCGTGAGCTGCAGCGTGGCGCCCGCGGCCAGCTCGGTGCTGGTGCCGCCGGTGCGCGTGGCGATGTCGGTGGTGCCCGACGGCCCGACGAAGCGCGTCACGTCGGTGCCGTTGCTGCTGCGGTAGAGGTTGAGCCGCGCATAGGGCTGCAGTGGGCCGGCGGCGGTGGTGAGTTCGCCCTTGACCCGCACGCCCGCGCGCACCAGCCAGCCGCTGTGGCTGTCCTGCTGCACGAGCGCGCCGACGATGCCGGTGTCGTCGAGGCTGACGCGCTGGTGCACCAGTTGAAGCTGGGGCTCGATGGTCCATTGGGGCGAGAGTCGGAACGCCTGGCCGGCCTCGATCGAAGCCAGCAGGCTGTGGCCCTTGCCCGAACTCGCCGAGCCGAGCGTGGTGCTCGCGGTGTAGCGGTGGCGCCCGCCCTGCAGCACGCCGTCGACGTAGAGGCCGCCGTCGTTCTTCCAGGTTGCGTAGGCGCCCAGGTACTGGCTGCGCAGATCGTTGCTGCCGACGGCAAAGCCGTGCAGGCCGCGTGCAAAACCGTTCACGCGCTGGGTGCCTTCGAGCTGGCCGACATAGACACCGACGCGCCAGTTCGGATCGGCCCACAGATCGGTGCCGGTCTGGATGCCCGTGAGGTGCCCTTCGCTCGTGGGGCTCACGGTGCCGGCCTGGCCGATGGTGCGGTCGGTGCGGATAAGCCGGGCCCAGGCCTGGCGGTGGCTTGGCTGCCCGGGCGCACCCGCGCTGCTGCTGCTTACGCCCATCACGCCGTCGTCGCCCACGCGCTGGTGCAGGTTGCCCACCATCGCGAGGTTGCCCTGGCGGAACTGCTCGGGCAGTGCCGCGAGCAACGGCACCTCGACGCGGTAGGTGGGAATGGTCACGCCACCGATGGCGCCGGGCGTGGTGCCGCCGGGGCTGGTGCGCGGCGGGCTCGGTTCTTCGCTCGGCGGCGGTGCGGGAGGGGCTGGCGGTCCCGGCGGTCCGGGGGGCGGCGGTGGGGGCGGTGGTGGCGGCGGCACGGTGACGCCCGAGCGCAAGTACCAGTTCTCGCCTGCGCCGGCCGCATCGGCCGCATGCAGCCGGTATTCGTAGGCGCCTGCATCGACATGGCCGCCCGCCAGCACGAAGGCGTCGCGCGTGGTCTGGGCGGTGGTGGTGGCGCCGTTCATCGCGGTCACCACCTCGATGCCGTTGCCGGTGGTCAGCGCGCCGAGGCCCGCGCGGTTGGTGATCTGAATGGCGGTGGTGCCGCTCGCGATCGCGGTGCAGCCGCTCAGGATCAGCCGGTCGCTCAGGCTGTTGCTCGCGCCGAGCGCGGTGCCCAGGCGCAGCGTGCCGCCGTTGCCGACCCAGGGGCCCTGCACGGTGAGCGTGGCGCCCGGCGTGCCGCTCAGGAGCGAGACGACGCCACTGTTGGTCATGGCGGCGACGGTCTGGCTGTGGTCCGCGAGGTCGAGCGTGGCGCCGGCGTCGACCACGACCGCGCTCGCCGGGCTCAGCGCGCCGGCTGCGCCCGCGCGCAGCGTGCCCGCCGCGACACGGGTGCTGCCGCTGTGGCTGTTGTTGGCCGCCGAGAGCGTCAAGGTGCCCGCGCCGTCCTTCACGAGGTTGCCCGTGCCCACGATCGTGCCCGACCAGCCCATTTCGCGGCCCTGGGTGTCGATGGTGCCCGTGCCGCCCAATCGCAGCGCGTTGGGCATGTCGATGCCGTCGGCGCCCGCGGCGATGCGGGCGCTCGAACCGACCTCGATCGCGATCGCGCCCTGCAGCGATGAACCCGCATTCACCGTCAGGCTGTTGCTGTTGCCGCCCGTGAACTGCACTGCCGGCGCACGCGTCAGGCCGTCGCCGCCCAGGCCGCCGGCAATGGTGCCGCTGTTCGCGATGGCCAGGTTCGCACCCGTCACGCCCGCGCCACCGGCACCGGGGGCACCTGCCGCGCCGCCGTTGCTGCTGGCGCCGCCGAGGCCGCCCGCACCGCCGGCGATGGTGCCGCTGTTGTCGATCGCCGCGCCGGCGCCGACGGACCGAAGCCCGGCGCCGCCGTCGCCGCCGCTGCCCGGTGCGCCGGAGCCACCCGCGCCTCCGCCGCCGGCACCACCCGCGCCACCGACGCCGCCCGTGATCTGGCCCGTGTTGTGGACGCTGGCGGCCGCGCTGCCGTCGAGCATGAGCCCGTGGCCGCCCGCGCCCCCGCCGCCGCCCGAGGCATTGCTGCGCGCCGGCAGCAGCTCGGCGCCGCCCGCGCCGCCGGCGCCTCCGAGCATGCTGCCGCTGTGGGTGAATGCGGTGCCCGCGGTCGCGGTGCGCAGGAGGAACCCGCTGCCGCCACTGCCGCCGCCGCCCGCTTGCGAAAAGGCGTTGCCGCCGTCGTCGCCCGCACCGCCGGTCGAAGTGCCCGCGGCAACGTGCGCCGCCAGCGGATCGAGCAGCGTCGCGCCATGGCCGCCGGCACCGCCGCCGCCCGCGGCCCAGTACCCGTTGCCGCCGGTACCGCCCGCGCCGCCCGTGTGGCTGCCGATCGAGGCCGGGCTGGCCGCACCCATGGCCAGGCCGATGGCCCCGCCACCGCCGCCGCCGCCATAGCCGTTTCCGTGGCCGAAGCCGCCGGTGTGCGATTCGCCTGCTGCGCCGTCGTCGCCCTGCAGCGCGCCCGGCATCACGAGAGTGGCACCGGCCCCCGCGGCGCCGCCCGCGCCCGCAGTGGCGCCGGCGAAGCTGCCCACGTTGGCGCTCGAACCGGCCATGCCGCCGGCTTCGGTCGATGCGCCGCCGTCGCCGCCCTGTGCGCCCAGGTTGCTATCGTTGAACCCGCCTGCGCCGCCGCTGCCGTCGCTGCCACCCGCGCCGGCGTGCAGCCTGGGGTCGCCCTGCGGTTCGCCGCCCGCACCGCCGGCCGCGATGCCCGCGCCGCTGCCGAGCAGCAGCACCGAGATGGCGACGGCGCGCGCACCAGCCGAACGGGCGTGCCCGTGCGCGCTCTCGGGAGCGGCCACGTAGGTGCCGAGTGTGGGGTTCCAGAGACTCCTGAAGATCTTGTTCATGGCGTTACCTTTGTCGCGTGTTGTTTCCGTCGTGCAGGGGCCCTGCATGGCCCGGTTCGCAACCGGGCCGGGCAGGGTCTGCCACCGTGAACCCACTGTAGGAATTGCCCCGTGCGCGGTCATGAGCCGTGCGCCCCTTGCGCAGGGAGACAAGCGTCACGCCCGCCGGGCCCGGGGCCCATGACAAAGCGCCTGCCGGACGGTTTGCTCGCTGCCTCGTCCTACAGGCGCGGCGCGGCGCTGCCCCGAGGATTCGGTGCATGAGCAGATCGATATTTGTGTGCCTGGGCGCGGCCGCGTGCTGGGCCGTCACCACCGCCGCGGTGGCCGAACCTCTGAAGCTGCCTGTGGACAGCGACGAGAAGGGCACGGTCTACATCGCGCCCAACATCAAGCCGACCGAGACGTCGGCCGTCACCCATGGCGCCACCGTGGGCGTACAGCGGCCTGACGGCAGCGGCACCTACATCGGCACCGACACTTCGATGCCCAAGCCGGTCTACTCGCTCGGCGCGAGCACGGGCGGCGACCTGTCGCTCTCGGGTGGCGTGTCTTCGGATGGCAAGAGCAACAACGGCGTCAAGGCCGGCGTCACCATCAAGTACTGACCCCGCGGGTCAGACCATCGTGGCGTAGACGATGAAGCCCTCGTGCGCGGCCACCTTGTCGTAGAGCGCGCGGCCGGCGCTGTTGGTGGTGTGGGTCTGCCAATAGACGCGGTGCGCGCCCGCGTGCTGCACCTGCGCGTACACGCCTTCGATCAGTTGCCGGCCCACGCCGCGCCCGCGCTCCGACGCGCGCGTGAACAGGTCCTGCAGGTAGCAGTTGGGTTCGATGCGCGTGGTGCTGCGGTGGAACAGGTAGTGGACCAGTCCCACGAGCTCGCCATCGCGCTCGGCCACGAGCGCATGCACCGGCTCGTAGGCATCGAAGAAGCGCTGCCAGGTGACGCGCGTGATCTCGTCGGGCAGCGCGGTCGGGCCCTCGCGTCCGTAGAACGCGTTGTAGCCGTCCCAGAGCGGCTTCCAGGCCGCGAAGTCCTCGGGCACGGGCGGGCGGATCAGGAGCGAAGATGAAGGCGTGGTCATGGTGGTCGCACGTTGAATGATGTCAACGCGCGATTGCACCACGGCCGGCGCTCAGTGGGTGTGGAAGAAGCCGGCGAGCGCCGCTTCGGGCAGTTGCCCGCGCAAACCGATGGCGACCACGGCGGCCTGCGCATCGCGTGGCGCGGGCGCACGGCGCACGCTGCCGTGGCGGCCGGCGAATTGCACTTCGGACCATTCGTCGCCTTCGGCGCTGCTGAGGCCGGTGCGCAGCCACCCCTTGAGCCGCAGCACGCCGGGCGGCATGTCGCGCAGCCATGCGCGCAGCGTGTCGGCGGAAATCGCCCCGGTGGGCTGCGCACTCCAGGTCTGGAACATGGCGCCGTGGTCGGGCGCGTGGTCATGGTCATGGCCGTGTGCAGGGCCATGCGCATGGTCGTCGCCACAGGCGGCGCATGCCGCGGTGGCCGGCGCCGGCAATCCGGACAGCAACGCCAATGGAACCGCCGACTGCACGGCCTCGATGCGCGGCGTGCCCGGCGCGGTGGCTTCGGCCCAGGCGTGCGCGGCCGCGAGCGCGGCGGCGTCTGCGAGGTCGGCCTTGTTGACGACGACGAGATCGGCCGAGGTGAGCTGGCGCGCCAGCGTGTCGGCGAGCAGCGGGTCGCGCGACTGCTGCGCCACCGCGCTCGCATCGACCAGCACCACCACGGCTTCGAGGCTCAGTTCGGGCGCGGCCATGCCGATCTGCGCGATGCGCCAGGGGTCGGACACGCCGCTCGCCTCGATCACCACCGCATCGAAGGGCGTGACCGACTCGATCACCTGCACCAGTGCGCGGCCCAGGTCGTCGCCGATCTGGCAACAGACGCAGCCATTGGTCAGCGCGACCGTGTCGCCGTGTGTGGCGGCGATCAGGTCGGCATCGATGTTGAGTGCACCGAAGTCGTTGACCAGCACCGCCATGCGCAGGCCCTGGGCTTCGCGCAGCCAGCGGTTGAGCAGCGTGGTCTTGCCCGCGCCGAGGAAGCCCCCGACGACGGTGAGCGGAATGCGGCGTACCGCCGTCATGCCTCGAACACGCGGCCCGACAGCACGGTGCCCCAGACGCGCACGTCTTTCAGCGCCGACGGGTCGACCTCGAGCGGATCGTCCTCGAGCACGCAGAAGTCGGCGCGCTTGCCGCACTCGATGCTGCCGATCTCGCCGTCGAGCTTCAGGGTCCAGGCCGGGCCGAGCGTGATCGCGTGCAGCGCCTGCATCACAGTGAGCTTCTCGCTCTCGCCGAGCACCCGGCCCTTGGGCGTGATGCGGTTCACCGCGCACCAGGCCGTGAACAGCGGCCCGAGCGGCGTGACCGGCGCGTCGGAATGGATGGCGAGCGGCACGCCGGCCGCGAGCGCGCTGCCGCACGCATCGAGCCGGTGCGCGCGGTCGGGGCCCATGGTCATCTCGTAGTGTTGGTCGCCCCAGTACCAGAGGTGGTTCGCGAACAGGTTCGCGCTGAGGCCGAGCACGGCCATGCGGCGGAACAGCGGCGCATCGATCATCTGGCCGTGCTGCAGCGTGTGGCGGTGGTCGCGCCGCGGCGCGCGCGCGAGCACGCGCTCGATGGCGTCGATGGCGGCTTCGCTGGCCTCGTCGCCGTTGGTGTGGGTGTGGATGGTGAGGCCGGCGCGGTGGTAGGTCTCGAAGTCGGTCTCGTACTGCGCGGGCGCCGTGACCCAGATGCCGTTGGGCGCGCCGTTGAAGTGCCCGGGCCAGCGCAGCCGCGCCGAGAAACCCTGGATCGAGCCGTCGAGCATCATCTTCACGAGGCCGTAGCGCAGGCGGTCGGTGTTGCGCTCCATCAGCGTCTTGACGTGCTCGGCGCCGGCCGGCGCCGCATGCGTGCCGTGGAAGGCCTGAAACGCGGGCAGCAGGCGGATCGACACGCTGTCGTCCGCGAGCGCGCGTTCGAGCACCTGCACGTCGTTCTCGCTGAGCTTGTTGACGAGGTCGGTCGCCGTGGTCACGCCCTGACGGCAGGCCAGCCGTGCGAACGAGCGCACGCCGGCTTCGGTCATGGGTGCGAGCAGGCCGGCGTTGTTGATCTTGCGCAGCACCAGGAACATGGCGGCGGGTTCCTGCAGCTCGCCCGTGGGCTCGCCGGCCTTGGCGTGGCCGGCTGCGAACTTGACGACGCCCTCGACATCGCCACCTTCACCGGTCAGGCGCGTGATCCCGGCCACCTTCAGCATCGCGCTGTTGGCGTTCATCAGGTGGCCGTTGGCATGCGAGATCACGATCGGCCGCGTGGCGCTCGCGCGGTCGAGGTGCTCGACCGTCATGCGCTCGCCGCCGAAATAGATCGGATCGAACCCCCAGGCGATCAGCGGCTCGGTCTCGGGCACGCCCTCGGCCGCCAGGCGCGCGGCGACCTCGGCCAGCCGCGCGACCACTTCGTCCATCGAGCGCAGGCCGGCCCAGATCTTTCCGTCGGGATCGCGCCGGTCGAACCAGCCGGTGTACGTCCACTCCCACATGCTGCCTTCCTTGAGGTGGCAGTGGCCCTCGACCAGGCCCGGCATCAGCACCTTGTCGGCGAAGCGCTCGTCGAGCGTGTAGTCGCCCCATTCGGCGCAGCGCGCCAGGTCGCCGACGGCAAGGATGCGGCCTTCGCGCACCGCCACGTGCGTGGCGCGCGGCTGCATGGGGTTCATGGTGAGGATGCTGCGGGCGGCGTAGACGGTGGTCTGGGTCATGGCAGTGAAGGAGTGGGGATGGTTGCTAGGTTGTATGTTCGGCCAGCTCGCGCCGCATGCGGCGCAGCGACCATTCGAAAGCCAGGCGGCGGATCGGTTCGGGCGGAATGAAGCCCGGCCGGCTGCGCTGCAGCGTCTCGTCGAGCAACGGCGAGCGAACGCCCGCTGCATGGTCCGCCAGCAGGCTGCCGAGCGCCGTCATCTTCAGGATGCCCGAGGCGTTGCAGCCGGCCACCGCATGCAGGCCCTCGGCGAGCTGGCGCACGATCGGCGCATCGTTGCGCGTCATGCCGACCGCGCCGCCCCAGGCATGCTCGAAGACATCGGCGGGCAGGCCCGGGTAGCGTTCGCGCAGGCCGGCCTGCAGCATCGTGCGCACCTGTTCGGGCGCGAGCTCGTGCTTGTACGAAAAGCCCAGGCGCAGCATGTAGCGCCGGCCCCCCACCTTGCGACTGGTGGCCTCCAGGCGCTCGACCGGCGTCACGCCCCATTCGGCCGCGCCGCCCAGTGCCGCGGCCTCGCTGTCGCTGAGGGCGCGCGTGAGCCCGGCATAGGTGAAGACGGCAAGTTGGCGCGAGGCGGCATGGCCGAAGCCGGGCAAATCGGTGCCGACGCACAGCAAGACCTGGCGCGCGCGCACGCAATGCGGGCCGACCCGTAGTTCGTAGCCCTGGCGCCGCTGCAGGCCGCTCACGGGGCTGTCGGTGTACAGGGCCACGTTCGGCGGCAGCGTGTCGACGAGGCCGTGCACCAGCTCGGCCGGCTGCACCAGCGTGCAGTTGCGCAGCCAGAGCGCCGCGGTGTAGCGCGCGGTGCCGAGTTCGTCCTTGATCTCGCCGGGCGCGAGGCGGCGGTAGTGCACGCCGTGCGCGTCGAGCGTGCGCGTCAAGGCTTCCAGATTGCGCGCGCCGAGCGCGGTCGTGGCGGCCTTGTAGTGGCCGATGGCCTGCCAGCCGCAATCGATACTGCCGCCCTCGACGAGGGTGCGCAGGTGCTGCATGCCGTGCGCGAGCAGCCGCGCCTGCCAATCGCGCATGGCAGGGTCGCTGCCGCTCGCGATCTTGGCGTAGGGCAGGTCGAGCATGAAGCCCGAGTTGCGGCCCGAGCTGCTTTCGGCCGGCTGGCCGGCGTCGAGCAGCACGATGCGTTCGTCGGGGTAGCGCAGCGCCAGCGCGCGAGCCGCGGCGAGTCCGGCGTAGCCGGCACCGACCACGGCGAAGCGCGCTTGCAGGTCGGCCTGCAGCGGCCCGCGCGGTGCGGCGCGGTGGCGCGCAATGGCATTCCAGCCGCTGGGCGTGTGGTATTGCCGGGGCGTGATCGACATTCAGGCCGGCAGTTGCAGCGGCGCCACGGGCTGGCCCGCGATGCTGTCCACACGCCGGCATCGCACCCAGTGGTCCGGCGCCACTTCGCGCAGCGGCGGCAGCTCGGCCGCGCACGCAGGCTCGGCCACCGGGCAGCGGCCGGCAAAGCGGCAGCCGGCCGGCGGGTTGATCGGGCTCGGCGGATCGCCCGTGAGCTTGATGCGCTGCGCGGCGCGCTGGCGTCCGCCGTGCACCGTCGGCACCGCCGACATCAGCGCCACGCTGTAGGGATGCAGCGGCCGCGCGAAGAACGCCTGGCGCGGTGCGCGCTCGACGATCTGGCCCAGGTACATCACCGCGATGTCGTCGCAGATGTGCTCGACCACGGCCATGTCGTGCGAGATGAACAGGTAGGTCAGGCCGAGTTCACGCTGCAGCCGTGCGAGCAGGTTCAGGATCTGCGCGCGGATCGCGATGTCGAGCGCCGACACCGGCTCGTCGCAGACCACGAGTTCGGGCTGCGTGGCGAGTGCGCGCGCGATGTTGATGCGCTGGCGCTGGCCGCCCGAGAACTGGTGCGGAAACAGGTGCTGCTGCTCGGGCCGGAGGCCCACCTGCATGAACAGCTCGGCCACGCGTGCATCGCGCTCGGCCGGCGTGCCGATGCCCATCAGGTCGAGCGGCGCGCGCACCGCTGCGCCGGCACGCTCGCGCGGATTGAGCGATGAGTACGGGTCCTGGAAGATGATCTGCAGCCGCCGGCGCGCCTGCCGCAGCGCCTCGCCCTCGAGCTTGCCGAGGTCGGTGTCGCCGAGGCGGATATGCCCGGCCGTGACCGGCGACAGCCGCATCACGGCGAGCGCGGTGGTGGTCTTGCCCGAGCCCGATTCGCCGACCACGGCGAGCGTGCTGCCGCGGCGCACCGTGAACGAGACGCCGTCCACGGCCTTGACCACCTCGGGCGGCTTGAACCAGCCGGACCGGGCGCGCGGAAAATGCACCTGCAGGTCGTCGACCTGTAGCAACATGTCTGGGGTCATCGCGTTCATGCCACCACCTCTTCTGCATGCAGCCAACAGGCCGCGCCGTGCGGCATGGCCTCGTCAGCGCCGAGTTCGAACATGGGCGGCACCTCGCTCGCGCAGCGTGGCATCGCATGCGGGCAGCGCTCGCGGAACGCGCAGCCGTGGCCCAGCTCCCAGATCGAGGGCACCACGCCGTCGATCTCGGCGAGGTCGTCGCGCCCCCCCCCGATGCTGCTGCCGAGCTCGGGCAGGCAGCCGATCAGCCCGCGCGTGTAGGGATGGCCCGGCGCGCCGAGCACCTGTTCGCAGCTGCCCTGTTCGATCACGCGGCCGGCATACATCACCATCACGCGGTCGGCCATTTCGGCCACCGCGCCCATGTCGTGCGTGATCAGCAGGATGGCCGTGCCCTTCTCGCGCTGCAGGTCGCGCAGCAGGTCGAAGATCTGGGCCTGCACCGTCACGTCGAGGGCGGTGGTCGGTTCGTCGGCGATCAGGATGTCGGGCCGGCAGGCCAGCGCCATCGCGATCATCACGCGCTGGCGCATGCCGCCCGAGAGCTGGTGCGGGTATTCGTGCACGCGCCGCTCGGGCGCCGGAATGCCGACCTGCTGCAGCATCTCGATGGCGCGCTGGTGCGCCGCGTTGCCGTCGAGGCCGGCATGCAGCCGCAACGATTCGGCGATCTGCTCGCCCACGGTGAACACCGGGTTCAGCGAGGTCATCGGTTCCTGGAAGATCATCGAGATGCGGTTGCCGCGCACCTGGCGCATGCGATCGGTGCTCGCGGCCACCAGGTCTTCGCCCTGGAACAGCACACGCCCGCCGCTGATGCGGCCCGGCGGCGACGGAATGAGCCTGAGCAGCGCCAGCGCCGTCATGCTCTTGCCGCAGCCCGATTCGCCGACCACGCAGAGCGTCTCGCCGGCGCGCAGTTCGAAGTCGACGCCGTTGAGCACCATGGCGCGGCCGCGGCGGCCGCTGAATTCGACGCGCAGGTCGTTCACCTGCAGCAATGCAGCTTCTTGTGTCATCAGCGTTCCCTCAGTTTGGGGTTGAGGGCGTCGTTGAGGCCGTCGCCGATCAGGCTCACGGCCAGCACGGTGATGAAGATCGCCGCACCCGGGAAGAGCACGGGCCACCAGGCGCTCAGCACGTACTGCCGCGACGAGCCGATCATCAGCCCCCAGCTCATCTGGTTGGGGTCGCCCAGGCCGAGGAACGACAGGCCGGCCTCGAACAGGATGGCCGCGCCGATCGCCAGCGTGGCCGACACCACCAGCGGCGGCAGTGCGTTGGGCATGATCACTTTCCAGATGATGCGCGCGTGGCGCGCGCCGATGGCGCGCTCGGCGCGCACGAACTCCAGCCCGCGGATCTTCAGGAACTCGGCGCGCGCGAGCCGCGCCGTCGAAGGCCAGCTCACGCTGCCGATCGCCAGCGTGACCGTGATCAGCGAAGGCGAGAACAGCGTGACCACCACCATCGCGAACAGCAGCGAGGGCAGCACCTGGAAGAACTCGGTCACGCGCATGAGCACCGCGTCGACGCGGCCGCCGTAGTAGCCGGCCATGGCGCCCAGCGTCACGCCGATGGTGACCGACAGCAGCGCGGCGATGGCGCCCACGGCCAGTGTGGCGCGCCCGCCGTGGATGATGCCGGTGAGCACGTCGCGGCCGAGCTGGTCGCTGCCGAGCCAGGCTTCTTCGGTGAAGGGCGGTGTCATCGGCGCCGTGATCATCTCGAACGGATCGGCCGGGTACACCCACGGGCCGACGATGGACACCAGCACGACGACGAGCAGGATCGCCATGCCGACGATGGCGGCCGGGTTGCGCATGAACATGCGCAATGCCTCGACGCCGGGATGTTCGACCTTGATGGTTTTGTTCATGAGGTCTTGATGCGTGGGTCGATCAGTCGGTAGCACAGGTCGGTGACCATGTTCATGACGATGACGACGATGGAGGAGAACAGCAGCACGCCGAGGATGGTCGGGTAGTCGCGCCGCAGCACCGAGTCGAAGGCCAGCCGGCCGAGTCCGGGCCAGTTGAACACCGTCTCGACCAGGATCGCGCCGGCCAGCACGTTGCCGAACTGCAGGCCCAGCACCGTGACCACCGGCAGCAGCGCATTGCGCAGCGCATGCTTGTAGAGCACCACGCTTTCGGCCAGGCCCTTGGCACGCGCGGTGCGGATGTAATCGGCGCCGAGCACGTCGAGCATCGACGAACGCGCGAGGCGGCTGTACTGCGCGAGGTAGATCACGGCCAACGTGACCGTCGGCAGCACCAGGTGGTGCAGCACGTCGAGCATGCCGCCCCAGAAGCCGTCGACCGGATCGGGCGAGCGCATGCCCGAGACCGGCAAGATCGGCCACACCGATGCGAACAACAGCACCAGCATGATGCCGGTCCAGAACACCGGTGCCGCGAAACCGACCAGCGACAGCACGGTGATCGCCTGCGACAACAGGCCGTTGGGCTTGCGTGACGACAGAACGCCGAGCAGCGTGCCGAGCACGAAGGCCAGGACCACCGAACTCAGCACCAGCAGCAGCGTGGCCGGTACGCGCTCGAGGATCATCTGCGAGACCGGCAGGTTGAAGTAGTACGAGTAGCCCAGGTCGCCGCTGGCGACCTTGCCGAGGTAGATGCCCAACTGCGTGAGGAACGGGCGGTCGAGGCCGTACTGCTTGCGCAGGTCGGCCATGAGTTCGGGGCTCATGCCGCCCGAGGCGCCGGCGATGGTTTCGACCGGGTCGCCCGGCGCGGAATGCACCAGCACGAAGTTCAGGACCACGACCGCCAGGACCAGCAGCAGGCCCTGGATCAGTCGGGAAGCGAGGAGGCGGAGGAAAGCCATCGTGGCGGCGCCGTTGTCGTTGTTGTCGTCGTCGTGGTGGTGGTCGCCGCGCCTACTTCAGGAACACCTCGTCGTACGGCGAGGCCGGGCCCCAGATGGTCGTCGGCACGTTGGCCACGTTCTTGCGCGTGGCCGTGTGGTAGGGCGAATCGTTGATGAAGATGATCGGCACTTCGTCGGTCACGATCTTCTGGAACGTGGCGTAGTAGGCCTTGCGCTTGGTCGGGTCGAGCAGCGTGCCGGCGGTGTTGAGCAGCTCGTCGACCTTGGGATTGGCGTACGACTGCGTGTTGGTCCAGATGATGGGCTTGATGTTGGTCGAGAGGTAGGTGCGGTGCACGCCGATCACCGGATCGCCCCAGTTGAACACCACGTCCATCGACAGGTCGAAGTCGTGCGTGGCAAGGCGCTTGGCCCAGGCCGGGAAGTCGGCCGAGGCGCGCACCTCCACCGTGACGCCGATCTTCTTGAGCTGCGCGCGCACGTACTCGGCCACGTTCTTCTGCTGGTCGTCGTTGCCCGGCAGATAGTCGATGGTCAGCTTGAGGCGTTCGCCGCCGTTGCCGGGCTTCAGGCCCGCTTCGTCGAGCAGGGCGGCGGCCTTCTTCAGGTCGAGCGGGTAGCGCACCAGGTCGTCGGTGGCGAACGGGCTGCTCGCCACGATCGGGCCGTCGGCCGGCGTCGCGAAACCGCCCATCAGCGCCTTGGTGATGAACTTCTTGTCGATGGCATAGGCAATGGCCTTGCGCACGCGCACGTCGTTCAACGGCTTCTTGGTGGTGTTGATCGCGAGCCAGTTGAGGGCACCGATGCCCTCGTAGCCCTTGTTGGTCAGCACCGTGTCGGTGCTGGCCTTGAGCCGTCGGAGGTCGGTGGAAGTCGACACGTAGGGCAGCATCTGGATGTCGCCGCGCTCCAGGCTCAGCACGAGGCTCGACGCATCGGGCACGATGTTCAGCACGACCTTGTCGAGGTAGGGCTTGCCGGGCAGGAAGAACTTGTCGAAGCGCTCCATCACCACGCGCCGGCCGGCCTGGAACTCGACGAGCTTGAACGGTCCCGAGCCGACCACGTCGTTGCTGTTGCGCGGATGATTCTTCAGGTCGGTGCCATCGCCGTAGATGTGCTTGGGCAGGATCGGCGCGAGCGCGGGGCTCATGGCCAGCAGGATCGCCGGGTGCGGCGTGCTCATGCGGATGATGGCCGTGTGCGCATCAGGCGTGTCGACCTTCTCGACCGGTGCCAGCATGGTCTGGAACGGATGGTTGGCCTTGATCGCCATGATCGAGAACGCCACGTCGGCCGAGGTCACGGGCTTGCCATCATGGAACACCGCGTTCTTGCGCAGGTTCAGCGTGAGCGACATGCCGTCGTCGGCGAGCTTCCACGACTCGGCGAGGTAAGGCTGCGGATTCCACTTGTCGTCATAGCGCAGCGGGCTCGCGAACAGCTGCGCCGACGGGATCGCCGTGGCCGTGCCCGACTGGACCGCGCCGTTCAGGTGACGCGGCACCTGGGTGTAGCCGACCACCAGCGTGCCGCCGCGCTTGGGTTCCTGCGCAACGGCCGGCAGGGGCACGAGCGCGCTGGCGCCGAGCAATGCCGCCGACAACAAGACACCGCGGCGATGGGATAGCAAATGGAACATGGATCGACCTCCTGGAACTTCTGTGGATTGGGACGCCCTTGCGGGCCGCACTCGACGATAGGCGCAGGTCGAGCGGGACCGAAGAGCCAACCGTAGCCAAGTTGAAGGGCCAGAAGGCACGGGTTTGCCCCGTTGTGTGGCGGTGCGATGCGCCACTTCGGTGAATGCACCTCGGCCGCGCGGCCGAGAGTGTCAACAACTACTTTTCGTCGCGCAGCCAGTACCACTTGTAAAGCATGCGCTGGCCGATGCGGCGGAATGGCGCGAAGGCCGGCGACTCGACCAGCCCGAGCACGTTTGGAAAGGGCAGCGGCGAGTGGTAGATCGGCAGTTCGAAGACCTCGCGGCCCGCGTCCTTGCCCGCGATGCGCTCGGCCAGGCGCTTGCCGGCCCAGGTCGAGAACGAGACGCCGTTGCCGCCGTAGCCCACGGCATACCAGATCGACTTGTCGCTGTCGGGCTGCGCGATGCGCGGCATCATGTCGTGGCTCACGTCGACCCAGCCCCACCACGAGTAGTCGATGCGGATGCCCGCGAGCGGCGGGAACTTGCGCGCGATCGCATCGGTGAGCAGCTTCAGGTGCATCGGATGCTCGGCGTCGGCGCCGCTGACGGCGCTGCGGCTGCCGATCTGCAGCCGGTTGCCCTTGAGCAGCCGGTAATAGAAGCGCAGCGTGCGCGTGTCGGTCAGGAAGGTCAGCGACTTGAAGTTGGTGGCCTGCAGTTCCGACTCGGTCAGCGGCCGCGTGACCACCGAGTTCGAGAGGATCGGCATGATGCGGTTCTTCAGCGCCGGATTCAGCGCCTGGCCGGTGTAGCCGCCGGTGCATACCGCCACACGGCGCGCGCGCACCACGCCGCCGGGCGTGCGCAGGTGGTGCACGCCGTCGATCGTCTGCCAGCCCTGCACCGGGCTCGAGGTGTGCACCGTCACGCCGAGGCCGCGCGCCTTCTGCAACAGGCCGAAGGTGAACTTCAGCGGATGGATGCCCACCCCTTCGGGTTCGAACATGGCGCCGCAGGCCTCGCGCTCGTCGCAATAGTCGCTTCGCACCTCTTCGGCCGTGAGCATGCGCGTGCCGTAGCCGAACTGTTCGCGCATCAGGCGCGCCTCGGCTTCGAGCACCGGGAGCTTCTCGGGCCGGTGCGCCAGATAGAGATGGCCACCGTCGAAGGCATCGCAATCGATCTGGGTGGTGAGATGCTTGAAGTTCTCGAAGCCGCCGCGAATCTCGGCGTCGAGCCGCCGCGCGGTGTCGATGCCCCAGCGCTCGATCCATTGCGAACGCTTGAGCCGGCCGCTTGCGTTTTGCCCCTGGCCGCCGCTGCGGCTCGAGCAACCCCAGGCGGCCTGGTTGGCCTCGAGCACCGTGGCCCGGATGCCGTGCTCCTGCGCGAGATAGAGCGCGGTCGACATGCCCGTGGCACCCGAGCCGATGATGGCCACGTCGACGTCGATGTCGTTGTGCAGCGGGCCGTCGTCCTCGGGCGGCGTGCCGGCGCTTGCCACCCACCAGGTAGGCGCATAGGCGCGGCCCGCGCCCGGATCGGACGCGACCAGCGGGTCGTAGCGCGGGTCGTACGGCCGGCCCGTGGGCTGCGGTTCGGACGACGCCGGGGAGAACGCGGCAGTGCCGGAAGGCATGGTCATGGGGTGGCTCCGCGGCGGCTACTTGGCAGCGGGCAGGTTGGGGCGTGCCTTGCGGAACACGTTCTTCAGGTGGATCTTTCCGCCGCGGAACGTGAACACGTCGATGCCGTCGCTCTCGATGCGGCCGCCGTCGGCCGCGGTGCCGGTGAAGGTCCATTGCGAGGTGCCGAAGTCGCCCTGCACGAAGTGCTTGCCGTTGGTCCACTGCGCATCGGGCACCGCCTCCCAGGCTGCGGCAAAGGCGCGGCGCACCGCTTCGGTGCCGACGTGGCGCGTGCCGCAGGCATCGGGGCCGGCGGCGGTCTGGAAGATGCAGTCGTCGGTCATGAAGGACATCAGCGCGTCGATGTCGTGGCGGTTCCAGGCGTCGCTGAACGCGGCGAGGGTGTCGGTGGTCACGGTGGATGAATCGACTGGGGATGAAGATGGCAGTGCAGTCACGCAAGGGCTCCTGAATTGAATGCTGCAAGCGTAGGCAGCACGCTCGCCGGGCGATAGGGCCAGATGGGGGAATTCGACCGAGCCAGAACACAGCCCTTGCCCTACACTGCGGCGCCTATGGCCAACCACCGAGCGACCCAGTGGGCGCAGCTTTTCGCGTTGCCCGACCAACCCGCGCTGCCGCTGCAGGGCCGATTGCGTGCCGCCGTCGTGCAGGCGATCCTCGAAGACCACCTGAGTCCCGGCGCGTCGTTGCCCTCGTCGCGCGAGCTGGCCGCACTGCTCGGCCTGAGCCGCAACACGGTCACGTCGGCCTACCTGCAGCTGATCGACGAAGGCTTCCTCGAGGCGCGTCCGCGCAGCGGCGTGTTCGTGGCGCGCAATGCCCGCCCGCTGTCGGCCGCGCATGCCGAGCCGCTGGTGGGGCGCAGCGGCCAGTCGAGCCAGCCGCCCGACTGGCCGGCGCGCGTGCTGCGCTCGCTGCAGGACAAGCCCACGCTTTCCAAGCCCGACCGCTGGCGCGACTATCCGTACCCCTTCGTCTACGGCAACTACGACCCGCAGCTCTTTCCGACCGAGGACTTCCGCGAATGCTGTGCGCGCAGCCTGGCGCGCTCGCAGCTGCCGCACTGGACGCCCGACTTCGAGACCGACGACGTGCCCGAGCTGATCGAACAGATCCGCACGCGGCTGTTGCCCAAGCGCGGCGTGTTTGCCTTGAAGGAGGAGATCCTCGTCACACTCGGTGCGCAGCATGCGTACTACCTGTTGGCCGATGCGCTATTCGGCGAGCAGACGCGCGTCGGCCTCGAGGAGCCCGGCCATCCGCATGCGCGCAACAGCTTCTCGATGCGCAACCCCAAGTGGGTCGAGGTGGCGGTCGACGACGAGGGCCTGGTCGTCGATGCGCTGCCGGCGGCCGACTACCTCTTCGTGACCCCGTCGCACCAGAGCCCGACCACCGCCACGCTGAGCCTGGAGCGCAGGCAGTGGCTGCTGCGCAAGGCCGAACTGCAGGACTTCGTCATCATCGAGGACGACTACGAGGCCGAAAACCTCTATGAGGGCACGCCCATGCCCGCGCTCAAGAGCCTCGACAAGACGGGCCGGGTCATTTACGTGGGCTCGGTGTCCAAGAGCCTTTCGCCCGCGTTGCGGCTCGGCTTCATCGTGGCGCCGCGCGCGCTGATCAAGGAACTGCGGCTGATCCGCCACGCGATGGTGCGGCACCCGAGCGCGTTCCTGCAGCATGCCTATGCACTGTTTCTTTCGCTCGGCCACCACGAGTCGCATGCGCGGCGCGTGAATGCGGCGATGCAAGACCGGCTCGCGATCGCTGCCAAGGCGTTGCGCGAGCATCTGCCGGAGTTCGATTTCACGCTGCCGCAGGGCGGGGCCTCGATCTGGGTGCGGGCGCCTGCGTGGGTGGATGCGGGGGAACTGTCGCTGATGGCGCGCAGCCATGGCGTGCTGATCGAGGCGGGGGACGTGTTCTTTGCGAAGCCGCCTTATCCGTGTCCCTTCTTCCGGCTGCGGTTGTCATCGATTGCGGCGGGACAGATTCTGGCGGGGATCCAGGCGCTGGGAGCGGCGTTCGAGGAGTTGGCGTTGGCGCGGGGGGAGGTTCGGGCGCATTGAGGGGGTTGTCGGCTTTGTTTTTTGCCTGAGGCCGGGTTTCGCCCCGGCGGGCGACTCACTTTCTTTTGCTTCGCCAAAAGAAAGTAAGAAAAGAAAAGGCGACCCCTGCTGTCTGTGTCCCTTCGCTTCGCTACGGGCAACCTGTGGTGCTCGGCTGCGGCGGGGGTCCGCAGAACTCGCTTCGCTCAAACAGCTGCGGCCCTGACCCCGCCTCCGCCTGCGCTCCTCGGCACAGCCAGAAGGGAGTGGGGCCCCCACGGGCCATTGCTTCGCTCGGCTGTCTTGCTCCCTCTCCCTCCGGGAGAGGGCTGGGGGTGAGGGCTGCGGCGGTAATCAAGGCGCTCCTTTGCCCAGGCCGTCGGCCCTCACCCTGACCCTCTCCCGGAGGGAGAGGGAAAAAGAGGGCCGAGCGCAGCGATGGCCTGCATGGTTCCCAAATCCCCTCTGGCTGCGCCGAGGAGCGGAGTGTTTCGCGGATCAGGGCTCGCAGCTGTTTGAGCGAAGCGAGTTCTGCGAGACCCCGCGAAACGCGAGCACCGCAGGTTGCCCCGTAGCGCAGCGAAGGGGTCGCAGACAGCGGGGTCGCCTTTTCTTTGGCTACTTTCTTTTGGCGAAGCAAAAGAAAGTAGCTCGCCCGCCGGGGCGAGACCCGGCCCCGGGAAACGCACCGACCCCGTGCGCCCCCACTCCCAGCGCACCAGAACGAGGGTATTTCCCAACCCCCTGGCTCCATCCTCCCCCCCCTGCTGGTACTTCCTCCCGGGACCCAACGGGTGCAAAGTCCGCCCAGGTTCACCACCATCACCCGGAGGAAAAGAAATGACCACGTCCCGCCGTCTCTCCCTGAAATGCGCAGCCGCCTTCACTGCCGCTGCTGCCGCCGCCATGCTGTGCGCAGGCTCCGCTTTGGCACAGAGCAAGGAACTCACCTTCGCGCACCAGGACATGCTGGTGCCGTTGCGACTCGTCATGGAGTCGGGCGAGGTCGAGAAGGCCACCGGCTACAAGATCAACTGGCGCATGTTCTCGGGCGGCGGCGACGTGATCCGCGCCATGGCCTCGGGCGACGTGCAGATGGGCGAAACGGGCTCGAGCCCGCTCACCGCCGCGGCCAGCCAGGGGCAGGACATCAAGCTTTTCTGGATCTCGGCCGACATCGCCAATGCCGAGGCCCTCGTGGCGCGCAACGCATCGGGCATCAACAGCATGAAGGACCTGGCCGGCAAGAAGGTCGCCACGCCCTTCGTCTCGACCGCGCACTACCAGCTCATGGCCGGCATGAAGATGGAAGGCGTCGACGCGAGGAAGGTCAACGTCATGAACATGCGCCCGCCCGAGATCGCGGCCGCCTGGGAGCGCGGCGACATCGACGCCACCTTCATCTGGGACCCGGTGCTTTCCAAGATCCGTTCGAACGGCAAGGTCATCGCCACCTCTGGCAGCATCGGCCAGCGCGGTGCACCGACCTTCGAGGGCATCGTGGTCAACGCCAAGTGGGCGGCCGAGAACGAGCCGTTCATGATCGCCTTCGTCAAGGCGCTGAACCGTGCGAACGAGGAGTACAAGGCCTCCGGCAAGAGCTGGACGCCCGATTCGCCGCAGACCAAGGCGATGGCCAAGTGGACCAAGGCCGACCCGAAGAACGTGGGCGCGGTGATGGCGCTCTACAGCTTCCCGACCATGGCCGAGCAGGTGTCTCCCACCTGGCTGGGCGGCGGCGCGGCCAAGGCCATGGCGGGCACGGCGGCTTTCCTGAAGGAGCAGGGCCGGGTGCAGGAAGTCAAACCCGACTACGCGGCCTTCGTAACCACCACCTACGTCGAGAAGGCGATGGCCAAGTAAGGCACCCCCCCATGCCCACGCTCGACATCCGCGACCTCACGGTCAACTACGCCGTCAAGGGCGGCACGCTGCAGGCGCTGGCGCCGGTCAACCTCACCATGCGCGATGGCGACTTCGTCGTCGCACTGGGCGCCTCGGGCTGCGGCAAGACCACGCTGCTCAATTGCATCGCGGGCTTCCTGCCGCCGTCCAGTGGGCAGATCCTGCTCGATGGCCAACCCGTGGTCGGCCCTGGCGCCGACCGCGGCGTGGTGTTCCAGAAGCATGCGCTCATGCCCTGGCTCGACGTGCGCGACAACGTGGCCCTGGGCATGCGGCTCGCCGGCGTCGGCAAGGCCGAGCGCGACCGCGTCGCCGAAGAGAAACTGGCGCTGGTCGGCCTGCAGAAGTACGCCGACCGCGCCGTCTACGAACTCTCGGGCGGCATGCAGCAGCGCGTGGGCATCGCTCGCGCGCTGGCCAGCGACCCCGCCGTGCTGCTCATGGACGAACCCATGGGGGCGCTCGACGCCTTCACGCGCGAGCAGGTGCAGGAGATCCTGCTGAAGGCCTGGTCGACGTCGAACAAGATGGTGTTCTTCATCACCCACTCGGTCGAAGAAGCACTGTTCCTCGCGACGCGGCTGATCGTGATGAGCCCGAGCCCGGGGCGCATCTCGCACATCTACGACGACGTGCCGTTCTCGCGCCAGTTCCTCGCGCACGGCGATTCGCGCAAGGTCAAGTCCGAGCCCGAGTTCATCCGTATGCGCGAGGAGGTGCTCTCGATCATTCACCACCGCGAGGCCGAACATGCCTGAGGCCACCATGGCAACAACACCTTCCGCCACCGTCGTCACCCCACCCACCCGGCCCGCCGCGCCGCCGCCGGTGGCGGCCGGCACCCAGCTCAAGACCAGCGCCTTCAAGGTGCCCGGCGAGGGCTCGAGCGTGACCATCAGCGTGGTCACCGTGGCGGGGCTCATCGCGCTGTGGTTCCTCGTCACGAACATGGGCTGGGTCAAGCCGCTCTTCCTGCCGTCGCCGCAAGCCGTGTTCCAGCAGTTCCACGAATACCTCACGGGCCAGGCCAACGACAAACCGCTGTGGCAGCACTTCCTCGCGAGCATGTTCCGCGTGTTCTCGGCCTTCCTGCTGGCCTGCGTCACGGCCATTCCGGTGGGCATCGCGATGGGCATGAGCCGCGTCTGGCGCGGCATCTTCGATCCGCCGCTCGAGTTCTACCGGCCGCTGCCGCCGCTCGCGTACCTGCCGCTGATCATCATCTGGTTCGGCATCGACGAGCTGCCGAAGGTGCTGCTGATCTTCCTGAGCTGCTTCGCGCCGCTCGCGCTGGCCGCGCGCTCCGGCATGCGCAGCGCCTCGCAGGAGCAGATCAATGCGGCCTACTCGATGGGTGCCAGCTACGTGCAGGTGATCCGGCACGTGATCCTGCCGTCGGCGCTGCCGGACATCCTGGTGGGCATGCGCATCGCGATCGGCTTCGGCTGGACCACGCTGGTCGCGGCAGAGATGGTGGCCGCCAACATGGGCCTGGGCCAGATGGTGCTCAATGCGTCGAACTTCCTTCGCACCGACATCGTCATCATGGGCATCATCGTCATTGGCGTGGTGGCGTACCTCTTCGACCTGCTGATGCGCTGGCTCGAGCGACGTCTGGTGCCCTGGAAAGGGCGCATGTAGTAGGCGCCGGCCGCGGCGGCAACACCGGCTGCAGCGCCGGGATCGCCGACAGCACTGGCGCGCTGCCGGCGACGCTGCCCACGGCCGGCAGCATCGACTGTTCCAGGAAGTCGAGCATCGCGCGCATCGCCGCGCTGTTGTGGCGGCGCTGCGAATAGGCGGCGTACAGCCAGTGGTCGTGCGGCATGTGCTCGCGCAGCACCGGCACCAGCGCCCCGCGCTCCAGGTGCGACTGCGCCAGCGGCTCGGGCACATAGGCCACGCCGGCGCCGCGCAGCGCCAGTTCGATGAGCGCGAGGGCGTCGTTGGCTTCCATGCGGCTGTGCACCGGCACCTCGTAGGCCTTACCGCCGGTTTCGAACGGCAGGTGCGAGGTGGGCGCCGCCGAATAGCTCAGCACGTCGTGCCGGCCCAGGTCTTCGGGCACCTGCGGCATGCCGCGCCGGGCCCAGTAGGCGGGGCTGGCGCAGACCACCATCTCGAACTGCACCAGCCGGCGCACGATCAGGTTCATGTCGTCGATGCGCCCGCCTGTCAGGTGGATGTCGATGCCTTCCTCGATCAGGTCGACCGCGCTGTTGGTGAACACCAGGCTCACGTACACGTCCGGGTAGCGCTGGATGAATTCGGCAATCACGTCCGAGAGCCAGCCTGCGATCAGGCCGTGCGGCGCGCTCATGCGCAGCCGTCCGCGCGGATGCGCACCGTGCGCCTGCAGGTCGTTGAGCGTGTTCTCGGCCATCGCCACCAGCTCGGTGCTGCGATCGAGCAGCACCTGCCCGGCGTCGGTCAGGCTCAGCGAGCGCGTGGAGCGGTTGAGCAGGCGCACGCCGCTGCGCTGCTCCAGCTCTGCCACGTAGCGGCTCACCGTGGCTTTCGACATGCCGAGGGAAATGGCTGCGCGGGAGAAGCTGCGCCGGAACGCGACTTCGCGGAATGTCTTGATGAGATCGAGGCCGTCCATGGTGGCCGCATTGTTCCAGTTCCCGCAAAGGCCGCAGATCCGGCAGGCCCATTCCTGCGTATAGCGCGTGCCGGCACCACGCCCCCGGGGCCGCGAACAAGGAGCCATGCGCATGTCGCAAACCGCTGAATTTGCCATCCGCTCGGTGGAGCAGGGCCTGGTGCCCGATCGCCTGCTGCGGCTCGGCATCCGCCGCCTGCTGAAGGCGCGGCTGGCCGAACTGCACGGCGGTGCCGCGGCACCGGCCGCCGACCTGACGCGGGAGTTCATCCGCGGCATACGCTCGGCCGAACTCGCACCCCTGCCCGAGAAGGCCAACGAACAGCATTACGAGGTTCCCGCGGGCTTTTTCGGCGTGGTGCTCGGCCGCCACCGCAAGTACAGCAGCTGTTTCTGGCCCGAAGGCGTCGAGACGCTGACGCAGGCGGAGGCCGCGGCGCTCGCGGCGACCTGTGCCCGGGCCGGGCTGTCGGACGGGCAGGACGTGCTCGAGCTCGGTTGCGGCTGGGGCTCGCTGTCGCTCTGGATGGCGCAGCACTATCCGGCCAGCCGGATCACCGCGCTGTCCAACTCCCATTCGCAGCGCGCGTACATCGAGGCCGAAGCCGCGCGCCGCAACCTGCACAACCTGAGTGTGGTGACCCGTGACTTCAACGACTTCGACACGGCCGAGCGCTTCGACCGCATCGTGTCGGTCGAGATGTTCGAGCACCTGCGCAACTGGCCGCGCGCCTTTGCCAACCTGGCGCGCTGGCTGCGCGCCGATGGCCGCTTCTTCATGCACGTCTTTGCGCACCGCGGCGCGCCCTATGCCTTTGTCGAACGCGACGCGAGCGACTGGATGAGCCGCCACTTCTTCTCGGGCGGCATGATGCCGAGCGACGACCTCGCGCTGCGCTGCCAGGACGACCTGCGCCTGCTCGACCAGTGGCGCTGGGATGGCACGCACTACCAGCGCACCGCCGAGGAATGGCTGCGCAACATGGACGCGCACCGCGCCATGCTGCTGCCGCTGTTCAAGGCCACCTACGGCGACGATGCCGATGTGTGGTGGACGCGCTGGCGGCTCTTCTTCCTATCGGTGGCCGAGCTCTTCGGCTTCGACGCCGGCCAGCGCTGGTGGGTGAGCCACTATCTTTTCGAGCGGCGCGCATGACAGCCTCGGTGCAGGTAGCGAACTTCGTCGTGTTCCAGCTGGCCTGGTTCGCCGCGGTGCTCGGCGCCGCGCATGGCATGCCGCTGGCCGGTACGGCTTGCGTGGCGGCGGCCGTCGGCTGGCACTTGTGGGTTTCGGCCCGGCCCGCGCAGGAAGCGCGGCTCGTGGCACTGGCCTGCGTGGTCGGCCTGGCCGTGGAGACTGCCATCGTGCAGCAGGGCCATGTGGCCTATCCGTCAGGTCAGCCGGTGTCGGGCTTGCCGCCGTACTGGATGGTCGCGCTGTGGGGCCTGCTCGCCATCGCGCTCAACGTGACGATGCGCTGGCTGCGTCCGCGGCTTTGGCTGGCCGCGGCGCTCGGGGCCATCGTGGGGCCGCTGTCCTTCGTCTCGGGCGTGCGGCTCGGCGGCGCGCAGTTCGTGCATGCCGAGCCCGCGCTGCTGACGCTGGCGCTGGTCTGGGCGGTGCTGCTGCCGGCCCTGGTGCGGCTGTCGATGCGCTTCGACGGCGTGATGTCGGCGGAGGCGCGACATGCCTGACGTTTCCTTCGGCCTGGTCGGCGCCGCGCTCGCTGGCCTCGCGTTCACTGCCACGCTGGCCTTCGGCACCTGGCTCGCGAGCCTGGCGCGGCACGATGCAAGCCTGGTCGACCGTGTCTGGTCGCTGTGCATCGCGGGGGCGGGCGCGGTGTATTTCTTCTTGCTGCCGCCGCAGGCCGGGCTGCGCGGGCTTGGCATGATGCTGCTCGCCGCGTCATGGGCGCTGCGGCTGAGCCTGTTCATCACCTGGCGCAATTGGGGCCACGGCGAAGACCGGCGCTACCGCGAGATCCGCGCGCGCAACGAGCCGAACTTCGGGCTCAAGAGCCTGTACCTGGTGTTCGGCTTGCAGGCGGTGCTGGCGTGGACCGTCTCGGCGCCGCTGCTGGCCGGCATGCATGGCCAGGGCGCGCTCGGTGCCCTCGATGCCGCAGGCTTCGCGCTGGCCGCCTTCGGCCTGGGCTTCGAGGCCATTGCCGATGCGCAGATGGCGCGCTTCAAGGCCGACCGCGCGAACGCGGGTCGGGTGATGGACGGCGGCCTCTGGCGCTACACGCGGCATCCCAACTACTTCGGCGAATGTTGCGTCTGGTGGGGGCTCTGGCTCGTGACCATGGGCGGCGCGGGATGGGGTGGCGCCTGGAGCATCGTGTCGCCCGTGCTCATGACGGTGCTGCTGCTCAAGGTTTCGGGCGTGCGCCTGCTCGAGAAGGACATCGCCGAACGCCGTCCGGCCTACCGCGACTACATCGCGCGGACCAACGCGTTCTTGCCCGGACCTGTGCGAAGGGAGACACCATGACGAAAATGCAATGGGTCGCCGTGCTGGCCTGCGCGACGCTGCCCTGTGCCGTACAAGCGAACGAATGGAACTTCAGCGTCTTCCTCGACGACAAGCCGATCGGCGAGCACCGCTTCAGCGTGACGGGCCCGACCGAAGCGCGCAAGGTGCTCAGCGAGGCCGGCTTCGCCGTCAAGCTGCTGGGCCTGACCGTGTACCGCTACCGCCACCGTGCGGTCGAACAGTGGCGCGGCGACTGCCTGCGCACGCTCGATGCAAGCACCGACGACGACGGCGAGACGAGCCGGGTGCGCGCCGAGCCCGCGGGCGACGGGCTCGCCGTGACGGTTGGCACCGGCACCGCCGCGCAGACGCTGCCGGGCTGCGTCATGAGCTTTGCCTACTGGAACCCCGTCATCCAGCGCCAGGCGCGGCTGCTCAATGCGCAGAACGGCCGCTACGAGAGCGTGCAGGTCCGCCCGTTGGCAGGCGGGACGCTGGCGGTGCGCGGCCAAAGTATCGCGGCCATGCGCTGGCGCATCGACGGCGCGGCGCAGCCGATCGACGTCTGGTATTCGGCCGAGGGCGAATGGCTCGGGCTGGATTCGACGGTCGAGGGCGGGCGCAGGCTGTCGTACCGCCTGAAGTGATCTTTTGCCTTCTTGGCTTTCACACGAACAACAGGAGTTTTTCCATCATGTCCCTTCGGCAATTCGCCATCGCCTACCTCGCCGCGGCCGTGGTTTTTCTGGTGCTCGACGCCATCTGGCTGACCACGATGGCCGACCGGCTCTATCGTCCGGTGCTCGGCCACCTGATGCTCGAACGCTTTGCGCTCGCACCGGCCGTGCTTTTCTACGTGATCTACCTCGTCGGGGTGGTGGTGTTCGCGGTATCGCCCGCGCTCGCCAGCGGGCGCTGGCTCAGCGCGCTGGGCCACGGCGCGCTGCTCGGCCTCCTGGCCTATGCGACCTACGACCTGACCAACCAGGCCACGCTCAAGGATTGGTCATGGACCGTGACGATCGCCGACCTGTGCTGGGGCACCTTCGTGACCGCCGTATCGGCGGCCGCGGCCGCGAAGGCCGCGCTGACCTTCGGCGCGGCGCGCTGAGTCAGCCGGCCGCGTAGGGCGTCTCGGGCACCTGCATGTGGAAGCTGGCATTGAGCATGTTCCACGAGCGGATCGCGCAGACCGCAAAGGTGAGGTCCGCGACCTCGGCGTCGCTGAAGTGACGTCTCACGGCCTCGAAGTCGGCATCGCTGGGCGTGCGCTGCGGCACCGCGTTGACGGCCTCGGCCCAGTTAAGCGCGGCGCGCTCGGCTTCGCCGAAGAACCGCTCCGCCTCGCGCCAGCCGGCCACCGCATTGATATGGCGGGGGTCCATGCCTTGCTTGACCAGGTCGGCCCAGTGCATGTCGATGCAAAAGGCGCAGCCGTTGATCTGGCTGATGCGCAGGTTGATCAGTTCTCGCAGGCGCTTGTCCAGCGTCTTGCCGGCGGCGTACGAGAACTGGGCGCCGGCGCGGGCCGCCGCAGGCGCGAGGGCGTGATAGTCGAGTCGTGCTTGAGACATGGTGAACTCCTTCGGTCTTGAGGTTGAGATATACCTCTTAGACGGGCGGGCGCTCGGCGTTGTGACAGTCGACGCAAAAAAGACGATTTTCTTCAACCGCCCCCGGTCACATCCCCACCAGCGCCCCCAGCGTGCGCGCAATCACCCCATCGAACAGCACCCGTCCACGCACCGACGCAAGGCAGATGCACTCGCTGCCGGCCTGAACCACCGGCTGGTGCTGGAAGCTCCCGTCGCCCTCGTCGAAGTCGCCGGGGCCGAACAGTGCGCGGCCGTCGTGGAAGGTGCCGTGCATCACCTGCGTGAGCTCCGAATCGCTGTGCGTGTGCAGCGGCAGGTTCTTGCCCGCGGCGATGCGCAGCAGAAAGACGTTGGCCGCGGGATCGTCGGGCAGCGTGACGCGGCTCCAGCGCATGCCCGGCCCGAGCCAGCGCCAGGGCGTGGCCGGGCAGGCGGCCAGGGCGCGCGGCCAGGCCATGCCGGGCGGCAGCACGGGCCGCGGCACCGGAGCGGGCGCCAGCCGCGGTGGCGGCGGCGGCGGCGCGTCGATGGCGGCCAGCGTGCGCGCGAGCGCGTCGGGGGCCATGGCTTCGGGCGGCAACGCGTCGAGCAGCGCGCCGCCCGCGGCTTCGAGCAGGCGCATGCGTTCGCGGCAATGCGCGCAGCCTTCCACATGGCTCGCGACGACCACCGCGTGGCCGCGCTCGAGGCTGCCGGCCGCGTGGGCAAGCAGCAGGTCGTCGGCAGGATGGTGTTGAATGGTCATGGTTCGTATCCGTCGAGCAGCCGGCGCAGATGGCGCACGGCTAGCCGGACGCGCGATTTGACTGTACCGAGCGGAAGGCCGAGCGTCTCGGCGATCTGCGAATGGGGCTGCTCCTCAAAGAAGGAAAGGCGCAGCACGTGCGCCTGCTCGGCCGGCAGTTGGGCGATCGCCTCGCGCACGCCGGCCTCGCGCTGCCGGGTCAACAGCAGGTCGTCGGGCTGGGGCAGGTCGTCGGGCGCGGCATCGCCGTCGAGTTCGTCGGCGTCGGCCGTGGGGCGGTTGCCGATGCGGCGAAAATGGTCGACGCGCAGGTTGCGCGCAATGGTGAAGATCCAGGTCGAGACGTTCGCGCGGCGCGCATCGAAGCTCGGTGCCTTGCGCCAGACGCTCACCATGGCTTCCTGCGCCAGTTCTTCGGCCAGACCTTCGGTGGTGCCGAGCCGGATGAGGTACGACTTCACGCGTGGCGCGAAATGCTTGAAGAGCGCGGCAAAGGCCTGCCTGTCGCCCTGGCGCGCCACGGCTTCGGCCAGGCAGTTGAGTTCTTCGCTTGTCGGCATCGCGTCGCGGCCCTGATGCAGTGTCACCATCGACAGCCAGGGCGCTCGCGATCGGGGCCGCGCGAGGACCGGTGCCTGGGCATGTCGGACGGTGTTCATGCTGCTCCTACGCACCGCCGGCGGGATTAGATCACAGCGCATGCGGCGCACCCCCCGGGCAAATCCAAATCGGTAGCGGCTGCGTACAAGCGGCTACATGTTGTTTCCGGAGCCTCCATGACCGTTGCCGCCGCCCCCGACGCTTCCTTGCCGCCCCCTGGCACCGTGGGTGAAAGCGCGCTCGACATCGCCGTGATCGGCAGTGGCATCTCGGGCCTCGCGGCGGCCTGGCTGCTGTCGCAGCGGCACCGCGTCACCGTGTACGAGGCCGATGGCCGGCCGGGCGGCCACAGCAACACCGTGCAGGTGACGGGGCCCGGCGGCCAGGCGGTGGCGGTCGACACCGGCTTCATCGTCTACAACGAATCGGCCTATCCGAACCTCACGGCGCTCTTCGCGCACCTGGGCGTGGCGACGCAGCCGTCCGAGATGTCGTTCGCGGTGAGCCTCGACGACGGTGCGCTCGAGTATTCGGGCAGCGGGCTGCGCGGGCTGTTCGCGCAGCCCGCCAACCTCGTCAAGCCGCGCTTCTGGGCCATGCTGCGCGAGCTGGTGCGTTTCTACCGCGAGGCGCCGGCCGATGCCGCGCGGTTCGGCCTGCAGCCGCTCGACAGCTACCTCGACGCGCGCGGCTACGGCCGCGCCTTCCGCGACGACCACCTGTACCCGATGGCCGCCGCGATCTGGTCGACGCCCGCCGCACGCGTGGGCGACTACCCGACCGAAGCCTTCGTGCGCTTCTGCGAGAACCACCAACTGCTCAGCCTCGGCGAGCGGCCCGCGTGGCGCACCGTCACGGGCGGCAGCGCGCGCTATGTGGCGCGGCTGATCGAAGGCATCGGCGAGCCGCTGCGGCTCGACAGCGCCGCGGTCGAAGTGCGGCGCGACGCCAGCGGGGTGTTGGTGCGCACCGACGGAACTGCCGCCCCGCGGCGCTTCGACCAGGTGGTGATCGCCACCCATGCCGACCAGGCGCTGCGCCTGCTGCCCGACCCGAGTGCCGCCGAGACGCGGCTGCTCGGCGCCTTCGGCTACAGCCGCAACCGCGCGGTGCTGCACAGCGACCTGGCGCTGATGCCGCGGCGGCGCGCGGTCTGGTCGAGCTGGAACTACGCGGCCGACCGCCGCCGCGCCGAAGCGCCCTGCGTCACCTACTGGATGAACCGGCTGCAGGGGATTGCCGACGACACGCCGCTTTTCCTCACGCTGAACCCGGTGCGCGAGCCCGCGCCCGGTCACATGCTGCGCAGCGAGGTCTACGAGCATCCGGTGTTCGACCCGCATGCGATGCGCGCGCAGGACGAACTGTGGTCGCTTCAGGGGCAGCGCCGCACCTGGTTCTGCGGCGCCTACTTCGGCGCCGGCTTCCACGAGGACGGACTGCAGGCCGGCCTGGCCGTGGCCGAGGCGCTTGGCGGCGTGCGCCGGCCATGGAACGTGGCCGGCGAATCGGACCGCATCCGCCTTCGGCCGCGCCAGCGCGTGGAGGCAGCCGCTTGAACGACGACGCCGCGCTCTACGTCGGCCGCGTCATGCACCAGCGGCTGCGCCCGGCGCGCCACCGCCTCGGCTACCGCGTGTTCTCGATGCTGGTGGACATCGACGCGCTGCCGGCGCTGTCGCGCAGGCTCCGGCTCTTCTCGTTCGACCGTTTCAACCTGTTCAGCCTGCATGCGCGCGACTATGGCGCGGGCGACGGCCTCGGGCTGCGCGCGCATGTCGAGCGGCAATTGCTCGCTGCGGGCCTGCGCACCGGCGGCGCCATCCGGCTGCTCAGCATGCCGCGCATCCTCGGCCATGCCTTCAATCCGCTCAGCGTGTATTTCTGCGACCACCCCGAAGGCGGCCTGCAGGCGGTGCTCTACGAGGTGAACAACACCTTCGGCCAGCGGCACAGCTACCTCATCGCGGTGGACGAGGCCGAGCGTCACGGCGAGCGCATCGCGCAGCAGTGCGCCAAGCAGTTCCACGTTTCGCCATTTCTCGACATCGACATGCACTATGCCTTCCGCGTCGAGTTGCCCGACCGGCTGCGGCCCGGGCTCGGCATCGGCATCACCGCGTCGGACGCCGAAGGTCCGCTGCTGGTCGCGCGCTTCGATGCCGAACGCCGCCCGCTCGGCGATGCGACGCTCGCGCGGGTCTTCTTCTCGCATCCGCTGCTGACGCTGAAGGTGGTGGGCGCCATCCACTGGGAAGCACTTCGGCTGTGGGTCAAGGGCGCGCGCTTTCGCAGCTGTCCGCCCGCGCCTGCGCAGCCTGTGAGCATTGTTGTTGGAACCAAGGACGCATGAACACGACCACCTCCACCCCTTCCGCGTCGAACAACCTCGAGGCCGATGTCCATTGCCCGCCCGCCGCCTGGACCCGCCGGCCGCTGCGCCGGCTGCTGGTGCGACTGCTGCGCGGCGTGCGCTGCGGCGCCATCGCTGTGGAGCTGCCGAACGGCGAACGCGTGGAAGGGCGCGGCGCGGCCGACGGCCCGCATGCGGCCATCCGCCTGCACCGCTGGCGCCCGCTCGCGCGCATGCTGCTGCGCGGCGACATGGGCCTGGCCGAGTCGTACCGCGACGGCGACTGGACGAGTCCGGACCTGACGGCGCTGCTCGAGTTCGGCATCCGCAACGAAGAAGGCTGGGGCCGTGCCTTCGAGGCCTCGCTGCCCGCGCGGTGGTTCGGCCGCGCGATGCACCGCCTGCGCGCCAACACGCGCCGTGGCAGCCGGCAGAACATCGCCTTCCACTACGACATGGGCAACGCGTTCTATGCCCAGTGGCTCGACCCCGGGATGATCTATTCGAGCGCGCTCTACGCCACCGGCGACGAGACGCTCGAAGAAGCGCAGGCGGCCAAGATCGCGCGCATCGCCGAGCTCCTGGCACCGGCACCGGGCGACGCGGTGCTCGAGATCGGCTGCGGATGGGGCGCGCTGGCGCTGGCGCTGGCCGGCCGCCACGGCGCGCGCGTGACCGGCCTCACGCTCTCGACCGAGCAGCTCGCGCATGCGCAGCAACGGGTCGACGAAGAGGGGCTGGCATCGCGCGTCGACCTGCGCCTGCAGGACTACCGCGATGCCGGCGGGCAGTACGACCGCATCGTGTCGATCGAGATGCTCGAGGCGGTGGGCGAACGCTACTGGCCGGTGTACTTCGACACGCTGCGCCAGCGCCTCGCGCCGGGTGGCGTGGCGGTGGTGCAGGTGATCACCATCGCCGACGAATTCTTCGAGCGCTACCGGCGCAGCCCCGACTTCATCCAGCGCTTCATCTTCCCGGGCGGCATGCTGCCGTCGGTCGGCGCGCTCGAAGCCGAGGCGGCCCGCGCCGGGCTCACGCTGGCGCGTGCCGAATCCTTCGGCGGCAGCTACGCGGCCACGCTCGCCGAGTGGCGTCACCGCTTCCTGGCGGCGTGGCCGGCGATCGAGCCGCTGGGCTTTGACGCCTCGTTCAAGCGGCTCTGGGAGTACTACCTCTGCTATTGCGAGGCGGGCTTCCTGTCGGGCCGGGTCGACGTCGGGCTGTTCACCCTCGGGCACTGCCCCGCCGAATAGCTAGCGTGCGGGTTGCACCGCCTCGGCCGGCGCTTCCTCGATGGCCGGCGAGCGTCCGATCATCCAGGCGCACGCCGCCGACACCGCGCCCGCGAACAGCACGTACATGCAGATCTGCCACGGCTCCCCACCGCCCGACTTGAGCAGCGCGGTGGCGATGATCGGCGTGATGCCCGAGGCGAAGATGCCCGAGAACTGGTAGACGAACGAGATACCCGTGTAGCGCACCTTGGCGTCGAACAGGTCGCAGAACAGCGCCGCCTCCGGCCCGTACACCGAGGCGTACAGGATGCCGAACGGCACGATGATCGCGAGCCACACCAGCAGCACGTTGCCACCACTGTTCATCATGAGCCAGAAGCCCGGGAACGCCGACACCGCGGTGATGATCGAGCCCCACATGTAGACCTTGCCGCGTCCCATCTTGTCCGAGAGCCGGCCGAAGAAGGGAATGAAGAAGATCATCACCACCGCCGCCGCCATCACGCCCAGCAGCGCGTCGGTGCGGCTGATCTTGAGCGTGCCGGTCAGGTAGTTGATCGAGAACACGCCGAAGATGTTGAAGAACACGCCGTCGATATAGCGCGCGCCCATGCCCTTGAGCACGTTGCCCGGATAGCGTCGCAGCATGTCGACGAAGGGAATGCGCAATTCGGCGTTGCGCGCCTTCACTGCGGCGAACTCCGGCGTCTCCTGCACGTGCAGCCGGATGTACATGCCCACGATCACCATCACGCCCGAGAGCAGGAAGGCGATGCGCCATCCCCACGCCATGAACTGCTCGTCGGTCAGGAGCCACGACAGCAGCGCCACCACGCCCGAAGCCAGGCACAGGCCGATGGCCAGGCCGATCTGCGGCAGCGACGCGTAGAAGCCGCGCTTGCCCTTGGGCGCGTACTCGTACGCCATCAACACCGCGCCGCCCCATTCGCCGCCCAGGCCGATGCCCTGCGCAATGCGAAGCAGCAGCAGCAGAATCGGCGCGGCGATGCCGATCTGCGCATAGGTAGGCACCAGCCCGATCAGGAAGGTGGCCACGCCCATGATCATCAGCGTGATGACCAGCATGCTCTTGCGTCCGATCTTGTCGCCGAAGTGGCCGAAGATCACGCCGCCCAGCGGCCGCGTGACGAAGCCCACGGCAAAGGTGGTGTAGGCCAGCATGGTCGACACCACCGGGTCGCTGCCCGGGAAGTAGAGCTTGCTGAACACAATGCCGGCCACCACGCCGTACAGGAAGAAGTCGTACCACTCGATGGTGGCGCCCACCAGCGCCGATATCACGACTTTGCGGATCTTTCTCTCTTCGACCGTTGCGCTCATTTGCCTGTCTCCTTTGGGTTGTCTTCGTCGCGGCCTCTCGCGGGCCGTGCGCCTTCAGCGGACTTCCAAGCTCACACCGACCGAACCTAAAGCTGAAGCGCAGTCATGGACGCCATCGCGTCCTCTCTGATCATGTCCACGGCCTTCTCGGCCATCATCACGGCGGGCGCGTTGGTGTTGCCGGACACCAGCGTCGGCATCGCCGAGCAATCGATCACGCGCAGCCCGGCCACGCCGTGCACGCGAAGGCGCGCATCGACCACGGCGAGCGGGTCGCTGCCCATGCGGCAGGTGCCGGTGGGATGGAAGATGGTGGCCCCGTTGTTGCGGCAGAACTCCAGCAGGTCGGCATCGCTCGCGGCATCGGGGCCGGGCTTCACCTCTCGCTTCACGTAGGGCCGCATCGCGGGCGCCTCGGCAATGGCACGCGCCGCCTTCATGCCCGCCACCGTGGTGGCGCGATCGAGTTCGGTCGCCAGGTAGTTGGGTTGCATCTCGGGCGGCTCGGCCGCATCGAGCGAGCGGATGCGCACATGCCCGCGCGACTCGGGCCGCAACTGGCACACCGACATGGTGAAGCCCGAATACGGATGCACCTTGCCGCCGGCCATGTCGGCCGAGAGCGTGGCTACGTGGAACTGGATGTCGGGCGTGGCGGCCACCGGCTTGCCGCGCTCGTCCTTCAGCGCGCGCATGAAGCAGCCGCCCTGGTTGATGCCGACCGCGAGCGGCCCGGTGCGGTGCATCAGCCATTCCATGCCCATGCTCGCCTGCCCGAACCAGGAGTTGAGCTGGTCGTTGGTGGTGATGGGCTTGGCGCACTCGTAGCCGAGGCGGATCTGCAGGTGGTCCTGCAGGTTCTCGCCGACGCCGGGCAGGTCGTGCACCACGGGCACGCCGAAGCGCTCGAGCAGCGCGCGCGGGCCGATGCCCGAGAGCTGCAGCAGCTGCGGCGACTGGATCGACCCGGCCGCGAGCAGCACCTCGGCGCGGCAGCGCGCGGTCTTCGTCTCGCCGCCCTGGCGGTAGGTGATGCCCACCGCACGCCGGCCGTCGAGCACCAGCCGCGTGGCCAGCGCCTCGGTCGCGATGCGCAGGTTCGGCCGGTTCTTCGCTGTCGTCAGGTAGGCCTTGGCCGTGCTGCAGCGCCAGCCCTTGTGCGTGGTGAGCTGGTAGTAGCCCGCGCCTTCCTGCGTGGCGCCATTGAAGTCTTCGGTGCGTGGCACGCCGATCTGTTCGGCGCCCTCGATGAAGGCCTCGATCAGTTCGTGCCGGGCCGCGATGTCCGATACCTTCAGCGGCCCGTCGCCGCCATGAAAGGCGCTGGCGCCGCGCTGGTTGCCTTCGGAGCGGATGAAATAGGGCAGCACGTCGTCGTAGCCCCAGCCCGCATTGCCGAGCGCGGCCCAGTGGTCGTAGTCCTCGCGCTGGCCGCGGATGTAGATCAAGCCGTTGATCGCGCTCGATCCGCCCAGCGTCTTGCCGCGCGGCCAGTAGATGCGCCGGCCGTTCATGTTCGGGTCGGGATCGGTCTCGAAGCGCCAGTTGTAGGTGGAGCTCCACATCGTCTTGCCGTAGCCGATGGGCAGGTGGATCCAGAGCGACTTGTCGGCTGGGCCGGCTTCGAGCAGCAGCACGCGCGTGGCCGGGTCTTCGCTGAGCCGGCCGGCCAGCACGCAACCCGCCGAGCCGGCACCCACCACGATGTAGTCGAACTCCTCGTCACGCATGTGTATCGCACTCCCGGGCAATGGAACAATCGCCGCAATGCGATGCATCCTAGGCTAATGTTTTTCGGAACGCAACGTTCCACTTTTAAGGTTTACCCGTATGCCACGACCCGTGCGCGCGTCCGCCGCAGTGCGTAGTTCTTCCGATTCCGCGACCCCCGAGGAGCCGTCTTCCGGCTCATCCGCCGAGCGCAGCCTGCGCCTGTTGGCGCTGCTGGCCAACCAGGGCCGGGCGCTGACCCTCGCCGAGCTCGCGGCGCAGCTCGGCCTGCCCAAAGGCACGGCGCACCGCATCTGCACCCAACTGCTGGGCACCGGCTTCCTGGCGCGCGACGTGGACGAGCGCTCGTTCATCGTCGGGCCCGCGTTGCGCCAGCTGGCGCTGGACACGCTGAACCACGGCACGGTGCGCGGCCTGCGCCACGAGGTGCTGGCCGCGCTGGTGCGCGAGGTCGGCGAGACCTGCAACCTCACCACGCTCGACGGCGCGCAGGTGCTCTACCTCGACCGGGTCGAGGCGCAATGGCCGCTGCGCCTGACGCTCGACGTCGGCTCGCACGTGCCGTTGCACTGCACCGCGAGCGGCAAGCTCTTTCTGGCGCTGATGCCCGACAAGGCGCGCGACACGATCATCGACAGCCTGCCGCTCGAACGCATGACGGCCAATACGCTCATGACGCCCGAGGCGCTGCGCGCCGAGTGCGACGAGATCGCGCGGCGCGGCCATTCGCGCGACCGCGAGGAGTTCATCGCCGGCCTCGTGGCCGTGGCCGTGCCGGTGCGCGACGCAGCGGGTGCGGTGCGCGCCGCGCTTGCGGTGCATGCGCCGACGGCGCGCATGTCGATGGCGGATGCGGTGGCGCGCATCGGTGCGCTGGAGGCGGCGGCGGGGCGCATGGCGGGGCTGCTGTAAGGTGAGTCAGGCCATCGCGAGATGGAGCAAGGGCAGTACCGATCGGCCAGCGAAGTTTTCGCCGCACTCGACGAGAGAGACCGTTCGGCGACGTAGGAGCCGAAGCGGTGTGCGTGCGCCTGGCGTGCACATCATCCAAGCGGATCATGTGTGTTCCTGAGCGCGTCCTGCGCCCCGTCCCCGCGCCTCAGCGCCACTGCAGCAGCAACGACCACGGCTGCCGGCTCATGTGCCGGTCGACGCAGCCCGCGGCGGCGGGGTCGCAGTGGTCGGGCTGGTAGCTCGCATCGAGTGTTCGGGTGCCGGGTGCGAAGTCGAGCCGCCTGCGCGTGACCGACTGCAGCACGTTGCCGCCGACGGCCTCGAAGCCGCGCGCATCGACCTTGACCACCATGTCGCAGTGCATCGGAAGCGGCTCGCCGCCCGTAGGCCGCGTGGCGAGTACTTCGCCGAGCTTCTCGAAGCGGTCGAGCCCGGCGCGGCCCGCGCGTGCATGGCAGACGAGGTCGCCCACGCGTGGCGGCGTGCGCATGAGGTCGCAGGCGCGCATCGCGTAGCGCGTCTCGCGGCCGGCCGCCTCGGCGGCGCCGGCCTGCCAGGCGGCGCCGGCATAGTCCACATGCGCTTCGGAGAAAACGAACTCGTCCGCGCCCAGGCCGGCCTCTCGCGCGAGCCAGCTCACGAAGGCGGCCGACCAAGGTGTGTCGATGGCGGCGACGCGGTTCACCGCGGTTGTCATTGCATGCAGCTCGGCCGCATCGAGGCCCTGGTCGGGGCCCACGCCAAGGCCTTGCAGGTGCGCTGCGCTGGCCTGGTTGAGCGCTTGCAGCAGCAGCGTGCGGTCGGCCGGCCGCAGCGCGCCGAAGCGCACCAGCGACGGCAGCGCGCTGCGGCGCTCCGGCACCGCTTGCCAGTAGCCGTGCACCCGCTGCCACGGCGCGGGGCCCATGCGCAGCGGGCGCGAGGCGTCGGCCTCGGACCAGCCCGATTCGATGAGCCGGCCTTCGGCATCCATCGCCTGCGCGCCGAAGGCGGCGTGCTCGCGCTCGGCGGCGGCCGCCATGGAGAGCGCGCGCGGCGGTGGCGGAAATTGGATGGCCGTGTCGGCGCAACGGGATGCCGCGACGGCAGTGGTGACCGCCGATGCGAACAGCACCAACCCCGTGGCGGCGGCCCGTGCGGCCCGGCACGGGCGACGAAATGAAGCGCGAGAAGTCAGCATGTCGCCGCAGCATACATAGCCGGGCGTGCGCAGCGTCTCAGGCCGACAGCAGCGAGACCACCGAGCGCAGCACGCTCACCGACGCCAGCACCACGAGCAGATTCAGCACATGCCGGCGGAACTGCTCCGGCGACACGCCCTTGAACGAACGCTGTCCCCACCAGATGCCGGCCAGCATCGCGGGCGCGAGCCAGAGCGCCCATTTCAGCGTGTCGGGACCGAGCAGCGAGCCTGAGGCATGCGCGCCCGCAGGGATGAGCGCGGCACTCGCGAGCGACACCACGTCGCTGAACAGCAGCAGCGCGATCATGGTCGCACGCAGCGCGGCAGGCGTCATGGCGGTGGTGCTCAGCAGCACCGCGAGCGCGATGCCGCCGATGGCCGCCACGCCGTTGATGAGGCCCGACACCAGGCCGGCGCCGAAGCGCACCGCGCGCGTGGGCACGAGCGTGGCGCGCGCGCCGGCGCGCAGCAGCAGCGCCGCTGCCATGAGCAGCGCGCCGATCAACAGGCGCAGCGGTGTCTCGGGCAACCAGGCGAGCAGGGCGACGCCCAGCGGAATGAACAGCAGGTTGCCCAGCATCAGCCAGCCGAGCCAGGGCATGTCGACGTCGCGCGCCACGCCGCGCAGCTGGCTCAGGCTGGCGAGCACTTCGAGCATGAAGATCGCGGGCACCACGAGCGCGGGCGACACCACCAGCGAGAGCCCGGCCACGGTGACGGCCGAGAAGCCGAAGCCCGCAAAACCGCGCACCACGCCGGCCGCGAACACCACGCAGAGGCTGTAGGCGAGCAGCGCCGGCGCCAGCGGCGGCACCAGCAGTTCCGCCGCCGTCATGCGGCAAAGAGCGGCAGCAGCTTCAGGCGCTGCACCTTGCCCGAGGGGCCGCGCGGCAGGTCGGTGACGAAGCGGTAGTGCCCCGGCGTCTTGTAGCGCCCGAGCGCGGTGGCGCTGAAGGCGCGCAGTTCGTCCTCGGTGCAGGCGCAGCCCTCGCGCAGCACGATGCACACGCCGATCTCCTGGCCATAGTGGCGGTCGGGCACGCCCACGGCCGCGGCCTCGAGCACCGCGGGGTGCTGCAGCAGCGCCTCGTCGATCTCGCGCGGCGCGATGTTCTCGCCGCCCTTGATGATCAGTTCCTTGATGCGGCCGGTCACGAAGAAGAAGCCGTCGGCGTCGCGGTGCCCGAGGTCGCCGGTGCGCAGCCAGCCGTCGGGCGTGAAGCTCGCGCGCGTGGCGTCGTCGTTCTTGTAGTAGCCGCGCATCACGTTCGGCCCCCGGATCGCCAGTTCACCGGTGGCGCCGTCGGGCACTTCGGCCAGGGCGGCGTCGATCACGCGCGCCTCGCAGCCCGAGGCGCGGCCGACCGAGCCGAGTTTGCGCAGCGCCGGCTCCATCGGGTTCGAGAACGAGGGCGCGGCGGTTTCGGTGAGGCCCATGGTCTCGACGATGCCGATGCCGAACTTCTGCTCGAAGGCGCGGTGGTGTTCGGGCGGCAGCGCGGCCGAGGCCGAGCGGCAGAAGCGCAGCGATGCCGTCTGCGAGCGCGGTGGTGGCTCGCCCTCGAGCAGGTACGAGATCATGGTCGGCACCACGTTGATCCAGGTGCAGTGCGTGTCGCCGGCCTGTTGCCAGAAGCGCCCGGCCGAGAACTTCGGCGGCATCGCGAGGCTGCCGCCGAAGGCCAGCGGCGCGAGCATGGTCACGCAGAAGGCATTGATGTGATAGAGCGGCAGCACGGCCAGTACGCGGTCGGCCGCACCGAGCGCATGCTCCGCGCCGATCGCGTGCGCATTGGCGGCCAGGTTGTGCTGCGTGAGCATCACGCCCTTCGGCAGGCCGGTGGTGCCGGAGGTGTACATCAGCAGTGCGACGGCGTCGGGTGAGGGTGGTGCTAACGCCGTGCTGTCTTGCCGATCGTCCTCGTCATCGTCATCGTCCTCGCCGGGCAGCGTGGCCGCATCGGGCGCGGCCACGAGCAGGTCCACCGGCCGGCCGGCATCGACCAGCATCGCGCGCACGCGTTCTTCCCACTCGGGCGCGACGCACACCACGCGGCAGTCGGAATGCGCGAGCACATAGCGCATCTGGTCGGGCTGCGACAGCAGGTTGACCGGATTGACCACGCAACCCGCATGCATCGCGCCGAGCAGCAGCCGCAGCGTCTGCAGCCCGTTCGGCATGACCACCGACACCGTGTCGCCGGGTCGTGCGCCGGCGCGGTGCAGCAGGCCCGCCACGCGCCGGCAGCCGCTTGCGAGCGAGGAGAAGTCGATCTGCTGCTGCTGCTGCTGCTCGCCGCTGTCGCAGGAGAGCGCATACACCGCATGCGGCGTGCGGGCGGCAGCGTTCTCGATCAAGCCATGGACGGTGTCCGCGCCGGCCGCCCTGTCCATCAGTTCGCTCCGTACTGCGAAAAGAACGCGCCGAAGATCTCGTCCTGGCTCGGCATGCGCTCGGCAATGGGCCGCGACACGCGCGTGATGTTCAGATAGTGCCGGTAGTTCATGTTGTCGGAGAAGTTGTTCTTGCCCCAGGTGCCGCAGCCCATCGACAGCGAGAACGGCAGCCCGTTGTCGAAGCTGCCGCCGGTGGCGATGCAGTGCGCCTGGTCGACGATCACACGCGACACGGGCAACGTGAGGCCGAGCGCCAGCGCGCGTTCGGGTCGCGTGCTGTGCAGGCCCACGGAATGGCCCGCGCCTTCGTAGGCGTAGATGCGCTCGACCGTGGCGGCCGCCTCGGCGAAATCGCGCGCCGCGTAAACGGCCAGCACGGGGCTCAGCTTCTCGCCGGAGAACGGGTGCGCATGGCCCACGCCGTCTTCGGCCACCATGAGTACGCGCGGTTCGGCGGCGGCAATGGCGAGCCAGCCCTCACGGTTGGCGCCGTCCATGGCGGCCGCGCGTTCGGCGATCACGCGGGCCGATTGGCCGATGACCGCGGGCGAGAGCTTGCCTTCAGGCCACATCAGCGACTGCAGCGTGGCCTTCTGCGCGTCGGCGAGCATGACGGCGCCGCGGTCCTTGAGGGCCGCGAGCATCTTTGCGCGCACCGCATCGACGATGACCAGGCTGTTCTCCGACGAGCAGCTCGTGGCGTTGTCGAAGGTCTTCGACAGCAGGATGCGATCGGCCGCCGTGTCCACGTCGGCGGTTTCGTCGACGATGCCCGCCACGTTGCCCGCGCCCACGCCGAATGCCGGCGTGCCGCTCGCATAGGCGGCGCGCACGTTGGCCTGCGAGCCGGTCGCCACCACCAGGTCGCACAGGCGCATCAACTCGGCGGTCGACTGCTTGTTGACGGGCGAGGGCAGCAACTGCACCAGGTCGCGAGGTGCGCCGATGCGGTCGAACTGCTGGTGGATGAATTCGATGAGCCGCGCCGCCGTCGACCAGCCCTTCGGCGAGGGCGCCACGATCACCGCGTTGCGCCCCTTGAGCGCATTGATGATCTTGTTGGCTGGCGTGGCACCCGGGTTGGTGGACGGCGTGATGGCGCACACCACGCCCACGGGCCGCGCGATCTCGACGATGCCGCGCGCCGGGTCTTCGGCTATGACGCCCACCGAGCGCGCGCCCTGCAGGTCGCGCAGCAGGCCGAAGGTCTTGCGGTGGTTCTTGCGCACCTTGTCCTCGACGTTGCCCACGCCGGTATCGGCCACCGCCAGTTCGGCCAGTTCGCGGTTGCGCGCGGGTTCGATGATGGCCCAGCCCGCCGCCACCACCGCGGTGTCGACCTGCGCTTGCGACCATGTCTCGTAGATGCGCTGCGCAGCGCGGGCGCGCGCCACGAGTTCGGCGATGGGGGAAGAGGAGGGTGCGGTTGAATGTTCCATGGGTCTTTTCGTCGGTTGTCGGTCAGTCCACCTTGATGCTGGCCTCTTTGGCGAGTTTCTGCCAGCGCACGAGTTCGGTGTCCACCACCTTGCCGAGCTGCTCGGGCGGGCCGCCCACGCCTTCGCTGCCCTGCGCCAGCAGCTTGTCGCGGATCTCGGGCTCTTTCACGACCGTGTTGATCACGCGGTTGAGCTTGTCGATGGCGCTTTGCGGCGTCTTCGCGGGCACGAACATGGCGTACCACGAGTCGACGTCGAAGTCGGAAACGCCGGCCTCCTGCATCGTGGGCACGTCGGGGAAGGCCGCGCTGCGCTTGGTGGTCGACACTGCCAGCGCCTTGAGCTTGCCCGCCTTCACGAACTGCGCCGCGGCAGGGATCGACACCCACAGCAGCGGCACCTGCCCGCCCATGAGGTCGGTGACGGCGGGGCCGCCGCCGCGGTAGGGAATGTGGGTCATCTGCGTGCCGGTGCGCAGCTTCATGAGCTCGCCCGCCAGGTGGCCCGGCGAGCCATTGCCGACCGAGGCGAAGGACAGCGAACCGGGCTTGTCCTTGGCGAGCTTGACGAGCTCGGCCACGGTGTTGGGCGCGAACTGCGTGTTGGCCACGAGGATCTGCGGCAACGACGCGACCATGCCGACAGGCGTGAAGTCCTTCGCGGTGTCGAAGGGCAGCTTTGGGTAGATCGCCGGATTGATGGTGTGGGACGAAAGCGTGAAGAGCACCGTATAGCCGTCGGGCGCCGACTTGGCGACGATCTCGGTGCCGATGGAGCCGGCCGCGCCGCCTCGGTTGTCGATCAGCAACTGCTGGCCCAACAGCGCGGAGAAGCGCTCCTGCACGATGCGCGCGACGACGTCGGTGCCGCCGCCGGGCGGGTACGGCACCACCAGCCGGATGGGTTTGGACGGGTAGTCCGCGCCAGCCTGCTGCGCGTGCGCGGCAATGGGAGCGGCGAGCGAAGAAGCCAATGCGGCGGCGGACAGAAGCGTCGCGCGCAGCCCAGGGGCGAGTAACCGGTTCATTCGAGTCTCCTTCTCTTGGTGGTGGAAGTCGGAAGCGGCGTGACCGGCGCCGGGCTGGCCCGGTAGCCGAGCGTGACGCTCGCGTCGCGCGCGCATGCCAAGAGCCGCTCGGCGAGTTCGCGCGCCTGCGTCCGCGCGAAGCGGATCGAGGGCACGCTCATGCCGACCGCGGCCACGGCCTCGCCGCGTGCGTTGAACACCGGCACGCCGAGACCGCAGACGCCGAGGCGCCATTCCTCGCGGTTCTCGGCATGGCCGCGAACGCGTGTGCGTTCGAGTTCCTGGAGAAGTGCATCGAAGTCGGTGATGCTGTTGGGCGTGTGTGCCACGAGGCTGCCGAGGCTCTCGCGCAGCGCGGCCGCGTCGGGCGCCGCCGCTGCGAGCAACGCCTTGCCCGAGGCGACGCAATATGCCGCCGCACGGCCGCCGATGCGCGAATAGGCGGCCACGGGCAGGGGGCTGTCGAACTTGTCGAGGTACACGATCTCGGCGCCGTCGAGTACGGCGAGGTGGATCGTCTCGCCGGTCTGCTGCGCCAATGCCGCGAGGTGCGGCCGCAGCAGCGAGCCCATGTCGCTGGCCTCGGACACGAGCGCGCCGAGTTCGAACAGCCGCAGGCTGGGGCGGTAGGCGCTGGTGTCGGGGTCTTGCACGGCCCAGCCGCATTCGACCAGCGTCTGGAGGGTGCGGTGCGCGTTGCTGCGCGCCATGCCGAAAGCCTGTGCAAGGTCGGTGACGCGGCAGGGACGTTGTTGCCGCGTCATCCATTCGATGGCGGCGAGGCCTTTGGCTAGCGTGGAGTCCATTGTCTCTTGTTGTTCTAAATAATAGAACGTCGTTCCTGGATTTGAAACGCGATGGTCGGACGGGTTGGGTGGTTTGTCAACCTGGGTTCTTTTCAGGGCGGGTGCCCAGGCCACCGGGTACTCCCCTCCGCGAATGTCCCCCGCCTTCGGCTCCTTCTTTATTTCGCTGCGGGGAGCACCCGGTACCCTGGGCACACAGGGCACGCTCGTCGTGCATCGCCGCCCCGGAGAACGGCTGGAAGATCAGCGCCGGTGCCGCCCCGCCATGAGGTCGATCACCTCGCGAAAGATCGTGTTGCCCGTCGAGGTGGCAAGGTCGAGCACGTGGCAGCGGCTGTAGTACGGGCTCAGGTCGAGCCCGACGCCGATGCCCGCGATCTCGATGTCGCCGCGCTGCTCGTGGCGCGCCACCACATCGCGCAGGTGGTGGTCGAGGTAGTGCGCGTCGTTCGCCAGGTGCGTCGCGCTGTCCATCGGCGAGCCGTCCGAAATCACCAGCAGCAGCTTGCGGGCCTCGGTGCGCTGGCCGAGCCGCAGGCAGGCCCAGTCGACCGCCTCGCCGTCGATGCCTTCGCGGAACAGGTCGGCCTTCAGCAGTGCCGCCATGGCCGGGCGTGCACGGCGCCAGGGCGTGGCGGCGGCCTTGAAGACGATGTGGCTGCGCTCGTTCAGGCGGCCGGGGTGAAGAGGCCTGCCGGCGCGCACCCACTCGCGCTGCGGCCGGCCGCCGGTCCAGGCGCCGGTGGTGAAGCCCAGTACTTCGCTGGCCACGCCGGCCTGCTCGAGCGCGCGCGCGAACACGTCGACCATCATCGCGACGGATTCGGCATGCTCCTTCATCGAGCCCGAGCAGTCGATCAGGAAGCTCACGACGCAATCGGCCACCGGCGCCATGCGCTCGGTGCGGAACAGCCGACGCTCGGTGGGCGAGGCCACCAGTTGCGCGAGCCGGCGGCCGTCGATGAGGCCTTCTTCCTGGCCGCCGTCCCAGCCGTCGCGCACCGGGTCGGCCAGCAGCGCACGAAGCTCGCGCGCAAGTCGGGCGATGTTCACGCCCTGGGCCGCGATGCGCCGATCGAGCTTCTCGCGATGGCCCGCGAGCACTTCCTTGCGCGCCAGCGTGGCGGCGTCGTGCTCGCGGTCGTAGGCGGTGGTGAAGACGCGGTAGGTGCCGCCCGCGTCGTCGAGCACGGCGCTGCGGCCCGACTCGGCGGTGGTGAAGCGCTCGATGATCTCCTGGTCCATGTCGGCGACGAGGCTGAACACGCTGCGCTTGTCGTCGACATGCGCGTCGCGCGCGGCGCTCGCGTCTTCGCCGGCCTCGTGCAGCATCGCGGCCACGGTGCGGGCGATGGCCAGCGCATGCACCGCATACGCGGCCTGGTCGGTGCGGTCGCGTCGCAGGCCCGCGAGCGCGTGGCCGATCAGCGGCGCGAGCGCGAAGCGCGTGGCCTCGAGCATGTCCTCGGTTTCTTCCACCACCTGCTGGCCGCTCACGCGGGCGCGGCAGATCTGCGCCACCGCATAGAGCAGCAGGCCGCGCGCGGTGTCGGTCATGCCCGAATGGTGGAACGCGAGCGACCATTGTTCATGGCGGTGCCGCAGGTTGCGGCGCATGCCGGCCATGGTGTCGGGCGCCAGCGCTTCGACACGGAACTGCTCGAGCATCTCGAACAGCATGCGCTCGACCGGCTCCTGGGGCCGAAGCGTTTCATGCAGCGCGGCATCGGACGCACTGAGCCGCAGCGCAAGCCCGTCGGCCACGCCGCGAAACGATGCGAAGTCGTCCGTCTCGGCCGAAGGATGCAGGTGCGGCGCGAACCACGGCAGCGCCGTGCGGCCGCGGTGCAGCCGCTGGCCGCGAAAGTGCAGGTCGCGCTCGCCGCTGATGGCCCGCACCACGCCCGCGCAAAGCTCGAAGATCCGTTCTTCCTGCCGGGCGCGCTGCTGGGCTTCGCTCATAGCTCTTTATCGAAGCAGCGCTGGAAGTATTCGGCGACGAGCGGCCGCTCGGCGTCGTCGCATTTGTTGACGAACGAAAGCCGAAACGCCAGTGCCGGGTCCTTGAAGATCTCGACGTTCTCGGCCCAGGTGATCACGGTGCGCGGCGACATCAGCGTCGACAGGTCGCCGGCCGCGAAGCCCTGGCGCGTGAGGCTCGCCACCGCCACCATCGACGCGACGAGCGCGTGGCCTGCCTCGTCGGCGAGCGACGGCACGCGCGCCTGCACGATCGCGATCTCTTCGTCGGCAGGCAGGTAGTTGAGCGAGGCGACGATGTTCCAGCGGTCGATCTGCGCATGATTGAGCCGCTGCGCGCCATGGTAGAGCCCGTTGAGGTTGCCGAGGCCCACGGTGTTGGCGGTGGCGAAGAGCCGGAAGAACGGATGCGGGCGCAGCACCTTGTTCTGGTCCATCAGCGTGAACTTGCCGTCGCGCTCGAGGATGCGCTGGATCACGAACATCACGTCGGGCCGGCCGGCGTCGTACTCGTCGAAGATCAGCGCCACGGGACGCTGCAGCGCCCAGGGCACGATGCCTTCCTGGAATTCGGTGACCTGTTGGCCCTCGCGCAGCACCACTGCGTCCTTGCCGACGAGGTCGAGCCTGCTGATGTGGCCGTCGAGGTTGAGCCGCACGCAGGGCCAGTTCAGCCGCGCCGCCACCTGCTCGATGTGGGTCGACTTGCCGGTGCCGTGCAGCCCCTGCACCATCACGCGCCGGTCGCGCGTGAAGCCCGCGAGGATGGCCAGCGTCACGTCGGGGTTGAAGCGGTACACCGCATCGACCTCGGGGACATGATCGTCGATGGCTTCGGACGGGCCGAAGGCGGGCACCTGCAGGTCGGTGTCGATGCCGAACACCTCGCGCACGCTCAGCATCCTGTCGGGTCGCAGTTCTGCGGTATCGGTCACGGTGGGGCTTTCAGAAAAAAAGTGGATGCGATCAGGCCTGCGCGCGCTCGGCGGCCGCGTCGGCGTCGATGCGGCTCAGCGCCAGCGCGGCGCGCTGCAGCGCGGGCAGCAGCGATCGCGCCTTGGCCGCATCGAGCCGCATCACGGGTGCCTGCACCGCGATGCACAGGTTCGACGGCGCGCCGTCGCCCGAGGGCACGAGCGCGGCAATGCACAGCAGCCCGGGCAGGAACTCCTCGTTGTCGAGCGCATAGCCATCTTTGCGCACGCGCTGCACTTCCTTCTCGAGCGCGTCGGGATCGGTCAGCGTCTTGGCGGTGTAGGGCTCGAGCGGCGCGTTCGACAGCAGCCGGCGGCGCTGCGCCGGGCTCATCTGCGAGAGAAACACCTTGCCGCTGGCCGAGCAATGCACCGGCACGCGCGAGCCCGAGTGCAGGTAGAAGCGCAGCGGCGCCGCGGTTTCCACGCGATCGAGGTACACCACCTCGCTGCCCGACAACGCCGTGAGGTTGCAGCTCTCGCCGATCTCCTCGACCAGCTGGCGCAGCACGGTGTGGCGCGCGCCATGCAGGCTGTCGTTGAGCAGCAGGTTCTCGGCCAGGCGCCGCAGCCGCGTGCCGATGCCGTAGTGACGCCCATCGCTCTCGCGCTGCAGCAGGCCCGAGCCTTCGAGCTGCTGGAGCATGCGGTGCAGGGTGGGTTTTGGGATGCCTGTTTCTTCCACCAGGCCCTGCAGCGAATAGCGCTGGTCCTTCGCGGCCATGACTTCAAGCAAGCCGAACAGGCGCATGGTGGGGGTGTCGCCGGCGGCCGCCTCCGGCAGGACGGGCACAGGCCCTTTGACGATTTTCATGGGCCGGATCATAGTCTTTTTACAAAAAACAAGACGAATCGTCCCGTTTTTTGTATTTTGTTTGACGCAGCGGCATCGCGGGCCTATATTCGCCGAAATGAAATTCGGAACAGGAAGTTCCGTCTTTCGAGACGCAACCCCAAGCCCATTCCTTCAGGAGACGCATGCCATGAGCCAGAAGCAACCCGCCGCACCCACCCGCGAAGCCGTCACCGGCGTGCAGAAGATGACGCCTTCCGAGGCCTTCGTCGAGACCCTGGTCGCCAACGGCGTGACCGACATCTTCGGCATCATGGGCTCGGCCTTCATGGATGCGATGGACATCTTCGCGCCGGCCGGCATCCGCCTGATCCCGGTGGTGCACGAGCAGGGCGGTGGGCACATGGCCGACGGCTACTCGCGCGTCTCGGGCCGCCACGGCGTGGTGATCGGCCAGAACGGCCCCGGCATCAGCAACTGCGTGACGTCCGTGGCCGCGGCCTACTGGGCGCACAGCCCGGTGGTGATGATCACGCCCGAGACCGGCACCATGGGCATGGGCCTGGGCGGCTTCCAGGAAGCCAACCAGCTGCCGATGTTCCAGGAGTTCACCAAGTACCAGGGGCATGTGAACAACCCCAAGCGCATGGCCGAATACACCGCGCGCTGCTTCGACCGCGCGATCTCCGAGATGGGCCCGACCCAGCTCAACATCCCGCGCGACTACTTCTACGGCGAGATCACCACCGAGATCCCGAAGCCCATGCGCGTGGAGCGCGGCGCGGGCGGCGAGATGAGCCTGAACGCGGCCGTCGAGCTGCTGGCCACGGCCAAGTTCCCGGTCATCCTGTCGGGCGGCGGTGTGGTCATGGGCGATGCGGTCGAGGAGTGCAAGGCGCTGGCCGAGCGCCTGGGCGCACCGGTGGCCAACGGCTACCTGCGCAACGACTCGTTCCCCGCGAGCCATCCGCTGTGGGCCGGCCCGCTGGGCTACCAGGGCTCGAAGGCCGCGATGAAGCTCATGGCGCAGGCCGACGTGGTGCTTGCGCTCGGTTCGCGCATGGGCCCCTTCGGCACGCTGCCGCAGCACGGCATGGACTACTGGCCGAAGGAAGCGAAGATCATCCAGGTCGAGGCCGATCACACCAACCTGGGCCTGGTGAAGAAGATCACCGTGGGCATCCACGGCGATGCCAAGGCCACTGCCAAGGAACTGCTCAAGCGCCTGCAGGGCAAGACGCTCGCCTGCGACGCCACCAAGGCCGAGCGCGCCGAGAAGATCAAGTCGGAAAAAGCCGCGTGGGAGAAGGAACTCGACGAGTGGACCCACGAGCGCGACCAGTTCAGCCTGGACGCGATCGAGGAAGCCAAGGGCGAGAAGACCCCGACCGGCGGCACCTACCTGCATCCGCGCCAGGTGCTGCGCGAACTTGAGAAGGCCATGCCGCCGCGCGTGATGGTCTCCACCGACATCGGCAACATCAACGCCATCGCCAACAGCTACCTGCGCTTCGAGGAGCCGCGCAGCTTCTTCGCGCCGATGAGCTTCGGCAACTGCGGCTACTCGCTGCCCACGATGATCGGTGCCAAGTGCGCGGCGCCCGACCGTCCGGCCGTGGCCTATGCCGGCGACGGCGCCTGGGGCATGAGCATGGTCGAGATCATGACCGCCGTGCGCCACGACATCCCGGTGACGGCCGTGGTGTTCCACAACCGCCAGTGGGGCGCCGAGAAGAAGAACCAGGTCGACTTCTACAACCGCCGCTTCGTGGCCGGCGAGCTCGAGAGCGAGAGCTTCGCGGGCATCGCCAAGGCGATGGGCGCCGAAGGCATCGTGGTCGACAACATCGAGGACGTGGGCCCGGCGCTCAAGAAGGCCATCGACATGCAGATGAACGAGAAGAAGACCTGCGTGATCGAGATCATGTGCACGCGCGAACTGGGCGATCCGTTCCGCCGCGATGCGTTGGCCAAGCCGGTGCGATTCCTCGACAAGTACAAGGACTACGTCTAAAGGCGGGCGTCGGCATGCCGTCGCTTCCCATTGCGCATCCGCACCTCGACGCGCTGGTGGTGCGCGCGCGCGCCGCGGCCACGCACGCGCGCATCGGGCTGGTCCACCCTTGCGATGCCGCCGCGCTCGAGGCCGCGGCCGGCATCCGCGAGGCGGGGCTCGGCGAGCCGGTGCTGATCGGCCCGCGCGCGGAGATCCTGCGCGCAGCCGAGCTGGCTGGAGTCGATGCGGGCGCGTTCGAGATCGTCGATGGCGCTGCGGACCCCGCGCAGAGCGCGCGGCGTGCCACCGCGCTGGCGCAGGCCGGTGCGGTCGGCGCGCTAATGAAGGGCTCGCTGCACACCGACGAGCTGATGTCGGCGGTGGTCGACAAAGAGACGGGCCTGCGCGGCAGCACGCGCATCAGCCACATCTTCCTGTTCGACCTGCCGCGCTATCCCAAGCTGCTCGGCGTGGCCGACTGCGTGGTCAACATCGCGCCCTCGCTCGCCACCAAGCGCGACATCCTCGGCAACGCCGTCGCGCTGTTGCGCACGATCGGTGTCGCCGAGCCCAAGGTCGGCATCGTCGCCGCCGTCGAGACCGTGAACCCCGCGATCCAGGCCACGGTCGATGCCCAGGCCCTGGTGGCCATGGCCCACGAGGGCGCATGGCCCGGCGCAATTGTCGAAGGGCCCTTCGGCTTCGACAACGTGATCTCGGCCGAGGCGGCGCGCATCAAGAAGATGTCGTCGCGCGTCAGCGGCGAGGCCGACCTGCTGCTGGTGCCCGACCTCAACGCCGGCAACATGCTCTACAAGAGCTTCACCTACATCGGCGGCGGCGAATGCGCGGGGCTGGTGCTCGGTGCGCGCGTGCCCATCGTGCTGACCTCGCGCTCGGATTCGGCGCTCTCGCGCATTGCATCGGTGGCGCTGGCGGTGCTTGCGGGGGCGGACAGCTAGCTCAGGGCTGCGGCGCCACCGCCCCGCGCGGCACGCTCGCGCCGCAGTGCCGCAGGAAGTCGGCCGTCGCGCGGCCGAGCAGCTTGTCGCGGTGCATCACCGTCGCGAGCCGCCGCATGCCGGCCGGCAGCCGGGTGCGCAGCTCGACCAGGTGGCCGTCTTCGAGGGCCTGCGCCACGGTGTAGCGCGACAGGCAGGCCAGGCCGGTGCCCGAAGCCACCACGCGCTTGATCGCCTCGGTGCTGCCGAGCTCGAAGCCGACATGCACCTGGTCGAGGTTCTGGATCAACCACGCGTCGGTCACCTGGCGCGTGCCGGAACCGTGCTCGCGCAGCACCCAGGTGGCCTGCGACAGCTGCCGGTGCGTGGCCACGCGGCCCGCGAGCGGATGCCCGGGCGCGGCCACGATCACCAGCTCGTCGGTGCGCCAGGCGCGCACCACGAGGTCGGGATGTGTCTGCGGCCCCTCGATGAAGCCGACGTCGACGTCGAAACCCGCCACCGCCTCGATCACGTCGCGCGTGTTGGCGATGTGCAGGTGCACCTGGCTCTGCGGATGCAGCGCGGTCCAGTGCGACACCCGCTCGGGCAGCAGGTATTCGCCGATGGTGAAGCTCGCCGCCACGCGCAGCGGCGCTGCATGCTCGCCGATGAAGAGCGCCTCGACCTCGGCCGCCTGGTCGAGCAGCGCCTGCGCCTTGGGCAGCAGCGCGCGGCCGTTCTCGTTGAGCACCAGCCGGCGGCCGATGCGATCGAACAGCAGCACGCCGACCGAGGCCTCGAGGTCGGCCAGCGCGCTGCTGGCGGCCGACTGCGAGCGCGCGATGCGGTCGGCCGCGGCGCGCGTGCTGCCGCCGCGCGCGGTGGCGACGAACACCTCCAGCTGGCGCAGGTTCAGCCGCAGCCGGGTGGACTGACTCTGGTCTTGATCTGTTTTTCCGGTCATGGTGAGCAATATTCTGCGCTTTTCCGTTCGATGGCACGAACCTAACATCGGCTGCGCCAGGCTCGAAAAAACAAAGGACCGCCAGTGTTCAGTTTCCTCTCCCGCGAACCCTTGCACGATCCGCTGGCGGCGCCCACGCCCACCGCCGAGACCGAGGTCAAGACCACCACCTGCTACATGTGCGCCTGCCGCTGCGGCATCCGCGTGCACCTGCGCGAGGGCGAGCATGGTCCCGAAGTGCGCTACATCGACGGCAACCCGGCGCATCCGCTGAACAAGGGCGTGATCTGCGCCAAGGGTGCGTCGGGCATCATGAAGCAGGTGTCGCCGGCGCGGCTCACGCAGCCGCTGCTGCGCAAGCCCGGCAGCGAGCGCGGCGCGGGCGAGTTCGAGCCCATCAGCTGGGAGCACGCCTTCGAGCTGCTGACCGATCGGCTTGCCAAGATCCGCGCCACCGACCCGAAGAAGTTCGCGCTCTTCACGGGCCGTGACCAGATGCAGGCGCTCACCGGCCTGTTCGCGCGCCAGTTCGGCACGCCCAACTACGCGGCGCACGGCGGCTTCTGCTCGGTCAACATGGCCGCCGGCATGATCTACACCGTGGGCGGCAGCTTCTGGGAATTCGGCGGCCCCGACCTCGACCGCGCCAAGCTGTTCGTGATGATCGGCACCGCCGAGGACCATCACAGCAACCCGATGAAGATCGCGCTCGGCAAGTTCAAGCGCGAGGGCGGCCGCTTCATCTCGATCAACCCGGTGCGCACCGGCTACTCCGCCATCGCCGACGAGTGGATTCCGATCAAGCCCGGCACCGATGGCGCGCTCTTCATGGCGCTGCTGCACGAGCTGATCGCCGCCAACCTCATCGACCACGCCTTCCTCAAGCGCTTTACCAATGCGCCGCAGCTCGTGGTGCTCGACGAGGGCGAGCGCGAAGGGCTCTTTGCCTTCGACCCCGAGCGCGGTCCGCCCGGTGATGGCCGGAATCCGCACAACAAGCTGATCTGGGACCGCGCCGACGGCACCGCCAAGCCGGCCTATCCCGAAGGCATCGGCGAATGGTGCGACCCGGCGCTCGAAGGGCACTACACGCTGGCCGACGGCACGCGCGTGGCACCGTCGTTCCAGCTGCTGCGCGAACGCGTGGCGAGCTGCACGCCCGAATGGGCCGAGGCCATCACCGGCATCGATGCCGCCCGCATCCGCCAGCTCGCACGCGAAATGGGCGAGACCGCGCTGCAGCAGGCTTTCGAGCTGCCCATTCCATGGACCGACGCCTGGGGCAAGAAGCATGCGACCACGCAGGCACGGCCGGTGGCGTTTCATGCGATGCGCGGCCTGGCGGCGCATTCGAACGGCTTCCAGACCGTGCGCGCGCTCGCCATCCTGATGAGCGTGCTCGGCACCATCGATGCGCCCGGCGGCTTCAGGCACAAGGCGCCGTACCCGCGCCACATCGTGCCCAACTACCGGGCCTTCAACGACCCGGCCATGATCCAGCCCAACACGCCGCTCAATGCCGCGCCGCTGGGGTTTCCGGCCAGTCCCGACGAACTCGCGATCAACCCCGACGGCTCGCCGATCCGCATTGACCATGCGTTCTCGTGGGAGCATCCGCTGTCGGCGCACGGGCTCATGCACAACGTGATCGCCAATGCCGTCAAGGGCGACCCGTACCGCATCGACATGCTGCTGATCTTCATGGCCAACATGGCGTGGAACTCGAGCATGAACACGATGGCCACGCGCGAGATGCTCAACCGCAAGGACGACAAGGGCGAGTACATGATCCCGTTCCTGGTGGTGTGCGACGCCTTCCAGAGCGAGACGGTGGCCTTTGCCGACCTGGTGCTGCCCGACACCACTTACCTCGAACGGCACGACGTGATGAGCATGCTCGATCGGCCGATCTCCGAGTTCGAGGGTCCGGTCGATTCGGTGCGCGTGCCGGTGGTGCCGCCCATGGGGCAGTGCAAGCCGTTCCAGGAGGTGCTGATCGAACTGGCCTCGCGGCTCAAGCTGCCGGCCTTCACCACGCCCGAGGGCGGGCGCAAGTTCACGGGCTACCCGGATTTCGTCGTCAACTTTCAGCCGGCGCCGGGCATTGGCTTCCTGATGGGATGGCGCGGCAAGGACGGCACCGAGCACCTGCGCGGGGAGCCCAATCCGAAGCAGTGGGAAGCCTACGAGAAGAACAACTGCGTGTTCCAGTACCACATGCCCGAGAGCATGCACTTCATGCGCAACTGGAACCGCGAGTACCTCGATTTCGCGAAGGACAAGGGCTGGCGCCAGCGCAACGACCCGGTGCAGCTCGCGCTGTATTCCGACACGCTGCAGAGCTTCAGGCTCGCCGCCCAGGGCAAGACGCAGGGCCGCCAGCCGCCCGACGCGCTGCGCGAGCGCATCGCCAAGTATTTCGATCCGCTGCCGTTCTGGTATGCGCCGCTCGAGGAAGCAGCGACCGACACCGAGGCCTATCCGCTCAACGCCATCACGCAGCGGCCGATGGCGATGTACCACTCGTGGGATTCGCAGAATGCATGGCTGCGGCAGATCCACAGCCACAACTACCTGCATGTGAACCCGCGCACGGCCGAGGCCGCGGGCATTGCCGACGGCGGCTGGTGCTGGGTCGAGAGCCAGTGGGGCAAGGTGCGCTGCATGCTGCGCTACAGCGAGGCCGTCGAGCCCGGCACCGTCTGGACCTGGAACGCGATCGGCAAGGCCGACGGCGCCTGGCAGCTCGCACCGGGCGCCGACGAAGCGCGCAAGGGCTTCCTGCTCAACCACCTCATCAGCGAAGAGCTGCCGTGCGCGGGCACCGCGAGCGGCACCATCAGCAACTCCGACCCCATCACCGGACAGGCGGGCTGGTACGACGTGCGCGTGCGCATCCGGCCGGCCGAGCCCGGCGAGCCCGAAGAGAGCTTTCCGCAGATCGCGAGCATGCCGGCGATGCCGGGTGTGCTGGGCAAGGCGGCGAGCGTGCTGACGTACTTTGCGGGGAGGGCGAAGAAATGATGCAGTGGTTGAAGGATTTGATGGCGCCGGCGGCCATGCTTCAGCAGCCCGCGCCTGCGCCCGCATCGCCCGCCGCTCGGGCCGGGCAGGGAACCGTGCGCGCCGAACCCGGCGAGACGCTGGCCAAGCAGCTCGCGCTGGTCATCGACCTCAACGTCTGCGTCGGCTGCCACGCCTGCGTGACCTCGTGCAAGCAATGGAACACCTCCGGCAGCGCCGGTCCGCTGGCGGACGAGAAGCCCTACGGTGCCGATCCCACCGGCACTTTCTTCAACCGCGTGCAGACCTACGAGTCCGGCACCTTCCCGGCCACGCAGGCGGTGCACTTCCCCAAGAGCTGCCTTCACTGCGAAGACCCGCCCTGCGTGCCCGTGTGCCCCACGGGCGCAAGCTACAAGCGCAAGGAAGACGGCATCGTGCTGGTCGACTACGACAAGTGCATCGGCTGCAAGTACTGCGCCTGGGCCTGCCCCTACGGCGCGCGCGAACTCGACGAGGAGCGCCAGGTCATGACCAAGTGCACGCTCTGCGTCGACCGCATCTACGACGAGCAGCTGCCGAAGGAAGACCGCAAGCCCGCCTGCGTCAAGGCCTGCCCCACCGGTGCACGCCTGTTCGGCGACGTGAAGGACCCGACCTCGGAGGTGTCGATCGCCATCCGCGAGCGCGGCGGCTATGCGCTCATGCCCGAATGGGAGACCAGCCCGGCCAACCAGTACCTGCCGCGACGCATCACGCCGGCGGCCGAGACGAAGGAGTAGCCCGATGCATCCCGCGTTCTCCATCCTTTTCTTCACCACGCTGGCCGGCGCCGCGCAGGGGCTCGTCGTCGCGCTCGCGCTCGCGGTGCTGTTCGGCCTCGGCCTCGCGCCCCCTTTCCTGAGCGCCGCGCTCGCGTTCGCCGAAGTGCTACTGGTCGCGGGCCTCGCGGCCTCGTTCCTGCACCTCGGGCGCAAGTCGCGCGCCTGGCGTGCGGTGCTGATGTGGCGCACCTCGTGGATGTCGCGCGAAGTGATCGTGCTGCCGGCGTTCATCGCACTGGTCGCGGCCTGGTGGCTTTCGCTGCAGCTCGGCACCGCGCCGGGTGCGATCGCGGCATGGCTGCTGCCTGTGCTGGTGCTGGCCGGGGCCGCTGCGCTCTGGTACTGCACCGCCATGATCTACGCCTGCCTGCGCTTCATCGAGGAATGGGCGCATCCGATCACCATCGCCAACTTCATGCTGATCGGCTTGTCGTCGGGCCTGGTGCTCGCCTGCGCCATGGGCGCGGTGGCCGGCGAGGCGCGCTTCGTGCAGGTCTTCGGCCCGTGGGCCCTGGCGGCCACGCTCGTGGCCTGGGGCGTGCGCGCGCTGTCGCTGCGCCGCAATGCGACCCTGCGCCCCAAGTCGACGCTGCAGTCGGCCACCGGCATCCCGGGGGCCAATCTGGTGCAGAAGTCGATGGGCATGTCGGCCGGCGCGTTCAATACGCGCGAGTTCTTTCATGGCGTCTCGCTCGCGGCGCTGCGCAACGTCAAGCTCGGTTTCCTGCTGCTGGCTTTTGCGCTGCCTTCGCTGCTGCTCGTGTGGGGCCTGCTGGCGAGCGAGGTCTCGTGGCCGTGGCTGCTCGCGGTGCTGGTGCAGGCGCCCGGCCTGCTGGCCGAACGCTGGTTCTTCTTCGCGCAGGCCCGGCATCCGCAGAACCTGTATTACCAGGTGGTGTCCTGAATCCGGCGCGGTTCTTCAGGCCTGGTGGTTGAGCCGCAGCCCCGGCGTCGGCCAGTCGTCGATGGCGATCAGCCGGCCGCTGCCGGACAGCGTGACGTAGGCCGTGCGCATGTCGCGCCCGCCGAAGCAGATGTTGGTGGTGTAGCGATCCGGCAGCGGCACGTGTTCGCAGCTGCTGCCGTCGGGCGCGACGATCGTGATGCCCCCGTGCAGCAGCGTCGCCACGCAGAGGTTGCCGAGCGCATCGGCCGCCATCGAGTCGAAGCGCTGGTAGTGCCCACCCGGTGACGCGCAGAGCATGCGGCCGCCGTGCGGTGAGGGCCAGCCGTCCTTGCGCACGCGGCCCGGCGCGACGATGTCGAAGGCCCAGACCCGTGCGCCCTCGGTTTCGGCGTAGTAGAGCGTGCGCCCGTCGGGCGAGAGCGCGATGCCGTTCGGCGTCATCACCGGCCGTGCGATCGCGTGCGCGCCGCTGCCGTCGGCATGGCCGTAGAACACGCCGCCCCGGTCCATGTCGCGCTCGCGCACCTTGCCCAGGTCGGTGAAGTAGAAGCCGCCCGCGGCGTCGAACACCAAGTCGTTCGGCCCGCGCAGCGCCGCCCCGTCGACCGTGTCGTAGAGCCGCTCGGCGCGGCCCGTGGCGAGGTTCACGCGCTCGATGCGGCCGCCCGAATAGTCGTCCGCCTCGCCCACCGGGCGCTGGCAGCCATCGGCCTCGGTGTGCCAGCGAAAGCCGCCGTTGTTGCACACGTACACCGCGCCGTCGGGCCCGACGGCCGCGCCGTTCGGCCCGCCGCCCAGGTCGGCCACCACCTGCACCAGCCCGTCATGCCGCACGCGCGTGAGCGTGCCGCGGGCGATCTCGACCAGCAGCACCGAGCCATCGTCCATGGCGATCGGGCCTTCGGGGAATTGCAAGCCGGTGGCGAGTTCGCGGATTTGCATCGGGCGTGCCTTTCTTATCAGGTCTGGGGTGTGGGGCTTGCAAGTGTGCTGTTTCTTGCGGGCGGTGCCCAGTCCCGGGAGTGACGTGCGGAATTCGTGATGGCCGTCACGGAACAATCGCCTAAAATATGCGCCATTGGCGTATGGCGATCGAATGCTCACCGTCGTCGAAACCCAGACCTTCAGAAGCTATGGCCGAACTATTGGACAGAGCAAGAAAGAGGCGATTCGCAGCCTACATCTCCGCGCATCCCGATGCCGGCGATCCTGTTCAGAGGTCCGGCGGAGTGCGCAAGGTGCGCTGGAGCCGAAGCGGCTCCGGCAAAAGCGGCGGCGTCCGGGTCGTGTACTTCAACCGCAGAAACGCCGGTGAAATCGTCTTGCTGCTGATCTACGCCAAAGCGAACCTTGATTCGATCTCTGGCGAAACCTTGAAGGAGTTGCGAAATGCCGCAGAAAAAGCCGATGACTGATGCCGAGTTGATCGCCTTCGAATCGAATCAGGATTTCGAAGCGCTGCTCGTGCAGTCGGCCCGCGAGATGAGCGCCGGAAGGACCCGCAAGGTCTACACGCCTGTGGTGGCCGCGCGCGAGAACGCCGGCTTGTCGCAGGCGGGCTTCGCATCGCTCCTCGGCGTGTCGGTACGCACGTTGCAGCAATGGGAGCAGGGGCGCCGCGAGCCGACCGGCGCGGCCAAGACGTTGATTGCCATTGCAGAGAAGATGCCCGAGGCGCTGAGAGTGATCGATCCGAACTACCATCGCCAATGAGAAAAGCCCCGTTGCTACTTATTTAATAGCAACGGGGCTTTGTCTGTATTGGTGCCGGAGAGATGAATCGAACACCCGACCTTCTCATTACGAATGAGCTGCTCTACCGACTGAGCTACACCGGCGAAGCCTCAGATTATAGCCACTCCGTCAGGCCTTTTCGGCGTGGTAGCGGGTCAAACGCTCAACTTCGTTTCGCGAACCCAACATCACGCTCACGCGCTCGTGCAGCTTGGTGGGCTGCAGCTCGAGGATGCGCTGCTTGCCGTTGGTGGCGGCGCCGCCGGCCTGCTCGACGAGCCAGCTCATCGGGTTGGCCTCGTACATCAGGCGCAGCTTGCCGGCCTTTTCGGGCTCGCGCTTGTCCCAGGGGTACATGAAGACGCCGCCGCGCATCAGGATGCGGTGCACGTCGGCCACCATGCTGGCGATCCAGCGCATGTTGAAGTCCTTGCCGCGCGGGCCTTCCTTGCCGGCCAGGCATTCGTCGATGTAGCGCTTCATGGGCTCGTCCCAATGGCGCATGTTGCTCATGTTGACCGCGAATTCCTTGGTGTCGGCCGGAATCTGGATGTCTTCCTGCGTGAGCACGAAGCTGCCCTGCTCGCGGTCGAGCGTGAACATCGCGACGCCGTTGCCCACGGTGAGAACCAGCGTGGTCTGCGGGCCGTAGATGCAGTAGCCGGCGGCCACCTGCTCGGTGCCGGGCTGCAGGAAGTCGGCTTCCTGCACGCCGGGGGTGTCGTCGGGCTTCTTCAGCACGCTGAAGATGGTGCCGATGCTGACGTTCACGTCGATGTTGCTGCTGCCGTCGAGCGGGTCGAACATCAACAGGTATTCGCCCTGCGGGTAGCGGTTGGGCACCACGTAGATGCTGTCCATTTCCTCGCTGGCCATGGCGGCGAGGTGACCGCCCCATTCGTTGGCCTCGATCAGCACCTCGTTGGCGATGATGTCGAGCTTCTTCTGGATCTCGCCCTGCACGTTCTCGCTCTCGGCCGTGCCGAGCACGCCGCCGAGCGCGCCCTTGTTGACGGCCTGGCTGATGCTCTTGCAGGCGCGGGCGACCACTTCGAGCAGCAGGCGCAGCTGGCCGGGAATGAGGCCATCGGCGCGCTGCTGTTCGACGAGGTAGCGGGTGAGGGAGATCTTCTGTTGTTGAGCCATATGCTTTCTGTGTTCAGTTTCTTCAGTTGCCGGCCAATGCACGCGTAACCACTTCGTGCGTGTCCTTGCTCAGGTCGGGTTTGGCTGCCACGCGCGCGATCGCCTCGCGCGCAGCGCTGCGGTAGGGCTCGGCCAGCTTGCTCCAGCGGTCGAGCGCGCGTGCGAGGCGGGCGGCCACCTGGGGGTTGATGGCGTCGAGCTCGATGACGCGCTCGCTCCAGAACACGTAGCCGGCCGCGTCGGGGCGGTGGAAGGCGCCGGGGTTCGCGCTGCAGTAGCTGAAGATCACACTGCGTGCGCGGTTCGGGTTCTTGAGCGAGAAGTCCGGGTGCTTCATCAGCTGCTTGACCAGGGGCAGGATGTCGCCGCCGCGGTCGGATGCACCGGCCTGCAGCGAGAACCACTTGTCGATGACGAGGGCTTCGTCCTTGAACAGGGCATGGAAGCGCGCCAGCGCCTGTCCGGCCAGCGCATGGCCCGACGCCACGAGCGCATTGAGCGCGTTGAAGCGGTCGGTCATGTTGCTCGCGTCCTTGAAGCGCTGCAGCGTCTTGCCAGGCCACACGGCGTCGCCCGAGGCGCGCGCCGCGAGGCACAGGAAGTTCAGGGCCATGCCGGCCAGTGCGCGGCGGCCTGCCGACGTGGGGTCGGGGCTGTAGGCGCCGGTGTCGTGATGGGCTTCAAAGGCCCATTGCCAGTCGGCAAAAAGGGCGGTGGCGAGCTGGGCGCGCATGGCCTCGCGCACCAGGTGCACGCGCTGCGGGTCGACCACGTCGAGCTGCTCGGCGATGTAGGTCTCCGAGGGCAGCGTGAGCACCAATTCCTTGAAGGCGGCGTCGAGCTGCGGATGGCGCAGCACGCTGCGCATGGCCTCGACGTAGGCGTCGTCGAGCACCGGCGTGGTGTCGCCCGCGACCGCGTCGATGCCCCTGACCGCGGCGCGAAGGCCGAGGCGCTGGCCGGCTTCCCAGCGGTTGAACGGATCGGGGTCGTTGGCCAGCAGCGTGAGCAGCTGGGCGTCGGTGTATTCGAAGTCGAGGATCACGGGTGCGCTGAAACCGCGCAGGATCGACGGCACGGGCTCGGCGTCGAGGCCGACGAAGGTGATCTGCTCGCCGGCACGCGAGAGCACCAGCGTGCGGGTGCCGCGGGTGACCTCGCTCTCGCCCTCGAGCTGCACCGGCAGCTCGCGCCCGCTGGCGTCGAGCAGGCCGACGTTCAGCGGAATGACGAAGGGCTCCTTGGTCGGCTGGCCCGGCGTGGGCGGGCAGCTCTGGACCACGCTGAGCGTGTAGCTGCGGTTCTGCGCGTCGTACACGCCGTGCGCGGCGAGGCGCGGCGTGCCGGCCTGGCTGTACCAGCGCTTGAACTGCGGCAGCAGGCGCGCGAGTTCGGAGTCGGGGTTGGCATCGGCGATGGCCTGCGCGAAGTCGTCGCAGGTCACGGCCTGGCCGTCGTGGCGCTCGAAGTAGAGCGTGATGCCGCGCTCGAAGCCCTTGCGGCCGACCAGCGTCTGCATCATGCGCACCACCTCGGCACCCTTCTCGTAGATGGTGACGGTGTAGAAGTTGCTGATCTCGATGTAGCTGTCGGGCCGCACCGGATGCGCCATGGGGCCGGCGTCCTCGGGGAACTGGGCGGTGCGCAGCACGCGCACGTCCTCGATGCGCTTGACCGCGCGCGCCGACGCGTCGGCGCAGAGGTCCTGGCTGAACTCCTGGTCGCGGAAGACGGTGAGGCCTTCCTTCAGCGAGAGCTGGAACCAGTCGCGGCAGGTCACGCGGTCGCCGCTCCAGTTGTGGAAGTACTCGTGGCCGACCACGCTCTCGATGTTGCCGTAGTCGGCGTCGGTGGCGGTGGCTTGGTTGGCCAGAACGTACTTCGTGTTGAAGATGTTCAGGCCCTTGTTCTCCATCGCGCCCATGTTGAAGTCGCTCGTGGCCACGATCATGAAGCGGTCGAGGTCGAGCGGCAGGCCGAAGCGGGCCTCGTCCCACAGCACCGAGTTGATGAGCGAGTTCATCGCATGCTCGGTCTTGTCGAGGTCGCCGGCGCGCACGTACACCTGCAGAAGATGTTCTTTGCCGCTGCGCGCGGTGATGCGTTGCTCGCGCGCGACGAGCTTGCCCGCCACCAGTGCGAACAGGTAGCTGGGCTTGCGGAACGGGTCGACCCACTTGGCGAAGTGGCGGCCTTCGGGCAGGTCGCCCTGATCGACGAGGTTGCCATTCGACAGCAGCACCGGGTAGGCGGCCTTGGCGGCGCGCAGCGTGACGGTGTAGGTCGCCATCACGTCGGGCCGGTCAAGGAAGTAGGTGATGCGGCGGAAGCCCTCGGCCTCGCACTGCGTGAAGAAGGTGTCCTCGCTCACGAACAGGCCCATCAGCTTGGTGTTCTTGATGGGGCAGCAGGTGGTGAAGATCTCGAGTTCGAAGGCGCCTTCCTGGGCCGAGGGCAGGCCGTCGAGCACGAGCTGCTCGCCTTCCATGCGGAACGAGGCGCCTTGGCCGTTGACCAGCACGCGGGCCAGGTTGAGCTCGTCGCCGTCGAGGCGCAGCGGCTGCGGCGGCACGTCGGGGTTGCGGCGCAGCTGCATGCGGTTGAGCACGCGCGTCTTGGCGGGGTCGAGGTCGAAAGTCAGGTCGACGGTGTCGATCCAGAATGCCGGGGCGGCATAGTCTTCCCGGCGAATGGCAATGGGTTGCCCTTGGGCGTCACGCTGCAGCAGCATCGAGGGTCTCCAGAAAATTCGAATGGGCGAGTTCGTTGTAGTCGCGAACCGCGGCGATCACATGCGGACCGCCGAGCTCGGCGGGGGAATGGGTGCTGCACACGGCCACGGCGCGCATGCCGCCGCGGCGTGCGGCCTCGATGCCGAAGGGCGCATCCTCGAACACGACGCAGCGTTCGGGCGCCACGCCGATGCGCCGCGCGGCTTCGAGAAAGATCTCGGGCGTGGGCTTGCCGGCAAAGCCTTCGTCGCCGCCCACCACGGCGAGCGGCAGCGGATCCATCTTCAGGCGCGACATCACGAACTCGATGTTGTGCCGGTCGCCGGCCGTGCCCACTGCAACCTTCAGGCCGCGCGCGACGGCGGCGCCGGCAAAGGCGGTGAAGCCGGCCACCTCTGCGAAGCTGTCGCCGAACATCGTGCGGTAGATCGCTTCCTTCTCGTCGACCAGCGCCAGGCATTCGGCGTCGGACAGCGGCCGCTCGAACAGCTCGCGCATGCACTCCACGCCGGTGCGGCCGGTGGTGCGCGCGAGAATCTCGCTCGCGTCGAGCGCGAGGCCGTGGCGCGCCGCAAACTCGACCCATGCGCGCGCATGCGCCGGCATGGAGTCGATCATGGTGCCGTCCATGTCGAAGATCAGCGCTTCGACCTTCATCAGACGCCTTGCTTCAGCGAGGCTTCGATGAACACGTCGAGATCGCCGTCGAGCACCTTCTGGGTGGCCGAGACCTCGACGTTGGTGCGCAGGTCCTTGATGCGGCTGTTGTCCAGCACGTAGCTGCGGATCTGATGGCCCCAGCCCACGTCGGTCTTGCTGTCCTCGAGCTTCTGCTGCTCTTCCTGGCGCTTGCGCATCTCGTGGTCGTACAGGCGCGAGCGAAGGCGCTTCCAGGCCACGTCGCGGTTGCTGTGCTGGCTGCGGCCGTCCTGGCACTGCACCACGATGCCGGTCGGGATGTGCGTGAGCCGCACGGCCGAGTCGGTCTTGTTGATGTGCTGGCCGCCGGCGCCGCTGGCGCGGAAGGTGTCGGTGCGCACGTCGGCCGGGTTGATGTCGATCTCGATCGAGTCGTCGATCTCCGGGTATACGAAGATGCTCGCGAAGCTGGTGTGGCGCCCGCCCGAGGAGTCGAACGGCGACTTGCGCACCAGGCGGTGCACGCCGGTCTCGGTGCGCAGCAGGCCGAAGGCGTACTCGCCCTCGACCTTGATGGTCGCGCTCTTGATTCCGGCGGTGTCGCCCGGGGTCTCGTCCTCGAGCTGGGCCTTGAAGCCCTTGCGCTCGGCGTACCGCGTGTATTGGCGCAACAGCATGCTGGCCCAGTCGCAGGCCTCGGTGCCGCCGGCGCCGGCCTGGATGTCGACGAAGGCGTTGAGCGGGTCGGCCGGGTTGTTGAACATCCGGCGGAATTCGAGCTGCTTGATGTCGGCCTCGAGCCCGGCGGCGTCATCGGCGATGGACTGCAGGCCGTCCATGTCGCCTTCTTCCTTCGACATGTCGAAGAGCTCGGCGTTGTCCGACAGGCCGCTGGTGAGCCGGTCGAGCGTGACGACCACGTCGTCGAGCGACTTCTTTTCCCTGCCCAATTCCTGGGCCTTCTTGGGGTCGTTCCAGACGTTGGGATCCTCGAGCGATGCGTTGACCGTCCTCAGACGTTCGGCTTTGGCATCGTAGTCAAAGATACCTCCGTAAATCTGCCGTGCGGGCGCTCAGGTCCGCAAGCGTTGCACCGATCTGGTTGATTTGTTCTGCGTCCATGGGGTGTCCTGATCTGTTCGGGGAAACCGGACATTTTCTCATGCCCGGCCCGATGGCCCCGGGCTGCGCCAGTTTTGGACCGGCCGGAGCGAACGCCCCAGGCGTTTCCATCTGTAGTAAGCCATAAGTCCCAAGGCAGCGCGCAAGTCCATGCCGGCAGGGTTGCCGCCGCCGCGGCGCCGCTTGTAGGATGGCGCGAATGACCCAGCACATCGGAATCGTCGGCTGCTCCGCCGAGGGCGCTGCACTCTGCTACCAGACCATCTGCGTCGAAGGCGCGGCGCTCTTCGGGCCGCATGCGCATCCCGAAGTCTCGATGCACACGCCGTCGCTCGCGGACTACATGGCGCACATCTACCGCGGCGACTGGCGCGGCGTGGGCGAGGTGATGCTCGCCTCCGCCGACAAGCTCGCCAAGTCGGGCGCCGACTTCCTGGTCTGCCCGGACAACACGATCCACCAGGCGCTGCCGTTCATCGAGGCGCGCTCGCCGCTGCCATGGCTGCACATCGCGGGCTGCGTGGCCGACGAGGCTGCGCGGCGCGGCTTTCGGCGCCTGGCCCTGACGGGCACGCGCTGGCTCGTCGAAAGCGATGTCTACCTCGACAAGCTTTCGGCCGTGGGCCTCGCATGCGTGCGGCCCGCCGCCGAAGAGCGCGAGGAGATCAACCGCATCATCATGGACGAACTGGTCTGCGGCGTCTTCAAGCCCGAGGCGATCGTGACCTTCCGGCGCGTGATCCAGCGCATGCGCGAGCACGACGGTTGCGACGCGGTGATCCTCGGCTGCACCGAGATCCCGCTGATCATGAACGACGTGAACTCGCCACTGCCGACGCTCGATTCGACGCGGCTGCTGGCGCGCGCGGCGCTGCGGCGGGCGGCGGCGAAGCGGGAAGGCTAGGCGAGGAAATCCTCGATCAGTTGCGCCACGCGCTCCGGCTGGTCGTGGTGCAGCATGTGACCCGACGCTTCGAGCCGCTCGATCCGCACTGAGGGCACGGATTTCAGCCGCTCGTGGAATTCGTCGAGCGTGTAGCGGTTTTTCCACCAGCCCTCGAGGCTGTCGTCGGCGGCCTCGACCATCAGCGTGGGCGCCGCGATACGCGCATAGAGCGCGAGCGTCTCGTCGACGCGGAAGATGTTCGCATTGACGATCTTGTGCGCCGCCTCGCCGAGGATCTGCCAGCGCTCGCTGCCGTCGGGCTCCTTGCGCGCGGCCGACCAGTGGCCTGCGAGCCACTGGGCCTTGTCGGGCGACAGGCGCGGGTTCGTCTTCATGAGGCGGCGCGCCACGCCGTCCACCGCGGAATAGGTCGACAGGTCCATCTCGCCGCGGTGCAGGCGCTTGAGTTCGTCGATCCATTTCCCGTAACGCTCTGGCGCTTCGTCGGGCCGGCGCGCCGGCATCCCGAAGCCTTCGAGGTTGACGAGGCGGCGGATGCGCTCGGGCCGGGTGCCCGCATAGTGCATGGCGACGTTGCCGCCCATGCTGTGGCCGACAAGATCGACCGGGCGCGCCGCGTCGCCTTCGCCCGCGTAATGGTCGAGCAGCCATTCGAGGTCGGCCAGGTAGTCGGGCAGCCAGTAGTTGTCGACGCCGCCGCCATCGGTCAGCCCGAAGCCGCGCCAGTCGGGCGCGACGATGAAGCGCTCCTCGGCCATGGCGTCGACGACGAACTGCCACGAAGCCGCCACGTCCATCCAGCCATGCACCAGCACGAGCGGCGGGCGTTCGGCCGAGGGGCGGCCCCAGGTGCGCACGTGGTACTGGAGGTTGCGCACGGGGACGAATTCGCTGCGCGAGGGGCGGAGGGCTTGGTACATGGGCGCCGATGATACGAAGTGCAGCCGACCGGCAGAGTCCGGCAGACGACAGTAAAGTTCGCGCATGCAAAAAATCCAACTCGGTCAGAGCGACCTTCATGTCACGCCGATCTGCCTCGGCACCATGACCTTCGGCGAGCAGGTCGACGAAGCCTCGGCCCACCAGATCCTGGACCGCGCCCTCGATCGCGGCGTCGACTTTCTCGACACGGCGGAGATGTATGCCGTGCCCACGCGCCGCGAGACCTACGGCGCCACCGAGACCATCATCGGCAACTGGTTCGCGGCCCACCCCGGCGTGCGGCAGCGCGTCGTGCTCGCCAGCAAGGTGGCGGGCCCGGCGCGCAACACGCCGTGGGTGCGCGAAGGCGAGGGCATGACCCCCGCCGACATCGTGGCCTCGTGCGACGCGAGCTTGAAGCGGCTGCGCACCGACGTGATCGATCTCTACCAGATCCATTGGCCCGAGCGCCACGTGCCGGCCTTCGGCAACCTCTACTACGACCCAGCGAGCGAGCGTTCGAAGACCCCGATCCTCGAGCAGCTCGAAGCCTTTGCCGGGCTGGTGAAGGCGGGCAAGGTGCGCGCGATCGGGCTCTCGAACGAGACGCCCTATGGCGTGCACGAGTTCGTGCGGCTCGCCGAACAGCATGGCCTTCCGCGCGTGGCCTCGGTGCAGAACATCTACAACCTGGCCGCCCGCTTCGCCGAGAACGGGCTCGACGAGACGATGCACCGGCTCGGCGTGTCGCTCCTGGCCTACTCGCCGCTGGCCTACGGCCTGTTGACGGGCAAGTACGACCAGAGCGGCATCGTCGGCCCCGAGGCGCCGCAGGAGGCGCGCATCACGCGCTACGAATCGGTGCGCAAGCTGCGCTGGGGCCGGCCCGAGGCGCTCGCGGCCGCGCGGCGCTACAACCAGCTCGCGCGCGACAACGGCCTCACGCCGGTGCAGCTCGCGCTGGGTTTCTGCCGCGCCAAGTGGCAGGTGGCGAGCACCATCATCGGCGTGCGCACGCTGGCCCAACTCGACGAGGACATCGACGCCTGGGGCACCGAGCTGCCGGCCGGACTGCTGGCCGAGATCGACCGCATCCGCTGGGAAATGCGCGACCCGGCCAACTAGATGCCGAAGAAGAGCGCCCACGTCTCGGAAACGCCGGCCACCCAGCTGCTGCGTGCCGCGAAGGTTGAGTTCACCGAGCATCCCTACGCGTACCAGGAACACGGCGGCGCCCAGCGCGGCGCCGAGATGCTCGGACTCGACCCGTTCATGGTCATCAAGACGCTGGTGATGCAGGACCAGGACGCGAAGCCGCTGATCGTGCTGATGCATGGCAACCGCACCGTCTCGACCAAGAACCTCGCGCGCCAGATCGGTGCCAAGTCGGTCGAGCCCTGCACGCCCGAGGTTGCGCAGCGCCACAGCGGCTACATGGTGGGCGGCACCTCGCCGTTCGGCACGCGGCGCGAGATGCCGGTCTACATCGAGTCGAGCATCCTGGGGCTGCCGCGCATCGTGCTCAACGGCGGCCGGCGCGGCTACCTGATCGGGATCGACCCGCAGGTGTGCGTGCGGCTGCTCGGCGCCAAGCCGGTGGAATGCGCGCTGGCAGAATAGCCAGCCCGCCTGCATGCTGCCGGCCACCAGAACGAAAAGAAATCCATCCCACGTGGAGCGCGCCTTGAGCCTCGACCTGCCTTCCCTCGCCGCCATCGTCATCTCGTACCTGATCGGCTCGCTGTCCTTCGCCGTCATCGTGAGCAAGGCGCTCGGCATGGCCGATCCGCGCAGCTACGGCAGCAAGAACCCGGGCGCCACCAACGTGCTGCGCTCGGGCAACAAGGGCGCGGCGCTCGCCACGCTGCTGCTCGATGCGGTGAAGGGCTGGCTGCCGGTATTCGCGATCCGGCATTTCGGCGCGCAGTGGGGGCTTGGCGAGGGCGTGGCTGCGCTAGCGGGCCTGGCGGCGTTCCTCGGGCACCTGTATCCGGTGTTCTTCGGCTTCCAGGGCGGCAAGGGCGTGGCCACCGCCGCGGGTGTGCTGGTGGGCATTGCGCCCTGGCTCGGGCTCGCCACCGGCGCCACCTGGCTGATCATTGCGGTATTTTTCCGCTATTCGTCGCTGTCTTCGCTGGTGGCGGCCTTCTTTGCGCCGGCGTATTACCTGCTGGGGGGCAATATCGCCTGGACGCTCGACCGCACGGTGCTGATCGCGCTCGTCGTGATGAGCCTGCTGCTGATATGGCGGCACCGCGAGAACATCCGCCGGCTCGCGGCCGGCACCGAGTCGAAGCTCGGTGCGAAGAAAAAAGCTTGAGCAACCAACGAAACCAACAAGGACAGAAACGACCATGGCTTCCATCACCCGCTTCCACGTCGGCCCGCGCCTTTCCGAGACGGCTGTGCACAACGGCACCATCTACCTCGCGGGCCAGGTGCCCGACGACACCACGCAGGACATCCGCGGCCAGACCGCGCAGGTGCTGGCGATGGTCGACCGCCTGCTGGCCGAGGCCGGCAGCGACAAGTCGCGCATCCTCATGACGCAGATCTTCCTGGCCGACATCGGCGACATCACGGCGATGAACGAGGTCTGGGACGCCTGGATTCCCGCCGGCAACACCCCGCCGCGCGCGACCGTGCAGGCCAAGATGGCCAACGCAGCCTACAAGATCGAGATCGTCGTCACCGCCGCTGCAGCAGCCTGAGGGGCGTCAGTACCGCTTCTCGAGGACCATCTGGTCGGCGTCGCGGCGCATCGAGAAACGATTGATGAAGCTGTTGCCCAACAGCACGAAGGGCATCGGCTGCGGTGACACCACGGCCTCGATGTCGTAGACCTCGACATCGCCCACGCGCACCGATTGGAGCCGCAGCCTGTGGCCGGTCGAGACGCCGTTCGCCGTGCTGATCTGGATGCGCTGCGCCTTGCTGTAGTCCAGGCCGATGCGCTTGGCGTCGTCGGCCGACAGCGCGATCGAAGTCGCGCCGGTGTCGAGCATGAAGGTGACGGTGCGCCCGTTGATGGCGCCCTGTGTCATGAAATGGCCCCGGCTGTCGGCCGGCAGCACGATGCGGCTACCGCCGCCATTGCCCCCACCGCCGCCGCCGATGCTCACGGGCGTGTCCATGCGCAAGCTGACGCGCTTGCCCTCGAGCTCGACCACCGCCTGCTCGGCCTGCAGTGAGACCAGCTTCACGCCCTGGAAGGTCTCGCCGACCGCCACGGTCTTGGGCGGCGCACCGTTCACGATCAGGATCGCGCGGCTGCCGATGGTGCCGGTCAACATGACCGAACTGGCCGCCTGCACGCCGGCTGCAGCGCACAGCAGCAGCGCTGCTGCGACGACGAGGGAGCGCATGCGAGGCTCGGTCAGTCGCGGAAGTTGTCGAAGCTCAGCGGCATGTCGGGCACCTCTTTCTTGATGAGCGCCATCGCCGCCTGCAGGTCGTCGCGCTTGGCGCCGGTGATGCGCACCGCATCGCCCTGGATCGCGGCCTGCACCTTGAGCTTGCTGTCCTTGACGATGCGGGTGATCTTCTTGGCCTGCTCGCTCTCGATGCCGCTCTTGATCTTGATGACCTGCTTGACCTTGTCGCCGCCCATCTTCTGGACGTCGCCCTTGTCGAGGAAGCGCACATCGACGCTGCGCTTGGTGAGCTTGCTGCGCAGGATGTCCTCCACCTGCACGAGCTGGAACTCGGCATCGCCGATCATGGTGATTTCCTTGTCCTTGAGCTCGACGGCGGCGGCCGTGCCCTTGAAATCGAAGCGGGTCGCGATTTCCTTGGCGGTGTTCTCGACCGCGTTCTTCACTTCGGGCAGGTTGGGTTCGCAGACGGTGTCGAAAGACGGCATGGACTCTCCTGATTCACGGGTAGCTGGATGCGACAATTCTCCCATGATCGTGGAGAACAACGTCCCGCTGCAGCCCTACAACAGCTTCGGCATTGCCGCGCGCGCGCAGCACCTGGCGCGCATCGCGAGCGAATCGGACGTGGCCGCGCTGCTGGCCGACCCCCGGTGGCGCGATGCGCCACGCTTCGTGCTCGGCGGCGGCAGCAACATCGTGATCACCGGCGACGTGAAGCCGCTGGTGCTGAAGGTCGAAATCAAGGGGCTGCGCCTGGTCGAAGAGACGCCGCGCGCCTGGATCGTGGAGGCGGGGGCGGGCGAAACCTGGCACGAGGCAGTGCAGTGGATGCTCGCGCGCGGCTTTCCGGGGCTCGAGAACCTGGCGCTCATCCCGGGCACCGTGGGCGGCGCGCCGGTGCAGAACATCGGCGCCTACGGCGTCGAGCTGCAGGACCGCTTCGATTCGCTCGACGCCATCGACCTGGACACGGGCCGCAGCTTCACGCTCGATGCCGCGCAGTGCGCCTTCGGCTACCGCGATTCGGTGTTCAAGCACGTGCCCGCCGGGCCGACCGACTTCGGGCTCTCCGGCCGGGCGCTGATCACGCGCGTGCGCTTTCGCCTGCCGCGGCCATGGAAGGCGGTGGCGGGCTACCTCGACCTCGAGCGCAAGATGGAGGAAACGGGCAATTTCACGCCCAGCCCCACCGATGTCTTCGACTGGATCTGCGCCATCCGCCGCGCCAAGCTGCCCGACTGGCGCGTGCTCGGCAATGCGGGCAGCTTCTTCAAGAACCCGACGGTCACGCCCGAGCAGTGCGCCGACATCATCGCGCGCGACCCCAAGATCGTGCACTACCCGATGGACGACGGCACCATCAAGCTCGCGGCCGGGTGGCTCATCGACGCCTGCGGCTGGAAGGGCAAGTCGGTCGGCAATGCCGGCGTCTACGAGAGGCAGGCGCTGGTGCTGGTGAACCGCGGCGGCCTCGAGAACCCGGTTACGGGCGGCGAAGTCATGACCCTGGCAAAGGCCATCCAGACCAGCGTGTACGAGCGCTTCGGCATCCGGCTGGAGCCGGAGCCGGTGGTGGTCTGAGCGGCGCCGCCTTGGTGCGCCACTCGTGCTTTATTTGCCTTCGTCGTCGTTCGCGAGCTTCGGCAGCGAAGCGCCCTGGCTCGCCGACAGCAGGCCCGTGCGCGTGTAGATCGCGAGCTTCTCGCGCGTGTCGACGATGTCGAGGTTGCGCATGGTCAGCTGGCCGATGCGGTCGAGCGGCGTGAAGGCGCCTTCGACCTTTTCCATGCTCAGGCGCTCGGGCTTGTAGGTGAGGTTGGGCGACTCGGTGTTGAGGATCGAGTAGTCGTTGCCGCGGCGCAGCTCGACCGTGACCTCGCCGGTGATCGCGCGCGCCACCCAGCGTTGCGCCGTCTCGCGCAGCATGATCGCCTGCGGGTCGAACCAGCGGCCCTGGTAGAGCAGGCGGCCGAGCTTGCGGCCATGGTCGCGGTACTGCTCGATCGTGTCCTCGTTGTGGATGCCGGTCACGAGGCGCTCGTAGGCGATGAACAGCAGCGCGAGGCCGGGCGCCTCGTAGATGCCGCGGCTCTTGGCCTCGATGATGCGGTTCTCGATCTGGTCGCTCATGCCCAGGCCGTGGCGCCCGCCGATGCGATTGGCTTCGAGGATCAGGTCGACCAGGTTCGGGTAGGCCACGCCGTTCAGCGCCACGGGCACGCCCTCTTCGAAGCGCACCGACACCGTCTCGCGCTTGACCTCGACTTCGTCCTTCCAGAACGCCACGCCCATGATCGGCTGCACGATCTGCATGCCGCTGTTCAGGTGCTCGAGGTCCTTGGCTTCGTGGGTGGCGCCCAGCATGTTGGAGTCGGTCGAGTAGGCCTTCTCGGACGACATCTTGTAGGCGAAGCCGGCCTTCTGCATGAATGCCGACATCTCGGCGCGGCCGCCGAGCTCGTCGATGAAGACCTGGTCGAGCCACGGCTTGTAGATCTTGAGGCTCGGGTTGGTGAGCAGGCCGTAGCGGTAGAAGCGCTCGATGTCATTGCCCTTGTAGGTGCTGCCGTCGCCCCAGATGTGGACGTCGTCTTCCTTCATGGCCGACACCAGCATCGTGCCCGTGACGGCGCGGCCCAGCGGCGTGGTGTTGAAGTAGGTGACGCCCGCGGTGGTCACGTGGAAAGCGCCGGCCTGCAGTGCGGCGATGCCCTCATTGGCGAGCTGCACGCGGCAGTCGATCAGGCGCGCATTCTCGGCGCCGTAGAGCATGGCCTTGCGCGGGATCTCGTCGTAGTCGGGCTCGTCGGGCTGGCCGAGGTTGGCGGTGTAGGCGTAGGGGATCGCGCCCTTGTTGCGCATCCAGTGCAGCGCCGCGCTGGTGTCCAGGCCGCCCGAAAAGGCGATGCCGACTTTCTGGCCGGCGGGTACGTTCTGAAGAATGGTCGACATGTGGGTGTCCGTCTCTCGGTTCAGCCGAAGTGGCAGATGTAGCTGTAGGGCTCGCCAGTGACGCGGATCTGGAAGCTCGAGTTGCCGGGGATGCTGAACTTCTGGCCCGGGCCCGAAGCGATCCATTCGGTGGTGCCTGCCAACTGGTATTCGCAGCTGCCGGAAGTGCCTTCCATGATCTCGGCCGCGCCGGTGTTGAAGGTGAGGGTGGCGGGCAGGATCACGCCGACCGACTTTTGGGTGCCGTCCGCGAGCGTGAGGCTGTGGCTCACGCACTTGCCGTCGAAATACACATTGGCCTTGGTGGCCACTGCGGCGCTGTTGAGAGTGTCGGTAGTCGTCGTCATTGGATGGCGCCGGCGCAGGGGCGGTCGGCGTGGGGTCGAAGACGCGCCGCTGCGGCAGCGCACCCCCGGGGGTTGGAAAGTCCCCGATTTTAGGGCTTGCCCGGCGCCGACCCGCGCGGGCCGGGCGCTCAGCGCCAGTGCCGATGGCGCCAGCCGCCGCGGTGGCCGCCCCAGCCGCGCGAATAGCCGAAATTCAGCGAAAGGCCGACCGGCGGGTAGGCATAGGGCTGCACGTAGGGCTGTGCATACGGGTAGGCGTAGGCGGGTTGCACGTAGACCGGCGGGGCGTAGACCGGTGGCGCATAGACCGGAGCGGGCCGCGAGTACACGGGGGCGGGGGCCGGCGCATTGGAGACCACCACGCCGGGCTCGGGCACCACGTTGTCCCAGCGCGAGCCGTCGGCCCGGCGGTCCTGCGGCTCGTATTGCGGCTCGTACTGCTGGCTGTGGCCGGGGCTGTTGCCGGCTTCGACCGGGTAGGCTTGCAGCTGCGGTTGCGGCGCGACCGGCAAGGTGGTGACGCCATAGGCGTTGGCCTGGACCGGGATCGTGGCACCGGGCTGGCTGTCGGTGCGCGTGGTGTACTGGCGCCCGTTGTATTCGTAGGTGACGTTGTAGCTCACGTCGCTGCCGGTGGTCTCGCGGATCGGCGTGGCGGAAATCACGCGCGCCTGCACCACCTGCTGCTGTTGTTGCGCGTGCACCGCACCGGCCCCCAGGGCCAGCATGCCGAGCACCGAAACGCCCGCGAGGCTTCGAAAAACGTATCTGTTCATGGTGTTCTCTCCTGCAGATCGGGTTGGAGGGCGGCGGTGGGGCGGGGTTCCCGGGTTTACGCGGCGTTCACAGCAGCCCAGGCTGCGGCGTCGAACCCCGTGGTAACGCCGTGTCGGCCGCCCCAGTTGACCACGGGCCGCTTGATCAGGCTCGGGTTGGCCAGCAGCACCGCGCGTGCCGATGCGGCATCGACCACCGCATTGCGCGTGGCGTCGTCTAGCTTGCGCCAGGTGGTGCCGCGGCGATTGACCAGGGCTTCCCAGCCGGGGCTCTGGAGCCATTGGTCGAGTTCGGCCTCGGGCACGCCCTGTTTCTTGAAATCGTGGAAGGTGTAGGCGATGCCGTTGTCAGCGAGCCAGGTGCGGGCACGCTTGACGGTGTCGCAGTTCGGAATGCCGTAGAGGATGGTCATGCCCGCGATGATGCCGCGAAAGCGCGGCCGCGGTCGGCCGAGAAGACCCGGCCGCCCGCGCCTTTACCGGGTCGGCGACAATGCCGGCCTCCATGCAAACCCTCGAAGACTGGCTCGCGCGCGCCGAGCAACTCCATCCGAAGAACATCGAGCTCGGACTCGACCGTGCCAAGGAAATGGCCACCCGCCTGGGCCTGCGCTTCGACTGCCCGGTCATCACCGTGGCCGGCACCAATGGCAAGGGCTCGACCTGCGCCATGCTCGAATCGATCCTCAGGCATGCGGGCTACCGCACGGCGGTGTTCACCTCGCCGCACCTGGTGCGGTTCGAGGAACGGCTGCGGCTCGCGGGCGAAGCCGTCGATGCTTCCAAACTGATAGCAAACTTCGAGGCCGTCGAGGCGGCGCGGGGCGACATGGCCCTGACCTACTTCGAATTCACCACGCTCGGCATCCTGCGCTGCATGGCCGAGGAAAAGCCCGACGTCGCGATCCTCGAAGTGGGGCTCGGCGGCCGGCTCGACGCGGTCAACATCATCGACACCGACTGCGCGGTCATCACCAGCATCGACCTCGACCACATGGACTACCTCGGCCCCGACCGGGAGCGCATCGGTTTCGAGAAGGCCGGCATCATGCGCGCGGGCAAGCCCGCGATCGTGAGCGACCCGGTGCCGCCGCAGAGCGTGATCGACCACGCGAGCGCGGTCGGTGCACAACTGTGGCGCTTCGGGCACGACTTCAACGTCTCGGGCGACAAGCAGCAGTGGGGCTGGTCGGGCCGCGGCCGGCGCTACAGCGGGCTGGCCTATCCGGCGCTGCGCGGCGCCAACCAACTGCTCAATGCGGCGGGCGTGCTGGCGGCGCTCGAGGCGCTCAGGCCGCTCTTGCCGATCACGGCGCAGGCGGTTCGCAGCGGGCTCGCGATGGTTGAGCTGCCGGGACGCTTCCAGATCGTTCCGGGCGAACCGGCGCTGGTGCTCGACGTGGCGCACAACGCGCATGCCGTCGCAGCGCTGGCCGAGAACCTCGACGCGATGGGCTTCTATCCCACCACGCATGGCGTGTTCGGCGTGATGGCCGACAAGGACCTCGCACCCATCCTTGCGCGCATCGGGCCGCTGATCGACCGCTGGTATTTCACCGACCTGCCGACGCCGCGCGCCGCCAAGGCGGACGACCTGCTCGCGCGCTGGCAGGCGCAGAACACGCGCGCCGACGCCTCCGGCAGCGTGCACGCGGGGCCCATGGAGGCGCTGCGCGCGGCCATCGAGCAGGCCGACCCCGCTGATAGAATCGTGGTCTTCGGATCGTTCTTCACCGTGGGTGGCGTGCTCCAAAACGGCACCCCGCGGCTGCAGGCCAAACACCTGCTGCCCGGCGGCTGAAACGCTACAGCTCTGCTCCACGTCCGCACCATCCGGCATCACCCCGCTGCACTCCTCAGGGATCGAACTTCATGGCGTTTTTCAAGTTCCGCACGCGCGGCCCACAAGGCAACGAAGGGCGCAGCGCTCCGGCTGCAGCGCCTGCGGAAAGTGTCGAATCCATGCGTCGCCGCGCGCGGCATCGGCTCGTGGGCGCGGCGGTGCTGGTGCTGGTCGGTGTGATCGGGTTCCCGTTGCTGTTCGATACCCAGCCGCGTCCGGTCGCGGTCGACATCCCGATCGAGATTCCCGACCGCAACAAGGTCAAGCCGCTGCCGGTGCCTGCCGCCCCGGCCGCCAACACCAGCGGTGCGGGCGAGGGCGGCAGCCCGCGCGTCGCATCTGCGCCTGCGGCCGGCGGCATCATCACCGAGACGGCCGACGGGACCGTCATCGATCCGGGCAAGCCCGCTGCGAGCGCACCACCCACGCCGCCCGCTGCCGCCAATCCGGAACCGAAGCCCGAACCCAAACCCGAGCCGAAGCCCGAACCCAAGCCAGAGCCGAAGCCCGAACCCAAGCCAGAGCCGAAACCGGAACCCAAGCCGGAACCCAAGCCGGAGCCGAAGCCCGCCAAGCCGACCGCGGCCGAGGAGGCTGCCCGGGCGCGCGCCTTGCTCGAAGGCAAGCCCGCCGCCACGGCCGCCAAGCCGGCGGCAGCCGCCGACGATGCCGGCCGCTTCGTGGTGCAGGTGGGCGCATTCGCCGAGGCCGACAAAGCCCGCGACGTGCGGCAGAAGCTCGAGAAGGCAGGCCTCAAGACCTATGTGAGCGTGGCCAAGACCTCGGGCGGCGAGCGCACGCGCGTGCGCGTCGGTCCCTTTGCCTCGCGCGCAGAGGCCACCCGTGCGGCGGAGCGCGTCAAGGCCTTGTCTTTGCCGGCCGCCATCCTCACGTTGTAGAAGCCACAGTCCGCCACCGTGGCCTTGCTCGACTGGATCGCCGTCACGTTCGTCGTCGTGTCGATGTTGTTTGGCCTGGTGCGTGGCCTGGTGTTCGAGGTGATTTCGCTGGCGGGCTGGGTGGCCGCATTCATCGTCGCCCAGTGGCTGGCCTCCGATGTGGCGGCGTGGCTGCCGTTCGGCGACCCGCAGGCGACCTGGCGCTATCCGCTGGCGTTCGTGCTGGTGTTCGTGGCGGTGGCATTCGGCGTCGGGCTCGTGGCGGCGCTGACGCGAAAGTTGATTGCGGCGGTCGGGCTGCGGCCTGTGGACCGCATTCTGGGTGGGGCTTTCGGTGCGGCGCGCGGCGTGGTGGCCTTGCTCGTGCTGGCGGTCACTGTTCATTTGCTGGCGTTGAGCGACAGTGCCTGGTGGCGCGACTCGCTGAGCGCCAATGTTCTCGATGCGGCATTGCAGGGCCTGAAACCCGCGCTGCCTGAAAAGTTGGCAAGCTACCTGCCCTGAGAGGAATCGTTCATGTGTGGAATCGTCGGCGTTGTCAGCAACGCACCCGTCAACCAGCTGCTCTATGACGCCTTGCTGCTGCTGCAGCACCGCGGCCAGGACGCGGCCGGCATCGTCACCCTGCTCGAACGCAAGTTCTTCATGCACAAGGCCAAGGGCATGGTGCGCGACGTGTTCCGCACGCGCAACATGCGCGCGCTGCCGGGCGCGGTGGGCCTGGGCCAGGTGCGTTACCCGACCGCGGGCAATGCCTACAGCGAGGAAGAGGCCCAGCCCTTCTACGTGAATGCGCCGTTCGGCATCGTGCTGGTGCACAACGGCAACCTCACCAACGCCCACGCGCTGCGTGCGGAGCTGTTCTCGACCGACCACCGCCACACCAACACCGAGAGCGACTCCGAGGTGCTGCTCAACGTGCTGGCGCACGAACTCGAGCGCGCCTCGCGCGGCGTGCCGCTGAATCCGGCCGAAGTCTTCGCCGCGGTCAAGAACATGCACAAGCGCCTGCGCGGCTCGTACGCGGTGGTGTCGCTGATCGCAGGCCATGGCCTGCTCGCGTTCCGTGATCCGTACGGCATTCGTCCGCTCAGCATGGGCCGCAGCGCCGACGGCACCGTGATGGTGGCGAGCGAATCGGTCGCGCTCGAAGGTTCGGGCCACACGTTCGAGCGCAATATCGCGCCGGGCGAAGCCGTGTTCATCGACCTGCAGGGCAACGTGCACTCGATGCAGTGCGCCGAGGCGCCCACGCTCAACCCCTGCATCTTCGAGTTCGTGTACCTCGCACGGCCCGACTCGGTGCTCGACGGCATCTCGGTCTACCAGGCGCGCCTCAACCTCGGCGAGACGCTGGCCAAGCGCGTGGTGTCCACCGTGCCGCCGAACCAGATCGACGTGATCATCCCGATTCCGGAATCGAGCCGCCCGAGCGCCACGCAGCTCGCGCACCTGCTCGGCATTCCGTACCGCGAAGGCTTCGTGAAGAACCGCTACGTGGGCCGCACCTTCATCATGCCGGGGCAGGGCGTGCGCAAGAAGTCGGTGCGCCAGAAGCTCAACGTGATCGCGAGCGAGTTCAAGGGCCGCAACGTGCTGCTCGTCGACGACTCGATCGTGCGCGGCACCACGAGCCGCGAGATCGTGCAGATGGCACGCGACGCCGGCGCGCGCAAGGTCTACCTCGCCAGCGCCGCGCCGCCGGTGCGCTACCCCAACGTCTACGGCATCGACATGCCGACCAAGGACGAGCTCGTGGCGCACGACCGCACGGTCGAGGAGATCCGCGAGCTGATCGGCTGCGACGCGTTGATCTACCAGGACGTCGACGCGATGAAGCGCGCGGTCATGAAGGGTTCGCCGGGCACTGCCGGTTCGCCGGGCGTCGCGCTCGACGGCTTCGATGCCTCGTGCTTCGATGGCGTGTACGTGACGGGCGACATCGACACCGATGCCATCACGCGCATGAACGGCAACCGCCCACGCATCGAAGAGACCGAAGAAGATTCGTCGCGTCTCGCGCTTCCCAATCACAGCGAGTGAGGGCGTGAAATGACCGATGAGCGCCTCCTTCCGCCCGGGCTGCATCCCGACACGCTCGCGCTGCGCACCGGCCTGGCGCCGAGCCAGTACGGCGAGCATTCCGATGCGCTGTTCCTGACGAGCGGCTTCCTGCAGCCCGACGCCGAGACCTCCGCGCGCCGCTTTGCCGGCACGGAGCCCGGCTTCACGTATTCGCGCACGTCGAATCCCACGGTGACGAGCTTCGAGCGGCGCATCGCGGCCCTCGAGGGCACCGAGGCGGCCATCGGCGCATCCACCGGCATGGGCGCCATTCTCATGATGTGCATGGGCCTGCTCAAGGCTGGCGATCACGTCATCTGCTCACGCTCGGTGTTCGGCTCCACGCTGAACCTGTTCGGCAAGGAGTTTGCCAAGTTCGGCGTCGAGACCACCTTCGTCTCGCAGAGCGACGTGGCGGAATGGCGCGCGGCCCTGAAGCCGACCACCAAGCTCCTTTTCGCCGAGACCCCCACCAATCCATTGACCGAGGTCTGCGACATCCGCGCGCTGGCCGACGTGGCGCATGCCGCGGGGGCGCTGCTCGCGGTCGACAACTGTTTCTGTACGCCGATCCTCCAGCGACCGGCATCGCTCGGCGCCGACCTCATCATCCATTCGGGCACCAAGCACCTCGACGGCCAGGGCCGCGTGATGGCCGGCGCGATCTGCGGGCCGTCGAAGCTCATCGACGACGTATTCGGGCCTGTGGTGCGCACCGCCGGCATGGCGCTTGCGCCGTTCAACGCGTGGGTCGTTCTCAAGGGCATCGAGACGCTCGGCATCCGCATGAAGGCGCACTGCGCCAACGCGCTCGACGTGGCGCAGTGGCTCGAAAAGCAGCCCGGTGTTGCGCGCGTGTATTACCCGGGCCTTGCATCGCACCCGCAGCACGAACTCGCGATGCGTCAGCAGTCGGGGCTCGGCGGCGCGGTGGTGTCGTTCGACGTGGTCGGCGACACGCCCGAGACCGCGCGCGCCAATGCATTCCACGTGATGAACAGCACGCGCGTGGTGAGCCTCGCCACCAACCTCGGCGACGTGAAAACCATCGTCACCCATCCGGGGACCACCTCGCACGGACGCCTCACCGAAGTGCAGCGCCAGGCCGCCGGCATCGGTCAGGGCCTGATCCGCGTCGCCGTCGGTCTCGAGCACGTCGAGGACATCAAGGCCGACCTGGCACGCGGCCTCGGCACCCTGACGGGTTTCGCATCACCCACAACAACAACGACATGACCGGCAAAGTTCGCACCCGCATCGCTCCGTCGCCCACGGGCTTTCTTCACCTGGGCACCGCCCGCACGGCGCTCTATTCGTGGGCCTATGCGCGCCACCATGGCGGCGAGTTCGTGCTGCGCATCGAGGACACCGACGTGGCCCGCTCCACGCAGGATTCCACCGACCAGATCCTCGCGTCGATGCACTGGCTCGGCCTCGATTACGACGAGGGTCCGATCTACCAGATGCAGCGCCTCGAGCGCTACCGCGAAGTCGTCGCGCAGATGCTCGCGGCCGGCACGGCCTACCACTGCTACTGCACGCCGGCCGAGCTCGACGAGATGCGCGAGGCGCAGCGCGCGCGCGGCGAGAAGACCCTGTACGACCGGCGCTGGCGCCCGGAGCCCGGCAAGGTGCTGCCGCCCGTGCCCGAAGGCGTGCCGCCGGTGGTGCGCTTCTGCAACCCGCCCGAAGGCGACGTGCGCTGGAACGACCTCGTCAAGGGCGAGATCACCATCAACAACCGCGAGATCGACGACCTCATCATCCTGCGGCCCGACGGTGTGCCCACCTACAACTTCGCCGTGGTGGTCGACGACTGGGACATGGCCATCACGCATGTGTTCCGCGGCGACGAGCACATCAACAACACGCCGTGGCAGATCAACATCTTCCGCGCGCTCGGCGCACCGCTGCCGCAGTTCGGCCACGTGCCCGTGATCCTCGGCGACGACGGCCAGAAGCTCTCGAAGCGCCGCGGCGCGGTGAGCGTCACCGCCTACGAAGACAACGGCTACCTGCCCGAAGCCATGCTCAACTATCTGGCGCGCCTTGGCTGGAGCCATGGCGACGACGAGCTGTTCACGCGCGAGCAGATGGTGAGCTGGTTCGACGGCTCGCACCTCTCGAAGAGCCCGGCGCAGTGGGACGCGGCCAAGCTCGCCTGGGTGAATGCGCAATACATCAAGGCCAAGCCCGACGACGCGCTGGCGCCGCTGGTGGCCGCTCAACTGAAGAGCAAGCGTGGCATCGAAGCCGACGAGCGGCTCGTCGCCATCTGCGCGCTCTTCAAGGACCGCTGCGAAACCACCGTCGCGCTGGCCGACTGGGCCGCGGCCTTCTATGCCGACGTGGCACCGAGCGACGCCGACCGTGCGCAGCACGTGACTGACGCGGTGAAGCCCGCGCTCGCCACGTTGGCGGATAAGCTCGCAGCGCTCGCCACGTGGGACAAGGCGGCGATCGCCGCGGCGATCAAGGAAACCCTGGCCGCGCATTCGCTCAAGATGCCTGTGTTGGCGATGCCGGTGCGCGTTCTCGTGATGGGCACACCGCAGACGCCGTCGCTCGATGCAGTGCTCGCCATCTTTTCTCAAGAAAAAGTGATCGAGCGTTTGAAAGCGCCGTAAAACTCGGTCTATAATCTGAGGCTCGACAGCGACAACAAGGCAGTTCGTAAAGAAAAGCCCGAAAGTCAAGATGGGGGTATAGCTCAGCTGGGAGAGCGCTTGCATGGCATGCAAGAGGTCATCGGTTCGATCCCGTTTACCTCCACCATCAAAGTGTCGAGAAGGTTTGTGATGCTGATCGCAGCACGTCCAAGGTTTTGACCCTATCGTCTAGAGGCCTAGGACACCACCCTTTCACGGTGGCTACCGGGGTTCGAATCCCCGTAGGGTCGCCAGTTTCACGCAAGTGAAACCGGCACGAGTTGTCAACACTCGGTTCCGCAAGGAGCGAACGTTGTCTACCAGGAGTGGTAGTTCAGTTGGTTAGAATACCGGCCTGTCACGCCGGGGGTCGCGGGTTCGAGTCCCGTCCACTCCGCCAAACACAAGCCCCTGTAGCAGCTCTGCTACAGGGGCTTTTTGTTGTCTCGATTCAACTCCCTCCAGCGGCCCGACAACGGTTCGGACCCAACCGATCAGCGCGCAGGATCCATGCGCAGTCGGTACGCCACGCCATCACGGCCGGGGTCGGCGCCGCCGTGCAGGCCGTCGGCCTGTACCTGCACGCCGTGCACCCAGCCGATGGTGTAGTTGTACGGGTTGCGGCCAACGGCGTAGCCCTGTGCTTCCAGTGCGCGCGTGGTCGAGCGCGGAATGCGGTTGCACACGTCGATGGCGTTGCTGGTGGACGAGAAGCGTGGCGCCGACACGGCAGCCTGCATTTCCATGCCGTGGTCGATCACGTTGAGCAGCACCTGCAGCACGCCCATCGCGATCTGCGTGCCACCGGGGGCGCCGAGCACCACGTCGAGTTCGCAGTCCTTGAAGGTCATGGTGGGGCATGACGAGGTGAAGCGGCTCTTGCCAGGCTGGATACTGCCTGCGCGGCCCGGGCGCGGGTCGAACACGCCCATGCAGCCGTTGTACAGGAAGCCCATGCCCGGGGTGATGATGCCCGAGGGCATGGCCAGTGAGTGGGTCAGGGAGACGGCGTTGCCGTCGGCGTCCACCACGCTCAGGTGGGTGGTGTCGCGCGGCACGGGCGCGCCGGGGTTCACGCGTTCCACGTCGAAGCGATGACCCGCGCGGATCTGCTCGGCCACATCACGGGCCATGTCCTTGGACAGCAACTGATCGAGCGGCACGTCGAAGAACTTCGGGTCGCCGATGCAGCGGTCCTTGTCGATCGTGGCTTTCTTCATGGCCTCGCACAGCGTCTGCAAGTAGGCGACGCTGTTGTGCTCCAGGTTCGCCAGATCGAAGTGCTCGAGGATGTTGAGCATCTCCAGCAGCATGGCGCCGCCACCCGGGGGCTGGTTGGTCGTGATGGTGCGGTCGCGGTAGCGGCCCACCAGCGGCGCGTTGCGCTGCACCTGGTACCGGGCCAGGTCGTCGCGCGTGATCAGCGAGCCCAGCGACTGCAGGTGCGCCACCATCTTTTGCGCCAGGTCGCCCTGGTAGAACGGGCGCGCGCCTTCCTCGGCAATCTGGCGCAGCACGGCGGCCATGCCTTCGTTGCGCAGCGGCGCACCGATGGGCTTGGGGCGGCCGTCGGGGCGGCAGTACAACTGGCGGCTGTCCTCGCAGTACTGCAGGCGCTCCAGGTTGCCGACGCGGCCCATGCTGGGCTCGTCGATCCAGAAGGCGTGCATGCCGGGACGCACAAAGTAGCCGTCCGCCGCCCATCGGATGGCGGGCTCCACCACCTGCTTCCACGGCAAGCGACCGTGCGCCTGGTGCATGGCCTCCAGGCCCTTGAGCGTTGCCGGCGTTCCGATGGACTGGGGGCCGATGTCGTTGACGCGGCCCTTGAGGATGAAGCCGAAGCCATCCCTGGTCTCGCCCTCCAACAGGTGCTCCCACATGTCTTCCCTGGCCGCCAGCGGCGCGGGCGAGTGGAAGTCGAAATATTCATGCACCTGAGCACCGGGCAGGTACACGGCGGCAGTGCCGAAACCCGCGATGCCGCACATCAGCGGGTCGACCACCGTCTGGGCCAGCGCGGTGGCTACCGCAGCATCCACCGCGTTGCCGCCTGCGCGCAGGATGTCGATGCCGGATTCGGCGGCCTCCGGCTGCGGACAGACCACCATGGCTTCTTTTTTCATGGCTTATTTGGCGCTGAGATTCAGCGCCTCGAGCGTAGGCCCCCAGGCCTTGGTATCACGCGCCGCCGTTTCCATGACCAGCGCGGAAGGGCCGGACATGGGGATCACGCCCATGCTCTTGAGCTTGGCCTGCACGTCGGGACTCTTGTGGAAGGCTGCCGTCGCCTTGTTGAGCTTTTCCACAATGTCGGGCGGCGTGCCGGTGCGTGCCACCACCGCACTCCAACCCATGTTGTCAAAGCCCTTCACGCCCAGCTCGCCAAGGGTGGGCACATCGGGCAGTTCAGGGGTGCGCTGTGGCGACAACACGGCCAGCGGATTGAGCTTGTGGTTCTTGATGTGGGGCAGGGCAGTGCCATACACCGGTGCCATCACTTCGGTCTGCCCACCGATGGTGGACAGGATGCCGTCGGCCTCGCCCTTGTAAGGGATGTGGGTCATCGAAATGCCCAGAGCATTGGCCATCAGTTCGACGGCAAGATGAGTGGAGTTGCCCAGGCCGGCGGATGCGAAGTTCAGCTTGCCGGGCGCCGCCTTGGCTTTTTCCGTCAAATCTTTGAGCGTCTTGATGCCCGTGGCTGGATTGGCCGACAGCACGAACGGCACGGTGGTCAGCATGGTCACGCCAACAAAATCCTGCGCTGGGTTGTAGGGCAGCGGCTTGTAGGTGAATTGGTTGAGCACCATCAGCGACACGCTGCCCAGCAGCAGGGTGTAGCCATCGGCGGGCGCATTCAACGCGCTCTGTGCGGCAATGATGCCGCCCGCACCGGGCTTGTTCTCCACCACGATGGTGGCGCCAATGGCCTTGCCTGCGTGTTCGGCCCACATGCGTGCGATCGTGTCGCTGCTGCCGCCCGGGGCCTGCGATACGACCAGGCGCACGGGACGGCTGGGATAGGAGGTTTGCGCGTACACGGTGGTCGCCGCGGTAGCCGCGACCGCGGCACCCATCAGGATCTTGTAGACGTTCGTGATTGCTTTGGACACTGGGATTCCTCCGGGGCTTGTCATGAAAGATGAGGTAATTTTCATGACAAAGGCAGCCATCTACCTAGTGAAAATGCAAAATGGATATATGAAGGTTTACTCATGATTGAACGTTCAGAAGGCCTTTCCTGGGCGCGGGGCATCAAGGTCCGGCATCTGGAATCCTTTCTGGTTCTGGACGAGGCGGGCACGCTGACCGAGGCGGCGGCGCGGCTGCACATGACGCAATCTGCCATGTCGCACTGGCTGACAGAACTGGAACGCGTGGCGGGTACGCCGCTGATGGTGCGCGGGCGCAAGGTGCAGTTGACGCCTGCGGGGCATCTGCTCAAGCGGCTGGCCATCACCGTGCTGGGAGATATCGTGCGTACCGGCCGCGAGATGCACGCGGTGGCTGCGGGGCGCGTGCCGCGTCTGAACGTGGGCAGCGTCTGGGCAGGCATCGCCGGCGGCCTGCCCGAAGCCGTGACCGCGTTCCAGCAGCGCCATGTCGATGTGGCCGTGTCCATCCACGACGGGCTGTTCGACGACCTGCTCAAGGGCCTGGACACGCGTGCCATGGATGCCGTGATCGGCGTGCTGGATGCAAGGGCGCACAAGCCGCAGCTGGCGCATCACGTGCTTTTCGACGACCAGGTGAGCATCGTCATCGGCCAGGGCAGCAAGCACTGGGACAGCAAGCAGCCGCCGGGCTTTGCCGACGTGCTGCGCGAGCAATGGGTGATGCCGCCCCTTGGTACGCTCACTCGCATCCAGATGGACGCCTATCTCATCGAGCAACAGGCATCGTGGCTGGTGCCCAAGGCAGAAACCGCGTCGCTGGCCATGATGCAGGCACTGCTGCAAAAGGGCGACTATGTCGGCGTGTGTGCGGAATCCATGGCGGACTACATGGCCTCGCTGGGGCTGTTCAGGAAGATCGCCCTTGATTCGAACATCCGCTTCGGCCCGATCACCGTGGTGTGGAACCGCGAACACGTCTCAGCCACACTCATGGATTTCATCGCCTGCCTGAGGGCGCATGCGCGGAGCTTGCCTGCCGCGCCAGTGCTGGCGCCGCTCAGCGCGTAGCCGCCGCACCAGCCTGTGCCGGAGCTCGCCTACGGACGCCTTTGCCTAGGCGACAGCGCCGCCAACGTCCTCTTCGCGCTGTGCAGCAAGCCGCGTCGCGCAGTCGGCAACTGCGCCTTGGTGTCGCCCGGCGCAACGATCTCGAACGCCGAGGGCGCCGCGAGTTTTTCGGCCAGCACGTCGCGCGGCCTCGTCAGTCCTTCGAAGCGGGCGTTCGAGATGACGTGCACCTGCAGGTGGCGATGCAGCGACTTCGACAGCTTCTGGCAGGCCGCCGCCATGGCCGCGCGGTCGGGCATGACCGCGCCATGCACGACCAGAAGCTCGACGGTGCTGTCGTGCGCGTCCTCGCCCAGGATGAAGGCACGCACGACCGCGTCCTTGAACTTGGCGCGCAGCATGGCGCGGATCGGTTCGGCCGCGGCGAATGACTTCAACGCGATGCTGCGCAGCTCGCGGTGGAAGATGAACGAACGGTCGAGCGTGACCGTGGCCGGCGCGTCGGGTTCTCCTTTCTGCCTTGCGAGGATGCCGCTTTCGACGAGGTGTTCGATCGTGCGCTCGACCTCGTCAGGCGCGAGCTTCGTGTGCCGGGCCAGTTCGCTCGCCGCGTGCGGCTGGTCGGGGGCGGCGTAGACGACCTGCAGCAGCTTCTGCACCGCGGGGGACAAGAGAAAATCTGCAGCACTCACGGGGGCGGCTCGTTCATTCGTGGTTCGTTAGGTTTCAGGGGAGCCGCGATTATGAAGTTGACGCCGAGGCGTCCCGCACCCGTCAGGCCGCACTCGCCATTCGCCCGCGCCTGGCGTCCGTGCTGCCCAGCCTCGCCTGCAGTGCGGCCAGCAGTGCGAGCACCGGCAAGCACAGCTCCAGGACCTCCTCGAAGCTCAGCATCAGGTACGCGGACTGCGCAGATGCCGAAGAAGGAATTTGGTCGAGCACCAGCGCGGCACCGACCACCGCGCCGAAGGTGATCAGCGTCATCGCTTCGGGGCGCCAGCGGGACCAGGCGCGCAGTGGCCCGCGCTGCAACCATGCGCGCCGCGCGAGCCATGCGCCGGCGACGGCGACAGGCACGAACACCGCGAGCGTCGCGGGGCCGCGCAGCAGATGCGCCTGCGCATCCAGATGCGCCAGCAGCCAATGCGCCTCGCGCGCCGCGAAGCCGAGCAGCACGACGCAGACCGCCGCGCGGTCCCACTGCGACATGGCTTCGACGCGCACCAGCAGAAAGCACAGCGCCGCGAGCAGGTACAGCTGGATCGTTCCGTTCTCGATCGGTCCGTTTTCCTCCAGCATCGACGGGCCGAACGCATGCGGCGTCTGGATGCCGATCCAGGCGGCCGCCGCAATGAACATCAGCACCACGCAAGGTGCCGCGCCACCGCCCGCGAGCCGCCGCAGCGGATTCGCCAGCAGGCTGGCGCAGTCGCGCGGTGCGAGCCGCGCCGCCACCGCCCGCGCCGCGCACAGCGCGGCAGCGATGCCCGCGCCCAGCAGCGCGCCGGCGGCGATGTCGAAAGGAAAATGGACGCCGACGTGGATGCGCGCCCACCCGGTTGCCGCGGCCACTGCGAGCAGGAACAGCCCCACGTCGCGCAGCGGACGCCGCCACAGCAGCATGAAGGCCATGGTGAACATCACCGTGGCGTGCGTGCTCGGCAGCCCCGCGCGCACGCCGTGCGGTACGTGCGCCGGGCTGAGCCCGACCATGAAGGGCCGCGGCATGCCGATGGACGCCGCGATCTCGTGCGCGATCAGCGAAGCCGCGCCGCCGGCCGCGAGCACGGTGAGAAGTTGGCCGCGTTCTGATGCACGGCGCCAAGCCACCCAGGCGAGCACGGCCGCGCAGGCCCACGAGGACCACAGCGCGATCGCCGAGGCAAGCTGCAGCAGCGTGGAGGGCGGGGAAAAGCCGGCTGCGAGCGCCTCGAAGAGCGCGAGATTCAGCGAATGCATCCTTTGGTTTGCTTTCGTGGCACGTTTCGGAGCCGCCTTGGGAGGCGACTTTGTTAACGAATCGTACGACGATACAACCCCGCGATGCCGGGGTGCCGGCCACGCGAAACGCAACACCTTGTGTGGATGCGCCCGCCAGCAGACCGGCGCCGCTGCTAGGCCAGCGCCACGGCCTCGATCTCCACCTTGAAGCCGAAGTGCAGCGGCCCCGTGGGCACGATGGCGCGCGAAGGCCGCGCCGCGCCAGCCCATTGCGCATACACCGCATTGAAGGCCGGCCAGTTGTCGACCGTGTCGAGGTACACGCGAACCTGCACCAGCCGGTCGATGCCGCTGCCGGCTGCCCGCAACGCGGCCTCGACGTTGTCGAGCACCTGGCGCGCCTGCTGCTCGAATGGGGCGTCGCCCAGGCGGGTGCCATCGGGTGCGATCGGCAACTGCCCCGAAACGAAGACGAAGCCGTTGGCCACGGTGGCGTGGCTGTAATGGCCGCCGGGCGTCGGCAGGCCCGGGGGCGCGACGTAGCGCGGGCGCACGGGTTCACCAGCCATGGACGCGGCTCCATGCGGCGAGCGTGCCGTCCTGCGACAGCGCGTGGTACGCGGGGAACTGGGCGCCCGTGGCACAGGCGTGGTTGGGCAGGATCCGCAACTGCGTGCCGATCGGCAGCCGCTGCGCAATGTCGGTGTCGGGCGCCTCTTCGCGCGACAGGATGCCGTGCTCCTGGTTGGCGCCGCTCAGCACGTAGCCTTCGAGCACCTGGCCGTCGAGGCTGCAGGCCAGCCCGTAGCCGAAGTCGTGCTTCTGCTTCTGCGTGCCGCGGTCGCGGCTCATCGCCATCCAGCCCGCATCGACGATGGCCCAGCCCTTGTCCACCTGATGACCGATCACGGTCGTGAGCACGCTGAGCGCGATCTCGTCGGTGGTGCAGACGCCGACGTTGTGCATCACCAGATCGAACAGCACGTAGACGCCTGCGCGCACTTCGGTGACGCCGTCGAGCCGCTCGGCGGAGAGTGCGGTCGGGGTCGAGCCCACGCTGACGATCGGGCAGGGCAGGCCGGCAGCGCGCAGGCGCTCGGCGGCACGCACGCAGCCCGCGCGCTCCTGCTCGGCCATGGCGGCCAGTGCCGCGGGTGTGTCGAGCTCATAGCTGGAGCCCGCATGCGTGAGCACGCCGCCCAGCCGCATGCCGCCCGCCGCGAGGGCGTCGCCCACCGCGAGCAGCGCGGCCTCCTCGGGCTTGATGCCGGAGCGGTGGCCGTCGGTGTCGATCTCGATCCACACCTCGAAGGCCTCGTCGTGCGCGCGGCCGAACTCTGCGATGACGCGGGCCGAGTCCACGCTGTCGGTGATGATCTTGAGGTCGCAGCCCTGCCGCCGCAGCGCCAGTGCCTGCGGCAGCCGGTGCTGCGCCATGCCGACCGCATAGAGGATGTCCGTCACGCCATCGGCGAAGAACTGCTCCGCCTCCTTGAGCGTCGACACGGTAATGCCCTGCGCGCCCGCGGCCAGCTGGGCCCGTACGACGGGCGTGCACTTGGTGGTCTTCACATGCGGGCGAAAACGCATGCCGAGCGCCTGCATGCGCGCCTGCATGCGCGCGATGTTGCGCTGCATGCGCGGCAGGTCGATGAGGGCGGCGGGCGTGCCGAGCGGGAGGGTGCCGGGTGGGGTCTGCATGGCCGTACTGTAGGCAATCCGGTGGCGGAGGTGGTTGAACTGAATTGATTCAATCGTTAACTCCGACTGAATGATGGCGGTCGGCGGGGCCAACGATTCCAGGCCGTCGCGACTTCGCGTAGGCGGTCTTCCCAAGCCGCTTTTGGCGCGGCTTGCCGGACGTAGCATGGAGAAGCCGAAGAGGCGGCCGGCCGCAAAAAGCGCCCGGCTTTTCCCATCATGTAGTCAAAGAAGAGGAGAGAACGCCATGCCATCCATTCATTTCCGCAGCCTTGCCATTGCATGCGCCGTCGCGGTCGGCGGCGTCGCCGTCGTGGGCTGCACCACCACGCGCCCCGACGACAAGTCCAGCGCCATGTCGTCGCGCGCTTCGATCGATGCGCAGGTCGACGCCGCACTGTCCAAGCTCTACAACTCCGCGAAGGGTTCACGCGAACTGGTCGCCTCGTCGAGCGGCGTGCTGGTGTTCCCGGCCGTGGTCGGTGCGAGCATGGGCGTGGGCGCCGAATACGGCCGCGGCGCGCTGCGCGTGAAGGGCAGCACGCAGTCCTACTACAGCACGACGGCGGGCTCGATCGGCTTCCAGGCCGGCGCCCAGTCGAAGGCGGTGATCTATGTGTTCACCAACCAGGCCGCGCTCGACAAGTTCCGCAACAGCAAGGGATGGACGGCCGGTGCCGACGCCACAGTGGCGGCCGCCAACATCGGCGCCAACGGCAGCATCGACACCAACACGATGCGCCAGCCGGTGGTGGGCTTCGTGCTCACCAACGTGGGCCTCGAGGCCGGGGTCTCGCTCTCGGGCGCGAAGATCACCGAGATCCGGCTGTAGTCCTTAGCTGGCGGTGGCCAACTGCGCCTGCAGTTCGGCCACCTGGCTGCGTAGCGCTTCGTTCTCGGCCGTGAGCTCGGCCACGCGCTGCGCCAGCCTTTCGAGCGGGTCGGCCTGCGGCGCAAGCTGATCGCCGGACGCGTCGCTGTCGCCGGCGGCTTCTTCGCGGGGCTTGCGCCTGGCTTCGCGCACGCGCTTCGCGGCCTGGCGGAGTTCGTCCTTCCCCGCACTCGCCGCGGACACCTGCTCCTCGGCCGGCAGCGTCGCCACGGCGGCCGCGGTGTTGATCGAGATCATCCCCGACTTCACCGCCGCCACGAGCTCGGGCGCGGCCTGCTTCTGAATCTTCTCGATCATCACCACCTGGTTGCTGCTGAGCCGGGCGGCACGCGCAATGGCTTCGCGGCTGTTGAGCGGCGCGGGCGGCGGCAGGGCCGTGGTGGGATCGGCCGAGGGCGGCGTGTCCCCGTCGAATGGTGCGTCATCGGGCGACGCGGTCTCGGCGGCCGTGCGCGCGCGACGGTTGTCGACGATGTCCTTCTTGCGCAACGCCAGCACGCCGCGCAGGAAGTCGGAGATGCTGCGCCGGCCCAGGTGCTGGTCGATCATCCAGAGGTGCACGTCCTCGATGGTCTTGAAGCGCGTGTTCTGCACCGTCTGGAACGGCAGGCCGTGCTTCTGACAGATGCCGTAGCGGTTGTGGCCATCCACCAGCACATCGCCCCACAGCACCAGCGCATCGCGGCAGCCTTCGGCCAGGATGCTGCGTTCCAGGGCTTCGTATTCCTCCGGGGTCAGGGGATCGATATAGGCTTTGAGTTCTTCGTTGACGACGATGTTCATGCGGGGAGGAGCGGGCAAACCGGGAGGCAAAGGGGCGGAATTTTAGAGGCCCGGGCGCGGGGCACCGCCCGATGTGCAGAACGAAGTGAACAGATCCGGTGCCGGGACGTCTGGATGGATGGGGCGGCGAACGGCCCGCCTGATCTTGATCAACTTCCCGAGGATGCATCCATGTCCACGAAGTGCGCCGCGGCATCCCATGCGCCGGCTTGATTCGCCACTGCCCGCAGGCATCGAAGTCTATCGACTCGATCTCGACACGCGGGCCGAGGCCGTGGCGGCCGGCGATGGCTGACCAACGCCGAGCGCGCCCGGGCCGACCGCATTGCAAGGACCGCGGACCGCGTGCGCTTCACGGCCACCGCGATCCGCGCACCGTGCATGCCCTCGGAGTCGACATCGAGCAGTGCCGGGCGGGGCTCGACGCCGAGGTGATCCTTTCGATCGCCTTCACCCCGCGCGAAGCCCGGGAAGTGCGCGAAGCCACTGACCCGGTGCAGGCGCTCCACATGCGCTGGGCTGCCAAGGAGGCGCTGCTGAAGGCCGTGGGTGTCGGCATGGCCGAGCACCTGCAGTCGGTCGGCATCCACCCGAGCGATAGCGAGCGCTTCGCCCTCGAATGCGCGGTGCCCGCGTGGGGCTGTTTCGAAGCCATGGCGCTCGACGCGCCGGCCGGTTATACCGCCGCTCTCGCGTGGCATCGGGGATCGCCCGACTGAACACCGGCGCACTTCGTGCTGCATGACGCGCCTTCGCGCGAGCGCGCCGAGGCGCTGGTCCGCTGGCTCGGTGCGGCGCTGCTCAGGCCCTCGCTCGACGGGGCCCCGCGCGAGCACGGCCCGCTGCATTGATGTGCGCTCAGCCGCGCTTCGGAATGGCCAACCCCCGGGCCACAGCGGGCCGCGCCACGAACGCGTCGAGTGCACGCGCCACGTTCGGAAACTCGTCGAAGCCCACGAGCTCGCGCGCCTCGTAGAAGCCCACGAGATTGCGTACCCACGGGAAGATGGCGATGTCGGCGATGGTGTAGCGCTCGCCCATGACCCAGTCACGGTCCGCAAGGCGCCGGTCGAGCACGCCGAGCAGGCGCTTCGATTCGGCCACGTAGCGGTCGCGCGGGCGCTTGTCCTCGTAGTCCTTGCCGGCAAACTTGTTGAAGAAGCCGAGCTGGCCGAACATCGGTCCGATTCCGCCCATCTGGAACATCAGCCACTGCACGGTCTCGTAGCGCGCCGCCGCGTCTGTCGGGATGAACTGGCCGGTCTTGTCGGCCAGGTAGAGCAGGATGGCGCCCGACTCGAACAGCGCCAGCGGTTGGCCGCCCGGTCCGTCGGGATCGAGGATCGCGGGAATCTTGTTGTTCGGATTGAGCGAAAGGAACTCGGGCGACAGCTGGTCCTGCGTCTCGAAGTTCACCAGGTGCGGCTCGTACGGCAGCCCGGTTTCTTCGAGCAGGATCGACACCTTCACGCCGTTGGGCGTGGGCAGCGAATAGAGCTGCAGCCGGTCCGGGTGGCGCGCGGGCCACTTGCGGGTGATGGCAAAGCTGGAAAGGTCGGACATGGTGATTGGTGCAGGGGAGTGACGACGCCAGTGTAGATCGCACCAGCGCGTCGCTCTTGCCGGCCTATGGCCCGCGCCTCAGAACCGCGCCTTCAGGAAGGCCGAAGGCCCATGCATCTTGACCTTGAGGCGGGTCTCCGCCGTGCGGCTTTCGCGCGAGAGGTCGATGTTCGTCACGCCATAGGCAAACACGAGGCCGACGTTCTTCACCGGGAACCACTCGACCCCGGCCGAAGCGTTGTAGATGTTGCCGTGGAAGCGGCCGCCGCCCTTGCGCACGCCCGAGACGTCGGCGAAGAGCCGCAGGTCGGGGCTGATTGCGTGCCGCACGCCCAGTTCGAGCAGCGGCGCGATCGCGTCGTCGCTGCCGCCCTCGTTGATGGTGCCGACGCGGCCGTTGACCGCGACGATCGCGTTCGCGTTGCTGTCGATGCGGTAGTAAGCGGCGCCCGCGCCGAGGCCGAACACGGTGTTGCCCGAGCCCATCCACCACTTGTACGAAAGCTTGGCGAACTCGAGCTTGACGTCGATGTTGGCATTGCCCAACGCATTGACCGTGCCGAAGCCGCCGATGGATTCGCTGCCCGCAGCCTGACCGAAGTAGTCGCGCTTGTAGCGGTAGTAGTCGAACGAGAAACCGTGGTTGTCGCCCAGGAGCATGTCGGCCGTGATGCGCGGCATGGTCACGCGGCCGGGCTCGAGGTCGCGCGTGCGCAGCGTACCGCTGTAGGCCGAAGTGACCGATGCATTGAACTTGGGTTCGGCGCTGAAGGCACCGACCGAGAAACTGAAGCGGTCGAGTGCAGGCGACGGCTCGGCCCACGCAAGGGCGGGTGCAAAGAGAAAGCCGACACCGGCCAGTGCGCCCAATGTCGTCAGCCGGGCAGGGTTGGCGAATGGGCGGGAGCGGAGCAACAGCATTGAATGAAATCCTTCGACAGGCAAAAAAAAGGCCTCGGGCCCGCGTGCTGCTTCATGCACGCGATGCTGCCGGGCAACGCTCCCCTTTGAATGCCCCCAGGCTACCGGCGCTTGCCGAGGTACCCCATGCGCAGTTTGCCGTTGTGTATGTAGGACGTTGTCGATCCTCGCCCCAGGACGAGCAAGAAAGTATCAACGTGGCCGCGAGGGCGATGCTGCGGCACCGGGCCAGAGCTTCACGAGTCCCGTCGACAGCGCCACGCCGCAGACGATGACCGCCGCGCAGATCAGCATCCACTGCGTGATGTTCTCGCCGAGGAACACCGCGCCGTAGAACACCGCGAACACCGGCACCAGGAAGGTGACGGTCAGTGCCCGCGCCGGGCCGGCGTTGGCGATCAGGCGGAAGAACAGGATGTAGGCGAGGCCGGTGCACGCAATGCCGAGCGCCAGCAGTGCGAGCCAGGCGTGCAGGCTCGGCATCTGCGTGGGCCAGAACCACAGCGCCGGCAGCGCGAGGAACAGCGTCGCGCCGATCTGGCTGCCGGTGGCCGTGGCGAGAGCGGGCACGCCGCCGAGGAAGCGCCGCGTCGCGCTGGCGGCCACGCCATAGCTCGCGCAGGCGCCGAGGCAGGCCAACACCGCCCACAGCGCCGCATGGTTGTCGGCACCGGCGTGCAGGCCGGCGCTGCGGCTCGCGAGCATGGCCACGCCGGCGAAGCCGATGACGAGGCCCACGATGCGCGAGCCGTCGGGCCGGTCGCGAAACCAGGCCCAGGCCACGAGCGCGCCGAACATCGGCACCGTGGCATTGAGCACCGCGGCCAGGCCGCTGTTGATGGTCAGCAGCGCAAAACAGAACAGCGCGAACGGAATGCCCGAATTCAGCACGCCGATGGCCATCGACGCCTTCCAGTGCGTGGCGAGCGCGGGGCCATGGCCGCGAATGAACAGCAGCGGCAGCAGGAACAGCGTCGCCACACCGACGCGAACCGCCGCGGCGGGCAGCGCGCCGAATTCCGCCGCGCCGATGCGCATGAACAGGAACGAGGCGCCCCAGAGCGCGCCCAGCAGCACGAGGTCGACGAGCCATCCCTTGGGCCGGGTGGCGGGGTTGGGCGCGGTGTCGTTGTTCGTTGTGCTCATGGGGCGTCGAATATCGCACGGCTCGCCCGTTCGAGCTCGAGCAGCGCGGTCTTGCGTTCGAGGCCGCCCGCGTAGCCCGTGAGCGAGCCGTCGGCACCGAGCACCCGGTGGCAGGGCACGATCACACTGATCGGATTGCGCCCGACCGCCGCGCCGACCGCACGCACCGCGGCCGGGTTGCCGACATGTGCGCTCAGCGTGCCGTAGCTCAGCGTCTGGCCGGCGGGAATGTTGCGGAGCGCTCGCCACACGCTCTGCTGGAACGCGGTGCCATGCGACAGATCGAGCGTCACGTCGAAGCTGCTGCGCCGCCCCGCGAAGTAGTCGCGCAGCTGCGCGCCCGCCTCGACGAGCACCGGATGGTCGTCGCGTGTCTGCCAGCCCGTGGTGTCGGGCCAGTGGCGCTGCTGGTCGAACCAGACGCCCGCGAGGCCCTGGTCGGTGGCTGCCATCGTGATGCCGCCGAGCGGCGTGTCGATGTGCGAGGTGTAGATGGTCTTGCTCTTGAACTTCATGGCGTTTCAGGCTGCGGGGCCTGCCGTTGAGGGTTGGCTGTCGAAGGAAACTGCGGCGCCGGCCGAAGGCGGCGCGGCTGGCGTTGGCGCATGCCAGGCGCGCAGCACCGCATAGCTGCGCCAGGGCCGCCATGCCTGCGAAGCCTCGCTCGCGGCGCGCGCGGTACCCACGCCGAGCGCCTTCTGCAGCGCGATGTCGCCGGCCGGGAACGCGTCGGGCCAGCGCAGCGCGCGCATCGCGATGTACTGCGCAGTCCAGTCGCCGATGCCGGGAAGCGCCTGCAGCGCGGCGATGGTCGACGGCACGTCGGCGCCTGCATGCAGCGCGAGCCGGCCCGCGGCCACTTCGCGCGCGATGGCCTGTAGCGCCGCCTGGCGTTGCCGCACGATGCCGAGCTGGCCGAGCGCATCGCCGCTCGCGGCTGCCAGCGCGGCGGGCGTGGGGAACAGCCGGTCGAGGCCCTCGATCGGCGTTGCCAGCGGTTCGCCGAAGGCCTCGACCAGCCGCGAGCCGAGCGTGCGCGCCGCGGCCACCGTGACCTGCTGGCCGAGCACCGCGCGCACCGCGAGTTCGAAGCCGTCGAGCGTGCCGGGCACGCGCAAGCCGTCGCCGTGCGGAAAAGCGCCATGCAGCGTGGCGTTGATCGCCATCGGCTCGGCATCGAGGTCGAACATCGCACGCGCGCGGCTGATGACGATCGGCAGCACCGCGGCGAGCGACTCGCTGACCGACAGCAGCATCTGCTCGCGCTCGGTGTCGAAGCGCAGCTGCAGCCAGCCCGCGTGCGAGCGCGTGCCGTGCTGCACGCGCAGGGTGCGCGCGAGCCGCACGAACGCCGGCGTGTCGGCGCCCTTGGCGGGCGCCTTGCCGTCGACGGTCGTGGCGGCCTCGACGCCGCGCAGCGCACGCCGCGCGAAGAAGCCGAGCATCGCGTGTACGTCGTAGGGCGGGCGATAGCCCAGCCGCACCTCGATGGCCTGGCCCTCGCCGCTCTCGGCGCCGCCGGCTCGCCGCAGCGCGCTCGGGTTGAGCCCGTAGTGCGCGAGGAACGCGGCATTGAAGCGACGCACGCTCGCGAAGCCGCTCGCCAGCGCCACCTGCGTCATCGGCAGCCGGGTGTCGGCAATCAGCTGCTTGGCGGCCAGCAGGCGGCGCGTCTGGAGGTACTGCAGCGGCGAGACGCCGAACTGCACCTCGAAGATGCGGCGCAGGTGGCGGTCGCTCACGCCGAGCCGAGCGGCAATCTGCGCGGCGCCGGGGCCTTCTTCTGCCCAGGCGTCGGGCTCGTCGATAAGCCGCGCGGCCTGCAGCGCGAGGATGCGCGAGGCGTCCTCGGTCGACCAGCTCGCCGCGCGGGGCGCGAGTTCGGGCCGGCAGCGCAGGCAGGGGCGGAAGCCCTCGGCCTCGGCCTGGGCCGCGTGACGGAAGAAGCGGCAGTTCTCGCGCCGCGGCAGCTTCACGCGGCACACCGGCCGGCAGTAGATGCCGGTGGAGGTCACGGCGGTGAAGAAGCGGCCGTCGAAGCGCGCATCGTGCGTCTTCATCGCGAGGTAGCAGGCGTCGCTCTCGAGCGTGTCGGCGGATGCAGGAAGGTGGGGCATGAACGGATGATATGGTTTCGACTGGCTTCAACTGGCCGTTTTCGGACATCTGGGTGCGGAAGCGCTTGCCTACAATGGCCGGTCTTCCAAACCGACAGGACCGTCTCTTCATGCAACTCAGTGCGTCGATCTTCAAGGCCTACGACATCCGGGGCGTGGTGCCGGTCACGCTCGACGCCGAGGTCGCGGAAGCGCTCGGTCGGGCCTTCGGCAGCGCCGCCCGCGCCGCCGGCGAAACGGCCGTGGCCGTGGGCCGCGATGGCCGCCTTTCGGGGCCGGCGCTGTGCGAAGCACTGATCAAGGGGCTGGTGGCCACGGGCGTCGAAGTGATCGACGTCGGCGCAGTGACCACGCCCATGCTCTATTTCGCGGCCCACACGCTCTGCCGCAGCGGCATCCAGGTGACGGGCAGCCACAACCCCAAGGACTACAACGGCTTCAAGATGGTGCTCGCAGGGCGCGCCATCTACGGCGACGAGATCCAGGGCCTGCGCAAGGTCATCGAAGACGGCAGCGCGAAGCTCGCGCCCGGCGGCAGCGTGCGCAAGGTCGACGTGACCGAGGCCTACACCGCGCGCATCGTGGGCGATATCCGGCTCGCACGCCCGCTCAAGATCGTGGTCGACTCGGGCAACGGCATCGCCGGCGCGTCGGCGCCCGCCATCTTCCGCGCCATCGGTTGCGAAGTGACCGAACTCTTCAGCGAGGTCGACGGCGACTTCCCCAACCACCATCCCGATCCGAGCAAGCCCGAGAACCTCAAGGACCTGATGGCCGCACTGGCCGCAGGCGACGCCGAGCTGGGCCTGGCCTTCGACGGCGACGGCGACCGCCTTGGTATCGTCACCAAGGACGGCCAGAACATCTTCCCCGACCGCCAGATGCAGCTCTTCGCGCAAGACGTGCTGTCGCGCGTGCCGGGCGGCACCATCATCTACGACGTGAAGTGCTCGCAACGCCTCGGTCCGGCCATCGAGGCCGCCGGCGGCAAGCCGATGATCTACAAGACCGGCCACTCGCTGATCAAGGCCAAGATGAAGGAAATCGATTCGCCGCTCGGCGGCGAGATGAGCGGCCACATCTTCTTCAAGGAACGCTGGTTCGGCTTCGACGACGGCACCTACGCGGGCTGCCGGCTGCTCGAGATTCTCAGCAAGACGCCGAACGCGAGCGATGCGCTCAATGCACTGCCCACCAGCTTCTCGACGCCCGAACTCAACGTGAAGTGCGCCGAAGGCGAGCCGCATGCGGTGGTCGAGAAGCTGGTGGACATCGCCAGTTTCGCGGCGCCCGCGGTGGTCTCCACGATCGACGGCCTGCGCGTCGACTGGCCCGACGGCTTCGGCCTGATCCGCGCCTCCAACACCACGCCGGTGCTGGTGCTGCGCTTCGAGGGCCAGACCGACGCGGCGCTCGACCGCATCCGCGACGAGATGCTCGCGCTCCTCAGGACCGTGAAGGCCGACGCGACGCTCGCCGAAGCGTCGCATTAGGCCGGACAGACCGTGCGTTCGTTGGCGCTGCGCCTCTACGGCCTTTTCACCACTGCTGTGCAACCGCTGGTTCGCCGCAAGCTGCGGCGGCGTGCGGTGGCCGAGCCCGGCTATGCCGTCGCCGTGGAGGAGCGCTTCGGCTACTATGACGAGGCGGTCACCGGCGAGGCCCAGTGCTGGGTGCATGCCGTATCGTTGGGCGAAACGCGCGCGGCCGCGATCCTGATTGCGGAATTGCGGCGGCAGTATCCCGGCATTCCGATCCTGCTCACGCACGGCACCGCCACCGGCCGCGAAGAGGGCGCCAAGCTGCTCGAGCCCGGCGACACGCAGGTCTGGCAGCCGTGGGACACACCGGGTGCCGTTGCGCGCTTCCTCGACCGCTTTCAGCCGCGCATCGGCGTGCTGATGGAGACCGAGGTCTGGCCCGTGATGGCCGCCGCCTGCAAGGCGCGGCGCATCCCGCTGGTGCTGGCCAATGCGCGCCTCAACGAGAAATCGCTGGCCGCCGCCGAACGCCTCTCGTGGCTCGCGCGGCCTGCATACTCGGCGCTGGCGGCCGTGTGGGCACAGACCGAGGCCGATGCGCACCGGCTGGTTTCACTGGGCGCCAAGGTGGCCGGCATCTACGGCAACCTCAAGTTCGATGCCGCGCCCGATGCGCGCCAGCTCGCCACGGCCGTCAAGCTGCGCGAGCACCTGCCCAAGCCGATGGTGATGCTCGCGAGCTCGCGCGATGGCGAGGAACGCATATTGCTCGAGATGCTCAAGCGCTTCGGCGCCACCGAACCCGTGCCGCCCGAGCAGGGCGCCGTCCGTTCCATCGCGCGGCGCGTGCACGAGGTGCAATGGATGATCGTGCCGCGCCATCCGCAGCGCTTCGACGAAGTCGCCGCGCTGATCGAGGCGCAGGGCTTCGCGGTGGCACGCCGCAGTGCGGCGGGCGCGCCGGTCGATGGGGAGATCTGGCTCGGTGACTCGCTCGGCGAGATGGCGCTCTACTACGGCCTGGCCGATGTCGCTCTGCTCGGCGGCAGCTTCGAGCCGCTCGGCGGCCAGAACCTGATCGAGGCGGCGGCCTGCGGCTGCCCCGTGGTCATGGGGCCCTCGACTTTCAACTTTGCCGAGGCGGCCGAGCTGTCGCTTGCAGCTGGCGCCTCGCTGCGCGTCGAGGGAATGGAGCAGGCGGTGACCGCCGCGCTCAAGTTGGTCGAGAACCCTGAGCGCCGGGCCACCATGGCCGAAGCGGCGCTGGGTTTCTCGTCGGCCAACCGCGGCGCCGCCGAGCGCACGGCTGCGGCGGTGCTGGCCATCGCGCAGGCGGCCGACCCGGCGGCAGGCGCCGACGCACCGATCGACGGCGAGTCCGAGCGCGCGGAGCCGACGCTCGACTGATGCGCCGGTGCCGGCGTATCAGCGCACCGGCGGATTCAGGATCACCGGCGGCGGCGGTGCCGTCGGCATGGCGGGCGGCGGCGGATTGAAGGGCTGCACCGGCACCGGCGGCACCACCGGAACGCGCGGCGGCGCGACCGGCGACGAGGGCGCAGTGGTCGGTGGCCGTTCACCAAGTGAAGACGGCGCCGCGGACGTGCTGCCGTTCGTTGCCAACGTGGCATTGATCGCGTCGAGGTCGCCGACCGTCAACGTGCCATTGGCCTGTCGCAGCTGCAGGTGCCCCAGCAGCACGTTGTAGCGCGCCTGGGCCAGGTCGCGTTTGGTCTGGAACAGCTGGCTCTGTGAATTGAGCACATCGATGTTGATGCGCACGCCCACCTGGTAGCCCAGCCGATTGGCATCGAGCGCGCTCTGGCTCGAGGCCTCGGCCGCCTCGAGCGCCTTCACCTGTCCGGCCCCCGACACGAGCCCGAGATAGGCCGCGCGCGTGGCCTGAGCCACGCTGCGGCGCGTGCCCTCGAGCACGCTGCGCGACTGGTCTTCGAGCGCGAGCGTTTCCTTGACGCGGTTCTCGGTGGCGAAGCCCGCGAACAGCGGCAGGTTGAACACCACGCCCACCGTGGCGGCATTGATGCGCGTGCCCACGGTGCTGGTGCTGGTACCGTCGGGGTTGCGCGTGATGTTGTAGCCGAGGTTCGCATCCAGCGTGGGCTTGTGGCCCGCCTTGGCCTTCTCGGTTTCCAGCCCCGCCACGTCCACGCCGAGCTGCGCCTGGCGGATGGCGGGGTGCGCCGCCTCAGCCTGCGCCACCCAGGCCTCGATATTGGCCGGCGTGGCCGTCGGCAACGCCACGGGCTGCGCAAGCGGCACCGGCACGCTGCCCGGGCGGCCGACGAGCTGGTCGAGCACCACCTTCTTCACCTGCAGGTCGTTCTCGGCCGCGATCTCCTGCGCGATGACGAGGTCGTAGCGCGCCTGTGCCTCGCGCGTGTCGGTAATGGTCGAGGTGCCGACCTCGAAGTTGCGCTTCGCCGATGCGAGCTGTTCGGCCACGGCGGTTTTCTGCGCCCGCACCAGCGCGAGGCTGTCCTGGCTCGCGAGCACGTCGAAGTAGGCCTGGCTCACGCGCACGATCAGGTCCTGCTCGGCCTGCGTGAACACCGCCTCTGCAATCTCGGCCTGGCGCTTGCCCTGCTCGTAGGTGGCCCAGGCGGCGGGGCGGTAGAGTGGCTGCGTCGCATTGATGCCGATGTTCTGCGTGCTGAAGTCACGCGGCGTGGTGTTGCCGCGGCCGGCACCGGTGAGCGTGTCGATGTCGATGTTGCTGCGGTTCACGCCGGCCGTGAGCCCGACGGCCGGAAGGATGCCGGCCCTGGCCTGCGCGGCGCGCGCGAGATTGGCTTCGTACTGTGCGCGGGCGCCCTGGTACGAGGCGTCGAAGCCGCGCGCGGATGCGTAGAGTTCGTTCAGTGTCTGGCCCTGGGCCGGCAGTGCGAGCAGCGTGGCAAAGAGCGTTGCGAGTGCTGCGGAAAGAGGCAGGAGCCTGGGCCTGGCGGGCATTGAACGTCCTTGAAGAAAATGTCGATCAGTAGCGTGGCACCGACGGGTCGTGCTGCGCCGACCAGGCGTCGATGCCGCCCGCCACGTTGGCGAGTGCTGCAAAGCCGTTCTGGCTCAGGAACGCGGCCACGCGCTGGCTGCGCGCGCCGTGGTGGCAGAGGCAGGCGATGCGCTGGCCCGGGTCGAGCTCGGAGACTCGTGCGGGGATCTCGTTCATCGGAATGGCGACGAGCGTGAAGCCCTGCTGCGGCGCGACGCTCGCGGTCTGCAGTTCCCAGGGCTCACGCACGTCGAGCAGCACCGGCGGCGCGTCGGGGTTCTGCGCGAACCAGGCGGCCAGCTCGGCGGGGCGGACTTGATCGATCATCGGATGGCCTGCCGGTTCAGAACGAGAACCGCGAGGGCTCGGGGAAATTGAGCAGGCGCGGCGCCACGGTGTCCCAGGGCTGGACCGTGTCCCACTTGCTCTCGCTGGTGCGCGTGACGAAATGGGCACGCATCATCGGTTCTTCGCCCACGATCGCGCCGAGGCGGCCGCCGACCTTGAGCGAACCTAGCAGGTTCTGCGGAATGCGCGCGACCGAACCACTGAGCACGATCACGTCGAAGCTCGGGCCGCTCGGCAGCGGCACTGCGCCGTCGGCGTTGCGCACCTCGACGTTGGCAACGCCGTTCTGGCGCAGCGTCTCGGCGGCGCGGGCGGCCAGCACCGGGTCGATCTCGAGCGTGAGCACCTGCGCCGCGCGTTGCGCGAGCAGGGCGGCCATGAAGCCCGAGCCGGTGCCGATCTCGAGCACGGACTCGTGCTTCTGCACATGCAGATCCTGCAGCATGCGGGCCTCGACCTTGGGCGAGAGCATGACCTGGCCCGGCACGCTGCCGTCGCCGAGCGGGAGCTCCATGTCGAAGAAGGCCAGTCCGCGGTGCGCGGGCGGCACGTACTCTTCGCGCTGGATTGCGGCGAGCAGCTCGAGGATCTCCAGGTCCAGCACATCCCAGGGCCGGATCTGCTGTTCGATCATGTTGAAGCGCAGGCGCTCGAGGTCGGGGGTGGGGTTCATGGCAGGCTTTTCCTTGTGGGGCTCAGGACAAACCTTCAATTTTAGGTGGCCCGGCCAGGGGCCGCCCGGCGCACGAGTCCGTGGAGCACGGTCTCGGCCTGGGTTTCGATGAACTTTGCGGGGTCGAGTGCGACTTCGCCGTCGACGCAGACCATGGCGGAGTGCTTCCAGAGCATCAGGAACACCATCGGTGCCACCACCGCATAGATGGCGTGGTCGACGTCGACCGGTGCGAACTCGCCGCTGTCGATGCCGCGCTGAAGAATGCGCCGCAGCAGCTGGTGGCCCGGGCGGACCACCTCGTTGCGATAGAACTCGGCCAGCTCGGGAAAATTGGCGCCTTCGCTCATCATGAGCTTGGTCAGGCCCGACGCCTTGGTCATGCCGACCCGCTCCCACCACACGCGCATGCAATAACGCAGCATTTCGGCGGTCGTGCCCTCGAAGGCCTCGAACTCCAGGTTCCATTCGGAAAAACGGCCGCTGAGGTTCTCGACCACCACCGCCTTGAAGAGCTCTTCCTTGCTCGGGAAGTAGAGGAACAGGGTGCCCTTGGAGACCCCCGCGCGTGCCGCGACTTCCTCGGCGCGGGTGGCCGCGAAACCCTTCTCGACGAACAGGTCGAGCGCCGCCGCGAGCAGTTCGCCCGGACGCGCCTCCTTGCGGCGCTCGCGCTTGGCGCGGACCGGGCAGATCTTGTCGGCAAGGGAGCGGGGACTGGGCATGATTTTAATGACTCGCGGGTTAGTAATGTAGTGACCCGCGCCCGGTCCGTCAACCCGCGACAATATCGGGTTCCGATTTTTTCCACCTGCCGGTTCCCTCCCTTGTACTTCGCTCGCCCTGCACCTCGGCGTCCGGCCTTGCCGGCGCGCATGCTCGCCGTGCTGCTGGTGGTGGCGCTGTGGTTCGCGGGTTCGCTCGGGCTGGTGCACCGCTCGTTGCACATGCCGGGGCTGGCACAGGCCGCGGTGGCAACGGCCACTGCGCACGCGGAGTTCGACCATCACGGTCATCACCACCACGACCGCGCGCACGCATCCGATGGGCTTGCCAAGCTGTTCGGGGACCATTCGGACGCCGATTGCCGGCTCTACGACCAGTTGTCGGACGGCGCAGGTGTGCCCGGCGTGCCGATGCTGATGCTGCCCGTGCTGCTGCCCTCGGCCACATTCGCCTGGCTGCAGGGCGAGGCACTCGCGCGCTGGGTCGCGCTGTTCGACGCACGCGGCCCGCCTTCCGCTCGCTGAATCCCTCCGTGTTCGACGGCTGCCCCCGCACTGCGGTCGGCGGCCGGTCGCCCCCTGGTTCAACGAGTGTTCATCATGATTCCCAATTTCCGTCGCAACGCCATCGGCGCTGCCGTCCTTTCGCTCGCGTCGCTGGCCGCCATGGCCCAGACTGCTGCCTCTTCCACCGGCAACGCCACCGCGGCGCCGAGCCTGCCCGAGATCGCCGTCACCGGCAATCCGCTCGGCGCCACCGACCTGATCGCGCCCACCGCCGCGCTCTCGGGCGATCGGCTGCTGATGCGCTCCGAGTCGACGCTCGGCCAGACGCTCGACACGCTGCCCGGCGTGAGCAGCAGCTACTTCGGCCCGAACGCGAGTCGCCCGATCATCCGCGGGCTCGATGGCGACCGCATCCGCATCCTGCAGAACGGCGGCGGCGCGCTCGATGCCTCGGCGCTGAGTTACGACCATGCGGTGCCGGTCGACGCGCTGGTCACTGAGCGCATCGAGGTGCTGCGCGGGCCGTCGGCGCTGCAGTACGGCGGCAGCGCAGTGGGCGGCGTGGTCAACGCGATCGACAACCGCATTCCGTCCGAGCCGATCGATGGGTTCGGCGGCCGCGCCGACCTGGGCTATTCGAGCGGCAACAAGGAGAAGAACGGCGGCGTGCTGCTCGAGGGCGGCAACGGCCGCTTCGCGCTGCACGTCGATGCATTCAACCGCGATTCGAAGGACGTTTCGGTGCCGATCGATCTCGAATGCGCCAAGCCCGGGCGCCCGGGGCTTGCGCGCAAGATCTGCAATTCGGCCAACGAAGCGCACGGCGGCGCCCTGGGCGGCACGCTGTTCTTCGACCAGGGCTGGATCGGCGCCTCGGCCAGCACCTACCGCAGCAACTACGGCACCGTGGCCGAGGACGAGGTGACCATCGGCATGAAGTCCGACCGCTATGCGCTCGAAGGCGAATGGCGCCCGGGCGGCTTCATCAGCAGCGTGCGCGCCAAGTTCAGCCACACCGACTACCGCCACACCGAATTCGAAGGCCGCGAGGCCGGCACCACGTTCTCGAACGTCGGCAACGACCTGCGCATCGAGGCGCGCCACCAGAAGATCGGCAACCTCGAGGGCCTGGTCGGGTTCAGCAGCGAACGCAGCCGCTTCGCCGCGGACGGCGCGGAAGCCTTTGCGCCGCACAGCCGCACGCGCTCGGATGCGCTGTTCCTGCACGAGGAACTCGGCACTTCGTGGGGGCGCCTGAGCTTCGGCGCGCGCAGCGAGCGCGTTCGCGTCGCGTCGTTCGGCTACCCCGACGACCCCTCCGTCACGCGCTTCGCGATCGGCGAGCGCAGCTTCAACCCGCACAGCGCCGCCATTGGTGCGCTGGTGAACCTGACTCCGCAATGGCAGCTGACCTCGAACCTCGCCTACACCGAGCGGGCCCCGAAGGACTACGAGATGCTGGCCAACGGCCCCCACCTGGCCACGGTGGCCTGGGAGGTCGGCAACCCGGCGCTCGACAAGGAGCGCTCGAAGGGTTTCGACGTCGGCGCGCAATGGAAGTCGGGCGCCAACACCGCGCGCGTCAATGCGTACGTCACGCGCTTTCGCAACTACATCGGCCTGACCGCCTCGGGCCGCACGCTCGACGAGGAAGGCGAGGTGGTGACCGATCCGGAGGCGACCGACACGCTGGCCGAATACCGCTACAGCGGCGTGCGCGCGCGCTTCACCGGCATCGAGGCGAGCGGCAACCTGCGCCTGCTGGGCACCGCCGGCTTCGCGCGCATGGCCGATGCCGGCACGCTCGACCTCGAATGGCGCGGCGACATCGTGCGTGCGCGCAACCTCGACACCGGCGAGCCGCTGCCGCGCATCGCGCCGTTGCGCGTGGGGGCCACGCTGGCCTACGGCAACGGCCCGTGGAGCGCGCGCTTCGGCTTCGACTACAACGCGGCGCAGCGCCGCGTGCCGGCCGTAGGTGCGCGCGAGACCGATGCCTTCACGCTGTGGAACGCATCGATCGCCTACCGCATGAAGGTGCAGCGCGTGAACCTCACCTGGTATGCGCGCATCGACAACATCGGCAACAAGCTGGCCTACAGCCCGACGTCGATCCTGACCACGACCGTCTATCCGAACGCGCCACTGCCGGGTCGTTCGCTCAAGGTCGGGTTGCGCGCGATGTTCTGACGGGGGGCTCGGCTATCCTCGGCCGGTGAATTCCTTCGTCATTTCTTCGCTGCTGCCGGTCGTGCTGCTGATCGGTGCCGGCTACCTTGCCGGCAAGCGCCGCTGGATCGGCGGCGCGGCCGTCAAGGACCTGTCCAACCTGATCTTCCTGCTGCTCGCGCCGGCACTGCTGTTCCGTGCGATGAGCACGGTGCGCGTGGAAGAACTGAGCCTCAAGCCGGTGGCCGCGTACTTCATCGCCTCGGGCCTGCTGTTCGCGGCCACGCTCGCGCTGCGCGGCTTCAACCGCTCGGCCGCGGTCGTCGCGCTGGCCAATACCTACAGCAACACCGTGATGATCGGCATCCCGCTCGTCGGCCTGGCCTACGGCGGCCCGGGGATGGTGGTGCTGCTCACGCTGATCTCGCTGCATTCGCTGGTGCTCTTGACGAGCGCGACCGTGGTGCTCGAACTCGCCGTGGCACGCGAGCAGGCGGCGGGCGCGGGCGGCGGTGCGCAGCCGCAGCGTGCGATGGCCCGCACGGTGCTGCGCGCTTTGCGCAACGCCATCGTCCATCCGGTGCCGATCCCGATCATTGCGGGCCTGCTGTTCGCGCAGACCGGCCTGGTCATGCCCGAGGCCATCGACAAGCCGATCCAGTTGCTCGGCCAGGCCTTCGGTCCGGTGGCGCTCGTGATGGTCGGCATCACCGTGGCGCTCACGCCCATCGGCCGGCACTGGCGCGGTGCGATGGCGCAGGCGCTGGTGAAGAACCTGCTGCATCCGCTGCTGGTGGCCGGCATCGGCCTGTTGCTCGGCGTGCGCGGCATCCCGCTCACGGTGATGGTGGTGGCGGCGGCGCTGCCGATTGGCGCCAACGTGTTCCTGTTCTCGCAGCGCTACCGCACTTCCGAAGACCTCGTTACGGCGAGTGTGGCGATGTCGACCGTGCTGGCCCTGGCCACGCTCACGCTCGTGATGACGCTGGTGCACTGGCTGCCCTGAGGCATTTCTAGCCGCCGTTCTTGCGCACGTGATGGGTGCCTATGCCGTTCGGCAGGGTGGCCATTTGGCGAGATGGCGCAGCGCGCCGGCCGCTTTACAGTCGCTCGCAGATGATTCACCAGGCGCGGTCTTCGCGGTTTCTCGCCATGGCGCCGATCGCGATGGTGACGGCGCTGTGCGGTGCCGTGCCCTCGGCGGCGGCCCCGGCGGCTGATACCAAGCCGTGCCGGACGCCGTGCCTCGCCATCAAGGCGCCGCCTGTCAGTTCGGTCGAAGCGCCGCCCGCGGCCAGGCCGGTGTCCAGGACGAGGCCGCAACCCGCGGCTGAGTCGAAGCAACAGCCGCCGGCTTCGCTGGAGGTCGCCAGGAAGGCGCCGCCCCCGAAGCGCTGTACCGACATCAACATGCGCGCGGCCGTGGGCGAGCCGCTGTCGGACGAGGACATGAAGATCTTGAGGAGCCAATGCTGATGATGAAGACCCAACCGACGATCGGCTCGGCGCTGCGCGCCTGGGCGCTCGCTGCCGCTGCCGTGCTGCTGGGCGCTGCCTGCGCGCACCGGCCGGCACCGACCGGCGCCATGCCGTTCGACCAGGCCGTGAACCAGGCGGTGGACGATCTGATCGTCCAGACGCAGAAGCTGCCGGCCTTCCTGGCCAAGGTCGAGTCGTCGGTCACGCAGCGCCGCATCGTGATCGACCCGCTGCTCGATGGTGCGAGCGGCCAGCAGACCGAGGTCACGCGCGTGGCCGAGCAGCGCATCGTGCAGCGCATGCAGTCGCAGTTCAAGCAGTTCACCGTCAGTCCGTTCAACAATGCCGAGATCGAGCGTGCGCAATACGTGCTGAACGGCACGCTGGTGCGCGACAAGGAGGCCGCGGACAGCCGCTACCGGCTCAACCTTGCGCTGACCGAGATCAAGAGCGGCGTGGTGATCGCGCAGTCGGTGGCGCGCATCAGCGATGCGAGCCTCGACACGCGGCCCACGGCCTTCTTCCGCGACAGCCCCGTGAACCCGAAGGACCGCGGCGTGGAGGGCTACATCCGCACCGCCGAGACGCAGCCTGGCCAGCCGGCCGATGCGCTCTACCTCGAGCGGCTGCCGACCTCGACGGTGTTGCAGGAAGCCACCGCCGCCTACGAGGCCGGCCGCATGAGCGAAGCCCTGAGCCGCTACGAGGCCGCATCGCGTCGTGCCGATGGGCAGCAGCTGCGCGTCTACAGCGGGCTCTATCTCACGCAGGCCCAGCTCGGCCGCACGGCCGATGCGGAGAAGACCTTCGGCACCCTGGCCCGGCTCGGGCTCGAGACCAACAACCTGAGCGTGAAGTTTCTGTTCAAGCCCGGCTCGACCGACTTCATGGCCGATCCGAAGATCAGTTCGGCCTACCCGATGTGGCTGAGGCAGATTGCGCGCCAGGCGGCGCAGATCGACACCTGCGTGGTGGTCGCCGGCCACACCAGCCGCACCGGCTCCGAGGCGGTGAACGAGCGGCTGTCGCTGCAGCGTGCGGTCTACGTGAGGAACCGGCTCGTGGGCGAGGCGCCGCCGCTCGCGAGAAAGCTGCGCGAGTCGGGCATGGGCTTCCGCGAGAACATCGTGGGCACCGGCGCCGACGATGCGAGCGATGCGCTCGACCGCCGCGTGGAGTTCAAGGTTGCCTCATGTGAGGCTTGACCCACCTTACGGGGCGAGTCGCTCGCGCAGCCAGGCACCGTCTTCCAGCCGGTAGCGCAGCCGGTCGTGCAGGCGGCTCTTGCGGCCTTGCCAGAATTCCCAGCGGTCGGGCACGAGCCGGTAGCCGCCCCAGTGCGGCGGACGCGGCGGCGACAGCAGGTGCCGTGCGGCGGCCGCGGCGGCGTTCTTCACGAGCACGTCGCGACCGCTGATGACCTCGCTCTGCGGGCTGGCCCATGCACCGATGCGCGAGTCGAGTGGCCGGCTCGCGAAGTAGGCGTCGCTTTCCTCGGCGCTTGCCTTCTCCACCCGGCCCTCGATGCGCACCACGCGCTCCAGCTCGACCCAGTGGAACTGCAGCGCCGCATACGGGTTGCCCGCGAGCTCGCGGCCCTTGCGGCTTTCGTAGTTGGTGTACCAGACGATGCCGCGCGCGTCGAAACCCTTGATGAGCACGATGCGGCTCGATGGCCGCAGGTCGCCGCCTACGGTGCACAGCGTCATGGCGTTGGGTTCCGGGAGCTGGGCATCGATGGCTTCGCCGAGCCAGCGTTCGAACTGCTTCGACGGATCGCCGTCGCTGTGGGTCTCGCCGAGTTCGGCGCGCTCGTAGCTCTTGCGCAGCGCGGCCAGGCTTTCGTTGGTGAGTGGGGCGGTCATGGCGGGATTGTTGCGCATGCGGAGATACTCGGCGCATGGCAACGGCGAATGCAGCATCCCCGACGGTGATCGTGCTGGCCTCGGGCCGCGGCGAGCGATTCATCGCGGCCGGCGGCACGGGCTCCAAGCTCCAGGCGCCGCTCGCGGGCAGGCCGATGCTCCAGCGCACGATCGATGCGGTGCGCGCGAGCGGACTGCCCTGGCACCTCGAGGATGCGGGGCACCCGGGCATGGGCGATTCGATCGCCGCCGCGGTGCGGGCCACGCCCGATGCGGCGGGCTGGCTCATCCTGCCGGGCGACCTGCCGCTGGTGCTGCCCGAGACGCTGCGCAAAGTGGCGGGCGCGCTCGCGGACCCGGTACGTGCGGTGCAGCCGTACTACCGCGGCGAGCGCGGCCATCCGGTGGGCTTCGGTGCCGGCTGTCGGGCGCAGCTCGCGGCGCTGCAGGGGCCGTCGGGTGCCGCCTCGGTGCTCAAGGCCATGCGCGCCGTCGACGGGGTCGCCGAGCTCGAGGTGGACGATGCCGGCATCGTGACCGACATCGACACACCCGAAGCCCTGGCGCGCGCCGAGGCGCTCTGGCGCCAAAGGACATAACCCCGCCCGGAAGCGGCGCCGGGGCGCTCAGCGCCGCGTGATCACCGCGCAGGCGGTGCGGGGGCCCGAGTTGCCCGCCGGCTGGCTCGTGAAGTCGTCGCGATCGCGGTGCACCACGAGCGCACGGCCCACCACGTTGTTCGGAGCGCCCTCGGTCAGCGAGATCGCATGGTTGTCGACGCTGAAGCGCGCCACGCCCTTGGCATCGGCCACGAGGCTCGGCATTTCGCCGGCATGGCTGCCCGCCGCGGCGAACTTGCCGTGCGTGCCACCTGCGGGGTTGAAGTGGCCGCCCGAGGCGTTGCCGTTGTCGCCGCAGTCGCCCTTTTCGTGGATGTGGAAGCCATGCTCGCTGCCCGGCGCCAGGCCGCGCACTTCGCCGGCCACGCGCACGCCATGGTCGAGCGCGGTGAAGGTCACCGTGCCGCGCGTGGGGTTGGGCGAGATCGCCGCGGTGGGCATCAGTTCGGCGGCGGCGCTCGGCTTGCCGCCCATCATGGTGCCGCAGGCCGAAAGCAGGGCGCTGGCGACGAGTGCGGTACCGGTGGCGACGAAAAGACGATGGTTCATGGTTGTTCCTTGGACGGTCCGGAGGAGGGTGCAGAAGAAGGAGGAAATGAAGATTCGCCGGGCGAAGCTTCGTTCTTTTTGTCCGGAGACTCCGGAACATATACCGGAGGCGGCGTCGTCCCGCAATCGGCCGATGCCTCGGACTGCGCCTGGGCCTCCTGAGCCTGCGCCAGCGCAACCAGCCGCGCCAGCGCCGCATCGTGGATCGAATGGCGTGTCAGCTCCATCAGCGTCTGGCGCGCATAGTCGAGCGAGCTGCCGTAGCGGCCCACCGCATGGGTGAAGATGTGGCGGTAGCGGTCTTCGCTGAGTTCGCCGGTGAAGTTGGGGCTTCGCCGCGAGAGCGTGAACGCCAGCGCCCGCACCGGGCCTTCGGGGGTGTTGCACCGCAGCCATCGCGGGTCGTACACGCCCGTGGGCATCTCGCGCAGCCAGAGCCTGCGCAGCGTGTCGAGGGCTTGCGACGAAGGCACGCGGAACACCATGCCGCGGCAGCTTCCGCCCGAGAGCAGCCCGAAGACCAGCCCCGGCACCTGCACGCTGCCACGGTTGACCCGGCTCCACATCTTGAGCGCGCGGTGCCAGCCGTGCACCCAGGCCGGGCGCCGCTCCACGAAGTCGAACTCGGGGCGCCAGATCAACGAGCCATAGCCGAAGAGCCACAGGTCGTCGCGGCCGCCCCACTCGGCGATGGCCTGCGCGAGCAGGGGCGCGGGATCGCGCAGCGGACGGGGCATTGGATCCGGTCCGGGCGGGCCCGGGTCCGACACGGGATTCGGGGGGGTGGCGCCTACAATTTCACGATCATGGTTCACGACACCATTATTCATCGGCCTCTTTCCCCTCTCTCACACGGAGATCGTCCCCCCATGAGCGACCAAGACTCGCAGCAGAATTTCGTACTCGGATTTCTGGTCGCCCTGATCGCGCTGGTGCTCCTGTTCGTGGTGGGCATCGCGTTCTGGCAGCAGGGCCAGCGCGCGGCGCCCGCAGGGCCCGCGGTGGAGTTGGTGGGCGATGCTGAGCCGCCGGAGACCACCACGACCACGGTGAACGAGGTGACCGAGACCGTCACGGTGGTGGTCCCCGACGGCGCGAGCGTCCGCGTCGGCGAAGGCGTCGTGAACTTCTATTTCGCCACCGGCAGCGCCGACCTCGCACCCGGTGCGGCCGAGGCCCTGGCCACGGTGATCCATGGCGTGGAGAGCGGCCGCAAGGCGGTGGTCTCGGGCTTCCACGACACGACCGGCGATCCGGCGCTCAACGAGCGGCTGGCCAAGCAGCGCGCCGACATGGTGCGCGAGGTGCTCGTGGGGCTGGGCGTGCCGCCCGCCAAGATCGACCTGCAGCGGCCGGCGGTCACGGCCGGCTCGGGCAACGACGCGGAAGCGCGCCGGGTCGAAGTCAAGCTGGTGGACTAAGGACGCCCCCCGAAGCGCCTGCGGCGCCTCCCCCCACTGGGGGGCGCACCCGGCGGCCTGGCAAAGCCAGTTCCGCGGGTGCACTGGGCTGGAGCGCGACGATTGGCACCGCCGGGGTGACGGCTTTCGGTCTCGGCCGTGTCATCTTGGTACTATTGAATGCCAGTTCGCAGGTCGCCCACGCGACAGTGGCGGCATGCCGGCGGCGCGACCGAAAACATCCCCATGAGCACACATCCCACCGTCCTTGACGTCACCGATCGCATTCGCGAACGCAGCCGGGGGACGCGCAGCGCGTACCTCCAGCGCCTCGCCGAGATCCGCAACCGCGACCGCGGGGCCGACCGCATGGGCTGCGCCAACGTCGCGCATGCCGTGGCCGGCATTCCCGCCAACGACAAATTCCGCGTGGTGGCCGAGCGCGCACCCAACATCGGCGTCGTTACCGCCTACAACGACATGCTCTCGGCCCATGCGCCGTACCAGGGCTACCCCGACATCATCAAGCACGAGGCGCGCAGCCTCGGCGCCACCGCCCAGGTGGCCGGCGGCGTGCCGGCGATGTGCGACGGCGTCACGCAGGGCACGCCCGGCATGGAACTGAGCCTGTTCAGCCGCGACGTCATCGCCATGGGCACCGCGGTCGCGCTCACGCACGACATGTTCGACGGCGCGCTGATGCTCGGCGTGTGCGACAAGATCGTGCCCGGCCTCCTGATCGGCGCGCTGCACTTCGGCCACCTGCCCACCGTGTTCGTGCCCGCCGGGCCGATGCCCTCGGGCCTGTCGAACGGCGAGAAGTCGAAGGTGCGCGAGCAGGCGGCGCAGGGCCTCGTCGGACGGCAGGGCCTGCTCGACGCCGAGATGGCGGCCTATCACACCGTGGGCACCTGCACCTTCTACGGCACCGCCAACAGCAACCAGATGCTGCTCGAGGCCATGGGCCTGCACGTGCCCGGCACCGCGTTCATCCAGCCCGGCGACACGATGCGCGAAGCGCTCACGCGCGAGGCCGTGCGCACGGTGCTCGGCAAGGCGGGCGACAAGCCATGGCAGTGTCCGCCGATCGGCGAACTCGTCGACGAGCGCTGCATTGTCAATGCCATGGTGGCGCTGCTCGCCACCGGCGGTTCGACCAACCACCTGATCCACTGGGTGGCCGTGGCGCGCTCGGCCGGCATCGTGATCGACTGGGACGACTTCTCGCGGCTCTCCGACATCGTGCCGCTGCTCACGCGCGTCTATCCCAACGGCAGCGCCGACGTGAACGGCTTCCAGGCCGCGGGCGGTCCCGGCTTCGTCATCGGCGAACTGCTCGACGCGGGCCTCATGCATGCCGACGTGCTGACCGTGCGCGCCGGCGGCCTCCGCGAATTCGCGAGCATCCCAGCGCTGGCGGGCGACGGCCGGCTGGCCTGGCATGTGGCGGCGCCCTCGAAGGACGAAGCCATTGCACGGCCGGTGCGCGAGCCCTTCAGCGCCACCGGCGGCCTGAAGCTGCTCAACGGCAACCTCGGGCGCTGCGTGATCAAGGTGTCGTCGGTGCCCGACGACCGCCATGTGATCGAAGCCCCCGCGCGCGTCTTCGATTCGCAGGCCGCGCTGCAGCAGGCCTTCACCGCGGGCGAGCTCGACCGCGATGTCGTCTGCGTGGTGCGCTGGCAGGGGCCGCGCGCCAACGGCATGCCCGAACTGCACAAGCTCACGCCGCCGTTGTCGGTGCTGCAGGGCAAGGGCTTCCGCGTGGCGCTGGTCACAGACGGCCGCATGAGCGGCGCCTCGGGCAAGGTGCCCGCCGCGATCCACGTCTCGCCCGAGGCCGCCGCCGGCGGGCCGCTCGCCAAGGTGCGCGACGGCGACGTCATCCGGCTCGATGCGGTGGCGGGTACGCTCGCGGTGCTGGTGCCCGACGACGAATGGGCCGAGCGCGAGACCGCGACAATGCCCGAGGCCCAACGCATCGCCGATGGCCACGGCCTCGGCCGCGAACTGTTCGCCGGCATGCGGCGCAACGCACTCACCGCAGAAGAAGGAGCCTGCTCATGGCTATGAAGAACACACTCACCGCGCTCGACGTCATGCGCGACGCGCCGGTCATCCCGGTGATCGTGCTGCACGACGTGAAACATGCGATTCCGCTCGCACGCGCCCTGGTGGCCGGCGGCATTCGCATGCTCGAGGTCACGCTGCGCACGCCGCAGGCGCTCGAATGCATCGAGGCCATCGCGAAGGAGGTGCCCGAGGCCGTGGCCGGCGCCGGCACCATCCGCAGCGCAGCCGACGCGCAGGCCTCGGCCCTCGCGGGCGCGAAGTTCGGCGTGAGCCCGGGCTACACGCGCGCCGTGGGCAAGGCCTGCCACGACCTGGGCCTGCCGCTGCTGCCGGGTGTGGCCACGGGCAGCGAGATCATGACCGCGCAGGAAGACGGCTACACCGCGCTCAAGTTCTTTCCGGCGCTTCAGGCCGGCGGGCTGCCGATGCTGAAGGCCTGGCAGGGACCGTTCGGCGAGGTGAGCTTCTGTCCGACGGGCGGCATCCATGCCGGCAACGCGGCCGAGTTCCTCGCGCTGTCGAACGTGGCGTGCGTGGGTGGTTCGTGGATCGTGCCGACCGATGCGATTCGCGACGGCGACTGGGCACGCATCGAGCAGTTGGCACGCGCCGCGAGCCAGCTGGCGCGCTGAGATGAACGCCGATCATTTCGACGCGAGCGACCTTCGGGTCATCGCGTTCGACGTCTTCGGCACCGTGGTCGACTGGCACAGCGGCATCGCCGCCGAGGTCGAGCAGGCGCTGCCTGGCGTGGATGGCGCGAGCTTTGCGCTCGCCTGGCGCGCCGGCTACCAGCCGGCGATGAAGTCGGTGATGGAGCGCATCGCGGCGGGCGAGGGCGGCTTCACGCTGCTCGACGAACTGCACCTGAGCATGCTCGAGCAGGTGCTGCGCGACTTCGGCGCAACCGAGCGGCTCGATGCCGCCGCCAAGCGCCAACTGAGCCGCGCCTGGCACCGGTTGCCCGCCTGGCCCGATGCGGTCGAGGGGCTCACGCGGCTCAAGAAGAAGTTCACGATCTGCACGCTGTCCAACGGCAATCTCGGCCTGCTGACCGAGATGGCCAAGCGCGCCGGGCTGCCGTGGGACTGCGTGCTCTCGGCCGAGGTTTTCAAGGCCTACAAGCCCGACCCGCGCACCTACCTCGGCGTGGCGGGCGTGTTCGATGCCACGCCCGGGCAAGTGATGCTTGCGGCCGCGCACCACGACGACCTTGCCGCAGCGCGCGTCTGCGGCCTCAAGACCGCCTACATCGAGCGGCCTTTCGAATACGGCCGCGCGCAGCCCAAGGACGTGTCGCCGAATTCCGAAAACAGCCTGCACGCGCGGGACATCCTCGAACTGGCCGAGCTGCTGGGCTGCTGACGGCCAGGGCGTTGTTGCGCCTTCGGTTCAGCGCAGTCCGCCGCCCTCGGCGCTTTCGGCGCGCTGGATCAGCTCGATCTTGTAGCCGTCCGGGTCGGTCACGAAGGCGATCACCGTGGTGCCGCCCTTCACCGGACCGGCTTCGCGCGTTACGTTGCCGCCGGCCGTCTTGATCTTCTCGCAGGCCGCATACGCATCGGGCACGCCGAGCGCGATGTGGCCGTAGGCGGTGCCGAGCTCGTAGCTCTCGGTGCCCCAGTTGTAGGTGAGCTCGATCTCGGCCTGCTCGGGGTTGCCGTTGCCGTAGCCCACGAAGGCCAGGCTGTACTTGTACTCGGGGTTCTCCGAGGTGCGCAGCAGGCTCATGCCGAGGACCTTGGTATAGAAGTCGATAGATCGCTGCAGGTTGCCGACGCGCAGCATGGTGTGGAGAAGTCGCATCTCGTGGGTTCTCTCTCTGTGTCGTTGTGGGGGAAGGCGTCTATTCTCGGCCTTCGGCCAGGGTGAGCAAGTGCGCCTCGTGCTTGCGCAGGAATTCGCGCAGGTGCGCCGGGTATTCGGGCACCACTGCATGGCGCACGCTGGGCCGCGCGGCCAGCGCATGGCGCCAGGCAACGACCTTGGGCAGCGCATCGAACAGGTGCGAGTCACTGATGGCGTCGAACACCTCGAAGTAGCGGAAGACCGGTGCGAACACCGCATCGACCAGGCTGAAGTCCTGGCCTGCGAAGTAGGGGCCCGCGCCGAGCGCGGCCTCGACGCGCGCGAACTTGGCCGCGAGCGCTTGCCGCTTCTGCGCGAACACCTCGGCGTCGCGCGTGGTCTCGTAGCCCCACAGGTCGGTGAGGATCGCCGAGCCGAACTCCATCCATGCGCGGTGTTCGGCGCGTGCGAGTGGGTCCTGCGGATGCAGGCGCGGGCCCGGCTGCGTCTCTTCGAGGTATTCGCAAATCACGTTGCTCTCGAACAGAACGGCTTCGCCGCTACCGTCGCTGCGCTCGACTTTCAGCAGCGGCACCTTGCCGAGCGGCGAGATGTCCAGGAACCACTGCGGCTTGTTCGCAAGATCGATGACGATGCGTTCGAAGGGCACGTTCTTCTCGAGCAGCGCGATGGCGGCACGCTGCACGTAGGGGCACAGCAGGTGGCTGACGAGGGTGAGGGACTGTGGCATGGCTTTGCGTTCTCGCTCGGGGTTGTGGTCGGTCGGCCGCGATTCTTGCGGCTTGCGAAAACCTTTTCCCGAAAAGCCCATCCGCCTTTTGGGCGGCTTGTGCTAAGGCGCGGCCGTGTCGAGCCAGTGCGTGATGCGCCCGCCATGCATCACGCCGATGCGGTCGGCCATCGCGTGGGCTTCGGCTTCGTTGTGCGTGACGAGGATGGCGGTCTGGCCGGCGCGCTTGAGGATGCCGCGCACCTCCTGCGTCAGGCGCTCGCGCGTGCCACCGTCGAGGTTGGAGAAGGGCTCGTCGAGCAGCAGCAGCGCGGGCGAAGGCGCCAGGGCGCGCGCGAGCGCGATGCGCTGCTGCTGGCCGCCCGAGAGTTCGTGCGGAAAGCGCTCGTCCGCATCGGCCAGGCCCACGAGCGCCAGCATCTCCGACACGCGCGCCTGCTGCTGCGCGCGCGCCAGCCGGCGCAGGCCGAAGGCCACGTTGCGGCCGGCCGAAAGGTGCGGAAACAGCGCGTACTCCTGGAACATCATGCCCACGTGCCGCTCTTCGGGCGGCAGGTGCACCTGGGGCGACGAGAGCAGCACCTCGCCGAGCCGGATGCTGCCCGCGCGTACGGGCTCGAAGCCCGCGATCGCGCGCAGCACCGTGGTCTTGCCGCAGCCCGACGGACCGAACAGGCAGGCGATGCCGCCGGCCGGCAGGTCCAGCGAGAAGTCGCTCACCACGGTGTGCAGGCCGCTTTTCGGCGTTTCGTACGCGAGCTGGATCGCTTCGATGGAAAGGGGAACGCTCATGGGGAATCCGGGGGCGGCAGCGCCGAAGGCGTGCCGAGTTGATGGCGGGCGAGCAGCACCACGGGCAGCAGGCCGGCCACCACGATGGCCAGCGCGGCGATCGCTCCTTCTTCGTAGGTGCCGCGCGCGGCCTCGGCATAGAGCCAGGTGGCGAGCGTGTCGAAGTTGGCCGGCCGCAGCAGCAGCGTGGCGGGCAGTTCCTTCATCGCATCGACGAACACCAGCAGTGCGCCCGTGGCGATGGCCGGCTGCAGCAGCGGCAGGTGCACGCGGCGCAGCGTGCCGCCCGTGGTTTCGCCGAGAAGGCGCGACGCCTGTTCGATCGCGGGCGGGATGCGCGCGAGACCGGCCTCGATGCCGCCGACCGGCATGGCCAGAAAGCGTATCGCGCAGGCCACCACCAGCACCACGCCCGCGGCCATCAGCGGCAGGCCCGGCAGGCCGAGCAGACCGGCCAGCGCGGCGTCGAAGGCGAGGGCGGGCGTGAGCAGTCCGATCGCGAGCACCGTGCCCGGCAGCGCATAGCCCAGCGTGGCCGCGCGGGCCTGCCAGCGCGCACGGTTGGGGCGCGTGCCCTGGCTGCGCGTGGCCCATGCCACGACGAGTCCGGCCGCCACCGCCACCACCGTGACGCCAGCGGCCAGCGTGATCGTGTTGCCGAGGCTGGCCAGCAGGCCCTGCGAGATGCCGCTGCCCTGGTGCAGCCGCTTGGCGCTTTCCCAGACCAGGTAGAGCGCGGGCGCCACGAAGCCGATCAGCACCGGCAGCGCAGCCGTGGCCGTGGCCAACCACGCGGCGCTGCCGTGCAGCCGCCGCGGCTGGATGGCGCGCATGCGCTGCGCCGAGCCGAAGCGCTGGTGGCGCCGGCCGTTGCGTTCGAGCCAGACCAGCGCCACCACCACGAGCAGCATGGCGCAGGCGATCTGCGCCGCGCCCGCGAGGTCGGAACGCGTGATCCAGGTGGTGTAGACCGCCACCGTGAGCGTGTTGACGCCGAGGAATTCCGAAGCGCCGATGTCGTTGAGCGTCTCGAGCAGCGCCAGGCTCAAGCCCACGGCGAGCGCGGGCCGTGCGAGCGGCAGCGCCACGCGGAAGAACGCGCCGCGCCGGCTTTCGCCCAGCGTGCGCGCGGCCTCCAGCAGGTGCGCGGGCTGCGTCATGAACATGGCGCGCGCGGTCATGTAGACGTAGGGGTACAGCACGAAGCCGAGTACGAAGATCGCCCCTGGCATCGAGCGCAGGTCGGGCAGGCGAAATTGCCTTGGGCTCTCGAAGCCCAGCATCCAGCGGATCGCGCCCTGCACCGGCCCGATGGGGTGCAGCAGGTCGAGGTAGGCGAAGGCGACGATGTAGGTCGGCATCGCGAGCGGCAGCAGCAGTGCCCAATGCAGGACGCGCCGGCCCGGGAAGTCGCAGGCCGTGACCAGCCAGGCGCAGCCGGTGCCGATGACCAGCACCAGCGTGCCGACGCCCGCCAGCAGCACGGCCGTGTTCAGTGCTGCGCTGGGCAGGACGTGCGCGAACAGCGGCCCCCAATGCGCCAGCCCGCCGCCCAGCGCGAGCCAGGCAAGCCCCGCCACCGGTGCAAGCACCCCGAGCGCGATGGCCAGCGAAGCCAGGCGCCAGGCCGGGCCCGCGGCCTGCAGCCCGCTGGACCCCATGAGACGCACAGCCTTCACAGGTATTCCACTCCTTCGCGGAACACCGCGGAACCGGCTTTGCCGGGCCGCTGGTGTTGCCCCCTTGAGGGGGAGGCGGCTACACGAAGTGAGCCGCTTCGGGGGTGGGTCACTACTTATCGAAACCGACCTTGTCGACCAGCGCGCTGGCCTGCTTGCGGTGCTTGGCGATCTCCGTCAGCGGCAGCGGATCGACCTTCAGCTCGCCGATGGTCTGCCCGATGATGGGATCGAGCGCCACGCCCTTGCGCACCGGGTATTCGTAGTTGGCCTGCGCGTAGAGCGCCTGCGCCGGTTCGGACACCAGGAACTCGAGCAGCTTGACCGCGTTCTCGCGCTGGGGCGCGTTCTTCGCCACGGCCGCGCCGCTGATGTTGACGTGCGTGCCGCCGCTCTTGGCGCTGGCGAAGGTCGGGCGCACCACCTTGATGGCATCGCCCCACTTGCGCGCGTCGGTGCCTTCCTTGGCGCTCTTCATCTGGCCGACGTAGTACGAGTTGGCCAGGCCGACGTCGCAGATGCCGCCGAGGATGTCGCGCGCCACGTCGCGGTCGCCGCCCGTGGCCTTGCGCGCGAGGTTGGCCTTCACGCCGCGCAGCCACTGCTCGGTCTTGGCTTCGCCGTCGTGCGCGATCATGGCCGCGATCAGCGCCGTGTTGTAGGGGTGCTGGCCGGCGCGGATGCAGACCTTGCCCTTGTACTTGGGGTTCGCCAGGTCTTCATAGCGGAAGCTGGTGATCGGCTGGGTCTTGTCGGCGTAGAGCACGCGCGCGCGCAGCGAGAGCGCGAACCATTGGCCGTCGGCGCCGCGCAGGTTGGCCGGCACAGCCGATTCGAGCGCGGTCGACTTCACGGGCTGCGTCACACCGCCGTCGACCAGGTCGATGAGGTTGCCGATGTCCACCGTCATCAGCACGTCGGCCGGCGAGCGCGCGCCCTCGGCCTTGACGCGTTCGAGCAGGCCGTCCTTCACGAAGACCGTGTTCACCTTGATCTTGCTCTGGGCGCTGAAGGCCGAGATCAGCGGCTGGATCAAACCGGGCTCGCGCGTCGTGTAGAGCGTGAGCTCGTCGTTGGCGGCATGGGCGGGCAGCGCGGCAACTGCCAGCCAGGCGGCGCTCACGCCGATCAGTGCGCGTGCGGCGCGGCCTTGAATGCCGAAGCGGTCGGTCATGAAGGAATCCTCCTGTGCGGGTGTGTGTTTTGGAAACCATCGCCACAAATCGCTGACGATGCGAATCATTATCACTGCGTACGACGGGAGTCGACTGCCTTGGACTTACATGGCAGTGGGCTACTCGACCCAGCGACAGGCCTCGGCCGGCGCGGCGCGCGAAGTTCGGAAGCCATTGGCCGGATGTGACGGATCCTCGAAGCCGAACGCGATGCCGCACACCACCTGGCGGTCGTCGGGAATGTCGAACCAGCGGCGCAGGAAGCGGGCGCGCGAGGCGACGGCGGCCTGGGCGATGCTCGCGACGCCCAGGCTGCGCGCGGCCAGCATGAAGTTGTGCACGTAGGCGCCGCAATCGAGCACGCCGTAGATGCCGAGCGCGGCCTCGGTGGTGACGAGCGCCAGGTGGGGCGCGCCGAAGAACTTGAAGTTCTGCTGCGCCTGACGCTGCGAGGCTTCGCGGTCGCCGCGCGCGACGCCGACGCTCTCATAGAGCTGGAAGCCGCACTCGCGGCGGCGCGCCTGGTACACGCCGCGGTATTCCGCAGGCGGCGCGATGTCGTAACCGACCTCGGCCGCGGCTTCGGGTGTATCGAAGGCCTGGCGCAAGCGCTCGGTGGCCGCGGCGCTGGTCACGATCACCTGCCACGGTTGCGAATTGCACCAGGACGCGGTGCGCTGCGCCGCTTGAAGGATCGCGTCGATGGTGTCGCGCGGCACCGGCTGCGGCAGGTACCCGCGGCAGCTGTAGCGCTCGGCGAGCAGCGCCTGCAGCACGGCGGCGGGCGAGGGCGCCGGCCCGGGGCTGGACGGCATGGCGGAGTCCGGGCTCATGGTTTGGCCGGCGGCGCTTCGAATACCAGGCAGGTCGTGGTGGCGTGCGCATACAACGTGCCGTCGGGCCCGACGAGCCGTGCCTCGGCGGTGGCGAGCTGCCGGCCGCAGTGGATCACCTTGCCCTCGGCGCGCACGCGTTGCACCTTGGGCGTGAGGCCCTTGACGTAGTTCACGCTGAGTTCGGCGGTGGTGTAGCCGCGCCCGGGCGGCATCATGGTGTGGACCGAGCAGCCCAGCGCAGAGTCGAGCAGCGTGGCGGCCCAGCCGCCATGGATGGTGCCGAGCGGGTTCAGGTGCTGCGCGAGCGGTGTGCCCTGGAACACCGCAAGGCCGGGGCCCACCGACAGCAGCATGAAGTCGAGCGTCTTCGCGATGGCGGCAAACGGGGTCTCGCCGTTCAGCATCGCCTGCATCGTCTCGAGCCCGGTCTTGCCGGCGATCTGCTCGGGGCGGGCCAGGCCCGGGCCGGGGCCGTTCTCGATCCGTTCGGCGACCTGCCGCTCTTCGGCGATCCATGCATCGAGTTGGGATGTGGTTGTCATTCCTGAGTCTCTCCTGTGGTCATTGTCGCGCATGGTAGCTTGCATATGCAACGGTTGTATCTACAATCGCGCTCCATGGACACCCCAACCAAGCCTCGCGGCTGCACCAGCTTCAAGGTGCGGCAGCTCACGCGCCGCCTTTCGCAGTACTACGACGCCGAGGTTTCGAAGAGCGGCCTCAAGACGACGCAATACTCGCTGCTGTCGAACCTGCGGCGGCTGGGCCCGGTGCGGCCGGTCGACTTTGCGGCCGAGCTCAAGATGACGGCTTCGACGCTGAGCCGTAACCTGCAGCCGCTGATCGCCGCAGGCTGGGTGGAGCAGGGTGCGGGCGCCGATGCACGCAGCCGTCTGCTGGTGCTCACGCCCGAAGGCGACACCAAGTGGCGCGAGGCGCAGCAGCACTGGAAGACCGCGCAGCAGAACCTGAATGCCCTGCTCGGCCTGGAGCGCGTGCTGGCGCTGCACCAGCTGATCGACGAGTCGCTCGACCTGCTGGGCGCCGATGGCGCGCCGGACCTGCCGGACTGAAGCCACGGCACACGCGCCCGTTTCGCTTCGATCCATTCCCACGACAAGCAGAAGAAGAGGTTCCATGTTCGCCCACACCGTTTCCGCCTGGCTGCAGCGCCGTGGCATCCACTATGGCTGGGTCGTCGCCGCAGTCACCTTCCTGACCATGCTGACGATGTCGGCCGCGCTGGGCCTGCCGGGCGCGATGCTGCAGCCGCTGGGCAAGGAATTCGGCTGGAGCACCGAGCAGATTTCCTCGGCACTCGCACTGCGCTTTGCGCTGTTCGGACTCATGGGCCCGTTCGCCGCCGTGCTGATGGAGCGCTATGGCCTGCGCGCGGTGATGTGCAGCGGGCTGGCGCTGGTCGGGCTGGGCATGGCGCTGGTCACGACGGCTTCGCAGCTGTGGCAGCTGTTCGTGCTCTGGAGCCTGATGCTGGGGCTCGGCACCGGCCTCACGGCGCTGGTGCTCGGCGCGGTGGTGGCCAACCGCTGGTTCGTCGCGCGGCGCGGGCTGGTGATCGGCATGCTCACGGCCAGTGCAGCGACCGGGCAGCTGGCCTTTCTGCCGTTCGCGGCCTGGATGATCGAGCACTGGGGCTGGCGCTCGGCCATCGTTCCGGTCGTGATCGGCAGCGCGCTGATCGGCGTGCTGGCGCTGTGCCTGGTGCGCAACCGGCCTTCGGACGTGGGCCTGCTCCCCTATGGCGAGAAGGCCGTGCCCGGCAGCGCGCCGCCCGCAGCGGCACCCGCGGCGACGATGAACTTCGCCACGCCGTTCCGCGTGCTGAAGGAGGTCTCGACCAACCGCACCTTCCTGATCCTGGCGGGCACCTTCTTCATCTGCGGCCTGAGCACCAACGGCCTGGTGCAGACGCACTTCATCTCGCTGTGCAGCGACTTCGGCATGGCTGCGGTGCCGGCCGCTTCGGTGCTCGCGATGATGGGGGCCTTCGACTTCGTGGGCACCATCCTGTCGGGCTGGCTCTCGGACCGCTACGACAACCGCAAGCTGCTCTTCTGGTACTACGGCCTGCGCGGGCTGTCGCTCTTCTGGCTGCCGCATTCCGAGTTCACGATCTACGGACTGGGACTGTTCGCGATGTTCTACGGGCTCGACTGGATCGCCACCGTGCCGCCGACTGTCAAGCTCGCGGGCGCCGAGTTCGGTCCGGCGAAGGTCGGCATGGTGTTCGGCTGGATCTTCGCGGCCCACCAACTGGGCGCCGCCACAGCCGCCTATGGCGCGGGCTTCGTGCGCACGCTGCTGCTCACCTACACGCCGGCGCTGTACGCGGCGGGCGCGGCCTGCCTGGTCGCCGCGGTGGTGGTGCTGGCGATTCGCCGGCCGGCAAAGGCGGTCGGCGGTCCGGCAACGGCCGCGGCACGGGCCTGACCGGCCGCAGGAGACGCACCATGAACAACAGCCCGCTCCAGGCCGAACAACTCGATCCGCGCACGCGCCGCCTGCTCGAGGCGCCGATCGTGCCCACGCTGCTGCGCCTTGCCGCACCCAATGTGCTCGTGATGGTGGCGCAGGCGGCGGTCGGCCTCATCGAGACCTACTTCGTCGGCAAGCTCGGCACCGATGCGCTCGCGGGCATGGCGCTGGTGTTTCCGATCGTCATGCTGATGCAGATGACGTCGGCCGGCGCGATGGGCGGCGGCATCGCCTCGTCGATCGCACGCGCGCTCGGTGCGCGCCGGCGCGGCGATGCCGATGCGCTCGTGTGGCATGCGGTGGTCATCGCCATCGGCTTCGGGCTTTGCTTCACGCTGGCGCTGCTGGCGGGCGGACGCTGGCTCTACGGGGTGATGGGCGGCAGCGGTGCCGCGCTCGATGCGGCGCTGACGTACTCGAACTGGGTGTTCGCGGGCGCGGTGCTGGTGTGGCTCTTCAACTCGCTCTCGGCCGTGATCCGCGGCACCGGCAACATGGCGGTGCCGGCCAGGGTGACGGTGGCGGGCGTGTTCTTCCTGGTGCCCGCCTCGCCGCTGCTGATCTTCGGCTGGGGGCCGCTGCCGGGCATGGGCATCGCGGGCGGCGCGATGGCGCTGCTGCTGTATTACCTGCTGGGTTCGATCGCGCTCATCGTCTACCTGCGCTCGCCGAAGAGCCTGCTGCGCCCCAGGCTGGCGGCCATGCAGTTCCGCTGGCCATTCTTTCGCGACATCCTGCGCATCGGGCTGGTGGCGGCGATCGCCACGGTGGCCACCAACCTGTCGATCGGCATCGCCACCGCGCTCGCCGGGCACTTCGGCACGGGTGCGCTCGCCGGCTACGGCACCGCGTCGCGGCTCGAGTACCTGCTGGTGCCGCTGGTGTTCGGCCTCGGCGCGCCGCTGGTTGCGATGGTGGGCACCTGCATGGGCGCCGGCCAGCGCGAGCGCGCGCTGCGTGCCACCTGGGCCGGGGCGGGGCTGGCCTTCGCATTGACCGAGGCCATCGGCCTCGCGGCAGCCCTGTTTCCGCGCCCCTGGCTGCTGCTGTTCGGCAGCGATCCCGCCATGCTCGAGACCGGCGCCCAGTACCTGCGCCTGGTCGGGCCGTTCTACGGTTTCTTCGGCGTTGGTCTGGCGCTGTACTTCGCTTCGCAGGGGGCGGGCCGCCTGCTGTGGCCGGTGCTCGGCAATGTGGCGCGCCTTGTGGTCGCCGGGCTCGGCGGCTGGCTGGTGCTGCACTGGGGCGGCGGGCTCGCGAGCGTGTTCGCGGTGCAGGGCGCGGCGCTCGTGGTGTATGGCATTTTGATCGCCTCGGCGATCGCCGGCGGCGCATGGTTCGGCCGCGTCGGCTGGCCGCGCACGCCGGGCGGGCTGCTGCGGCGCATGGCGCAGGCCTGACCTCGGTTCGAGGTCGGCCGCCTGAACGCCGAGCGCGCGCGATCAGTAGCGGTAGGGGTTGTGGGGCCGGCGGTCGTAGCGGTTGGGCACGCCGTCGCGGTCGTAGTCCCTGCGCCCGTGGCGGCGTTCCCAGTGGCGATGCCGATGGTCGTGGCCGCGGTAGTAGCGCGAACCGTAGTAGTGATGCGGCGGGGGCGGCGGCGCGTAGTAGCGATGGCGCGGCGGCGGCGGGGGGCCGGGGACCACGTAGACCTGGGCCTGGATGAACCCTTCGCGGGGCCCGGCCTGCGCCGGAACGCTGAATGCGGCGATGGAGAGCAGGGCGGCGGCGCTGGTGGCGATTGCAAGCTTTTTCATGGCGACTCCGATGGAGTGGTTGGAAGCCCTATCGTCGGGGCGCCATGTGAACGCTTTGTAAGGCTGGAGCGAAATCCCATGAAGAGCTGTAAGCCGCAGCACCGTCCGGAATTCAATGTGGTGCGGGAAGCAGGCGCCGCAGCGCCTCGAAAAACAGGTCGGACTGCTCGCGCTCGCCCTGGATCTGCTTGGACACATGCGCGGCCATTGCGGGATCGACCGCAACCAGCGGCCGGCCCGTGGACTGCGCGATCACCTGGTGCAGGCAGGCGCGTTCCAGGTAGTAGAGATCGTCATAGGCATGGGCGATCGTGGCGCCGGCCACGACCACGCCATGGTTCGCGAGAAAGGCCACGTCCTTGCCCGTCATGGCGCGCGCAATGCGCTCGCCCTCGGCATCGTCGAGCGCGAGGCCGTTGTACACCGCGTCGATCGCGATGCGGTTCATGTAGCGCATCGCGTTCTGGCTCAGGGTCGGGTCGAGCGCGCGGTCGGCCGTCAGCGTGAGCGCGGTGGCATAGGGCATGTGGCAATGCAGCACCACCGCATGGCCGGTCAGCCGGTGCACCGCGCCATGGATGAACAGCGCGGTCGGCTCGACGCGGTGGCGGCCGGCCAGCACCTCGCCATGCACGTCGATTAGCACGATGTCGTCGGGCCCGACCTCGCTCCAGTGCAGGCCGCGCGGGTTGATGAGGTAGCGGTCCTGGGCGCCCGGCAGCATGACGCTGAAATGGTTGCACACCCCTTCGGACAGGCCGTGGTGGGCGGCAGCGCGCAGTGCGAGCGCAAGGTCTTCGCGCAGGGTGCGCACGGAGGGGCTGGCGTATTGCTGATCTGCGGACATCGCGCTTTCCTCGTGGACGTGAATGAATGGATGAAGCGAAGGGTGTTCAGGCGCGGGTCGCGCCCGTGTATGCGGCGACGAAGCGCTCGGCATCGGCACGCACCTGCGCTGCCGACTTGCCAGGCTTGTAGAGCGCGGAGCCGATGCCGAAGCCGGCCGCGCCGGCCGCGCGCCATTCGCCCATGTTGGCCGGCGTGATGCCGCCCACGGGCATCAACGGCGTGCCCGGCGGCAGCACAGCGAGCAGGGCCTTGACCACCGCCGGCGACGCGAGTTCGGCCGGAAACAGCTTGAGGCCGGTCGCACCCGCCGCCAGCGCGCCGAAGGCCTCGGTCGGCGTCATCACGCCGGGCAGGCAGACCATGCCGAGCCGCACGGCCTCGGCGATCACGTCGGCATCGAAGTTGGGCGCCACCACCAGTTCGCCGCCGGCGTCGTGCACATGGCGCACCTGCTGCACGTCGAGCACGGTGCCGGCGCCCACGAGCGCGGCCGGAAAGCGCGCGCGCATCAGCGCGATGCTGGCGTAGGGATCGGGCGAATTGAGCGGCACCTCGAGCAGCCCGAAACCCGACGCGACGATCGCATCGCCGATGTCGGCGGCTTCGGGCGGCGTGAGGCCGCGCAATATCGCGACGAGCGGCAGCGCGCGCATCGCTGTATCGAATTTTTCGCGGGGCGTGGTGGTCATGAGGTCGAGCTCCTGTCTGCGTCGAGAAAGCCGGACAGCGCGTGCAGTCCGGCCCATGTGGCTTCGGCACCGAGCGTGCGCGTGGCGACGCCCGTGGTGCGCAGTGCGAGGGCATAGCGCTCGGTCAGCGCCGGCGCGCCGATCAGCACCACCTCGCCGAAGGCGTGCAGCGATTGCGTGCGCAGCTCTTCGCCGATCAGCAGGCCCGACAGATAGCTCGAGACCTCCTGCGCGGGCAGGCGGTCGAACAGCGCAAGCGTGCGTGCGCCGAAGGCGTTGTGCAGCAGGCCTTGGCCGTTGTCGGCGCGCGCCACGCCTTGCGCGAACGCGGCCTCGTCGAGCGGCGCATCGGCCCGGAGCGTGCGCGCGAGGATCGAATGCTGGCTCAGCAGCGCATAGAACTCGCCCGTCATGAAGGTGCGAAAGCCCGTCACGCGGCCCTTCTTGACCGTGGCCCACTTGTTGTGCGTGCCGGGCAGCACGAAGACGCCTTCGTCCACGCCCATGAGCGCCACCGCGCCGAGGATTTGCACTTCCTCGCCGCGCATCACGTCGGGCACGCCGTCGTGCGCGTCGCTGAGGCCCGGCACGATGGCGACGCGCGCACCAGGCAGGCCAGCATCGATGTCGATGATGCTGCGCCCGATCTCGACCCGGCCCGCCGGACACGCGCAGTAGGGCGCCTCGACCCATCCTTGCTTGCTGCCGGCCATGCCGGAGATCAGGCAGCGCGTGCCGGCCGGCTGCATCCAGTCGGCGAACAGGGATTCGAACACCGCGGCAAAGCCGCCCGCAGGCACCTTGAGGATGCCGCGCGGATCGCTGCGCTCTTCGAGCACCTTGCCGCCGGCATCGAGCAATGCGCCGCGCAGCGAGCTCGTGCCCCAGTCGATCGCGACCAGCCTGGCCATGTCAGTGGTTGTCGCGTGGCACGAAGGGGCCGCGCCGGCCACGCAGGAACGCGAGGTCGGCGCCCTGGTCCGCCTGCAGCACCGTGTCGACATAGAGCTTCCAGTAGCCCGAATCGAGCGGCGGCTTGGGCGCGACCCATTGCTCGCGCCGCTTCGCGAGCTCCTCGTCGCTGACGTGCAGATGCAAACGGCGGTTCGGCACGTCGAGCTCGACGATGTCGCCGTCCTGCACAAGCGCCAGCGGCCCGCCCGCCGCGGCCTCGGGCGCGGTGTGCAGCACCACGGTGCCGTAGGCGGTGCCGCTCATGCGTGCGTCGCTGATGCGGACCATGTCGGTGATGCCTTTGCGCAGCACCTTCGGCGGCAGCGGCATGTTGCCGGCCTCAGCCATGCCGGGGTAGCCCTTGGGGCCGCAGTTCTTGAGCACCATGATGCAGTGCTCGTCGATGTCGAGGGCCTCGTCGTCGATGCGCTTGTGCAGGTCGTCGGCGCTCTCGAACACCACCGCGCGGCCCTTGTGCACCAGCAGCCCGGGCGTGGCCGCGCTCGGCTTGATGATCGCGCCGTTGGGCGCGAGGTTGCCGCGCAGCACGCAGATGCCGGCCTTGTCCTTGAAGGGCTCGGCCAGCGGGCGGATGACCTGGGCGTTGTAGTTCTCGGCGTCCTTCACGTTCTCCCAGAGCGTCTGCCCGTTCGCGGTGATCACGTCCTTGTGCAGGAGGTCGGCGATTTCCTTCATCACCACCGGCAGGCCGCCGGCGTAGCAGAAGTCTTCCATCAGGAACTGGCCCGAGGGCTGCAGGTTCACCAGGCAGGGCAGCTCGGAGGCGAGGCGGTCGAAGTCGTCGAGTGTGAGTTCCACGCCGATGCGGCCCGCGATGGCGAGCAGGTGGATCACGAAGTTGGTCGAGCCGCCGATGGCCGCGTTGACCTTGATCGCGTTCTCGATCGCCTGGCGCGTGAGGATCTTCGACATGTGGAGGTCTTCATGGACCATGTCGACGATGCGCCGGCCCGCCATGCGCGCAAGCACGTTGCGGCGGCCGTCGACGGCGGGGTAGGCCGCATTGCCCGGCAGCCCGATGCCCAGCGACTCGACCATGCTCGCCATGGTGCTGGCGGTGCCCATGGTCATGCAGTGGCCGTGGCTACGGTGCATGCAGCTCTCGGCCTCGAAGAAGTCCTGCAGCTTGAGCGTGCCCGCACGCACCTGCTCGCTCATCTGCCATACGCCGGTGCCAGAGCCGAGTTCCTGGCCGCGCCACTTGCCCGAGAGCATCGGGCCACCCGAGACGCCGATGGTCGGCAGGTCGACGCTGGCGGCGCCCATCATGAGCGCGGGCGTGGTCTTGTCGCAGCCCATGAGCAGCACCACGCCGTCGAGCGGATTGCCGCGGATGCTCTCTTCCACGTCCATGCTCGCGAGGTTGCGGTACAGCATGGCGGTGGGACGCAGCAGCGTCTCGCCGAGCGACATCACCGGAAACTCGAGCGGGAAGCCGCCGGCCTCGTAGACGCCGATCTTGACCTGCTCGGCGAGCGTGCGGAAATGCGAGTTGCAGGGCGTGAGTTCGCTGAAGGTGTTGCAGATGCCGATCACCGGGCGGCCGTCGAACTGGTCGTGCGGCACGCCCTTGCCCTTGACCCAGCTGCGGTAGATGAACCCGTCACGGTCGGTGCGGCCGAACCATTGCTGGCTGCGCAGTTCTTCGGGTTTCTTCTTCTTCGGTGGCGTGCTCATCGTTGTCTCCGTGGCTGGAAGGAATGCCGGCAGGTCAGGGTTTTTCCTGCCGTTAACAATTTTCAATCATCATATGATAAGCGCGACACGCCATCCGCCGTTCAGGGTTTCCGAGCGGCCGGACCAGGGACCGGACAACAACCACAACGCACGCAGGCATGATCAAAAACGTCCACGGCAACACGGTCGACCGCATCGGCAGCGACATCGTTGCGGGTCGCTATGCGCCCGGCGCGTCGATCCCGCCGGAGCCGCTCTTGTGCGAGGCGCTCGGCGTGAGCCGCACCGTGGTGCGCGAGTCGATCAAGTCGCTGATCGCCAAGGGGCTCGTGACCAGCGGCCCGAAGGTGGGCACGCGCGTGCAGCCGTCGGACCAGTGGAACTGGTTCGACGCCGACGTGATCGTCTGGCAGACGCAGGCCGGCCTCTCGGCTGAGTTCCTGCGCGACCTGCAGGACCTGCGCCGTGTGGTCGAGCCTGCCGCGGTCGGGCTGGCCGCGCTGCGCGCCACGGCCGCGGACATCGCCGAGATGGAAGACGCCTACGCGGGCATGAAGCGCGCCATCGAGTTCGGCGGCGACTACATCACGCCCGACCTGCGCTTTCACCAGGGACTTATCCGCTCCAGCCACAACCGCATGCTGGTGCAGATGAGCCGTGCGCTGGGCGCGCTGCTGCGCACCAGCTTCGAGATCTCCACCAGCCGAAAAGACGGGCCTGCCACGTCGCTGCCGCTGCACCGCGCAGTGCTCGACGCCGTGATCGCGCGCGAATCGGCCCGCGCCGAGAAGGCCGTTCTGGTTCTGATCGACGGCGCGCGCCATGACATCGAGCAGGTGCTGGCGTCGCGCAAGAAGCTGCCGCGCATCAGCCGGCCGGCCACGCAGCTCAAGGCCTTTCCGCTCTAGCGAGCGGACGGCGACCCATTCCATAACAACACCGCAAGACAGGAGAGAAGGTGATGAAGAGCGCAGTCGACGGTTTTTTTCGCGTGCTGGAGTTCCTCGTGGTCGCGTGCATGGTGGCGATGGTCATCATGGTGTTCGGCAACGTGGTGCTGCGCTACGGATTCAACTCCGGCATCTCGGTGTCGGACGAGATGTCGCGCTACTGCTTCATCTGGCTCACGTACATCGGCGCCATGGTGGCCATGCGCGAGGGCGCGCATCTCGGGGTCGACACGCTCATCAAGCACCTGCCGCGCGGCGGCAAGAAGCTCTGCTTCTTCCTGAGCCAGGCGCTCATGTTGTTCTGCAACGTGCTGTTCTTCATGGGCACCTACCAGATGCACGAACTGCAGGTGACCAACATCTCGCCCGTGGTCGGCATTTCGATGATCTGGATCTACGGCATCGGCTACATCGTGTCGGTGGTGATGGCGCTCTTCAACATCGACAAGCTCTGGCGGCTCTTCAGGGGGCGCGTGCCCGACCATGAACTGATTCAGGTCAGGGAATCCGAAGACCAGGTGCTCGATGCCCCGGCGCAAGCAAAGGTGGCGCCATGACGGTCACGATCTTCATCGTCTCGTTGCTCGGCGCCATGGCGCTGGGCATCCCGATCTCGTACTCGCTGCTGGTGTGCGGCGTCTCGCTGATGGCATGGCTCGCCGCCACCGGCGGCCTGCCGGCCTTCGACAGCCAGATCATCGCGCAGCGCTTCGTCGACGGCGCCGACAACTTTCCGCTGCTTGCAGTGCCGTTCTTCCTCCTGGCCGGCGAGTTCATGAATGCCGGCGGCCTGAGCCGGCGGATCGTGAACCTCGCGATGGCCTGGGTCGGGCACTACCGCGGCGGCATGGGCTACGTGGCAGTGCTGGCGGCGATCATCATGGCCTCGCTTTCGGGCTCGGCCGTCGCCGACACCGCGGCCCTGGCCGCACTGCTGATCCCGATGATGAAGGCCGCCGGCTACCAGCTGAACCGCTCGGCCGGCCTCATCGCCGCGGGCGGCATCATCGCGCCGGTGATTCCGCCGTCGATCGGCCTCATCGTGTTCGGCGTGGCCGGCAACGTGTCGATCACCAAGCTGTTCCTCGCGGGCATCGTGCCCGGCATCCTGATGGGGCTGGCGGTCGGCGTCGCCTGGTGGATCGTGGCCAAGAAGGAGAACGTGCGTTCGTCGCCGCGCGTGCCATGGGGCGAACGGCTCAAGGTCACGGCGCAGGGCAGCCTCGCGCTGGCGCTGCCGGTCATCATCATCGGTGGCATGAAGTTCGGCGTGTTTACGCCCACCGAGGCGGCCGTGGTGGCCGCGGTGTACTCGCTTCTCGTCGGCGTTTTCGTTTACGGTGAACTGAAGGTGCGCGACCTCTACCGCCTGACGCTCGCGGCCGGCAAGACGACGGCCGTGGTGATGTTCCTCGTCGCGGCCGCGATGGTCAGCGCCTGGCTGATCACGGTGGCGAACATTCCCGCCGAGGTGGTTTCGCTGCTCGAGCCGTTCCTGGACAACAAGATCCTGCTGATGTTCATGATGATGGTGCTGATCGTCATCGTGGGCACCGCACTCGACTTCACGCCGACCGTGCTGATTCTCACGCCGGTGCTGATGCCAGTGGTGCTCAAGGCCGGCATCGACCCGGTGTACTTCGGCGTGATGTTCATCATGAACAACGCTATCGGCCTGATCACGCCGCCTGTTGGTACGGTGCTCAACGTGGTGAGCGGCGTGGCGCGCATCTCGATGGACGATGCCTTCAAGGGCGTGATGCCGTTCTTCATCGCGCACTTGGTCGTGCTGTTCGCGCTGGTGTTCTTCCCGCAACTCGTGACCGTGCCGCTCCAGTGGTGGATGGGGCGCTAGTTTTTATCCTTTCTCTGTCAGTCCATTCAATCAACCAACCCTTGCAATCGAAGGAGACAAGCATGCTGTTTCGCAGAACCCTAATGACCGCCGCCCTCGTGGCCGGCGGCCTGCTCGCATCGACCGGTGCCATCGCCCAATTTGCCGAACGCACGATCAAGTTCACCAACGGCGTGAACGAGGACCACCCGGTGGGCGTGGGCGTGAAGAAGATGCAGGAAGTGCTGGCCGCCAAGACTGGCGGCAAGATGAAGATCGTCGCCTTCTGGGGCGGTGCGGCGGGCGGCGACCTGCCGGCCACGCAGGCGTTGCGTGCGGGCACGCAGGAGATGGTGTGCACCTCGAGCTCGCCGCTGGTGGGCATCGTGAAGGAGCTCGGCGCCTTCGACCTGCCGTTCCTGTTCGCCAGCGAGAAGGAGGCCGACGCGGTGCTCGATGGTCCCGCGGGCGAGTACTTCAACAAGAAGCTCGAAGCCGCCGGCCTCGTGAACCTGGCCTACTGGGAGAACGGATTCCGCAATCTCACCAACAGCAAAAAGCCGGTCGCGAAGGCCGAGGACTTCGAAGGCGTGAAGCTGCGCGTGATGCAGAACAACATCTTCCTCGACTCGTTCAAGACGCTGGGCGCCAACGCCGTGCCGATGGCCTTCGGCGAGGTGTTCACCGCGCTCGAGACCCGCACCATCGACGGCCAGGAAAACCCCTTCGTGACGATCGAGACCTCGAAGTTCAGCGAAGTGCAGAAGTACCTGAGCGTCACGCGGCACGCCTATACGCCGTTCCTGATCCTCTACAGCAAGAAGCTGTGGGACCAGCTCAACCCGCAGGAGCAGGCCGTGCTGCGCGAAGCCGCCAAGGAAGGCCAGAAGGTCCAGCGCGAAGCCAATCGCGCGCTCAACGAGAAGTCGCTCGCGAACCTGCGCAAGACGATGACGGTCAACGAGGTCTCGGCCGCCGAGCAGAAGCGCATGCTCGAGAAGGTCAAGCCGGTGTATGACAAGAACGTGCCGACCATCGGCGCCGAGGCCGTGGGCGTCGTGACGGACGCTCTCAAGAAGGCACGCGGAGGCTGAGGCTTCCCGGCATGGCCTGAGTCCCCTGTGAAAGCCGCGCGGTGCGAGCCGCTGCGGCTTTTTCTTTTTTTGGACCCTCTTCATGAAAATCACGAAAGTCGAAACCATCCGCCTCGGCGAGTTCCCGAACATCCTGTGGGTGCGGCTGCACACCGACGAGGGACTGGTCGGCCTCGGCGAAACCTTCATGGGTGCAGAGGCCGTCGAGGCCTACCTGCACGAGTGGGCGGCGCACAAGCTGCTGGGCACCGATCCGCTGCAGATCGAGGCGCGCAACCGCGACATCACGGGCTACCTCGGATGGCGCGGATCGGGCGTGGAGACGCGCGGCAACTCGGCGGTGGACATCGCGCTCTGGGACCTGTTCGGCAAAGCCGCCAACATGCCGGTGCACACGGCGCTCGGCGGCAAGAGCCGCGACGCCATCCGCATCTACAACACCTGCGCGGGCTACCAATACATCCGTAGCGCCACCAACCAGACCAGTTCGAACTGGGGGCTCGCCAACAACAACGGCCCCTACGAAGACCTGCAGGGCTTCCTGCACCATGCGGACGAGCTGGCCGAATCGCTGCTGTCCGAAGGCATCACGGCGATGAAGATCTGGCCCTTCGACCCGGCCGCGGAGAAGAGCCATGGCCAGTACATCAGCAACGGAGACCTCGATGCCGCGCTGGAACCGTTCCGCAAGATCCGCAAGGCCGTGGGCGGCAAGATGGACATCATGGTCGAGTTCCACAGCCTGTGGCGATTGCCGATGGCGCAGAAGATCGCGCGGGCGCTGCAGGAGTTCGACACCTTCTGGCACGAGGATGCCATCCGCATGGACAGCCTCGACCTGCTCACGCAGTACGCAAGGGACTGCAAGGCGCTCGTCTGCGCGAGCGAGACGCTGAGCTACAAGTGGGGCTTCAAGGACTATCTGCAGACCGGCGTGGCCGGCGTGGCGATGCTCGACCTGAGCTGGTGCGGCGGCCTGACCGAAGCGCGGAAGATCGCCGCCATGGCCGACGCCTGGCAGCTGCCCGTGGCGCCGCACGACTGCACCGGGCCAGTGGTCTGGGCCGCCTCCACGCACCTGAGCCTGCATGCGCCCAATGCGCTGGTTCAGGAGAGCGTGCGCGCCTTCTTCACGGGCTGGTACCGGGAGCTCGTCACCGAGCTGCCGAAGGTCGAGAACGGCATGATCAGCCTCAACGACAAGCCGGGCCTCGGCCTCGAGCTGTTGCCCGACCTGCACAAGCGCGCCGATGCGATGGTGCGGGTGTCGAAGGCCTGAAGGCCGGGAAAGGGCGACCCGTCAGTCCGTGCGCAGCCGCAGCAGCGCACGCACGAAGCCGTGGTCCGAACGCGAGCGGTCGCGGCCTTCGTGCAGGTGATCGTTGAAGTAATCGACCCGGCGCACGTCGCCCAGGCTGTTGCGGCTCGTGGCGACGAATTCCTCGCTCACGAAGATCTGGTCGAGCACGGCCGGAAAGCCCTGGTGGATGTGCGAATAGGCCACGTCCTTCTTGAGCGCCGATTCGCCCTGCATCTCGTAGGCGTTGAAGAGCGCAACGTCGCGCGCCCCCTTGTCGTAGGCGACCTCGGCGGTGGCGGCCACCAGCTGGGTGGTCACGCTGTGCGGGTCGTCGTTGAAGTCGCCCATCACCACCAGCGGCACCCGGGTGTTCGCCAGCAGGTCGATCACGATGCAGCGCAGCGCGGCTGCCTCGGCGCCGCGCATCAGCAGCGAGCGCAGCGATGCCATCGCGCCGACCTTGCGGTCGTCGCGGTCCTCGAGTGGCTGGCCCGCTGCATCGAGCAGGAACTTCGGCCGCTTCGACTTCAGGTGCACCGTCAGCACGTGCACCGGCTGGCCATGCTTCATGCGCACCGTGACGAGGAACGGCGGGCGTTCGAATCGCGTGTGCTGCCCCAGCCCCGGCACCTCGACGCCGAAGCCCGGCGGGAAGTCGACGAACGACTGGGCATGCTCGACGCGAAGCCGCGTCGCGATGCCCACCCGCGGCGTGCCCTGTGCGCCGTTCAGCGGCGGCGTGTTCTCCGCGCCCGGCACCGAGACGAAGTCGTAGCGCAGGCCGCTGCGCGCGATGGCGGCCTTCAGCGCGGCCTCGTCCCAGACTTCCTGCACCGCGAGCACGTCGGCATTGAGCGTGCGGAAGCGTTCGCCCGTCCATTCGATCTTGCGCTCGTGGTCGCGTTCGTCGTAGGGCTCCTGGTTCTCGTAGAAGACCCGGTGCGGGTTGGCGAGATTCAGCAGGTTGCAGGTGGCGACGAAGAGGGTGGCGTAGTTGGGCGGGATGTGGGCCATGGCGTGCGATTGTGTCTTGTCGTCGTGCGGCCTGCCTGACGCCGATGCAAGGAAAAAAGGGCACCGAGAGGTGCCCTTTGTTGGTGTGAAGCGCGGGTGTTCGGCCCGCGCCTCGGCTCAGCGCCCGAACGAACGGCCGCCGCCGCCGCCCGAACGGTTTCCACCGCCACCACCACCGCCGCCACCGCCGTAGCCACCGCCACCACCCGAACGGCCACCGCCGCCCGAGCGGCTGCCGCCGTAGCCGCCGCCGCCACCCGGACGCCCGCCGCGTCCGCGGCCGCCGCCCATGTGGTCGACGCTCGTGCGCAGCGGATCGGGCTGGCCTGCCGCGCCTTCCACCGCTTCGGCGCGCAGGTGCGCCACCTGGTTGGCCTGCGTGGGGCTGTGGCTGTTGCCATGATGGCGCGGTTGGCGCTCTTCATGCGGCAGGTGCTGGTGCGGCGCGTGCTGGTGCGGTGCGCTGCGCGCCGGCGCCTGGGGGCCGCGGCCCTGCGGCGGGCGGGCGCCCTGGCCGCGCGGACCCTGGCCTTGTCCCTGGCCGCCGGCATTGCGGCCTTGACCGCCACCGCCACCGCCTCCAGCACCGCGGCGCTGTCCGCCGCCATTGCCGGCACCGGCGTTGCCGCCACCGCCCTGGCCGGCCTTGTTCTCGCGGACGCGTTGCAGCATCTCGGTGCGGGCAGCCTTGGCGGCCGCCTGCATGACGTCGCGGCTCGGCGGACGGCCTGCGCCGCCCCAGATGGTCTGGCGGCCCATGGCGATCGGTTCGGCGCGTTCGCCTTCCTCGGGGCCGAAGCCTTCGATGAACTGCACCGGGATCGTCTGCTTCGTGAAGCGCTCGATCTCCTGCATGAAGCCTTCTTCGTCCATGCAGACGAAGCTCACGGCCTCGCCGCTCGAACCGGCGCGGCCGGTGCGGCCAATGCGGTGGACGTAGTCTTCGCTGACGTTCGGGATCTCGTAGTTCACGACGTGCGGCAGCTCGTCGATGTCGATGCCGCGGGCTGCGATGTCGGTGGCCACCAGCGCGCGGATGTCGCCGCTCTTGAAGCCGGCCAGCGCCTGCGTGCGCGCGCTCTGGCTCTTGTTGCCGTGCAGCGCCATGGCCTGGATGCCGTTCTTGGTGAGGAATTCGGCCACGCTGTTGGCACCGAACTTGGTGCGCGTGAACACGAGCACCTGGCTCCACTTGTTCTCGTTGATGATGTGGGCGAGCAGCGCCTTCTTCTTGCCGCGGCCCACGGGGTGGATCACCTGCGTGATGCGCTGCACGGTGGTGTTGCGCGGCGTGACCTGGATGCTCTGCGGATTCTTGAGCAGCGTGGCCGCGAGGTCGCGGATCTCGTCGCTGAAGGTGGCCGAGAACAGCAGGCTCTGCTTTTGCTTGGGCACCAGCGCGAGGATCTTCTTCACGTCGTGGATGAAGCCCATGTCGAGCATGCGGTCGGCTTCGTCGAGGATCAGGATCTCGACCTGGCCCAGGTCGAGCATGCCCTGCTGCTGCAGGTCGAGCAGGCGGCCCGGCGTGGCCACGAGGATGTCGACGCCCTTCTTGAGCTTGCTGATCTGCGGGTTCATGCCCACGCCGCCGAAGATCACGGTCGAATCGAGTTCGAGGTACTTGCCGTAGGTGCGCACCGATTCCTCGACCTGGGCGGCGAGTTCGCGCGTCGGCGTGAGCACGAGGGCGCGCACGCCGATGCCGCCGAACTTGTTGGTGGCGCGCGTGCTGGTGCTGAGCTTGTGCAGCATCGGCAGCGTGAAGGCGGCCGTCTTGCCGGTGCCGGTCTGGGCGCCGCCGAGCAGGTCGTGGCCCTCGAGAACGGCCGGGATGGCCTGTGCCTGAATGGGGGTGGGGGTGTCGTAACCGTGCTCGTGCACAGCCTTCAAGATGGCAGGGGCCAGCTTCAGTTCGTCAAAATTCATTGGAAACAATAAGCGCCATACACGGCGCAGTGACATCGGCCCGCTTGGCGTCATGGTGACGCCGAGCCAGTCAAGGCAGATGAAGGTCAGGGGTGGGAGCCGGAAAGTCCACCCTCGCAAGAGGGTTGATGGCGCTTGGGGTTGCCAAGGCTGGATGGGCTTTCTTCGTCCCCGGCAGAGAGCCGGCGTTGCGGGCAACTGGACCCGGCAACAGCGCTATTGTCGCATGAGTCGGCGTTTGGGGCGCCCATTACCTGCAATCGGTCACGCGTTCGAGCGTGGTGAGCAGCTTCCGGAACAGCCGGTCGCTGTAGGCCCGGCTCGGATGGATGCCGTCCTGCAGGTCGTCGGGACCATCGAAACGCACCGCGCCCCAATCGACGAAGGCCACTTTCCTGTCGAGTGCCACCAGGCGCGTGAGCTCGTCGTAGCGGGCACGCCGGATCAACTGGGGTTTGCGGATGTGCAGCGCGGGCATTTCGATCTGGCGCGAGAAGCCGGTGAGGATCGGCTCGCGGCCCTCCGCACGCAAGCCGTCGATGATGTCTTGCAGCGCCTGGACGTAGAGCGCGGGCTTCACATTGCGCCACGCGTCGATCACGCCGCTCTCGATCACGACCCAGCGGCCGCTGCGCGGCAGCTCGTCGAAGCGGCGCGCAAGGTCGGTCAACAGCACCTCGGGGGCCGAGTGATCGACGAAGGTCAGGGCCGGGTACTGTTTCTGAAGGGAGGCGATCGGACGTTCCTGCGTGCCGTTGTTGGCCATGATGCTGTCCGCGTAGACATCCACGGTACAGCGCAACGGCGCCGTGACTGACCGCGGCGCCCGCGGCCCGGCGGCGGGGACATGGGCGACGCTTCGGACGACGGGCGCCGCAGGTTGGCTGGTGGGGAGGCGGTTGGCGCTACCGCAGCCGGTCAGCACGATGAAGCCGGCGCAGAGCAGAACGCCCGACCAAGGTGGCGCGCTCCGGAGCGCGCGCGACAACGACTGCGACTTGCGCAGCCAGGCGTGTGTGAACATTGGTTTCCTGCTGAGCGATCGACGCGCCGGAAATTCGGCACCTCATCGGCCGCGCTTGGTGCGCGCGGCGATCTCTGTGACCTGAGCCTACCCATGCCTTTCGGGCGCGGCGGCCAGCAGAAGCAGGGGAATCGGGGGTTTTTCACGAATGCCTTTGCGAAAATGCAAAGGTGCTGCCATCAGCAGTCAGGTTTTTTCAATTGCGGCCAAATCAGGGCTGCACGGCGGGGCCGCCGGGGCCTCCAGCAGGCGCCCGGCATAATTTGCCCCAAGCTCCAACCGATTTTTCACCACACACACCATGGCTCAATACGTCTATTCGATGAACCGTGTCAGCAAGACCGTGCCGCCAAAGCGGCAGCTCTTGAAAGACATTTCCCTTTCCTTCTTCCCCGGCGCCAAGATCGGCGTGCTCGGCCTGAACGGCTCGGGCAAGTCCACGCTGCTCAAGATCATGGCGGGCGTCGACAAGGAGTTCGAGGGCGAGGCACTGCCCATGCCGGGGATGACGATCGGCTATCTGGAACAGGAACCCAAGCTCAACCACGAGCACACGGTGCGCGAATCGGTTGAAGAGTCGATGGGCGCAGTCTTTGCGGCCAAGGCGCGCCTCGAAGAGGTGTACATCGCCTACGGTGCCGACGACGCCGACTTCGATGCGCTGGCGGCCGAGCAGGCTGAACTCGAAGCCATCATCGCGACCGCTGGCACCGATTCCGAACATCAACTGGAAATCGCCGCCGACGCGTTGCGCCTGCCGCCGTGGGACGCCAAGATCGGCCTGCTGTCGGGCGGTGAAAAGCGCCGCGTGGCACTGTGCCGCCTGCTGCTGTCCAAGCCCGACATGCTGCTGCTCGACGAACCGACCAACCACCTGGACGCCGAATCGGTCGAGTGGCTCGAAGTGTTCCTGCAGCGCTTCACGGGCACCGTGGTGGCCATCACCCACGATCGCTATTTCCTGGACAACGCGGCCGAGTGGATCCTGGAAATGGACCGCGGTCGCGGCATTCCGTGGAAGGGCAACTACAGCACCTGGCTCGAGCAGAAGGGCGAACGCCTGGCGCAGGAGCAGAAGAGCGAAGAAGCCCACGCCAAGGCCCTGAAGAAGGAACTCGAGTGGTCGCGCCAGAACCCGAAGGCACGTCAGGCCAAGAGCAAATCGCGCCTCGCCCGCTTCGAGGAGCTGAGCGACATGGAATACCAGAAGCGCAACGAGACCCAGGAAATCTTCATTCCGGTGGCGGAACGCCTGGGCCAGCAGGTGTTCGAGTTCCACAACGTCAGCAAGTCCTTCGGCGACCGCATGCTGATCGACAATCTGAGCTTCACCGTGCCGCCGGGCGCGATCGTCGGCATCATCGGCCCGAACGGCGCCGGCAAGTCGACGCTGTTCAAGCTGCTCGCGGGCAAGGAAAAACCGGATTCGGGCGAGGTCGTCATCGGCCAGACCGTGAAGATGGCCTTCGTCGACCAGCACCGCGACGAACTCGCCAACAACAAGACCGTGTGGGAAGACATCTCGAACGGCCTGGACATCATCAACGTCGGCAAGTTCCAGATGGCCAGCCGCGCGTACGCGGGCCGCTTCAACTTCAACGGCGCCGACCAGCAGAAGAAGGTCGGCACGCTGTCGGGCGGTGAACGCGGCCGGCTGCACCTGGCCAAGACGCTGATCGCGGGCGGCAACGTGCTGCTGCTCGACGAACCGTCGAACGACCTCGACGTGGAAACGCTGCGCGCGCTGGAAGACGCGCTGCTCGAGTTCGCTGGCACGGTCATGGTCATCAGCCACGACCGCTGGTTCCTCGACCGCATCGCTACCCACATCCTCGCGGCCGAGGGCGACAGCCAGTGGACCTTCTTCGACGGCAACTACCAGGAGTACGAAGCCGACAAGAAGAAGCGCCTGGGCGAAGAAGGCGCCAAGCCCAAGCGCATGCGCTACAAGGCCCTCAAGTAGCTCGTGCGCGGCCGCTTGCCTTTGCGAGCGGCCGATGAGGGGACGCTGGGCGCCGTTGCGCGTACCGCGAGCAGTCCTCGCATCGCGTGGTGAGGTCGTGCCGGCAACTTCTTACGTGCGAGAGGAACGCCTGCGCGGCGTCCAGTTCCTGCTTCTGCCGCCGGATCGCCTGCAGCCTCCTGTCGATCACCTGCGCGCGCTCATGCTCGCCGCGGTGAAGAACACTGCGGATTTCGGCAAGGCTGAGGCCCACTTCCTGGCAGGCGCACACGATGCGCAGGCGCTGCAGGTGTTCATCGCCGTAGTCGCGATGGCCTGCGTCGGTGCGGCCCGGGACCACAACACCCTCGTCTTCCCAATGGCGAAGCACGTGGGCGGCGACGCCGATTTCTCTTGCGGCTAGACCGATCTTCATCGGCCGATGGTACCGCTTGACTTCAGGTCGACCTGAAGTTCCAGAATTGGTGCCATGCATCACACCCATGACCTCACGCTCCCTCGGTCCATGCCGGTCGAGATCGACGATGCGATCGTCGCCACCTATGTCGTCGCGCCGCGAGCAGCGGCCCTGGGCGATGTCGTGATCTGCCACGGCACGCCGTTCTCCGCGGCCGTCATGATGCCTGCCGCCCGACTTCTCATGGCCGCCGGCTATCGCGTCTTTCTTTGGGACATGCCCGGCTACGGCGCTTCCATCGGTCCTGCCGGCCAGATGGCCGATCTTCGGCGCCAGGGGCGTCGCCTTGCCGCGCTTCTGGATCACTGGGGGCTTGCCGAACCGCATGTCATTGCGCACGACGTCGGCGGTGCCGTGGCGCTCGGCGCACACCTCCTGGCGCAGCGTGATTTCGCGTCGCTGTACCTGTTGGATGCCGTCACGCTGGACCCTTGGGGTTCGCCGTTGTTCCGGCTCCTGGCGCAGAACCAGAACGTCTTCGCCGCACTGCCGCCGCGCTTTCACACCGCCATCGTGCGCGAATACATCGCGGGGGCGAGCGCCGCCTCGCGCGGCGCTGCGGATTGGGTCGATGCGCTCAGCCGTCCGTGGACGACCGAGGCAGGGCAGGCCGCGTTCTATCGTCAGATGGCACAGCTGACGCCCGAACACACCAGGCCCTTGGCCGCTCGACTGGGTGAGGTTCGTTGCGCGACACGCATCGGCTGGGGCGAGGATGATCCATGGCTGCCCGCTGCACAGGCCGCCGAACTGGCGTCGAGGCTGCCTGGTGACGTTGCGGTCACCGTGTTTCCGGGCGCCGGACACCTGGTCCCGCTGGAAGCCCCTGAAGCCTTGGTCGATGACTTCCTGGCGTCGCTGCCGGCCGCTCCAGCCGGAAGGCCGCGTTCGTCCCCCACGTGGCGACCAGCAGATGGCCGTCGGGCGTGCGGGTGAGCCCTACCGGGCTCGCGAGGCCGTCCGCCAGCACGGTGCGGCGGCCCTCGCGGTCGATGCGGCTCACCGTCGTGCCGCCATAGTCGACCACGTACGCGGCGTCGCTTTCTCGGTCTGCGACGATGCCGGGCCCCGGACTGCGCAGCCCATCATGGATGGTTCGTGCGCTTGCGCGTGCGCCGGGTCCGGCCAGCGAGATGCCGCCCGCGATGTTGCTGACCATCAACTCGCCGCTCGGCAGCTCGACCGCGCCGACCGGCGTCTGCAAGCCTTCGGCGACGACGTCGATCGTGCCGTCGGGATGCGCCGCGAGGATCTGGTGGGTGCGGCGGTTCGCGATCAGCAGCCGGCCCTTGCTGTCGAAGCTCAGGCCCGCCGGTGTCGCCAGGCCGCGCACGAACACGCTCTGCCTGCCGCCAGGCGTGAAGCGCCACACCAGGTCCTCGTTGTAGGAGGCCACGAAGATGTCGCCGGAAGGGCCGATGGCCAGCCCGCTCGGTCCGCTCAGGCCCGATGCGAACACCTTGCGGGTGCCGTCTGGTGCGAAGCGCAGCACGGTGCCGGCCGACCAGTTCGCGACATGCAGATGGCCTGCCGCGTCGTAGGCCATGCCGACCGGGGATGCCAGACCGGCATGCAGGGGCCGTGACGCGAGCGTCCAGGCCGGCAGGGCGGGCGCGTCCATTGCGGGCGCAAGCAGCGCCAGACCGAGCAGCGGCAGGCGCACGCGGAAATCACGGTGCTTCATGCAGCCTCCTCCAGTTCGGTCTGCGCGGCGAACACCTCGCGCGCGGCTGCCAGCCCGTTCAAGGCGGCCGGAAAGCCCGCGTACACCGCCATCTGCATGATGGTCTCGATCACTTCGGTGCGCGTGACGCCGACATTGAGCGCACCCTGGATATGCACCCGGAGCTGCGGCGCGGCATTGCCCATGGCGGTGAGCGCGGCCACCACGGCGATCTCGCGCGAGCGCAGGTCGAGGCCGGGGCGCGAATAGATGTCGCCGAACGGAAACTCGATCAAGAGGCGAGCGAAGTCGGGTGCAATGCCGGCCAGGCTCTCGACGACCTTGACGCCGCCCTCACCGTCGATTTCGTGGAGCTTCGCCAGTCCGCGCCGGTAGCGCAGGTTGTCGTGGCCGTCGTGGTTCGCGTCGCTGGATTGAATGTCTGTCATCGCTCGTCTTTCCTTCGGGCGCGGTGCCCGGTGACGAGGAACGCTTCCTGTCGATGGCGCGGTAGTGCGCGATCTTGAGCGACAGCGCCTGTGTCGATTGCTGCAGCGCCGCCACCTTGGCCTGGACCTCGGCAAGATGCCGTTCGAGCATCTCGCGCCGTTCCCCGACACTGGCGTCCCCCTGGCTTCGAAGCCTGGCGAAGGCCCGCATGCCCTGGATGGGCATGCCGGTCTCGCGCAGGCGCAACAGGAAAGCCAGCCAGTCGAGGTCGGCGCTCGCATAGCGGCGCTGGCCACCCGGTGCGCGGGGCACCGCGGCGATCAGTCCGATTCGCTCGTAGTAGCGCAGCGTGTGGGCCGTGAGGCCGGTGCGCTGTGCGACTTCCGCAATGGTCAGGCTGGCTTCCATGGCGGGAATTCTCGAAGTTCGAGCGCGCTCGAAGTCAAGCGCTTTCTGCAGGCCCTGCGGCCGCTGCCGCGCGCGGCGCGAAGTCGCCCGGCTGCGGCCAGCGCATCTGCACCCGCTTGCGCACCGTGTGGATGTTGTTGCGCAGCGCATAGAGCTCGTCGGCGTACGAGAGCGGAACGGCCACCTTGTTGACGACGCGGTCGAGTTCCTCGAGTTCTTCGAGCAATTCCTCGCGCTCGCCCTGGCGCGTGTCGACCTTGGTCTCGATGTCGCGCAGGCGCGCATACCAGCGGAACACACGCCGCCTGACGCGGAACTGGTAGAGCGGCGGCACGACCCGGCTCAGCGGCAGCATCAGCACCAGCAGGCCGCCGAGCACGAGCCACATGCGCTCGATCAGGTTGCTGGCCCAGAAGGGCAGGTAGCGCTGCCAGAACGGCGGCGTGCCGTTGATGGCGCGGTCGCCCTCGGGGCTCACCGGCAGTTCGCTGGTGCGCGTGTTCGGAAAATCGCGCGCGCGGTTGAACCAGCCGGCGTCGCTGTGCACGCCCTGCGCGGCTTCGGCGAACAGCTGCCGCAGGGCGGAATGGGTTTCCTCGCGCGATAGCAGCGAGGTGGTGGCGGCCAGCAGTGTCACGTCCGAGGGCGGCAGTTCGCGCGCGAGATCGACCACGCCGCGCGGCAGCGTGACCGCCGAGAGAAACGGAAAGCGCCGCGAGTAGGCGTCGGCCTGGCCGAAGTCCATCAGCTTGATGTCGCTCGCGCGCAGCAGCCGCTGCACCTGCGGCGATTCGGGCGCCGAGGCGAGCACGATGACGTCGAGCAGCCCGGCCTGGAGCGCCTCGGTGGCGGCGGCCTGTTCGAGGTTCGACAGCTGCAGCGCGTCGGCCTCGACGTGGTTGGCCCTGAAGAGTCGCTCCATGATCTCGGGCAGGCCGCTGCCCGCCATGTCGACGTTCACGCGCAGGCCGCGCAGTTGCGCGAGCGAGGTCAGCGTGCCGGTCTTGCGGTCGACCTTCTGCGCGGAGTCGGCGCGGTAGAAGAGCCAGATCGGTTCGAAGAACAGGCTGCCGAGCGAGGTAAGCCCGGCTTCCTCGTCGGCCACCGGATCGGCGCTCCCGCCGCGCACGAAAGCCACGTCGGCACCACCGTTGCGCAGCAGGTCGAGGTTCTCCGATGAGCCCGAGGTCGCCTTGAGCTCGACCTCGATGCCGCTCGCCTTGAGTGCCTCGGCATAGCGCTTGCCGAACTGCGAATAGGCGCTGCCGCTCGGCCCGGTGGCCAGCGTCACATGCCGCGGCGGCTGCGGATCGAGCCACCAGTAGGCAGCGATCAGCACGCCGATCACGAGGAAGACGACGGGACCGGCGGAGGCGATCAGGTCGCGGATCGACAGCAGGATCAGCTTCAATGTCTTGGGCATGGCCATGGCGGGATCAGTCTTTCGTTGCGGCCGCAAGGTCGGCCGCGGAAGGGAAGTGCAGCGCGCCGACCGTGACCGCGCGCGCGGCCAGCACGGCGCGCAGGGTGGCGCGCGCCACGACCTCGGCGGCCATGGTGCCGAGCACCGTCATGCCGGGCCGGGTACCGGCATCGGGTCCGTCGATGGGCACGCGGCCGGTGGCAAGCGCGAACAGCGTGTCTCCGTCGCTCATGGTGTGTACCGGGTTGATGGCGCGCGCCAGGCCGTCGTGCGCCACGCTGGCCAGGCGGTTGGCCTGCACCTTCGTGAGCACCGCATCGGTCGCGACCACGCCGATCGTGGTGTTGGTGCCGGCGAGCAGCGGCCGTGGCAGCTCGCCGCGCAGCAGGGCGCGGCGGGTGTCGCGCAGTGCATGGCCGTCTTCGGTGCGCGCGCCGGCCACCGGCTGCGCGGTGTCGGGGTCGATCACGTCGCCGAGCGCGTTCACCGCGATCAGCGCGCCCACCGTCACACCGCCCACCGTGACCGAGGCCGTGCCGATGCCGCCCTTCATGGCGCTGTGCAAGCCGAACAGCTTGCCGACCAGGGCGCCGCTGCCGGCGCCCACGTTGCCTTCGGCCGGCGCCGTGCGGTTTGCCGCCTCGCACGCGGCGTAGCCCGCCTCGGCATCGGGGCGGATGCGCGCATCGCCGAGCGGCAGGTCGAACAGCACCGCGGCGGGCACGATGGGCAGCGTGCCGAAACGCACGTCCAGCCCGACCCCACGTTCCTCGAGCCAGCGCATCGCGCCGTCGGCCGCGGCCAGGCCCCAGGCGCTGCCGCCTGCAAGCACGATGCCGTGCACCTGCTGCACCAGGTTGCCGGGCGAGAGCAGGTCGGTCTCGCGCGTGCCGGGCGCGGCCCCGCGCACGTCGACACCGGCCACGGCGCCTTCGCGCGCGAGGACCACGGTGCAGCCGGTGGGGCGGCGGGTGTCCGAGAAGTGGCCGACCTCGATGCCGGCGACATCGGTGATGGCGCCGGAGGACGGCGCAGCCGGCGAGGAGTGTGCGGGGGACGGAACGGGCATGGCGGCCGATTATGGGCTGCACACCCTCTACGATCAGCGTCATGACAGTTGCAAGAAGTTTCTCCACGCCCGCCGTCCTGCGCCATGCCGTCGTGATCGGCGCCGGCGCGGTTGGCAGCGCCACCGCCATCGAGGCCCTGCGCGCGGGGCTGCGCGTGACCGTGATCGAGCCTGGCGAACCCGGCGGTCCCCACGCGACGAGCTACGGCAACGCGGGCTGGCTGTCGTCGCATTCGGTGGTGCCGCCCGCGCTGCCCGGTGCCTGGCGCAAGGTGCCGGGCTGGCTCGCCGATCCGCTCGGGCCGCTGGCCGTGCGCTGGCGCCACCTGCCGCGCGCCTTGCCATGGCTGCTGCGCTATCTCGCCTCGGGCTGGACCGAGCCGCGCGTGCAGCGCACCGCCGACGCATTGCGCACGCTGCTTGCCGACGCTCCGGCCCTGCATGCACAACTGGCCGCCGAGGCCGGCGTGCCGCAGCTCATCGAGCAGCGCGGCCTGCTGCATGCCTACCGCTCGCGCGAGGAGTTCGAAAGCGATGCGCTCGCCTGGCGCGTGCGTGCGCGTACGGGCGTGCAATGGGAGGAATGGCCAGCGGCGGAACTGCGGCAGCGCGAGCCCGACCTCGCCGAGCGCTACACGCTCGGCATCTTCGTGCCCGAGGCGGGTCACTGCCGCGATCCGGGTGCCTACGTGGCCGCGCTCGCGCGCCATGCGCAAGCCGCAGGTGCCGAGCGCGCCGCCACGCGTGCCACGGGTTTCCGCATCGAGGGCGGGCGCCTGCGCGCGGTGCAGACCGAGGCCGGCGAGATCGAATGCGACGCTGCGGCCATCTGCGCCGGCGCGCGCTCGGGGCCGCTTGCGGCGGCCGCGGGCTCGGCGGTGCCGCTCGAATCGGAGCGCGGCTACCACGTGGTCATCGAAGGCGCCACTGCCGGCCCGCGCACGCCCACGATGGCGGCCGACGGCAAGCTCATTGCGCACTGGATGGACGGCGGCCTGCGCGCTGCCGGCCAGGTCGAGATCGGCGGGCTCGAGGCCGCGCCCGACTGGCGCCGGGCCGAGATCCTGCGTCGCCACCTGCTGTCGATGTTTCCCGCGGCGGCGGCGCAGGCCGGTGATGTCGCGGTGAAGCACTGGCTCGGCCATCGGCCCAGCCTGCCCGATGGCCTGCCGTGCATCGGGCCTGCGGCGGCCAGCCGCGATGTGGTGCTCGCCTTCGGGCATGGCCACGTCGGCCTGTGCGGCTCGGCGCGCACCGGCCGGCTGGCGGCGCAACTGCTGGCGGGTGTTGCGCCAGAGATAGCGCTCGACGCCTTCAGCCCGGCGCGCTTCGGCTGACCGGTGCCGCTGGATCAGCGGTAAGTCTGGTAGACCCGGCTGCGTCCATCGGCCTGCACCAGCAGCACCTCGTAGGGATCGCGCCGGCCGCCATAGGCGGGGCCATCCATGCCGGGCGAGCCGATCGGCATGCCGGGCACCGCAAGGCCGATCGCCTTCGGTTTCTCCTGCAGCAGCCGGCGCACCTCGCGGGCCGGCACATGGCCTTCGAGCGCGTAGCCGCCGACCCGGCCGGTGTGGCACGAACCGAGCGCCGTCGGAATGCCGAGCCGCGCGCGCGCGGCGCCATTGCCGTCGTCGTGCACGCGGGTCGCGAAGCCGTTCGCCTCGAGGTGCGCAACCCAGTCCTGGCAGCAGCCGCAGTTCGGGTCTTTCCATATCTCGATCATTGGCGCGGCGGCCGCGGCGGAAAGCGGCCAGGTGGCGGTGGCGCCCAGCGCGATCACAGGGGCGGCGCGCAGCAAGAGGGTGCGTCGTTGCATGGCAGGTTCTTTCGGAAACATCAGTCGATGAGTTGCGCGCGGGCCTTGTCGACCCACACCTGCAGGTTGTCGAGCAGGTCCTTCTGGCTGAAGGAGCAGCTTTCCTCGCTGAACAGCGCGCTCGATTCGAGCCTGTCGAGCAGGTTCAGCAGCACGTCGCCATAGCGCGGCGGCAGGCCCGCGAGCAGTTCGGTGCTGGCGCGGGCTTCGCCCGAGAACGCGGCGACCGAGCCGCCGCTGTCCCTGCGCAGCGCCTCGACCTGCGCGGCGATCGCGCCGAGCTGCCGTACTGCCTCGGCGTTCACGAAGCGGCCTTTCCGGGCGGCGGCAGCGACAGGCCGCGCTCGCGCATCAGGTCGCGCAGCACGTCGGGGTAGTCGGTGATGATGCCGTCCACGCCCCAGTCCATGAGCCGCAGCATGTCGGCCCGCTGGTTCACGGTCCAGGGCAGCACCTTCATGCCGAGGCCCTGCGCTTCGCGGACCGCCGCGGCCGTGAGGTCGGCGTGCGCCGGCGACCAGCTCACGGGCCCCGGCGAGGCGCCCGCCGCGGCCTTCACGAGCTGCGGCGTCGAGGCGAACGCCGCGGCATCGAGCCCGGCTGTCCAGCGGCGGTCCTTGAGCGTGCGCGCGGAGCTCAGATAGGCGCGCGGCAATTGGGGCGCAAGCTGTCCGACCAGCGCGAGCGTGCGCCAGTCGAAGCTCTGGACCGTCACGCGGCCGCCCATCTGCGCGTTGTCGATCTCCGCGAGCAACGCGCGCACCATCGGTTCCGGGGCGGCGGTCTCGTCGGGCCGTGTCGGATCGATCTTGGTCTCGATGTTGAAGCGCACCGTGGCGGCATGCGCGCCGCGCGCACGCACCAGGTCGAACACCGCGGCCAGCGTCGGAATGCGCTCGCCGTCGCGCGGCAGCTGCAGCGCGAACTGCTTGCCGTAGTTGCTCGCCGGGTTGAGGCGGCCCACGTCGTAGGCCTGCAGTTGCGCGGCCGTGAGCGCGCGGACCGCGGGCCCGCTCTTCGGCGCGAGCCAGGCGCCGTTCGCGTCGCGCGTATGGTCGGGGTTGAGGCGGGTGTCGTGCGAAACCACGACCACGCCGTCGGCGGTGAGGCCGATGTCGAGTTCGAGCGTGGTCACGCCGAGGTCGAGTGCGTTCGAGAACGCGGCCAGCGTGTTCTCGGGTGCCAGGCCGCGGCCGCCGCGGTGGGCCTGCAGGTCGAAGTGCTGCTTGGCGTGGGGCATGATCGCCGCGCAGCCCGCGGCCAGCATCGCGCCGGCCAGGCAGGCCGCGACGATGGCACGCGGCTGGAAGAAAAGGGATGTCATTTGAGCTGTACCTTGATGCCGTCGTCCTGGACCGTGATGTCGCCGATCTCGTAGGTCTTGCGCCCGACCGTGAGCTCTTCGGCCGTGAAGCTGCGCAGCACCTGTCCGTGGAGCAGCTCCTGCGCCACCAGCGCTCCGATCTTCTGCAGCCGTTCCGCATCGCGGCCTTGCACGCCCTGCAATTCCAGACGTTCGGCCTTGGGCTGGTCGAGTCGCAGGGCGCGCGCCGCCGCGTCGTAGCGCAAGGCGCTGCTGACCGACACCAGGCCCTGCACCGGCGAGGCCGCCAGCAGCGGGCTCGCGATCGTCAACATCGCCGTGATGGCGGCGCGGTTGCTGCGTGCATCCAGGCCCAGCTGCGGATCGCGCAGGCCGACCATGAAGATCTCGGCATAGCGTTCGGCCACCGGAAAGCGCTTCGCGATCTGCGCCTGCAGCTCGTCGCGGGTCGCGGTGTATTCGCTCGTGAAGAAATTGAAGCCGGCCAGCGCCGAGAGCGGCAGCGGCAGGGCCGCGGAGGCACCCAGGGCGCGCAGCAGCCGGCGCCGGGATGGGGAATGCCGAAGAGAAGAAGGAGGGGTCTGCATACGTTCCGGAGCTTGCCACAGGCTGTGCGGTTCCCCCATTGTCGCGGCCGCCGGGCGGCCGGCCTGGCGACAGGGCATCTTCCTACGTGCACCCGCCGCCAGCCGAACGACAACGGCGAACCATGCAAGGCGAGACGCGGATCGGGATTTCGGGCTGGCGCTATGCGCCGTGGCGCGGCCGTTTCTACCCCGAGGGCCTGGCCCAGCGGCAGGAGCTCGAGTTCGCCTCGCGCATGCTGCCCACGATCGAGATCAACGGCTCGTTCTATTCGCTGCAGCGCCCCGCGTCTTACCGGGCATGGCATGACGCAACCCCCGACGGCTTCGTGTTCGCGGTGAAGGGGCCGCGCTACCTCACGCACATCCTGCGCCTTAAGGATGTGCGCACGCCGCTCGCCAACTTCCTGGCGTCGGGCGTGTTCGCGCTCGGGGCCAAGCTGGGGCCGATGCTGTGGCAGCTGCCGCCCACGTTCTCGTTCGACGCAGAGCGGCTCGACGACTTCTTCTCGCTGCTGCCGCGCAACGGCCGCTCGGCGCTCGCATTGGCGCGGCAGCACGACGACAAGGTCGAGGGTCGCGCCTTCCTCGAGGTGCCCGCGCGGCAGCGCCTGCGGCATGCGGTCGAGGTGCGGCATGCGAGTTTCGAGAACCCCGAGTTCATCGCCTTACTGCGCCGTCATGGCGTGGCGCTGGTGGTGGCCGACACCGCGGGGCGCTGGCCCCTGCTCGAGGACCTGTGCACCGATTTCGTCTACATGCGGCTGCATGGCGACAAGGAGCTCTACGCCAGCGGCTACGACGACGCGGCACTCGACCGCTGGGCTGCGCGCATCGATGCCTGGCGCCAAGGTCGCCAGGTGAAGGACGCACGGCTCGCGGGCCCGCACCGCGGCGCGGGACGGAAGCCGCGCGACGTGTACTGCTACTTCGACAACGACGTGAAGGTGCATGCACCCTACGACGCCGCGCACCTCGCGGCACGCCTCGGCGTCGCGACCGGCCTCGGCGACGCGGCAATCAGGCCGAAAGCGTCGCCTTCAACGTGATCTCGGGCACGCTCGCGAGCGCCTTCGACAGCGGGCAGCCGGTCTTTGCTGCGGCGGCGATCTGCTGGAACTTCGCCTCGTCGAGCTGGGGCACGGCCGCGTCGAGCTCGAGCGCGATGCGATCGATCTTGAAGCCTTCGCCGTCCTTGGCCAGTCGCACGGCGGCGCGCGTGTCGATGCGGGTGGCCGTGAGCCCCTCTTTCTCGAGCGCGAAGGCAAAGGCCATCGTGAAGCACGCCGCGTGCGCCGCGCCGACGATTTCCTCGGGGTTGGTGCCGCGCCGGTCGTCCTCGAAGCGGCTCGCGAAGCCGTAGGGATAGTCCTTGAGTGCACCGGTCTCGGTGCTGATCTGGCCCTTGCCGGTCTTGCCGGCGCCTTCCCAGCGGACGCTCGCGTGCTTTTCTGCTGCCATGGGGTTCCTCTGATTCGAAGTTGAGAAGGCTCCTGTATCGCTCGAACAGCCCCGGCTGTCTGTAGTCGCGCATCTGGCCCGATCTCGGCCGATCGACCGGACTCATGCGCCCGAGGGTTTCTCCCAGGCTTGCAGACGCCCGCGGGCGCGATGTACTATTTATCAAACGATCATTTAAGACAATGGCTTACGGCTCTGCATGCGCTGAACCATTCTCGTAAATGACAATTTATTGATTGATCATTTGTATTGGAGCCCTATGCCCGTTAGAAAACTGGGTCACTACTCGGTCAGAACATCGAAGCTCGAAGCCTCGAAGAAGTTCTATGTCGAGATCCTTGGCCTGCGCGAGGGTTATCGACCCCGCCTCGACTTTCCCGGTGCCTGGCTCTACCAGGATGAAGATGAACAGGACCATGGCGTCGTGCATCTGATCGGCACCGCCGGCGACGGGAGTGGCCTTGCCGCCTACCTGGGCGCGAGGAAAGATGACGAACTTGGCACGGGCGTGATCGACCACCTTGCCTTTCTCGCCGACGGCCTTGAGGAATTCCGGGAAAGGCTGGAGGCTGGCGACATCAGCTACCGCGAACGAGCGGTGCCGGGCCTGGGCCTGCACCAGATGTTTCTCGAAGATCCGTCGGGCATCACGATCGAACTGAACTTCCCCGTCGAAACCCTCGAGTCGACCCGATCCTTTCCTGACCCCGCAACCACCCAGCCATCTTGAGCAAGGAGAAAGTGCAATGGACTACCCGGTAAAGAACGCGAGCAGCCATCTCGAAGGCGCCGAACTGGTGGCGAGGGCGCGGGAGATGATCCCGTTCCTGCGCGAGATGGCGCCGATGACCGACGCGATGCGCCGACCGCCCGAAGAGACGCGGCTGCGGCTCAAGTCTTCGGGGGTGGCCCGCCTGTGGCAGCCCAGGCGCTATGGCGGGGCCGAAGGTGGCTTGGTCGAAGGCGCCGACATCTTGCGGGAGGTTGGCCACGGTTGCGGTTCGACGGCGTGGATCCTGGCGCAGAACCTGCAGCACAACCTGATGCTCGCCAACTGGCCAGAGCAAGCCCAGGACGAGGTCTGGGGTCGCGCGCCCGACGCGCTCCTGAGCGGCATCCTGATTCCCGGCATCGGCAAGGCGGTGAAGGTCGACGGCGGCTACCGGCTGACGGGGCGCTGGCCCTTCGTGAGCGGGGTCGAGATCGCCGACTGGGTGATCTTCACCGGCGACTGCATGGTGGACGATTCGGGCAAGCCGAAGGAACTGCATTTCGTCGTGCCGCGCAACGAGATCACGGTCCTGGACACCTGGTACACGATCGGGCTGCGTGGTTCGTCGAGCCATGACGTCACCTTCTCCGATGTCTTCGTGCCCGAGCACAGGGCGGTCGGCATGGACGACCTCAAGGGAGACGGCCGCAGCCCCGGTTCGAAGCTCAACACGAGCTGGCTGTACAAGGCGCCGCCGTACGCGATGTTCGGCTGCTTCATCGGATGCGCCCCGCTCGGCATCGCGGAAGCAGCGGTCGAGTACTACCTCGAGAACGCACGCAAGCGCGCTTCCACCATGTCGGGCAGCAATGTCGCGAGCTTCACGACACAGCAGGTCAAGGTGGCGCAAGCCAGGACCGAGGTGCTGGCCGCGCGCCAGCTCATCTACTCGGTGCTGGCGGAAATCGAAGTGCTCTACAAGGGCGGCGGCAGCGCGAGCGTCGAGGACAGGACGCGGTACCGGGCCATTGCCACCTACGCCGGAAAGCTCGCAGCATCGGCGGTGAACCTCGTGCTCGAAGCCGGCGGCGGCGGCGTGATCTACGAGCGCAACCCGATATCGCGCTGCGCAGTGGACATGACGGTGGCCAATCGCCACATCACGCAGAACTGGGATGTCAACGCGTCGACGTACGGCCGCGTCCTGCTCGATCTCCCGTGCGGTGTCGAGGCGCTCGACGACTAACGGAAGGAAGATCAAATGCTTCAGACATTCCCGTCCCGGACCGCGTGCGAGGTGCCTTGCGCGCGGGATGCAGAGCCGGTCTCCAAGGAATCGTTCCTGTCGGCCATGCGCCAGGCAGCGTCGCCGGTCTGCGTGGTCACGACCATGGCCGACGGCCAGCGCATGGCACTGACGGTCAGCTCGTTCCTGTCCGTTTCCGCCGATCCGCCTTTGGTGTCGGTGTGCATCAACCGGAACAGCCGCATGTGCAGCGCCATGACGGCGACCGGATCATTTGCCGTGCACATCCTCGCCGACGACCAGGCGCACATTGCCGACATGTTCGCGGGACGGCCGCGATCGGGCGAACCCTACGATTTCTCTTGCGTCGAATGGATCAGCCAGGGCGCGGGGCGTGAGCCGCTGATGGCCGGCGGCGCCATCTCCGCCGAGTGCTCGGTGGTGTCGACCACCGATGCCGGGTCGCACCGGCTCTTCATAGCGGCGGTGAAGAACCTGTTGACCAGCGAGAGAAGGCCGCTCCTCTTCTGGAACAGGCTCTACACATCGCCGTCCGCGGTCGCAGGCGCCTGACCTGAACCGCGCGGCCCGGCGCTTCGATGCCGGAATGCCGCAATAACGCTTCAGCCCTTTGCAGGCGCACTCGTGGCGCCTGCAGGGCCGAGCCATGCCTGAATCTTCAACAACGGCGAGAGAGCATCATGAAAAATCGTTGGGCCGCACTGGCAATCATCTTCATTGCGTTCCTGCAGTTCACGCTGAACTGGTTCTGCATCGTTCCGGCGTTCGGCGAGATCGCGAAAGAGATGCAGCTGTCGTTTGCGCAGGTGGGCGTCATCGTGGGCACCTTCATCGCGGGATACGGCATTGCGCACATTCCCGGCGGCTGGCTGGCGGAGCGCTATGGCATGCGCAACGCGATGCTCTTCGGGATCGTGGTCGAGACGATCGGCGCGGCCGTCTCGGCCTGGGCGCCGTCCTACGAGATCCTTCTGGCGGGGAGGCTGCTTTGCGGCGTCGGCGGCTCGGTCTTCATCGGCAGCGCCATCGGTCTTACCGCCGCCTGGTTTCGCGGCAAGGAGCTCGCCACGGCCAACGGTGTGATCCAGGGCGGGGCCTTCACCCTGGGCGCCGCCATCGGCCTGTTCGGCTGGGGCCCGGTCGTTGCATCGCTCGGTTGGCGGGAGGGGTTGGCGATCGGGGCAGGCATCGGCCTGGCGACGCTGGTCTTCGTGCTGGCACTCTTTCCCACGCCACCGAGCGGGAGCGGCGATGTGCTCGAGGGCCATCACCTGGGCAAGAACTCGCTGCGCCGCGTCTTCGGCAATCCGACGCTCTGGGTCATGGGGCTGGCACTGCTGGGCGCGTACGGCAGCTACTTCAGCGCTGCGCAGCTGTTGCCGCACTACGCGCAGACGACGCTGAACGTCGACGCCTCCGTGGCCGAAGGCATCGGTGCCATCCTGATGTTCAGCGGCATTGCGGGTGGGTTCATCGGGGGGTGGCTGTCCGACCGCGCATTCGGGCTGCTTCCCACCTTCGTGGGCGCCTGCGCGGTCGAAGCGCTCATGTTTTTCCTGATCCCTCACCTGGACCTGCTGGGCCTCCAGATCGCTGCCGCTGTCATCGGGGCTTCACTTATCGCCGCATTCGTGCCGTGGGTGTCCATTCCGGGTGAGCGCGACAGCGGCTTCCTGATCTCCGATGTACCGACGGCGATCGGGCTGATGCTGAGCATCGTTGCCGTCGGTGGCGCCACCGTCCCGCCGTTGTTCACCATGATCGCGGACGGCTGGGGGTTCGACACCGCCTGGGCTTTCCAGGGCGCCATCACGATCGGCTTTGCATTCCTGGCTTTTCTGTCCAGGCCCAAGCGGGCGGTCCGGATCAAGCCGGCCTGAGCGCTAGGATCAGCGCTTGCCGGTGTCGGAGCCGGCAAGCGCTGCGGCGCGACCGGTCGTGGAAGAGGGGTGATCTCTCGCGATCTCGCGTGAGCGCTTCAGCACCTGCGGTGCGCCCAGCAGGAAGCTGTCGACGCGCATGTCGATCACCCGATCGATGCTCTTGGGCACCGGAAGCGCATAGATCCACTTGCGCACGCCGATGTAGAACACCCCCGAGTGCATGGACCAGATCAGGTCGATCTCGTCCTCCAGCTCTTCCTCGCTGGTGGGCTCCGGGATGCCGTATTCCTTGCGCATCTCGCGCGCGATCACCAGGAAGTGTCGCTCCCGCAGTCGAGCGACATAGCGCTGGTTGATGCCTTCGCGCGAGAGGCCCGCCGAAATGAAGATGCGGACCCAGTCGCTCTTCAACACGAAGCGCGCATAGTCCTTCAGGTAGCGCTTGAGCCTGGCGGCCAGCGGTTGCGTGCTGTCGGACAGCCAGTCTTCCCAGACCGGATCCCATCTGCGCACGAACACTTCGTCGTAGACGCGCTCGACCAGCGCTTCCTTGGTCGGAAAGTAGTTGTAGAGCAGCGGCTGGGTGATGCCGAGCGCGCGCGCGATCTCGTGCGTGCTCGCGCTGAAGCCGCGTTCCGCGAAAACCTGGATCGCCTTCTGCACGATCTGCTGCTCGCGCGCCTCTTTCGAAAGGCGAGGCGTGCCGGTCCCCTTCTTGCCATCCGCGGGGATCTTGCGCGGGCTTTTTTTGGCGGGGGAGGTCGGTCCTGCTTCGTTTGCTTTCATTCCAGTCTCTGTAGGGCGCGTGCGGCTGCGGCCGGTCCGGTTCTAAGTCCTTTTTCGCAGTGTAGCGGCGCACTTGCGCCATGCCGGAAACGCGACGGCGTCGCCAAGGTGACGCCCCCGGGGGCTTCCCCGATGGGCGCGGCGCGCGGCTCGGCTTAGGCTGCGGCCTGCCTTTTTTCCTTGTCTTCTTTTCCCCGCCCGACCGACCATGCAAACACGCCCGCACCACGCGTTCTGGCCCAAGCGCCTGCCGCATTCGATCACCGTGCCCGCCACCTCGCTGTGGCACAACCTGGCGACTTCGGCGGCGCGCTACCCGGACAAGGCGGCGCTGGTGTTCTTCGGCCGGGTGACGTCGTACCGCGAGCTGGCCGACCAGGTCGAGCGCCTGGCCGGTGCGCTGCATGCGCTGGGCGTGAACCGCGGCGACCGCGTGGTGCTCGGCATGCAGAACTGCCCACAGCTCGTGGTGGCGCACTTCGCGATCCTGCGCGCCAACGCGGTGGTGGTGCCGGTCAATCCGATGAACCGCGCCGAGGAACTCAAGCATTACATCGTCGATCCCGACGCCAAGGTGGCCATCACCACCGGCGATCTCGCGGGCGAATTGGCGAAGGCGAGCAATGCGCTGCCGCCTGAGGAGCGGCTGGCCCACCTTGTGGTGACGCAGTTCACCGATGCCTTCGACGCCGACGCGGGCGGCGACGACGCGCCCGCGCCGGCCTGGAAGGACTGGCTCTGCACGCGCCATGCGCTGCCCGAACTCGACGGCGGCCAGGTCACGGCCTGGACCGATGCGCTCGCGGCCGGCCATGCCGCGCCCGCGCACGTGGTGGGCGCCGACGACATGGCGCTGCTGCCCTACACCAGCGGCACCACGGGGCTGCCCAAGGGCTGCGTGCACCACCACTCGAACCTGATGCACAACGCGGTGGCGGGCCAGCTCTGGGGCCAGGCGACCTCCGAGGCGGTGGTGCTAGCGGTGGTGCCGATGTTCCACATCACGGGCGTGGTGAGCATGATGCACACCGCGATCCTCGCTGGAGCCACGCTGGTCGTCATGCCGCGCTGGGATCGCGAGGTGGCCGGGCGCCTGATCTCGCGCTGGAAGGTCACGAGCTGGACCAACATCCCGACCATGGTGATCGACCTCATGGCCAGTCCCAATTTCGCAGGCTACGACCTCTCGAGCATGAACTACATCGGCGGCGGCGGTGCCGCGATGCCGCAGGCCGTGGCGCAGCGCCTGTTCGAGCAGTACGGGCTCAAGTACCAGGAAGGCTACGGCCTCACCGAAACCGCCGCGCCCTCGCATACCAATCCGTCGGACCATCCCAAGCAGCAGTGCCTGGGCATTCCGTTCATGAGCACCGATGCGCGCGTGGTCGACCCCGACACGCTGGCGGAACTTCCGGTCGGCGAATCGGGCGAGATCATCATCCGTGGGCCGCAGGTGTTCCAGGGATACTGGAAGCGCCCCGACGCAACGCGGGCGACGTTCGTGGAGTTCGAGGGCAAGCGCTTCTTCCGCTCGGGCGACATGGGCCGCATGGACGAGGACGGCTACTTCTTCATCACCGACCGGCTCAAGCGCATGATCAATGCGAGCGGCTTCAAGGTCTGGCCGGCCGAGGTGGAACTGCTGATGTTCCGTCATCCGGCGATCCAGGAAGCCTGCGTGATCTCCACCAAGGACAGCTACCGCGGCGAGTCGGTGAAAGCGGTGGTGGTGCTGCGCCCCACGCACAAGGACACCACCGAGCAGGAGATCATCGACTGGTGCCGCGAGAACATGGCGGTCTACAAGATCCCGCGCAAGGTGCAGTTCGTCGACGCGCTGCCCAAGAGCGGCAGCGGCAAGGTGATGTGGCGGCTGCTCCAAGAGGACGAGAACGCCTCGGCCACACCCGCCGCCGCCGCGTAACAGGCGGTTCGCAGGCGCGGCCCCGGGCGCTTCGCGCGGAGAATCCGTGGCTTTCGCCGCCACGGTCTTCTCTTCATCGCCTGCCATGCCCCTGCGCCTCTTTCGCCATCTGCTCGCCTGCTGTGTCCTGGTGGCCCTGCCGCTCGCGTCGCAGGCCGCTGCGCGGACTTGCCTCGTGGTCGGCATCAGCGATGGCGATACGCTCACGGCGCGCTGCGGGCGCATCGGGTCGTACGAGGAGGTCCGGGTGCGCATCACGGCCATCGACGCGCCCGAATTCTCGCAACCCTACGGACGGCGCAGCAGGCAGGCGCTGAGCCGGCTGTGCTACCTCGAGCAGGCACTCATCACCGAGCGCGACACCGACCGTTACGGCCGCACCGTGGCCGACGTGCGCTGCGACGGCCAGGACGCCGCCACCTGGATGGTGACGGAAGGCTGGGCCTGGGTGTACGACTTCCATGGCAGCGCCGCGCGGCACGGCGGCAAGCTGGACGAGTTGCAGCGCAGCGCGCGCAAAAAGCGCGTGGGGCTGTGGGCTGGCGCCAGGCCCACGCCGCCTTGGAAGTGGCGCCAGCGCCAGCGCGAGAGCCGGTCCGAGGGCTTTGCGCCGTTCTGAGCTGCCGCGCTCAGCAGGCGCCGCCGTAGAGGCAGCGCAGCGACGGCACGAAGAGCCCCGCGACAAAGCTCACCGCACACACCACGAGCATCAGCAGCGCGAACATGCGCAGGCCTTCGGCGCTCCAGCGCGGCGCGAAGATGCTGACCAGGAAGCCGGAGGCAAAGGTGCCCTCGAGCCAGGCCGCGCCGCCCCAGCGCAGCACCCAGAGCCAGAACGCCGCATCGAGCGCATGCAACGCGATCCAGAAGGCCAGCGACATCTCAGGATTCGCTGCGGCCCTGCACGTCGGCGACCACGCGTGCATTGCGCTGGAAGCTCCAGTAGGCGCCCGCCCAGTCCATCATCACGACGATGCGGTTTCGAAAGCCGATCAGGAAGTAGGCATGCGCAAACAGCCAGAAGAGCCACGCGAGCCGGCCGCTGAAGCGCAGCGGACCAAACGGCGTGCCGAGGTCCACCACTGCTGAATTGCGGCCGATGGTGGCGAGGTTGCCGTAGTCGCGGTAGCGAAAGGGCACGGTGGGCTCGCCGGCAATGCGGCGCAGGATGTTTGCGGCCGCCGCGCGGCCCATCTGCTTGGCGGCAGGCGACACGCCGGGCACGGGCTTCGGCACCTGGCCGGGCGCGTGGCTCAGCGCCGCCGCGAGGTCTCCGACCACGCTGATCTCGGGATGCCCGGCCAGGCTCAGGTCGGGCTCGACCTTGACGCGTCCCGCGCGGTCGCATTCGGCGCCGGTCACCTCGCCGAGCATGCGGCCGAGCGGCGAGGCCGCCACGCCCGCGGCCCACACCACGCAGCTGCTGTCGACGCGATAGCTGCTGGGCGGCGCGCCATCGGCGCCGCCGCCTCCGGACTGCACTTCGAGGCCATCGGCATCGATGGCCGTCACGCGCGCATTGAGCCGCACGTCGACGCCGAGCCGCTCGAGCTGCTCGAGCGCCTTCTGGCTCAGGCTCTCGGGCATCGCCTGCAAGACACGCGGGCCGCCTTCGATGAGCAGCACCTGCGCGCTGCCCGGATCGATGTGGCGGAATTCGCCCGCGAGCGTGTGGCGCGCGATCTCGGCCAGCGTGCCGGCCATTTCGACGCCGGTCGGTCCGGCGCCGATCACCGCGAAGGTCAGCCGTGCGCGGCGGCGCTGCGGATCGGTCTCGATCTCGGCCGCCTCGAACGACATCAGCACGCGGCGGCGGATCTCGAAGGCATCGGCCAGCGTCTTGAGGCCTGGCGCGAGCGGTGCCCATTCGTCATGGCCGAAGTAGCTGTGCGTGGCGCCTGCGGCCACGATGAGGTGGTCGTAGGCCACGCGGCTGCCGTCGGCCAGATGCACCGCACGTGCCGCCGGATCGATCGCGCCGACATCGCCGAGCAGCGTGGTGATGCGCGGCTGCCGGCGGAACAACGCGCGCACCGGGGCTGCGATCGACGGTGCCGCAAGGCCGGCCGTGGCCACCTGGTAGAGCAGCGGCTGGAACAGGTGATGGTTGGTCTTCTCGATCACCGTCACGTCCACATCGGCGCGTTCGAGCTTGCGGGCGGCTTCGAGCCCGCCGAAACCGCAGCCGACGATGACCACGTGCGCACGGGCGGGGGCATTGGGGCTTTGCATATCGAACGGATGATACGCAGCCGCCGTGCACGCCGCCGCGTCTTGTGCCAAAGTGGCCGTCCCTTGGCCGATCGCCGGACGTTGACATTCTTCCGGGCGAGCGAGCGAGTGCGCGAACTTGTCCTACGCGCCGCCGTCACGCCGATCGGCTACAACTTCCGGCTGACCCGACTGGAGACACCATGACGCTTTCCCGGCCGATCACCCCGGCGGCGAGCGCACTGCGCGACAGGTTTCGCGAGGTGCGGGCCGCCAGCCTGGCGCTCGCCGCGCCGCTCTCGGCCGAAGACCAGTGCATCCAATCGATGCCGGACGCGAGCCCGACCAAGTGGCACCTCGCGCACACCACTTGGTTCTTCGAGACTGTGCTGCTTCAACCGCATGCCGTGGGCTACACGCCGTTCGACACGCGCCTGCACTACCTCTTCAATTCGTACTACGAGGCGCTTGGCCCGCGCCATCCGCGCCCGCAGCGCGGGCTGCTCACGCGGCCTTCGGTCGACGAGGTGCGGGCCTACCGGCGCCATGTCGACGAGGCGGTGCTCGCATGGCTCGACAGCGACATCGGCGCGCAGGACTGGGCAACCATCGAGCCGATCCTGACGCTCGGCCTGCACCACGAGCAGCAGCACCAGGAGCTGCTGCTCACCGACATCCTCCATGCGCTGTCGTGCAACCCGCTGCTGCCGGCCTACAAGCCCGCCGCAGGCCCGGCCCTGCGGCTCGCGGCCGTGCCTGTGCCCATGCGCTGGCTGTCGCGGCCGGGCGGCGTGGTGCAGGTGGGCCATGAAGGCCCGCAGCGGGGTTTTGCCTTCGACAACGAGACGCCGCGCCACGCAGCGCTGCTGCAGCCGCATGCCATCGCCGACCGGCTCGTGAATTGCGGCGAGTACGCGCAGTTCATCGCCGACGGCGGCTACCGGCGTCCCGAGCTCTGGCTCTCCGACGGCTGGGCCGCGGTGCAGTCGCTGGGCTGGCGGCATCCGGCCTATTGGCTCGATGCCGACGACCCGCGGCTCGGCGCGACGGCGCAGCAGCACCAGGCCGGCTGGCATGTGTTCGGGCTACACGGCGTGCGGCCGATGGAGCCCGATGCGCCCGTGTCGCAGCTGAGCTTCTACGAGGCCGCGGCGTATGCCGAATGGGCCGGCGCGCGGCTGCCGACCGAGTTCGAATGGGAGGCCGCCTTCGACACGCCCGGCATCTCGCAGATGACCGGCCATGTCTGGCAGTGGACGCGCTCCTCCTACGACCCGTACCCCGGGTTCAAGCCCATGCCCGGCATCGCGGCCGAATACAACGGCAAGTTCATGGTCGGCCAGCTCGTGCTGCGCGGTGGCAGCCTCGCGACCCCAGCCGGGCACACGCGGCCCAGCTACCGCAACTTCTTCCCGCCGGCCGCGCGCTGGCAGTTTTCCGGGCTGCGGCTCGCCAAAGACCTTTGAATCATGCGCAATCCCTCCAGCTCGTCGTCTTCCTTGTCGTTCGCCACGGCGCAGCAGCAGCGCCAGCCTTCTACCGATGCCCCGCTGTCGGAATTCGGCCGCGCGATGCTCGCGGGGCTGTCGCGCCGCCCGCGCAGCATCTCACCCAAGTTCTTCTATGACGCCGCGGGCTCGCAGCTGTTCGACCGGATCTGCGATCTGCCCGAGTACTACCCCACGCGTACCGAGCTGCGCATCCTCGGCGAATGCGCAGCGGAGATCGCCGAGCAGGCCGGTCCGGGCGCCGAGATCGTCGAGTTCGGCGCGGGATCGCTGACCAAGGTGCGGCTGCTGCTCGATGCGCTCGAAGCGCCGAAGCGCTACCTGCCGATCGACATCTCGGGCGAGCACCTCGAAGCTGCCGCAGAACGTTTGAAGGCCGACTATCCCGCGCTGGCCGTGCAGCCGATCGCGGCCGACTACACGATGCCGCTGGTGCTGCCCGCGCCGCTGCCGGGTGCGGGCAAGCGCGTGGGCTTCTTTCCCGGCTCGACGATCGGGAATTTCGAGCCCGACGATGCGCTGGCCTTCCTGCAGCTCGCGGCGCGCATGCTGCGCGGCGGCGGGCTCCTGATCGGCGTCGACCTCGTGAAGGCCCCCGACCGGCTGCATGCGGCCTACAACGACGCGCAAGGCGTGACCGCGGCGTTCAACCTCAACCTGCTGCAGCGCGCCAATGCCGAGCTCGATGCCGACTTCGACATCGACGCTTTCGCGCATTCGGCGTTCTACAACGCGCCGAAGCAGCGCATCGAGATGCATCTGGTGAGCCGGCGGGCGCAGAGCGTGTCGCTGTGCGGCGAGCGCTTCGGCTTCGAGGAAGGCGAGACGATCCACACCGAGTACTCGCACAAGTTCACTGTCGACGGGCTGCGGACGCTGGCGGTGAAGGCGGGGTTTCGGCCGGGGAGGGTATGGACGGATCCGGAGAGGCTGTTCAGCGTGCATTGGCTGGGGGCTTGAGTTTTTCCGAGGCGCCGGGTCTCGTCCGGGCCTCCATTCGCGCCCGGCTGTTCTTGCTCCCTCTCCCTCCGGGAGAGGGCAAAAGAGGGCCGACCTGTAGCTCGCCCGCCGGGGCGAGACCCGACCCCGAAAAACAAGCCAGTCCGCGGATGCACAATACTCCCTCGCGGGCCAAAAAAGCCAAACACAGAAGCACCCGCACCCTGGAGAGCAGAACATGAAAGCAACCTGGAACGGCGTGACCATCGCCGAGAGCGACGACACCGTGCTCGTCGAAGGCAACCACTATTTCCCGATGGACTCGCTCCACCGCGAACACGTCACCTTCAGCAACCACAAGACCACCTGCCCCTGGAAGGGCATGGCCAGCTACTACTCGCTGCTGGTCAACGGCGAACTCCTCACGGATGCCGCCTGGTACTACACCGACCCCAAGCCCGAAGCCGATCAGATCCGCGACCGCGTGGCATTCTGGAAGGACGTGAAAGTCACTGCATCGTGACCACGGCCGCCTTCGCGCCGCCGTTCGTCGCGCCCGCCGAACTCACGGCCGCGCTGCGCGAGCAGGGCTATGCGGTGCTGAGCCCGCAGGCGGTGAGCGAATGGCTCGGCATGCCGCTCGACGCACTCGAGGCGCTGCATGCCGACTGGAGCGATCTTCCGCCCGACGAATACCTGAAGGACGGCGGCCGCTACCGCACGCGGCGCCATGCATGCTTCACGGTCGAGGGCGATGCGGTGGCGCAGGTGCCGCACCGCGCGCACTGGCAGCCGGTCGAATACAACGCGCTGCATGGTGGCATGCAGCGCTGGTTCGCGCCGATGCACGAGGCGACCATCGCGCAGCCGGCGTGGCAGCGGCTGATGCAGCGCCTCGCCGAGGCCGCGAGCGGCATGCGCGGCCATGCGGCGCGGCCCTGGTTCGTCGAAGCGCACCAGTTCCGCATCGACACCGCGGGCGGCATCGGCCGGCCCACGCCCGAGGGCGCGCATCGCGATGGGGTCGATCTCGTTGCGGTGGCGCTGGTGGGCCGCAGCGGCATCAAGGGCGGCGAGACGCGCGTCTTCGAGGCCAATGGCCGGCGCGGGGAGCGCTTCACCATGACCGAGCCATGGACGCTGCTCCTGCTCGACGACGCGCGCGTGATCCACGAATCCACGCCGATCCAGCCGCTCGACGAGGGCAGCGCCGGCTGGCGCGACACGCTCGTCGTCACCTGCCGCGCTGAGGGTTTCCAGGGGGATTGATCCCGCTGGTCCGAGTCCTACAGTGTCTGCCCCGGCACAGGGGTTAAATTCGAGGGCCGGCTCCGCGCGAGCCGCGCCTGTCTGTATGCGAACGAAAGTGAGGTCCGCCAATGTTCAATCACATCCTGGTTCCGATCGACGGCTCCGAAACTTCCATGCTCGCCGTCAGCAAGGCCAGCGGCCTGGCATTGGCTTTCGGAAGTCGGATCACGCTGATCCACGTGATCGACAACTACCCCTTCATCGGCGTGGGCGCCGACTATGCGCTCGGCCAGAACGAATACCTTGCCGCCGCCACGGCCAGCGCCAATGCGGCGTTGGCGCGCGGCGTGGCCGCGCTCGCGGCCGAGGGCCTGCACAGCGACCAGCGCGTGATCGACGGCCATGTGGTGCATGAAGGCATCGTCGACACCGCGATCGCCATCGCGGCCGACCTGATCGTGATGGGCTCGCACGGCCGCAGCGGCATCGAGAAGCTGCTGCTCGGCAGCGTCACGCAGCGTGTGCTGCAGGACGCGCCGATGCCCGTGCTCGTGGTCAAGGGCGGGCTGTAGCGGGCCCGCAGAGCGCGGCGAGCGTGAAGTCCGGCGCACTGCGAAAGCGCACCGGCTGCTGCGTCGCCGGATGCACGAAGCCCAGTTCGCTCGCATGCAGCAGCAGCCGTGGGGCGCGTGCACGGACCTCGTCGCTGCCGTAGAGCGCATCGCCGAGGATCGGATGGCCGATCGACAGCAGATGCACGCGCAGCTGGTGCGAACGTCCAGTCAGCGGCTCGAGCAGCACATGGGTGGCCATCATCGCCGCGCCATCTGAAGAAGAACTCACAGCGGCCGAGCCGAGCTCACGCCAGCGCGTGAGGCTGGGCTTGCCCGCCGGGTCCACCTTCTGCAGCGGACGCCGCGGCCAGTCGGCCATCAGGGGCGCATCGATGACCGACCACGCCTGCTCCTTCTCGTGTTGTACCGGCATCGCGCCGTCGACAATGGCTTCGTAGCGCTTGTGCACGAGGCGGTCCGCAAAGGCATCGCCGAGCGCGCGCTGCACCGCGGGGCTGCGCGCCAGCAGCACGAGCCCGCTGGTTGCCATGTCGAGGCGATGCACGATCAGCGCGTCGGGCCAGCGCCGCAGGGCGCGCGCGCTCAGGCAGTCCTGCTTGTCCTCGCCGCGCCCGGGCACGCAGAGCAGGCCGGCGGGCTTGTCGAGCACCAGCAGGTGGGCGTCTTCGTGGACGAGGGTGATCGCATCGAGGTCGGTCATGGCTGCGCCGGAGTGTAGAGACCTGGCGCTCGGCTATCCTCAAACGAATGTCCGGCCCCGCCCCCGCTTCTTCTTCCGCACCCAGCTTTGCCGACCTCCGGCGCGAACGGCCCTTCATGCGGCTCTGGGTGGCGCGGCTCTTCGGCACCGCAGCCTCGCAGATGCTGATGGTGGCCATCGGCTGGCACATGTACGAGCTCACCGGCAGCGCCTGGGACCTCGGGCTCGTCGGCCTCTACCAGTTCGTTCCCGCGCTGCTGCTGGCGCTGCTGGCCGGTCACGTGGTCGACCGGCACCACCGCGGCCGCATCGTGGCGGCCTGTTTCGCGGTGCAGGGCATCGTGGCGCTGGCGTTGCTGGCCGCGGTGCTGCGTCAGGGTGACTCGCGCGGCCTGTTGCTCGGCCTGTCGCTGGTGCTCGGGGCGGTGCGCGCGTTCCAGATGCCGGCGCAGCAGGCGCTCACGCCGCTGCTGGTGCCGCCCACCATGCTGCCGCGTGCGATGGCCTTCAGCTCGGCCGGCATGCAGGGCGCGATCATCGGCGGGCCCGCGCTCGGCGGGCTGCTGTTCGTGGCGGGCATGGCGGTGGTGTACGGCGCGACGGTACTGTGCTTCGCGGTGGCCTGCACGCTCGTGCTGCGGCTGCGCTATGCCCACACGCCGGCCGCGCGCGAGCCGGTCACGCTCGCCACGGTGTTTGCGGGCGTCGACTTCATCTGGAAGCGCAAGCCCGTGCTGGGCGCGGTCTCGCTCGATCTTTTCGCGGTGCTGCTGGGCGGCGCGGTGGCGCTGCTGCCGATCTATGCCAAGGACATCCTGCACACGGGGCCGTGGGGGCTGGGGCTGCTGCGCAGCGCGCCGGCGGTGGGGGCGCTGGTGATGTCGATCGCGCTCACGCGCCGACCGATCGAGCGGAACGTCGGCCGCACGCTACTGATGGCGGTCGGTCTGTTCGGGCTCTGCATGGTGGTGTTCGGCATCTCGCGCAGCTTTATCGTGTCGCTGATCGCGCTCGCGGTCTCGGGCGGTGCCGACATGGTCAACGTGGTGATCCGGCAGACGCTGGTTCAGCTGGAGACGCCCGATGCCATGCGCGGCCGGGTGAGCGCCGTGAACTCGATCTTCATCGGCGCCAGCAACCAGCTCGGCGAGTTCGAATCGGGCGCCACGGCGGCGCTGCTCGGGCCTGTGGGCTCGGTGGTGCTCGGCGGCGTGGGCACCATGCTGGTGGCGCTCGGATGGTTCCGGCTCTTCCCCTCGCTGGCGCAGCGCGACCGGCTGGTGGTGGCGTTGCAGCCGGTCGTGCGCAGGTAGCCGCGCCAGCGTTTCAGAAGTGCGAGAACGCCGCGGGCGCGTGGAGCGTGAGGTCGCCCTGCGCCTCGGCCACGCAGGGCAGGATCCAGCCCTCGGCCTTTTCCTCGGCGCTCAGCCCGGGCCATTCGATGGTGTGGCGCGTGCGGCCCGAGACCACCTGGCAGATGCAGGTGCGGCAGGTGCCGTTGCGGCACGAGCTGGACATCTCGATGCCGGCCGCCGCGGCGGCTTTCAGCAGCGTGGTACCGGCCTCGGCGTCGAAGACCAGGCCCGACGGTTCGAGCCGGACCTTCACCGCGCGGGCCGCGCCTGGTGCTGCTGCTCGCGGCGTTGCTCGCGCAGCATGAAGAGGTACAGGCTCTCGACCTTCTCGCGCGCCCACGGCGTCTTGCGCAGGAACTTGAGGCTCGATGCCACGCTCGGGTCGGTCGTGAAGCAGCGCACCGGGACCATCTCGCCCAGGCGCTGCCAGCCATAGTGCGCGGCCAGCGCGCTGACGATGGCTTCGAGCGTGAGCCCGTGCAGCGGGTTGCGCGGTTGCGCCGGCGGCGGGGGCGCCACCGGGGTGCCGGGCGCTGGCGCGTCGCTCACTTGTTCTTGAGCTTGCCGCGCGGGATCACCGCGGTGGTGAGGGTGCGCACCGGCTCGATGCCGCCGCCCACCGGTTTCGGCGGCGCGTTGTCCTTCTTCGGTTTCTTGGCTTCCTTGCTCGTGCGTTGCTGACCTTTGGCCATATGGCGTCCTTCCGATGCCGCGTGCGGCGTTGATCAGCAGGCAGTTTAGCTGTGCGGCGACAATACGCGGTTCCATCCGATTCCCCAGCATCCATGTCCGATTACGAAGTTCGCCCCGCCACCATGCGCGACGCCAAGGCTGTCGCCGAGATCCACGCCGTGGCCGCCAAGGCTGCCTACGAAGGTATCCTGCCCGAAGAAGAGTTGCGCGCGCTGACGCCCGCCACGCGCGAAGCCAAGTGGCGCGAGGCCATCGAGTTCAGCGAACCGCAGGTTCAGGTGGCGGTGCACGACGGCGAAGTCGTCGGCTTCGTCGGCTTCGACCGCTCGCGCGACCCCAAGACGCCGTCCACCACGGGCGAGATCTGGGCCATCTACGTCAAACCCGAGCACTGGGGCAAGGGCGTCGGCGTCGCGCTCTGGGACGCCGCACGCGAAGGCCTCGAGGAAGAGGGCTGCACCACCGTCACCATCTGGGTCCCGATCCGCAATGAGCGCGCCATGCGCTTCCACGAGCTCGCAGGCTTCAAGCGCGAGATGAAGACCGCCAAGACCACCGCGCTCGGCACGGTGCGCATCGAAGAAATCCGGCTCAAGCGCAGCGTCGTCTGAGCGGCTTGCGGATAAGCTCTCCGCTTCCCTGTTCAACTTCCGACTCTCTCCATGGCCTCCAGCCTGCTTCTGCTGCTTGACGATATCGCGACCGTCCTCGACGACGTCTCGGTCCTCACCAAGGTCGCTGCCAAGAAGACAGCCGGCGTGCTCGGCGACGACCTCGCGCTGAACGCGCAGCAGGTCTCGGGCGTCAAGGCCGAGCGCGAGCTGCCGGTGGTCTGGGCCGTGTGCAAGGGCTCGCTCGTCAACAAGGCCATCCTCGTGCCCGCCGCCCTGGCGATCGGGACCTGGCTGCCATGGCTGGTGACGCCGCTGCTCATGGTCGGCGGCGCCTTCCTGTGCTTCGAAGGCTGCGAAAAGCTCGCCCACAAGTTCCTGCACAAGGAAGAGCACGCGGCCGACACCGCGCGCCACGAGCAGGCGGTGGCCGACGAAGCCGTCGATGTGGTCGCAGTCGAGAAGGACAAGATCAAGGGCGCCGTGCGCACCGACTTCATCCTGTCGGCCGAGATCATCGCCATCACGCTCGGCACCGTGCAGGGCCAGCCGTTCACCACCCAGCTCAGCGTGCTGGTCGGCATCGCGATGATCATGACGGTCGGCGTCTACGGCCTTGTCGCCGGCATCGTGAAGCTCGACGACGCGGGCCTGCACCTGAGCAAGAGCGCGAGCGCGGCGGCGCGCGGCCTGGGACGCGGCATCCTGGCGGCGGCCCCCTGGCTCATGAAGGGGCTCTCGATCGCCGGCACGGCGGCCATGTTCCTCGTGGGCGGCGGCATCCTGGTGCACGGCGTGCCGAAGCTCGGCCATGCGGTCGAGGCCTGGGCCGAAGCCGCGGGCGGCGTGTTCGGCACGCTCGGCTCGATGGCGGCCAATGCGGCGGTCGGCCTCGTGGCCGGCGCCGTGGTGCTCGCAGTGGTCGAGCTCGTCAAGAAGCTCCGCCGCTGAGCCTCAGCGCCGCCCCTTGGCGCGCTGCACCAGGTCGACGACCACCAGCGCCACGCCGAGCACCAGCGCGAACCAGCCGACGAGGTAGGCGCCCGCGATCATCTCGAACCACCGTGTGCCTTGCAGGAAGCGCGGCGCCAGCAGCACGGCGGCGCCGATCACGATGCAGAGGATGCCGCGGTCGCGTGTGCGGAGTTGTTTGGAGGCCATGGTTGTTTCGGGCGAAAGCGGTGTGGGTGTGGAACGGGAGGTGCACCATTGTCGCAAGGAGAGGCCGGGCAGAATCGACAGCCCGCAGACATCGAAAAGCCGCCGCCATGACCCTCGAGATTCCGAAGGACGCCCGCCCGCAGGCCATTGCCTCCATCGAACGCTACTTTCGCGAGAACATGGATGAGCCGATCGGCAATGTCGCGGCAGGGGCGCTGCTGGGCTTCTTCCTGGAAGAGATCGGCCCCATCGTCTACAACAAGGCCGTGGCCGACGTGCAGGAGCGATTGCAAGCCCGGGTGTCCGAAGTGGACCTCGAGGTGCACGAGGACGAATTCCAGTACTGGCGCAAGTTCGATCGCCAAAAAAAGAGCCGGTAAGCCATTGGGGCGCCCTTGGCGATGCGTCCAGACGTTGCAGAATCACGGGCCATGCACCACCACCGCCGCCAGCCGTCCATCCTTTCTTCCCCCGTGCTGCGCCGAACGCTCGCCGCCTTGCCGCTCGTGCTGGCGGCCTCGCTGGCCAGCGCGCAGCAGCAGAGCCCTGCCGCCTTCCCGCTCGAAGCGGTCGGCTACCTCAACGAGGAACTGCCGCGCATGGAGGCGGCCGTGGCCGCCAGGGACCGCGGCTTCTTTCACGGCGCGATCGCCCGGACCGTCGAGTTCTCGGAGCGCTGGGGCTTCAAGGTAACCGCCAACCCCGAGCTTGCGCCCTACGCGATGTGCACCTCGGCGGTGATGGACTACACGGTGGTCGGCATGTGCCGGCTCATGCCCAACGAAGACGCCTGCGAGCCGGGCCTTGCATCGCGCTTCGAGGCCGAGCTGCAGCGCTGCCGCGACATCGCGGCAGCGAAGAAGTAACACCGCCCCTTCGTGGGCATCGACGGAGACATGCCATGGACTACGCGCGCTACCAGACCCTTTCCATCACCCGCCGCGGCGCCAACGGTGCGGTGCTCGACATCCAGATGCGCGCCGCCAACGGCAAGCTGCCGACTGCCGGCCACGACGGCCACCGCGAGCTGGCCGAGATCTGGCGCGACGTGGCGGCCGACGAGAGCGTGCGCTGTGCGGTGCTGCGCGGCGAGGGGCAGGGCTTCTCGGGCGGCGGCGACCTTGCGATGGTGCAGGACATGACCACCGACGACGTGGTGCGCCAGCGCGTGTGGAAAGAAGCGCGCGACCTGGTCTACAACATCATCAACTGCGACAAGCCGATCGTGAGCGCCATGCACGGCCCAGCGGTGGGCGCGGGGCTCGTGGCGGGGCTCCTGGCGGACATTTCGATCGCGGCGAAGAACGCGAAGATCGTCGACGGCCACACGCGCCTCGGCGTGGCCGCGGGCGACCATGCGGCCATCGTCTGGCCGCTGCTGTGCGGCATGGCCAAGGCCAAGTACCACCTGCTGCTGTGCGAGCCCGTGAGCGGCGAGGAAGCCGAACGGATCGGGCTGGTGTCGCTCGCGGTGGACGAGGCCGACCTGCTCGCGCGCGCCTACGAGGTCGCCGACCGGCTCGCGGCCGGCAGCCAGAGCGCGATCCGCTTCACCAAGTACGCGCTCAACAACTGGCTGCGCCAGGCGGGGCCGACCTTCGACGCCTCGCTCGCGCTCGAGTTCATGGGCTTCGCGGGCGCCGACGTGCGCGAGGGCGTGGCGTCGCTGCGCGAGCGGCGGGCGCCGAACTTCGGCTGAAAGAACTCGGCTGAGGAAGGCCGCCCGATGCGGGCCTTCAGGCCGCGCGCAGCCCCTGCAGCGTCTGCAGCAGCACCACGCGCGTTTGCCCGAGCACCATGCCCTTCCATTCGTCGTTGTCGCAGTAGAACGCGTCGCGCAGCTGGCGGCGGATCTCGCGCTGCTGCGATGCGGGCGCCTCGGGGTGGCGGCGCAGCCAGGTGTCGGCGCGCAGGCGCGTGAGCACCTCCAGGTCGGGCAGGGTGCCGAACTCCAGCCCCATGGGCGCGATGCGCGCGCCGGGGCACTCGTCGTAGGCGATGGACACCACCGGCCCCGACACGTCGGCCGACGCCGAGTCGCCCGCGAACGGCGCGAACACGTCGGCGCCCCACCAGGCGTGCGCCAGCGCGAGGTCTTCGGGCGTGTTGCGCCCCGGGTAGATCTTCTCGCCGTGGCCGTAGGGGCCGAGCCCGGTGTGGATGTCGATCCATCCGATGTGCGTGGCCGCGGCCGCGTAGCTGCGCAGGATCGCGCGCATCGTGCGGTTGCTCCACGACGGCGCGGTGCCACCGTAGAAGAGTCCGTCGGGCGAGGTGTACTGGCCTTTGGTGACGGCTTCGCGGAAGGCGCGCATGCCGTGCTGCGCGATGTAGGCGGAAAGCGCCGCCTCGTCGGCGGGCGTCGGCGGCCAGCTGGCCGGCAGCACCAGCGGCTCGACCTCGGCATAGCCCGCGTTCACCGGCAGCGGCGCGCCGAAGTCGATGTGGTTGCGGTTGAGGTCGATGTTGTCTTCATTGGTGCGGTGCAGGTGCGAGAAGCCGTGCGGGTTCACCGCATGCACCAGCAGCAGCGCCACGCCGGCCTGCGCGAGGCGGCCCAGCAGGTCCGCGTCGTCGAGCGTGGCGACCTGGGCGCCCGAGCCGCAGAAGCCCTCGGGCCCATGCGTGCCGGAGGTCACGAGCAGCAGCTTCTTCGCGTCCTTCGCGCCGATGAGTGCCAGGTCGGTGGCCAATTCCTCGCCGAGCGCACCGCGGTGCGCGGGGTGCACGAAGCTCTCGATCGCTGCGCCGCGCGCGGAGGCTGCGTCGAGGAACTTGGCGCGGGCTTCGGCATAGGTGCCCGAGAAGTGGCGGGCGCTGCCGCCGGCGGATGTCTGCATGGGAGGAACTCCTGTTGTCGTGCGCGAATCATGGTGGAAAGACGATCCCGGGCGCGCCGGCTTGCCAAGGCGCATGCCTGTGCATGGCGCGCTCGAACAGCGCCGACGCGGTCCAGCCCGCCAGCCAGCGGTGCAGGTGCGGCCACGGCTGCATGCCGAACCATGCGGCATCGACCATCGCGAACTGCCGCACGAAAGGCATGACGGCGGCGTCGGCCAGCGCCGGCGCTGCACCGAAGAGCTGCCCCGCCGGCGCCAGCAGGGCGTCGAGCCGCAGCAGGAACTGCGCGCCGCGCTCGCGCGCATCGGGGGCCGCGTCCTCGAAGCGCTGCGGGTACTTGTAGCGGTCGAGCTGCGGCTTGAAGCCGTTGTCGCACTCGGCCACCAGCGCGAGCATGTCGCCGAGCGAGCCCGTGGCCGGCGCCAGCCAGTGCATCGGGTCGCTGCGCCCGAGCGCCCAGTGCATGATGTCCAGGCTCTGGTCGATCACCGTGCCGTCGGGCAGCACGAGCACCGGCACCGTGCCCTTGGGCGAGGCGGCGAGCATGTCGGCCGGCTTGTGCTTCAGCACCACTTCGCGCAGTTCGCAGCACTGGCCGCTCGCGAGCAGCGCAAGGCGCGCGCGCATCGCATAGGGGCAGCGGCGAAAGCTGTAGAGGACGGGCAGGCGCGGGTGTGGCATCGCGCGTTCAGCCGCTGCATTCGCCGCAGGTGCCGTGCAGCGTGAACGCGGTCCGGCGGGCGTCGATGCCGTGCTTGCGCAGTTCCCGGCCCAGCCGGCTCATGACCTTGGGCAGCTCGGGATCGGCGGGCAGTGCGAGCACCTTGTGGCACTGATCGCATTCGAAGCGGTGGCCCGATGCGGCGTCCACGTGGCGCGAGAAGCGGTTGGTGCGGTCGGCACCGACGCGGCGATCGCACAGGCCGGCCTCGACCAGGCGGTCGAGCACGCGATAGACGGTCACGCGGTCGGGCCGCGTGCCGGCTGCGGCGGTGTAGGCGGCGACCAGGTCGTCGTGCGTGAGTGGCTGGGAGGCCTGCGCCAGCAGCGCCAGCACCGTCTGCGCCGCGCGCGTCACGCGCAGGCCGGCGGCGCGCAGCAGGGCCTCGCTGTCGAACGGTGCGGCGGACGGGGAGGGCTTTGGGGGCGGGCGCATGGTTTTCTCGGAACGCCATTGTGTTGCATTCTGCGGGGTCCCGGACTGGCCGGTCCGAATGCGCTAAGGTCTGGTTCCTTGAGTCCTTTCGAATACCTTTTTGCCGACGACCATGTCCCGTCCCCCCATCGAAATTGAAACCGCACCCCACCCCACCGCCGCGGTGATCGTGATGCACGGCCTCGGTGCCGACGGCAACGACTTCGTGCCGATCGCGAACGAACTCGACCTGTCGTCCGTGGGCCCCGTGCGCTTCGTGTTCCCGAACGCGCCGATGATCCCGGTGACCGTCAACGGCGGCTACCAGATGCCGGCCTGGTACGACATCGTGATGTCCGACCTCGGCAAGCGCGAGGACGAGGCCGGACTGCGGCGTTCGCAGGCTGCCATCGAGGCGCTGATCGCGAACGAGAAGGCGCGCGGCATCGCGGCCGGCCGCATCGTGGTGGCGGGCTTCTCGCAGGGCTGCGCGATGGCGTTGATGACCGGGCTGCGCCACACCGAGCGGCTGGCGGGCATCGTCGGTCTCTCGGGCTACCTGCCGATCGCCGCCACGACCGCGGCCGAACGCCATGCGGCCAACCACGAGACCCCGGTGTTCCTTGCCCATGGCCGGCAGGACCCGGTGGTGCCGCTGGCGCGGGCGCTGCAGTCGCGCGACGCGCTCGCCGCGCTGGGCCACGCGGTCGAGTGGCACGAGTACCCGATGGCGCATTCGGTCTGCATGGAGGAGATCGCCGACCTGAACCGCTTCCTGCTGCGCGTGCTCGCCTGAAGCCATGGTCCCAGCTATCGAAAACATAGCGGGCGCGCAGCATAGCGGATGCCGGGTTTCCCTGCACGAGCAGTGCCCGTGCGGCCGTGCTACCTTCCAGCCCCTCAGGAATTGACGGGCATAACAATATGAGCAGCAGATTGCAGGAGAGGCTGGGTGCGCTCTCGGCCGCGCGGTTGAAGGGGATGCGGCGCGGCATCGAGAAGGAGAGCCTGCGCGCGCTGCCCGACGGCAAGCTCGCGCTGACGCCACATCCGGCCGCGCTCGGGGCGGCGCTGACCCACCCGCACATCACCACCGACTTCAGCGAATCGCAGCTGGAGCTCATCACGGGCGTGCATGCCGACGTCGAGGCGGCGGTCGACGAGCTGACCCGCGTGCACCAGTTCACCTACCGCGTGCTCGATTCGCTGGGCGACGAGCGGCTCTGGGTGTCGAGCATGCCCTGCGGCCTGCCGACCGACGAAACCATCCCGATCGGGCGCTACGGTTCGTCGAACGTGGGGCGCGCCAAGAGCGTCTACCGCATGGGGCTGAGCCACCGCTACGGCCGCCGCATGCAGACCATCTCGGGCATCCACTACAACTGGTCGCTGCCCGACGTGACGAGCGACCAGTACTTCGCGTTGATCCGAAACTTCCGCCGCCACGCCTTCCTGCTGCTGTACCTGTTCGGCGCCTCGCCCGCGCTGTGTTCGAGCTTCGTGGCGGGTCGCCCCCACGAGCTGCAGCCGCTCGGCGACGGCAGCATGTTCATGCCGCACGGCACCTCGCTGCGCATGGGGCGCCTGGGCTACCAGAGCGACGCGCAGGCCTCGCTCGCGGTGAGCTACAACAGCCTCGACGGCTACGGTGCCTCGCTGCAGGACGCCCTCACGCGGCCCTGGCCCGCCTACGAGGCGATCGGCATCCGCAACCTCGGCGGCGACTACAACCAGCTGGCCACGAGCCTGCTGCAGATCGAGAACGAGTTCTACGGCACCATCCGCCCGAAGCGCGTCATCCACCCTGGCGAGCGTCCGTTGCATGCGCTGCGCGAGCGCGGCGTCGAGTACGTCGAGGTGCGGCTGATGGACCTCGACCCGTTCGAGCCCGTCGGCATCAACGCGCAGACGATGCGCTTCATCGACGTGTTCCTGCTGCAGTGCCTGCTCGCCGACAGCCCCGACGACACGCCGCAGGAAATCGCCGAACTGGCCCACAACCAGCACCTCACCGCCGCGCGCGGGCGCGAGCCGGGCCTGCGCCTGCTGCGCGGGGGCCGCGAGGTGGCGCTGGCCGACTGGGGCGTCGAGCTGGTCGAACAGTGCCTGCCGATCGCCGGGGCGCTCGACGCCGCCCACGGCGGCACGCAGCACGCCGAGGCGGTGCGCGCCGCGCTGGCGGCGCTGCAGGCACCAGACAGCCTGCCATCGGCCCGCGTGCTGGCGGCCGTCGAATCGCAGTACGGCAACTCCTTCATCGGCTTCGTGCGCGACCGCTCGGAAGCCGCGCGCGCCGCGATGCTCGCGCTGCCGTTCCCGCCCGAGCAGCAGGCCGGGTTCGAGCGCATGACCGAGGCCTCGATCCAGGAACAGAAGCGCATCGAGGCCGCCGACACAATGCCGTTCGAGATCTACCGCGAGCAGTACGTGTCGCCGGCGCGGCTGGGCATCGGCCACGCGAAGCTGCCCGTCGCGGCCTGAGGCCTCAGCCGCCCAGCACCCGCTCCGTGTCCTGGCCCAGGTTGGGCGCGGGCCGGTGGATCGCGGTAGGGGTCGCGGAGAACAGGGCGGTCGGCCGCGTCACCACCGTCGCGCCTTCCGTCGGATGCGCCACGGTCTGGAACAGGCCGGTGCTCTTTGCCTGGGGATGCGTCTTGATGTTGTGGATCGAGTAGAGCTCGGCCACGGGAATGTCCATCTCGCTGCAGACGTCCATCAACTCACGCGTCGTGTGCTGTGCGGTGATGTTGCGCAGTTCCGCGTAGATGGCCTGGATGTTCCTGTTGCGATCGGTGCGGCTCGCGATGTTGAACCGATCGATGAACTCGCCGCGTCCGAAGTGGTGGAAGAAAGCCTTCCAGTGCTGCTCCGTGTAGGGCAGCAGGGCGATGTGCCCGTCCTTGGTGGGCGAGGGCTTGCGGCCGCCCTTGAGCAGCCGTGCGTAACCCGCTTCGGCGATCGGCGGCTCGAAGCCCTGGCCACCCAGGTGTTCCGTCATGGTGAAGGCGACCATGGTCTCGAACATCGGCACCTCCACGTACTGGCCTTCGCCGCTGCGCGCCTGGTGCACCAGCGCACCGAGGATGGCGTTGGCCGTGGCCAGGCCGGCGATCTTGTCGGCCAGCAGCGTCGGTGCGTATTCGGGCGCACCGCTCTCGTGGCCCATCAGGTGCGCCAGGCCGCAGGCGCCCTGGATGATGTCGTCGAACGCGGGCTGGCCCGCGAACGCACCGCCTTCGCCGAAGCCGGTGGCGGCGCAATAGACGATGCGCGGGTTGATCCGCCGCACTGCTTCGTAGCCGAAGCCCAGCCGCTCGATCGCCCTGACGCGGATGTTGTGCACCAGCACGTCGCACCGAGCGACGAGCCCGCGTAGCTGCGCGTTGCCCGCCTCGGTCTTCAGATCGATGCACACCGAACTCTTGTTGCGGTTGATGTTCATGAAGGTCGAGCTCATGCCGGGCGAGCGGCCCACGCCATTGGCACGCATCAGGTCGCCCTCGGGCGGCTCCACCTTGATCACGTCGGCCCCGTAGTCGGCCAGCACCTGCGTGGCCACGGGGCCGAGCACCACGGCGGTCAGGTCCAGCACCCGGATGCCATCGAGGGGGCCGCGGCGCGGGGGCCTGGCCGCGGGTGCCGCGTCGGTGGGTGTCGTCTCGTTCATGGCAGGGCCTCGCGTCTCATCGTTACTACCTACAGCGGAATGCTGGTGATGAATATAGATTATTGCTTGATCGCAAGCAACTTAGGAAAAACATGGATGCATTGCACATTTCGGTCGAAGACCTGCCCGCGGAATGCGAAGCGCTTCGACAGGAAGTCAGGGCCTTCGCCCAGGAGAACATGGCCCGGTACTCGAAAGCCCAGCGGGCGCAGAACTGGTCCGGCCGCGACCCGGCGTTCACGAAAAAGATGGCGGAGCAGGGCTGGCTCGGCATGACTTGGCCGACCGACATCGGCGGCGGCGGCAAGACCATGCTCGAACGCTACGTGATGCTCGAGGAACTGCTGGCCGTGGGCGCACCGATGGGCGCGCACTGGGCCTCCGACCGCCAGATGGGCCCGCTGCTCATCCGCTACAGCCGCGACAAGCTGGCGCCCAAGGTGGTGCCCGAGATCATCCGCGGCGAGGCCTTCATCTGCATCGGCATGAGCGAGCCCGACGCGGGCTCCGACCTGGCATCCATCCGCACCCGCGGCACCAAGGTGGACGGCGGCTGGAAGATCAACGGCCGCAAGGTCTGGACTTCGGGGGCGCATCACGCGCACTACATGGTCGCCCTGGTGCGCACCAGCGACCGCGGCGACGACCGCCACGCCGGCATGAGCCAGATCTTCATCGAGATGGACCGCCCGGGCGTCACCGTGCGGCCGATCGTCTCGCAGCTGGGCACGCGCATCTTCAACGAGGTCACGCTGGACGACGTGTTCGTCCCCGACGACCACCTGGTGGGCGAGGAGGGCAAGGGCTGGCGCCAGGTGATCAACGAGCTCAAGTTCGAGCGTTCGGGCGCCGAACGCTTCCTGAGCAGCACCCAGCTGCTGCTCGAAATGCTCGACGAGGCCGACGCCGGCAACCCGCAGCAGAGCGTGGCCATCGGCAAGGTGATTGCGCGCTACGCCAGCCTGCGCCAGATGTCGCAAGGCATCGCGCTGATGATGTCCAAGGGCGAAGACCCTTCGCTGGCCGCGTCGATCGTCAAGGACCAGGGCGCGCTGCTCGAGCAGTCGCTGCCCGACATCGCCTACGAGATATTTCCCGACAAGCTGGGTGACGGCAGCGCGTTCGACCAGGTGCTGAACTTCCTCACGCTGGCGGCGCCGTCCTTCTCGCTGCGCGGCGGCACGCGGGAGATCCTGCGCGGGATCATCGCCAAGGAACTGGGGCTGCGATGAACGACGACATGATCGGCCAGACCGTGCAGCGGCTGCTGTCCAACGAAGTGACGCGCGAGCGCCTGATCGCCGTGGAAGCCGGCGCCTTTGCCGACGACCTCTGGCGCACCATCACCGATGCGGGCATGACCAAGATCCTCTGCCGCGAGGCGCATGGCGGCATCGAAGCGTCGTGGGCCGACGCCATGCCGCTGTTCCACCAGGTGGGCTACACGCAGGCGCCGGTGCCGCTCGCGCAGGCGGTGGTGGGCCAGTACTTCGCGTCGCGCTGCGGCCTCGACCTGCCGGCCGAGAGCATCGTGGCCCTCGCCGCGGGCCTGCAGACCCGGGACCTGGCGCTCGCCCGCGGCGCAGAGGGGGCGCCGAGCAGCCTCACTGGCCGCATCAAGGCAGTGAAATGGGCGCGCCACGCCCAATGGCTGCTCGTGGAGCTGGCCGATGGCATCGGCCTGGTCGACGCCAAGGGGCCCTGTGTGGAGGTGGCGCATGGTGTGGACGCCGCCTCGCTCCCGGCCGACGCGGTGATGCTCTCGCAAGCGCCCGTGGCCCACATGCTCCCGGTGCGCATCGACGGACTCGCGCAACCGCTGGAGGCAGCCTATGCCGCCGTGATCGCGACGCAACTGACCGGCGCACTCGAATATGCGCTCGACCTGGCCGTGCAGTACGTGAAGGACCGCGTGCAGTTCGGCAAGCCCATCGGACGGAACCAGGCCATCCAGCAACAGCTGGCGGTCCTGGCGGGCGAGGTGGCATGCAGCCATGCGGCCAGCGCCACGGCCCTGAGGGATCTACCCGCCCTGGCGGACAGCGAGGCTCCGCGCGCCGAGTTCAGCGCCGCGGTGGCCAAGGTGACCGCGAGCGACGCGGTGAAGACCGGTGCGTCGATCGCTCATCAGGTGCATGGCGCCATCGGCTTCACGCACGAGTACCCGCTCAACTTCGCAACCCGCAGGCTCTGGGCCTGGCGCGCCGAGGCCGGCAGCAGCTCCGAATGGGCAGAGCGGCTGGGCCGCGCCTTCATCGCAGGCGGCGCGGTTGCGTTCTGGCCGCACCTGACTGCGCGCACCTTGCCGTCGCAGGCAGCAGCACCCCCCCCTCAAACCCGAAAGGACCACCGGACATGCCTGACGCCGACACCTCCCAATCCGCCATCCTGAGCAGCCGCGACGGCCACGTGGCCGTGATCGAGTTGAACCGCCCGCCGCACAATTTCTTCGACGTGGAGATGATCGCCCGCATCGGCGACGAACTCGACCAGCTGCAAGCGGACAAGGCTTGCCGCGTCGTGCTGCTGCGCGCAGGTGGCAGCGCCTTCTGCGCCGGCGCGGATTTCGCGAGGCGAGAGGGCGCGAGCGTGCCGCGCAGCGCCTCGCGCATCAACCCGATCTACCAGGAGGCGCTGCGCATCTTCAGCTTCGGCAAGCCGATCGTCGCCGCCATCGAGGGCGCTGCGATCGGGGGCGGCCTGGGCCTGGCGCTGAGTGCGGATTTCCGTGTGTCGTGCGCCGAGGCCCGCTTCTGCGCCAACTTCAACCGGCTGGGCTTCCATCCCGGCTTTGCGCTGTCGCACACCTTGCCCGCACTCGTCGGCAAGCAGAAGGCGGCATGGATGCTCTACACCGGCGCGCGCGTCGGCGGCGAGCAGGCCAAGGCCATCGGACTGGTGGACTTCCTCGTTTCCAAGCCCGACGTGCGCACCGCCGCCATGAACCTCGCGCGGGAGATCGCCGTCTCCTCGCCGCGCGCCGTGCAATCCACGCGCCGGAGCGTCCAGGGCGATTCGCTCCACCACATCCTCAGCGCGCTCTCGCGCGAGAGCGCGGCGCAGTCCGAGCAGTTCGCCGGCCCCGACCTGGCCGAGGGCGTGCAGGCGATGGCGCAGCGGCGACCGCCCGTTTTCGAAGACTGATCAGCAAGTTCACAACAGGAGGCAAGAGATATGCAACGCAGACAATTCGGCGCCAGCGTGCTGGCGGGCGCATCGGCGCTGGCCTTTCCCTCGATCGCGCTCGCGCAGCCGCCAGCGATTCGCATCGTCGTTCCCTTTACCGCGGGAAGCGGTTCCGACGAGGGCGCGCGCTTCTATGCCGAGCAGTTGTCGCGAAAGATCAACCGCCCGGTCATCGTCGAGAACAAACCCGGTGCCAGCGGCGTGATCGCCGTGCGCACGGTGCTGGCGGAACCGGCCGACGGCAACACCATCCTGCTCGGCAGCAACTCTCTGATCGCGGTGAACCCGGTGATGGTGAAGGACCTGGGCTACGACCCCTTCAAGGACCTGGCACCGCTGCATGGACTGGGCATCTCGGCCGCGGCCTTCATCACCAGCAACGACTCACCCTACAACAGCATCGCCGACGTGGCGGCGGGATATAAGGCGAAGGGCCAGCCCATTTCGGTGGGCAACTATTCCGAAGGCTATCGCCTGGTCGGCGAGTGGCTGGCCCAGGAACTCGCGATCAAGATCACGCCCGTACGCTACAAGGGCGGTGCGCCCATGGTGACCGATGTGATCGGCAACCGGCTCGACGTCGCGCTCAACGACATCACCGGCATCGCCGCGATGCAAAGGGCCAGGAAGCTGCGCGTGCTGGCCATCACCGGCGCCGAGCGCGACAGGCTGCTGCCCGACACCCCGACAATGAAGGAACTGGGGCACACCGAGTTCGAGACCTATGTCTGGTCGTCGCTGTCGATGAAAGCCGGCACGCCCGCAGACAAGATGAAGGCGTTGGCCGAGGCGATCACCGCTGTGCAGGGCACCGAGGCCGCCAAGGCGTACCAGTCGGCCCGGGCTGGTACATTCCTGTCCAAGTCACTGGCGGAGCTGGGCGAGTTCCAGCGCTCGGAATATCTCCGATTCAAACGCGTGGCCGAGCGGGCTCACATCGTCCCGTCCTGACGTTCCAAACGAAATCGGCTCGCGGGCCGATTTTTTCATGGCATCCGCCATGGCCGAGATCTGCAACGCAACACGACATCTGCTGCCCATGAAGGAAACCACAGGCCGTACGCAGGAGCAGCGCCGCGAGGAATCGGTGAACGGCATGGTGCAGGCCGCCATCGAACTGATCGCCGAAAAAGGCGTGAGCGGGCTCACCATGGCCGAAGTCGGCATCAAGGCCGGCTACAGCCGCGGGCTGGCGCACCTGCACTTCGGTTCCAAGGACAAGCTGCTGTCGCAGTGCCTCGAATACCTCTGGCGCGACTTCAACACCCAGCGCAAGAAGGGCGGCGCCGACACCACCGGCCTCGCCGGCATCTATTCGCTGGTCGACGCCTACACCCAGCGCGCGGAAGATGCCGTGAAGAGCATCCGTGCCATGTTCTTCATCGTGCTGGATTCATCGGTGGCCGATTCGTCGCTGTACGGCTTCGTGCACGACTACAACGAGAAGATCGTGGCCTATGCCGAGTTCAAGCTGAACGAGGCCAAGGCACTGGGCCAGATCGAGCAGGACGTCGATACGCAGTCGGCCGCCTTCATCATCATGAGCCTGCTTCGTGGTATTTCCGTGCATCGCCTGAACAACGCGACCATGGACGCGGGGCGGGTAAAAGACGAGATCCTGCGGATGGTGGGGAGGTGGCTGGTGCGATAGCCTATCGGCCGCCGCGGCTGTCCTCCGCTTCCCACTGGGCCCGCGCTACCATGACGACAGGCGCGGGCGCCAATCGCCTACAGGCATTGGCCTGCATCGCTCACCGTGGCTGCGCGCACCGCGGCGACCATGGAGCCATGCAGCTTCCAAGATCCCGCAACTCCCACTTCAGGCGCCTGGCCGTGCCGGAGATGCCGGCATGACTGTCAAGGCCTACCTCGTCGAGGACAGTGCCCTCATCCGCGACAACCTCGTCGGGTTCCTCCATGACGTGGCCGATGCGGACGTGGTGGCCTGCGCCAGCACCGAGGAGGAGGCCGTCAACTGGCTCGACACCCACCACGACGACTGGGACCTGACCATCGTCGACCTGTTCCTCGAGCGCGGCAACGGCCTCGGGGTGGTGCGGGCCTGCCGCAATCGCCGCGCCAGGCAGAAGGTGGTGGTGCTCAGCAACTACGCGACGGCCGACATGCGCAGGCGCTCGGCCCAGCTCGGCGCCGACGCCTTCTTCGACAAGTCGGCCGAACTCGACCAGCTGGTGGCCTACTGCGACACCCTGCGTCACGCGCGCGACTGAAGGGGCGGGCGGCCGCTCGTGCCGCTGCGCTTTTCTGGGGTAAAAGAGCGACCCATGAGCAACAGTACCATCGACTTCCACGGCCGCGTGGCCATCGTGACGGGCGCCGGCGGCGGCCTGGGCCGCCAGCATGCGCTGGCGCTTGCGGCGCGCGGCGCCAAGGTTGTGGTCAACGACCTGGGCAGCGCCGCCGACGGTTCTGGCGGCTCGTCGAGCGCCGCCGAAAGCGTGGTCGCCGAGATTCGCGCAGCGGGCGGCGAGGCCATCGCCAACGGTGCTTCGGTGACGGACTTCGCCGCGGTGCAGGCGATGGTGCAGCAGGCAGTGGATGCCTGGGGCCGCGTCGACATCCTGGTGAACAACGCCGGCATCCTGCGCGACAAGAGCTTCGCCAAGATGGACCTCGCCGATTTCAGGCTGGTGCTCGACGTGCACCTGATGGGCGCGGTGAATTGCACCAAGGCCGTCTGGGCGCTCATGAACGAGCAGAAGTACGGCCGCATCGTCATGACCACCTCGTCCTCGGGGCTCTACGGCAACTTCGGCCAGAGCAACTACGGCGCGGCCAAGCTCGCGCTCGTAGGGCTGATGCAGACGCTGAGCATCGAGGGCGCGAAGAACGACATCCGTGTCAACTGCCTCGCGCCCACCGCGGCCACGCGCATGACCGAAGGCCTGATGCCGCAAGAGGTGCTCGATGCGCTCAAGCCCGAGGCAGTGGTGCCGGCCATGCTGGTGCTGGCATCGGCGGACGCACCGAACCGCACCATCCTCTGCGCGGGCGCCGGCACTTTCGAGGCTGCGTACATCACGCTGACGCAGGGCGCCTGGCTCGGCATTGGCACCGACACGCCCGAGCAGTTGGCCGAGCGGCTCGCCGACGTGATCTCGCGCGAGGGAGAGACCGTGCCGCAAAGCGGTGCCGCGCAAGGCACCAACGAGGTTGGCAAGGCAATGAAGGCGAACGCGGCGCGGGGCTGAACCCCTGCCGGGGCCGCGCTGCCGTTACTCGGCGATGAAGCCCGGATCCTTGCGAATCGATTCGCGGTCGCGGTGGCTGTGCAGCCGCCCCAGCGTGTGGTCGAGCAGGCGTTTGAGCTTCTCGGTCGCACCGCGGAAGGCCTCGTCGAGCCCGGCGGCATGCTGGGTCACGGCCAGCGGCTGGTGGTGCGCGAGGCGCGCTTCCATCGTGCAGCACTTGTCGGCTGCGCCAGCCTTGTCGTGGTTCTCGTCGCTCAGGTGCACCTCGACGCGTGTCACCTCTCCCGCGAAGCGGCTCAGCTGTTGCTTTATCTCGGTATCGGCCCAACGCTCCAGCGTTTCCTTGTTGTCCACGCCATTGCTCGTGTTGACCTGAATCTGCATGCGAAAACTCCCTGCTCGGATGAATTGGACGAAGGCCCACTTTGCACCCGGATCGGTGCCGTCCGGCGTAGGCGTGTGCCCCTACCTGGGGACAGGCGGTGTTCAGCTCTGGATATAGGTTGTGAGCTGCGCGATGGTTTCCTCGTGGTCGGAAATGATGTCGTCCATCAGATCCTGGATCGAGATCATGCCCACCACCTTGTCGCCGTCGACCACCGGCAGGTGGCGGAACTTGCGCTGGCTCATCAGCGCCATGCAGGCACGGGTGCGGGTCTGTGGTGTCACGGTCATCACGTCGGGCGTCATGATCTCGGAGACCTTCACTTCCTTGGAATTCTTGCCCTGCAGCGCCACCTTGCGGGTGTAGTCGCGCTCGGACAGGAAGCCCACGAGCTTCTCGCCGTCCATCACCATGAGCGCGCCGACCTCGAAGCGCGCCAAGGTCTCGAGCGCGTCGAACACGCTGGCATCGGGCGAGGTGCGCCATGCGGCGGACTGGTGGCGCTTGAGCAGTTCGGAGACCGGTTTCATCGCTTGCACTCCATCTATCAAGAATTCTGGCTTCGACCGACGCACCGATGCGCCGCCCTCGAGCAAATGATAGGCGCGGAAGCGCGCACGGCGATGTAAAAAACTTCTGCGCACGGCGGGGCGCGCTTGCTGCGAACTAAGGTGTCGGTTGCCTGCCCGCACAGGCCTGCACGATCCCGGGCCACAATGCAGCCCCCGTACCTCAAGGAAAGAACACCCACCGATGGCGATCCAGTGGTTCCCCGGTCACATGCACCTGACCCAGAAGGCCATCACCGAGCGCGTGAAGGACATCGACGTGGTCATCGAGCTGCTCGATGCGCGCCTGCCGGGCTCCAGCGCCAATCCGATGCTTGCCGAGCTCACGGCCGGCCGGCCCGCGCTGAAGGTGCTCAACAAGCAGGACCTGGCCGACCCGGCGCGCACCGCCGCCTGGCTGGCGCACTACAACGCGCTGCCCGCCACGCGCGCGATCGCGCTCGACGCGAGCCTGACCACGCCCGCGCAGGCGATCGTGCGCGCCTGCCACGAACTCGCGCCCAACCGCGGCGGCATGGCCAAGCCGATGCGCGTGCTGATCTGCGGCATTCCCAACGTCGGCAAGTCGACGCTCATCAACACGCTCACGGGCAGCCGCAAGGCCAAGACCGGCGACGAGGCCGGCATCACCAAGCTGGAGCAGCGCATCACGCTTGCCGACGACTTCTACCTGTGGGACACGCCGGGCATGCTGTGGCCGCGCATCGTGGTGCCCAAGAGCGGCTACAACCTTGCCGCCAGTGGCGCGGTGGGCCGCAATGCCTTCGACGAGGAAGAGGTCGCGCTCGAACTGCTCGGCTACCTGAAGGCGCACTATGCCGGCGGCATCGGTGTGCGCTTCAAGCTCGAAGACGACGCCGCCAGCCTCGCCGCCATGACGGACGAGGAACTGCTCGAGGCCATCGGCCGCAAGCGCGGTGCGCTGCTCGGCAAGGGGCGCGTCAACCTGCAGAAGGCAGCCGAGATCGTGATGCACGAATTCCGCGCGGGCAATCTCGGGCGCATCACGCTCGAGACGCCCGAGGAGTTCGCGGCCTGGCTGGCCGAGGGCCAGCGCATCGACGCCGAGCGCGCCGCGAAGAAGGCGGCGCGGGGCAAGCGCGGCAAGGCCGGTCCGCAAGCCACGGCAACGCCGGACGCCTGACCGGAGCAGGCCGGTGTCTTCTGAACCCGCGGATTGCAACTGGATGCAGGCGCTGGCGCGGCGCTTTCCCGAACTCGACGCTTGCGCGCTGGCCGCTCTGGCGGGCCAGGCGCAGCGCACCACGCTCGCGCCGCATGCCACGCTGCTCCCGGCGGGCGCGCCGTGGCAGCATGCTTTCTGGGTCGAACGTGGGATCCTGCGGTTGTTCTACATCGACCGCGAAGGCCGCGAGTCGAACAAGAACTTCCATGCGGAGGATGCCTTCATCTGGCCCGTGACCGATGCGCTGCGTCGCGAGCCGGCGGCCTTCTTCATTGCGGCACTGGAGCCGTCGGCCGTGCGGTGCCTGCCGTTCCCCGCGCTCGAAGCGGCCGTGGCCGGCCTGCCGTCGTGGACCGCGGTGCGGCTGCAGGCGCTCGCGGGCCTGCTCGACGACAAGATGCGGCGCGAGCAGGCCTTCCTGCAATGCACGGCGCGCGATCGCTACGAGGCACTGCTGCGCGAGCGCCCCGAATGGACCGGGCGCATCCCGCTGAGGCACCTGGCCTCGTACCTGGGCATGACGGACGTCTCGTTGTCGCGGCTGCGCGCGTCCATGGGGCTTATCGGCGGTTAAGGCGCCGCGGCGGCGACGCTGCGACAGTGGCGCTTTTTATTCGACGAGGCACCCCATGTTCCGTTTTCCGCCGATGTCCGTGCAGCTCGGGCTGCACGCGCTCGCCGTCTTCTGCCTGGGCGTGATGGCCGGCTTCTTCTGGACCTACAGCGCCAACGTCAACTTCGCGACGCTGCAGATGGACGGCAACACCTATGCGCAGGTGCAGTCCAGCCTCAACCGAAACGTGCGCCATGCGATGTTCTTCGGGTTCTTCTTCGGTCCGCCGCTGCTGTGCGCGTTGGCGGTGCTGGCGGCATGGCCGGCATGGCGGGAGCGCTGGTTCTGGTGCCTGGCGGCTGCGGGGTTGCTGTATGCGCTGGGCATCGTGCTCTTCACCGCGCGCGTGAACCTGCCGCTCAATGCCTATACCGAGTCGTGGGACCCGCTGGCGCTGCCGTCCGATTGGGCGCAGGTGCGCGAGCGCTGGAATGCCGCGAACCTGTGGCGCGCCTGGGCCGGTTCGACGGCCTTCGGTTTGGCGCTTGCGGCGCTTTGCTTGCGCGGTCCTGTCGCCAAGGCAACTCCTCGCACCGGATCCGTCGCGGGTGCGACCGCAGGCCAAGGCTGCCGTTCGTAGAGTGGCTCCATCCACTTTTCGAAAGCGAGACCGCCATGCTCGACACCATCCAGGCCATCAACAAGATGGCTGCCTTCAACCGCTGGGCCGGCTTCGAGGTCACGCGTGCCGAAGCCGGCGAAGCCGAGCTGCGCATGGCGTGGCGCGAGGAAGACATGGGCCAGTACGCCGGCTTCCTGCATGCCGGGATGATCGGCGCGCTGCTCGACACCGCCTGCGGCTTCGCGGCCTCCACGGTGTCGGGGCGGGTGCTGGCGTCGCAGTTCTCGGTCAACTGCCTCTCGCCCGCGATCGGCCGCGTCTTCGTGGCGCGCGGCAAGGTGGTGAAGGCCGGGCGCAAGCAGGTGTTTGCCGCGGCCGAACTCTATGGCCAGGGCGAAGGCGACAGCCTCAAGCTCGTGGCGACCGGGAACGCCATCCTGGTGCCGGTGGCGCCGGAGCAAGCGGCGCCGCAGCAGCCCCGCGCCGGCGCTTGAGGCCGAACAGCGGCCGAAGCCAGCCGAGGCGGCGGATCAGCCCGTCGGTCAGCAGCCAGCAGCCGCCGAAGGTCAGCGCCACGAGCAGCGTCGGCTCCAGCATCGGGCCCAGCGCCAGCGGCGCCAGCAGCACGATGCCCGCCACGATCAGCGTCTGGTGCAGCATGTACCAGGGAAAGACCGATTCGTTGGCCCAGCGCAGCCACGCCCAGCGCCGGTTCAGGTGGCGGTATGCATGGCCGAGGATCGTGGCGAGCGCAGACCACAGGTAGAGCATGCGCAGCAGATCGATCACCGCGGGCGGCGGCGTCCCGGTGCGGAGCCTTAGCAGGACGAAAGCACCGAAGGCCGCGGCCGCGAGCGCAAGCGAGGCCCAGCGCAGGCGCTCCAGCTCGCGCCAGATGCCGCTCGCCATCTCTGTGCCCATCCACCAGCCATACAGGAACACCGTGAAGTAGATGCCGTGCAGGTAGACGTCGTGCACGAGGTCGTGCGTGGGTGGAAAGTGCCGGGCCAGCAGCATTGTCCACGCCACCAGCGGCAGGGCCGGCAAGAGCATCAGCTTCGCACCGCGCAGCCCGTTGAAGCCATCGCCGAGCCGGCGCCCCGCGCGCGAACGCCAGAGCGGCAGCGTCAGCGCGACCAGCGCGGTGTAGGCGAACAGATAGGGCAGGTACCAGAGATGGTTCCAGGTGATGCCGAACGCCGCACCCGTGAAGGCGTCGGGCGGCCAGGGATCGTTCATCGGCAGGTAGCGCAGCAGGAAGGCGCCGAAGCCCGGCGCGACCAGGCCCCTGGCCATGCCTTCCGCATAGGCCTGGTACGGCACCACTACCGCCATGCCGAAGGCCAGCGGCAGCATCAGCCGCAATCCGCGGCCCCGCAGCAGCTGCCAGGTGCCCTGGCCGCGACACAGGAAAGCCAGCGACACGCCAGAGATCAGAAACACCAGGTCCATGCGCCAGATGTTGAGCGCGCGCATCGGCCACTGCAGCCATTCGGCCGCGTGCGGGCTCTTGAGGTGCCAGGGCCAGTCGGCCACGTAGTACATCGCCACGTGGTAGAGGATCACGAGCCCGAAGGCGAGTGCACGCAGCGCATCGATGTCGTGGCGGCGCGAGGGCGGGGCGGGGTTCGGATTCATGCGCTGCATGGTGGCGCCTCCCCGCCCGCTGCGGGCTGCCCGGTGACGAAGCGGCGGGCTTTTGTGACGAGCGGTGGCCAGCGAGGGACGGAATTCACCGGCCCCGTAGCCCGAAGGTCGCGAGAATGCCGGCCATGAGCGATGCCTCCCGCAACCTGTACGAGCGCTACGAACCCGTCCGACGGCGCGTCGAGGTGGGTTTCTGGATCGTCTTCATGGCGCTGCAGGCGCTTTTCAACACCACAGTGGCGCTGGTCGACGCGCGCGACCGCTCAGTGCCGCGCGCGGGTTGGGAGATCGTGACCTGGGAGGTCTCGAGCCATCTGGTGCTGTTGGCGCTGGTGCCGGCCGTGGTCGCGCTCCAGCGCCGGCTTGCGCCGCTCGCGCGCAACCGGCTGCTGCACTACCTGGCCTGGCACCTGGCCGGCAGCGTGGTGTTCAGCCTGGTGCACGTGGCCGCGATGTTCGCGCTGCGGGCCCTGGTCTATGCGGCCGCCGGCGAACGCTACGACTTCGCCGGCTGGACCGGCCGCTGGGGCTACGAATACCTGAAGGACGTGCGCGCCTACCTGGCGATGGTGTTCGGCATCTGGGTGTACGGCGTCTTCATGCTGCGGTTGCAGGGCGAGGCGCGCGTGCTCGATGCGCCGGAGCCGGCGCCATCGACAGCGCCCGAGGAAAGGCCAGCTTCGGCGGCACCGCCGCCACCAGCGCGGCCGGAGCGCTTCCTGGTGCGCAAGCTGCGGCGCGAATTCCTGATCGCCGCGGGCGACATCGACTGGCTCCAGGCCCAGGGCAACTACGTCGGCCTGCACGTCAACGGCCACGACTACCTGCTGCGCGCCACGCTGACCGACTTTCTGGGCCAGCTCGATCCGGCGCTCTTCGTGCGCGTGCACCGCAGCCATGCGGTGAACGTCTCGCGCGTGAAGGAGATCGAGCCGCTCGACGGCGGCGATGCGCGGCTGCACATGCACGACGGCAGCACCGTGCCCTGCAGCCGCCGCTACCGCGAAGCGTTGCGCGGCACGGCCGCCTGAAAACCGGATGCGGGCGCACCGCGATGCGGCGCCCGTTTCGGTGCGCGCGCACCACAGAGACGCTCTTTGGGCACCGTTTTTGCTTCTGCGGTCCGCCGTGCTGCCGAATGGTGGCGCGGCGCACCAAATCCAACCACAACAAGGCAAGAAGCTCCAATGGACGCACTCAAACAGGGCGCAGACGCGCTGTTCATCCTTCTCGGCGCGATCATGGTCCTGGCCATGCACGCGGGCTTTGCCTTTCTGGAACTCGGCACCGTGCGCAAGAAGAACCAGGTCAACGCGCTCGTGAAGATCCTGGTCGACTTCTCGGTGTCGACCCTCGTCTACTTTCTCGTGGGCTACGGCGTCGCCTACGGTGCCCATTTCTTCGTGGGCGCGACCGAACTGGCGGCAAAGAGCGGCTTCGAGCTCGTGAAGTTCTTCTTCCTGCTGACCTTCGCGGCGGCCATCCCGGCCATCATCTCGGGCGGCATCGCTGAGCGCGCCAAGTTCTGGCCGCAGCTCATCGCCACCGCCGTCATCGTGGGCCTGGTGTATCCGTTCTTCGAGGGCATCGCCTGGAACAAGCATTTCGGCATCCAGGCATGGATCGCCGCCGTCACCGGCCATGAATTCCACGACTTCGCCGGGTCGGTGGTGGTGCATGCGATGGGCGGCTGGCTCGCGCTGCCGGCGGTCATGCTGCTCGGCGCCCGCCGCAACCGCTACCGGGGCGACGGCTCGCTCTCGGCGCACCCGCCGTCGAACATCCCGTTCCTCGCGCTCGGCGCCTGGGTGCTCTGCGTGGGCTGGTTCGGCTTCAACGTGATGAGCGCGCAGACCATCGACAAGATCTCGGGCCTGGTCGCCGTCAACTCGCTGATGGCAATGGCTGGCGGCACGCTGGTGGCGCTGGCCATGGGCCGCAACGACCCCGGCTTCGTCTACAACGGCCCGCTCGCGGGACTGGTCGCGGTGTGTGCGGGCTCCGACCTGATGCATCCGCTCGGCGCGCTGGTGGTCGGTGGCGTGGCGGGCGCGATCTTCGTCGCCATGTTCACGCTCACCCAGAACAAATGGAAGATCGACGACGTGCTCGGCGTCTGGCCGCTGCACGGCCTGTGCGGCACCTGGGGTGGCATCGCGGCCGGCATCTTCGGCACGCAGGCGCTCGGCGGCATCGGGGGCGTGAACGTGGGCGCGCAGCTCATCGGCACCGCGATGGGTGTCGCCTGGGCCCTGGTGGGCGGCTTCGCGGTGTACGGCGTGCTCAAGGCGACCATGGGGCTGCGGCTCACGCAGGAAGAGGAATACGACGGCGCCGACCTGTCGATCCACCACATCTCGGCCACGCCGGAGCGCGAAGTCAACTGGTGAGGCTCATCAGCACTTCTGGAAGCGCTTGCACTCCGCCGCGGCGCGCAGGGCGACCACGGTGTTCTCGCCGTCGATGCGGCGCGCGACGAACTCCACGGGCGAGCCATCGGGGATGCCATCCAGCAGCGCGCGATCGGCGAGCCTGAAGGTCTGCGTGGAAAACGGCAGCTTGGCGCGCGGCAGCAGCGTGAGGCGGACGTAGGGCTTGCCGGCGTCCTCGTGCGCGGCGACGAAGCGCGCGCGCGTGAACACCGGTTGCTGCTGTGTTTCGGCCGCGGGCGGGTCCGGTCGCCGAGCGGCGTCCTGCGCGTTGGTGGCCGTGGCCAGCACCAGGCTGAGCCAGGCAATCGACAGGTGGCGGGGCGACGGGAACGGCATGCGCGGGCTCCGTGGTGTTGCGGGCATCGCATTGTCGATCGTGCAAGCTTCGGCAAAGCCAAAGCCAAAGACGCAGGGCGGCGGCTGTAGCAAACTCGCGCCACATCCGCTCCTTCACCACCGGCCGCCATGACCCAGACCCCGCCCACCTTTGAAGTCCTCCCGCGCGATCTTTCCGCCTACCGCGAGGGCAATGTCGGCATCGACTACGTGCACCGCTTCGAATCGGGCCGACCCGGCCCGCACGTGCTCATCAACGCGCTCACCCACGGCAACGAGATCTGCGGCATGACGGCCGCCACGCACCTGCTCGACAACGCGGTGCGACCGAAGATCGGCACGCTCACGGTGAGCTTCGCGAACATCGACGCCTACGAATCGTTCCAGGAAGCGTCGCCCTACGACAGCCGCCAGATCGTGCACAACCTCAATCGCGTCTGGTCGCCCGAGTGGCTCGACGGCGCCGAAGACAGCCCGGAACTGCGCCGCGCGCGCATCCTGCGGCCCGTGGTGGAGGCGGCCGACCACATTCTCGACATCCATTCGACGAGCCAGCCCGTGGTGCCGTTCTGGGTCTACCCGGCCTTCGAGCGCAACGCCAGGGTCGCGATGGCGATCGGCCACCCGCCGGTGCACCTCGTGATGCCCGACGGCCTGGGCTCGGGCACGCCGCTGATCCAGTACGGCCGCCATGGCGGACCCGACGGCGAGGGCGTGGCGATGGTGGTCGAGTGCGGCCAGCATTTCCTACGTTCCGCATCGGACCTGGCCACCGAGGTCGCCCATGACTTCCTGGCCTTCTTCGGCCTCATCGACCCGCGCCCCGACACCCCCGCACCGGGGCCGCAGCGGCGCTTCCAGCTGCTGCAGACGCATGTGATCCAGAGCGAGGACTTCGCCTTCGTGCGTCCGCTGATCGGCTTCGAGACCTTCGCCAAGGGAGAGCTGATCGCCACCAATGGGCCCGAGGAGATCCGCGCGCCCGTGGACGACTGCACGGTGTTCATGCCCGCGCAGAAGGTGATCGTGGGACGCGAGGCGGTGTATCTGACGAAGCCGATCTGAGCGGCGGGCCGGTCAGCCCACAGCGTGCAGCAGCTTGGTGATCTGCGTCCGGAGCGATGGCAGGTCGCTCTGAATGGTCTGCCAGACGATCGCATGGTCTACCGTGAAGTAGCCGTGCGCAAGTGCGTTTCGCATCTCGTAGGCCACGCGCCAGGGGATCTCCGAATGCGCGGCCGCGAAGGCTGCGTGGTGCTTCACGACGTTGTTGCAGGCCTCTCCAATGACTTCGAGATTGCGCAGGACTGCGTCCTGAGTCTTGCGATCAGCCAGGTATGTTTCGCGCACAAAGCCCTCGGTGTAGGCCTCGATGTTGCCAATCGCCTCAAGCACATGGCCCAGGTAGTCAGAAACTCGCCGGGTATCTGCCCGCGTCATAGCAACACGGCTTCGCGCAGCACCTGCTCCCGGAACTTCGGCGGCAGTCCGTTCGGCGTCAGCACATCGACCTCCACGCCCAGCAAGTCCTTGAGTTCGTGGCGAATCGCGCCGATGTCCATCATGGTCGTCTGCGCCGTGGGTTCGACGAGAAGGTCGAGGTCGCTGTCCGGGCCGTCTTCGCCGCGCGATGCCGAGCCGAACACGCGCACACTGCGCATGTTATGGCGAAGGGCGATCTCGCGGATGCGGGCGCGGTGCAGGGAGACGGCTTCGGAGGGGCGCATGGGGCGCAGTGTAGTGCGGCCTCGTCAGCCTGCAACGAACAGCGCCGGGTCCACCATCGCCCGGTTCAGCATCACCGACCAGTGCAGGTGCGGCCCCGTCACGCGGCCGGTCGCGCCGACCGCGGCGAGCTGTTCGCCGGTCTTGAGCAGGTCGCCCACCTTCACGTCGATGCGGCTCAAGTGGCAGTACATGGTCAGGAGGCCGCCGCCATGGTCGAGCCAGACGGTGCCGCCGTTGAAGAAGTAGTCGCCGGTGTCGATCACGCGGCCGGCGAGCGGCGCGACGACGGGCGTGCCGGTGGCGGCGGCGATGTCCATGCCGCTGTGCGGATTGCGCGGCTGGCCGTTGAACACGCGGCGCAGGCCGAACGAGCCCGAGCGCCGGCCGGGCACGGGCACGCGCATCTGCAGCGCGGCGTCGGGGCGCAGCGCGGTGCGGGTCGCGGTCACGGTGGCGAGGTGGTCGCGCTCGCGCTCGAAGCGCGCCTGGTCCTCGGCCGAGAGGTCGACGGTGCGCGGCGCCACGTTCAGGCGCTGTTCCCGATATCGCTTGTCGGCCACGGTGTAGGCGACCTGCCGGTCGCTGCCGTGGTCGGTGCGCACCGTGATGTGCGCCTCGCCGGGCGTGGCCGCGAGGGGAATGCCGACGATGGCGGTCCATTCGATCGCGTCGCCCAACACGAGCAGCGGCTGCTCGCCCGAGAAGGCCGCCGGCCGCTCGGTGGCGGGTCCGAGCGACAGGCGCGCCACGCCGCCGGGCACCTGGCTGGGCTGTGGCCAGACGCCGGCGTGCGCCGGCTGTTGCCTTGCCGGCGCGGCTGCGGAGGCTGCGGGGACGGCGAACAGGCCCAACGCGCCGAGCAATGCCAGGCGGCGGGTCAGTGCGGGGGCGAGAAGGTCGGGGGCGGTGTGGGGTCGGATGTCGTGCATGGAGATCGAATAAAAAAACTGCTGCAACCTGCAACGCATTGCCGCCTGCCGCGCTACGCGCGCCAGGCGCCCGGCGCCAGGCCCTCGAGCGTGTGCGGCCCGATGGCCACGCGAACCAGGCGAAGCGTGGGCAGGCCCACGGCGGCGGTCATGCGCCGTACCTGCCGATTGCGGCCTTCGCTGATCGCAAGTTCCAGCCAGGTCGTCGGAATGTTCTTTCGCTCCCGAATGGGCGGCTGGCGCGGCCATACGTCGGGGGTGGTGTCGAGCACGCGGGCGCGGGCCGGCCGCGTAGGACCGTCGTTGAGCTGCACGCCGTCGCGCAGCGCGGCCAATGCGGCGTCGGTTGGCATGCCTTCAACCTGCACCCAGTAGGTTTTCTCCAGCTTGAAGCGCGGATCGGCGATGCGCGCCTGGAGCCGGCCATCGTCGGTGAGCAGCAGCAGGCCTTCGCTGTCGGCGTCGAGGCGGCCGGCCACGTACACACCCGGCACCTCGATGAACTCTTTCAACCCCCGCCAGCGGCCCTCGGGCGTGAACTGGCTGAGCACGCCGTAGGGCTTGTTGAAGCGTATGAGCAAGGTCGCTTTCTGTCTTGCCTACTTGCTCCAGCCGTCCCGCATGCCGGCCGCCCGGTTGAACACCCGCTTGCCTGCCGCATCGGCCTTGCTGTCGGCCACGAAATAGCCATGACGCTCGAACTGGATGGCCACGCCGGGCTCGGCCGTCGCCAGCGAAGGCTCCACGTATGCCGGGCAAACCTGCAGGCTCTGCTTGTTGAGCTCGTCGAGCAGTTCGCCGCTGCCCGGATTCGCCGCGGCGAAGAGCCGCTCGTACAGCCGCACCTCGGCCTGCAGCGCATCGGCCGCGGCCACCCAGGTGATGTTGCCCTTGACCTTGACCGCGTCGGCGCCCGGCGTGCCGCTCTTGGTGTCGGGCACCAGCGTGGCCTGCACCTCGACGAGCCGGCCTTCGGCGTCGCGCGTGCCGCCGGTGCATTCGATGACGTGGCCGTACTTGAGCCGGACCTTGTTGCCGGGGAACAGCCGGAAGAAGCCTTTGGGTTGCACGTCCTCGTAGTCGGTGCGCTCGATCCAGACCTCGCGGCCGAGCTTGAACGCGCGCTTGCCCATTTCGGGATGGTGAGGGTGCACGGGCGCCGAGCACTCGTCGAACACCTCGTCGCCCCCCATCGCTTCACCCCAGTTGGTGATGACGAGCTTGACCGGGTCGAGCACCGCCATGGCGCGCGGTGCGATCGGATCGAGCGTGTCGCGCAGCGCCGCTTCGAGGCTTGCGTAGTCGATCCAGCCGCCCGACTTGGTGGTGCCGCTGCGTTCGCAGAACAGGCGCAGCGCCTCGGGGGTGTAGCCGCGGCGGCGCAGGCCCGCGAGCGTGGGCATGCGCGGATCGTCCCAGCCGTCCACGTGCTTCTCTTCGACCAGCTGGCGCAGCTTGCGCTTGCTCGTGAGCACATGCGTGACGTTGAGCCGCGCGAACTCGTACTGGCGCGGATGCGGGCTCGCGATCAGGCCGCCTTCGGCCAGGCGGTCGAGCAGCCAGTCGTAGAAGGGGCGCTGGTCCTCGAACTCGAGCGTGCAGATCGAATGGGTAATCTGTTCGAGCGCATCCTCGATCGGGTGCGCATAGGTGTACATCGGGTAGATGCACCACTTGTCGCCGGTGTTGTGGTGCGTGGCGCGGCGGATGCGGTAGAGCGCCGGATCGCGCATGTTGATGTTGGGGCTCGCCATGTCGACCTTCGCGCGCAGCGTGGCGGCGCCGTCGGCCAGCTTGCCGTCGCGCATCTCGCGAAAGCGCGCCAGGTTCTCTTCGGGCGTGCGGTCGCGGAACGGGCTGTTCCTGCCGGGTGTGTTGAAGTCGCCGCGGCTCGCGCGCATCTCGTCGATGCTCTGCTCGTCGACGTAGGCCAGGCCGGCGCCGATCAGGTATTCGGCTGCGCGGTACATGAAGTCGAAGTAGTCGCTCGCGAAGTACTCGTGCGGCTGCAGCGTGCCGGGCGCGCTCGGGCGGTCGGCGAGCAAGGTTTCGTAGCCCAGCCACTGGACCGCATCGCGGATCGCGTCGACGTATTCCTGCTCTTCCTTCTCCGGGTTGGTGTCGTCGAAGCGCAGGTGGCAGACGCCGCCGTATTCGCGGGCCAGTTCGAAGTTGAGCCAGATGCTCTTGGCGTGGCCGATGTGGAGGTAGCCGTTGGGTTCGGGCGGAAAGCGCATGCGGACCTTGGCCGGGTCGGGCATGCCGTCGGCATGATGGGCGGCGTCACCGGGCGAGCCGCCCCATTGGCGGCCGGAATAAGCCCCCTGCGCGAGGTCGTTCTCGATCACGTGGCGCAGGAAATTGCTCGGGGCAGCGGCGGTTTTCGCGCTGTCTTTGTCGGTCGGGGAGGTCATTGCGGCATTCTAGATTGCGCTCTTTTGCTGTTACCTTTGGCAACGTTCTTCACATTCGCGCGGGCAACCGGTTTGCATTTGGCGCGTTCAATACCTACATGGGCGGCAACGCCCCAACCAGGAGTTCCAGATCATGAGCCTCACACGTTCAACCTTCTTCAAATGGACCGGCGCAGGTCTCGTGGCCTTCGGCGCCTTGTTTGCGGCCACTTCGGCCAGCGCCCGCGGCGACGTGAGCTGGTCGATCGGCGTGGGCATCCCGGGCGTGGCCGTGGGTGTGGGCGCCCCGGCCTACTACCCGCCGCCGGCGCCCGTGTACTACGCGCCGCCCCCGCCGGTGTACTACCGCCCGCCGCCGCCGGTCTATTACCGTCCGGCCCCGGTGTACTACGCGCCGCCGGCCTACTACGCACCGCGCGGCCACTACCGCCATCATCGCCACCACCGCCATCAGCACTGGCGTTGAGCCGGTGCGGCATCGCCAGACGGTGCCTTCCCGCAAGATCAGGAAGCCGGTCCCTCGACGGGGCCGGCTTTTTTCATGGCCGTTTCACATGGCGCGAAACAGATGGGCATAGAGCCGGCTGACGGGGATCTTCTCGGGCCGGCCGCGCAGCGCGAGATTCAGCTTGCCGGCCTCGTCGCGGTGCACTGCCTCGATGGCGGCGCTGCGCACGACCACGGCGCGGTGCACCTGCCAGAAGGCCTGCGCATCGAGCTGGGGCAGCAGCTGCTTGAGTGGGGTGCGGATGAGGTATTCATGGCGCTCGGTGAGCACGCGCACGTACTTGTCCGCGGCCTCGAAATACAGCACCTCGTCGACCGGCACCATGCGCACGGTGGCGCCGCCGGTCTCGCTCGCCGCGATCATCCGCAGCGGCGCCGCGACGGGTGACTGCGCGGGGGGGCCACCGGCACCGGCACCGGCGGCGAGCAGCCGCCGCCACTGCGCGAGCGTCTGCTCGAGCGTTTCGTCGCTGGCGGTGGCGGTAGGGCGCTGGGTGTCGAGCGCCAGCCGCAACCGCTGCACGGTCTTCTGCAGCCGCGCGGGCTGCACGGGCTTGAGCACGTAGTCGATGGCCTGGGTCTCGAAGGCGCGGGCGGCGTATTCGCCGTAGGCGGTCACGAAGACGAGCTGCGGCAACGGCGCTTCGTCCGCCGGCCAGCGGTCGGCCAGTTCGGCGGCGGCGCCGAGGCCGTCCTGGCCGGGCATGCGGATGTCGAAGAAGAGCACCTGCGGCAGCAGGCGCAGCGCCTCGTGCACTGCGGCGTTGCCGTCGCGCGCGATCGCGAGCACCTGGAGTTCGGGCCAGGCCGCGGCGAGTTCGGCCTGGAGGGCCTGGGCGAGCAGCGGCTCGTCTTCGGCGATGAGGGCGGTGGGGTTCATGCGTGGGGCTGCAACGGAAAGCGCAAGGTGGCGCGGGTGCCGCCCGCGGGGCCGGTCGTCAAGTCCATGCGGCCCCGGTCGGCGTACATGGCAGCGAGCCGCTCCCGAACCTGGCCGAGCCCGAAGCCGCCGCCATCGCCCAGCGCGCCGGGGTGTGCAGCATCGAAGCCCCCACCGGTGTCGCTGACCTCGATCACGAGCTCTGTGTCGATCCGCCGCGCGCGCACTGCGATCTCGCCGCCTTCGACCTGCGGCTCGAGCCCGTGGCGGATGCTGTTCTCCACCAGCGGCTGCAGCAGCAGCGGCGGCACGGCCGCGTTGCGCAGCTCGTCGGGCAGCTCGAGCGTGTAGCGAAGTCGCTCGCCCATGCGCACCGACATCAGTTCGAGGTAGTCGGCCAGCCGGTCGAACTCGGCCGCGAGCGGGTGCGAGAGCGCGCGCGAGCCGCCGAGCGTCATGCGCAGGTAGCTGTTGAGGCGGTCGAGCATGGCCACGGCGCGCGGCGGATCGGTGGCGATCAGCACGCGCAGGTTGGCCAGCGTGTTGAACAGCATGTGCGGCTCGAGCTGGCTTTCGAGCAGCTTGAGCCTCGCCTCGGTGGCATTGCGCTGGGCCAGATCGAGCTGCTCCTGCATGTACCGGCCCTTGCCCAGGGTATAGAACAGATACGACATGCCGGCCGTGGTGCCCAGCGTGACGGCGATGGTGGCGATCAGTTGCGCCCGGCCGAGCTTGTAGAACGTCAGTATCGGTCGCCCGCTCCATGCGTCGCCGATGGTCTGGCCGACGAGGAAGCCGATCGTCACGCTCACGGCCACCAGGACGATGCCGCGTGCGCCATGGGGCCAGCGAACCTGCTGGCCGCGGGTCAGCAGCAGCCGGCCCATGTCGATGAACAGCCAGCTCACGAGCCCGATCGAGAGCGAGTAGACGAGCTGCTTGTCCCAGGCGCCGTCCGCGCCGCGCATGGTGGCGGTCATCACGGCCGCGATCACGCAGCAGCAGGCGGCCGTGATGAGGCCGTGCCGCAGCACGTCGCGAAGGATTCCGGCGCCGAACAGCGGGGCCGGCATGGGCGCCCCGCCTGCTACCAAGGATCGCCTCCCTGCAGCGCACGGCGTTCGCGCGCCACGAGCCGGTCATAGACGCCGCCACCGGTGGCGACGAACCAGACCACGGCGCCGTGGATCAGCAGCCCGAGGCCCCAGCCCAGCAGTGGGTACACCGCCCAGCTGTGGCCGCGCGAGGCCGAGAGGGCGACCAGGCCGAGGTTCACCAGCACATAGACGAAAGCATGGATGAACCAGCCCAGCTTGGCGCCGGCGCGGCGCCGGGCGAGCCGCTCGAGTTCGGAGGCAGAAGCGTGGGTGTGGGGCTGTGCAGGGTTCATGACGGTTCTCCGTGAGGGGGTTGAAGAAAAATGTCGATGAAGCGGCTGGCGATCTTAGGCCGGGCGCACTTCGGGTGCCATGGCGGCGGTTCGGAGCGCCAGTTTCCACAGGCGCAGGGCCCGCGCGGCGAAGATGCCGCTGAAGGCGCCATACAGCATCGGAATGCCGACCGCGAAAGCGGCCTGTCGGTGCAGCGCGGGGTGCAAGGCCAGCGCCACGCCGACCGCATACTTGGTGAAGAAGATGCCCATCATCAGCACCAGCGGCACGGCGCTGCCGGGCAGGTGGAAGCTGCGCGCGGCGGGGTCGTAGCGGACGCCGGCGGGCAGTGCAGCCTGCAGCACCGCCAGGCCCATGGCGGCCGCCGCGAGGCTCCAGCCGAGCAGGGCACCGGGCGAAGGGCCGAAGGCCGTGAGCACGCCCGCCAGCGACAGGCCGGTCATGCCGACCGACACCGCCGTGAGCCGGCCGAGTCCGCTGCGGCCTGGCAGCAGCTGCCTTGCGCCCAGCCACAGCAGGAGCACGAAGACGGCGAAGACCCACTTCGGGGTGTGAAGAATGATCTCGAGCAGCATGGCGGTTCAGAAAGAAAGCATCGATGGAGCGGACTGTGCCGATCGTTGGCCGGCGCGGCCATCGGCGTGCGACGAAATGCGCCACGGCGGCGCGAGGCGCGGCGACGGTGTGCGAAACGTGGGCATTCTTTGCAGCTTTACCGTCGCTTTACGGTCCGACAGACAGGCGCGCTACGATCCAGCGGTCCACTAGCGGCTGTACTGCGCACTGCCCCACCCCATGGAATCACCGACCTCCGAGCCTTCTTCCGGCGATTCGCCTGCTGCCCCACCGGCACACCCCGTCCCTTCTCCCTCTCCGCGTCCGCCTTCGCGCCGCCGGCGCTGGCTGGGCAGCCTGCTCGCGCTGCTGTTGCTGCTGGCTGTCGGTGCGGGGGGCTGGTACCTCATCAACCGCAAAGACAGCGCTGCAGGCGCGTCGCGCTTCGGCGGCGCGACCGTCACGGTCGGCCATGCCGCGGCGCGCGAGACCGAGCTGCCGGTCACCATCGATGCGCTCGGCACCGTCACGCCGCTCGCCACCGTCACGCTCCGGGCCCAGGTCGGCGGCGTGCTGACCGAGGTGATGTTCACCGAAGGCCAGACGGTGGCCAAGAACCAGCTGCTCGCGCGCATCGACCCGCGCCCCTACGAGCAGGCGCTGATGCAGGCCCGTGGCACCCGGGAACGCGACGAGGCGCAGCTCGCGGCCGCGCGCGTCACCCTTGCGCGCTACCGCACGCTGCTCGGGCAGGACTCCATCGCGCGGCAGGAGGTCGACACCCAGGCCGCGCTGGTGCGGCAGCTCGAAGGCACGGTCACCACCGACCGGGCCGCCGAAGCCTCGGCCAGGCTGAACCTCGACTGGACCCGCATCACCGCCCCCGTGGCCGGCCGCATCGGGCTGCGCGCGGTCGACCCGGGCAACACCATCACCGCCAACGCGACCACCGGCATCGCGGTCATCACGCAGATGAACCCGATCGACGTCCAGTTCTCGGTGCCGCAAGACCGCGTGCCCGACATCCAGGCCCAGCTCGCGCGCGGCGAACCGCTGCCCGTGACCGCGTTCGACCGCACGCGCGCGGCAACGCTCGACACCGGCACCTTCTCGACGCTCGACAACGTGGTCGACACCACCACCGGCACGGTGAAGGCCAAGGCCCGCTTCGCCAATGCGCAGACCACGCTGTTCCCGAGCCAGTTCGTCAACGTGCAGCTGCTGCTGCGCAAGCTGCGCGCGGTGGTGGTGCCGGTGACGGCGGTGCGCACCGGCCCGAACGGCGACTACGTGTACGTGATCAACGAGGACCGCACGGTCTCGATGCGCGCGGTGAAGCGCGGCGAGGCCAATGCCGAGGTGGTAGCGATCACCTCGGGCCTGCGTGCCGGCGAGAACGTCGTGACCGAAGGCGGCGACCGCATCAAGGACGGCGCGGTGGTGCAGTTGCAGGGTGATCGGCCCGGCGCCGGCCCGCGTGGCGGTGCGGCCGGCCCGCGTGGCGCGGCATCGGGTCCGCGTGGTGGAGAGCGCCGTCGCCAGCGCCCGCCGCAGTGATCGAGGTTGAGGTGCCCGCGCGATGAGCCCGTCCCGTCCCTTCATCGAACGGCCGGTGGCCACGGCGCTGCTGATGCTGGCCATCGTGCTGGCCGGCTTCGTGGGCCTGCGGCTGCTGCCGCTGGCCGCGCTGCCGCAGGTCGACTACCCGACCATCCAGGTGCAGACGCTCTATCCGGGCGCGAGCCCCGAGGTCATGAGCCGCACCGTCACGGCACCGCTCGAGCGCCAGTTCGGCCAGATGGCGGGGCTCAACCGCATGAGTTCGGTCAGCTCGGCGGGGGTCTCGATCGTCACGCTGCAGTTCGCGCTCGACGAGACGCTCGACGTGGCCGAGCAGCAGGTGCAGGCCGCCATCAATGCCGGCGGCTCGCTGTTGCCGGCCGACCTGCCGGCGCCGCCGGTGTATGCCAAGGTCAATCCAGCCGACGCACCGATCCTGTCGCTGGCCGTCAGTTCCGAGACCATGCCGCTGACCGAGGTGCAGAACCTTGTGAACACGCGGCTCGCGCAGAAGATCAGCCAGGTCGGCGGCGTCGGGCTGGTGTCGCTCTCGGGCGGGCAGCGCCCGGCCGTGCGCATCCAGGCCGACACCAATGCGCTCGCGTCGGTGGGCATCGGCCTCGACACGCTGCGCAGCGCCATCAGCGCAGCCAACGCCAACAGCGCCAAGGGCAGCTTCGACGGGCCGCAGCGGGCCTACACCATCAACGCCAACGACCAGCTGCTCGCGGCGGACGACTACAAGAACCTGATCGTCGCCTGGAAGAACGGCGCGCCCATCCGCATGACCGACGTGGCGCGCGTGGTCGACGGCGCCGAGAACACGCAGCTCGGCGCCTGGGCAGGCTTGCGCGGCGAGGATGCGTCGGCACCGGCCGAGCCGCCGCCGGGCCGCCCCAAGGCGGCGAGCGCCCCCTCGGGCGGCAGCGAGGACACGCCAGTGCCGAGCGTGGGGGCAGGCATGTACCCGGCGATCATCTTGAACGTGCAGCGCCAGCCGGGCGCGAACGTGATCGGCACCGTCGAAGCGATCAAGCAGCAGCTGCCTGAACTGCGGGCCTCGCTGCCTGGCTCGCTCAAGGTCGAGGTGCTGAGCGACCGCACCACCGGCATCCGCGCTTCGGTCTCGCACGTGCAGCTCGAGCTGGCGCTGGCGGTGGTGATGGTGGTGCTGGTGATCTTCTTCTTCCTGCACAGCGTGCGCGCGACGGTCATCGCGAGCCTCGCGGTGCCGATCTCGCTGATCGGCACCTGCGGGCTGATGTACCTGCTGGGCTACAGCCTCAACAACCTGAGCCTGATGGCGCTGACGATCGCCACCGGCTTCGTGGTGGACGACGCGATCGTGATGATCGAGAACATCGCGCGCTACCTCGAGGAGGGCGACCCGCCGTTCAAGGCCGCGATCAAGGGCGCCACGCAGATCGGCTTCACCATCATCTCGCTCACGGTGTCGCTGATCGCGGTGCTGATCCCGCTGCTGTTCATGGGCGACGTGGTCGGCCGGCTGTTCCGCGAGTTCGCCGTCACGCTGGCGATCACCATCCTGATTTCCGCCGTGGTCTCGCTCACGCTGGTGCCGATGATGTCGGCGCGCTGGCTCCGGCCGCAGGCGGAGGAGGGCGGGCGCTTTGGCGCGAGCGTGCAGCGCTTCTTCGACCGCGTCATCGCGCGCTACGACGTGTGGTTGATCTGGGTGCTGCGGCACCAGCCGCTCACGCTCGTGGTGGCCGTCGCCACGCTGGCGCTCACCGTGCTGCTCTACGCGGTGATTCCGAAGGGCCTGTTCCCGACCCAGGACACGGGCCAGCTGAAGGCGCGCATCGAGGCCGCGCAGGATGTCTCGTACACGCGCATGGCCGCGCTGCAATTGCAGGCCGCCGACGCGATCCTGGCCGACCCCGAGGTGGCGAGCGTGAGCTCGGTGGTCGGCGTGGACGCGGCCAACAACACCGCGCTCAACACCGGCAGCATGCTCATCAACATGCGGCCCGATCGCGGCGACCAGGAGGCCACGATGCAGCGCCTGCGCGAGCGCGTGCGCGCCGTGGCGGGCGTCACGCTCTACCTGCAGCCCACGCAGGACCTGACCATCGATGCCGAAACCGGGCCGACCGAATTCCGCGTTTCGCTCGAAGGCGTGGACACCACCACGGTGGACACCTGGGCCCAGAAGCTGGCCGAGCGGCTGCGCGCCGAGCCGCTGGTGCGCAATGCCACCACCACCGCCGGCGCGACGGGGCTCGCGGCCTACGTGGACATCGACCGCAACACCGCCTCGCGCCTGTCGATCACGGCCAGTTCGGTGGATGACACGCTCTACAGCGCCTTCGGCCAGCGCATCGTCTCGACCATCTTCACCGAGACCAACCAGTACCGCGTGATCCTCGAGGCCCAGCGCGAGGCGCTGTCGTCGCCGCAGCTGCTCGGCAACCTGCAGCTGCGCACCGGCAGCGGTGCGGCCACCACGCTGTCGTCGATCGCCACCGTGCGCGAACAGCCCGCGCCGCTGGCGGTGACCCACGTGGCGCAGTACCCTTCGGCCACGGTGGGCTTCGACACCGCCCAGGGCGTGGCGCTCGGCAAGTCGGTTGCGGCGATCCGCGCGGCCGCCAAGGAGATCGGCATGCCCGCGAGCATGACCATGACCTTCCTGGGTGCCGCTGGCGCGTACGAGAAGTCGCTCACCAACCAGCTGTGGCTCATCCTTGCGGCCGTGGTGTGCGTGTACATCGTGCTCGGCGTGCTGTACGAGAGCTACATCCATCCGCTGACCATCCTTTCGACATTGCCCTCGGCCGGCGTGGGCGCGCTGCTCGCGCTCATGCTCACGGGCAACGACCTGGGCGTGATCGGCATCATCGGCATCATCCTGCTGATCGGCATCGTCAAGAAGAACGCGATCATGATGATCGACTTCGCGATCGACGCCGAGCGGCGCGAAGGCAAGTCGCCGCAGGAGGCCATCCACCAGGCGGCCTTGCTGCGTTTCCGACCCATCTTGATGACCACGCTGGCGGCGCTGTTCGCGGCGCTGCCGCTGATGTTCGGCTGGGGTGAGGGCGCCGAGCTGCGCCGGCCGCTCGGCCTTGCGATCTTCGGCGGGCTGGTGGTGAGCCAGGTGCTCACGCTGTTCACCACGCCGGTGGTCTACCTGGCCTTCGACCGGCTGGGTCGCCGCTTCGGGCGCCAGCGGGAGGCCGTGGCCGAATGAACCTGTCGCGGCCCTTCGTCGAGCGTCCAATCGCCACGGTGCTGCTGACCGTCGGCATTGCGCTGGCCGGCATCGCGGCCTTTTTCGCGCTGCCGGTGTCGCCGCTGCCGCAGGTCGACTACCCGGCCATCTCGGTCACGGCCAGCCTGCCGGGGGCGAGCCCGAGCACCATGGCGTCGAGCGTGGCGACGCCGCTCGAGCGCCGGCTCGGCGTGATCGCCGGCGTGAACGAACTCACCTCGACCAGTTCGAACGGCTCGACGCGCATCAGCCTGCAGTTCGACATGTCGCGCAACATCGACAGCGCTGCGCGCGAGGTGCAGGCCGCCATCAACGCGGCGCGCGCCGATCTGCCCGCCACGCTGCGGCGCAACCCGACCTACCGCAAGCGCAATCCGACCGCCGCGCCGATCGCGATCCTGGCGCTGACGTCGAAGACGCGCACGCCGGGCCAGATCTACGAGGCCGTGTCGAACATCGTGAGCCAGAAGCTCTCGCAGGTCGATGGCGTGGGCGAGGTCGAGATCGGCGGCGGCTCGCTGCCCGCGGTGCGCGTCGAGCTCGAGCCGTTCTCGCTCAACCGCTACGGCATCAGCACCGAGGACGTGCGCGCCGCGATCCAGTCCAACAACGCCAACCGGCCCAAGGGCGCGATCGAGGGCGACGAGCGCCGGCTCCAGATCTACACGCCCGCGCCGGGGCGCCATGCGGCGGAATACCGCGACATGGTGATCGGCTGGCGCAACGGCGCGGCCGTGCGCCTCGGCGACGTGGCGCGCGTGATCGACAGCGTGGAGAACACGCGCACGCTGGGCCTGTTCAACGGGCAGCCGGCGGTGATCGTGCTGGTCACGCAGGAGCCCGGTGCCAACATCATCGAGACGGTCGACGGCGTGCGCGAGCTGCTGCCCGAGCTCCGTGCGCAGCTGCCGCAGGACATCGAGGTGCAGGTGGCCTCGGACCGCACCAACTCCATCCGCGCGTCGCTGCGCGAGATCGAGGCCACGCTGATGATCTCGATCGTGCTGGTGGTGCTCGTGGTCGGCCTCTTTTTGCGCCGCGCACGCGCCACCATCATTCCCGCGGTGGCCACCGTTGTGTCGCTGCTCGGCACCTTCGGCGTGATGCACCTGCTGGGCTACAGCCTCAACAACCTGAGCCTCATGGCGCTCACGGTGGCCACCGGCTTCGTGGTGGACGACGCCATCGTGGTGCTCGAGAACACCAGCCGCCACATCGAGGCCGGCGTGGGCCGCATGGAGGCCGCGCTGCGCGGCGCGCGCGAGGTGGGCTTCACCGTGCTGTCGATCAGCCTGTCGCTGGTGGCGGTGTTCATTCCGCTGCTGTTCATGGACGGGCAGATCGGACGGCTGTTTCGCGAGTTTGCCGTCACGCTGTCGGTCGCGGTGCTGATCTCGCTGGTGATCTCGCTCACCACCACGCCGATGATGTGCGCCATGCTGCTGCGGCCCGAGACGCCCGGCGGCAAGCCGCCCGGCCGGTTCGCGCGCATGGCCGAGCGCGGCTACCAGTGGAGCCTGCGCACCTACGCCCACAGCCTCGACTGGGCGCTGGCGAGCAAGGCCGTGGTCATGGTGCTGCTGCTCGCGGTGGTCGGCCTCAACGTGTACCTGTTCACCGCCATTCCGAAGGGCTACTTCCCCGAGCAGGACAACGGCCAGCTCAACGCGGGCCTGCGTGCCGACCAGAGCATCTCGTCGGTGGCACTGGCCGAGAAGCTGCGGCAGGCGGTCGACATCATCCACAAGGACCCGGCGGTCGACACCGTGGTGGGCTTCTCGGGCGGCAGCCGCTCGGGCGGCGGCTTCATGTTCGTCAACCTCAAGCCGGCCTCCGAGCGCAAGGAGAAGACCGCCACGGTCATCGCCCGGCTGCGGCCGCAGCTGGGCCAGCTCACCGGCCTGCGCGTGTTCCTGAGCCCAGTGCAGGACCTGCGCATGGGCGGGCGCTCGAGCAACTCCACCTACCAGTACACGCTGAAGGGCGACAGCCTGGGCGACCTGCGCACCTGGACCGCGAGGCTCGCCGACCGGTTGCGCCAGGAGACTGCGCTGACCGACGTCGACAGCGACCAATCGGACAACGGCGTGGAGACCTTCGTCGAGATCGACCGCGACAGCGCGGCACGGCTCGGCGTGACCGCCAGCGCGGTCGATGCCGCGCTCTACAACGCCTTCGGCCAGCGCTCGGTCGCCACCATCTACGACGAGCTCAATCAGTACTCGGTCATCATGGAATGGGCGCCGCGCTACCAGCGTGCGCCCGTGGTGCTGAAGGACCTGTACGTGCCGTCGACGCTCACCGCAGCCACCAGCGCGAACGGTGCGGCCACGGTGAGTTCGCTCGCCAGCAACACCGACGCGAGCACCGGCACTTCGACCACCACCTCGGCCAACCCGGGCCTGCGCACGGCCTCCACAGGCCAGGCGCTGGCGGCCAACACCACGCAGATGGTGCCGCTCTCGGCCATCGCCAAGGTCAGCGAGCGCGCGGTGCCGAGTTCCATCGATCACCAGGACACCGAGCTGGCGAGTACCGTCTCGTTCAACCTGAGCGAGGGCACCACGCTGGACGATGCGCGCCGCATCGTGGCGCAGGCCGAGGCCGACATCGCCATGCCCACCAACGTGCGCGGCAGCTTCCAGGGCACGGCGCTCGCGGCGCAGCAGTCACAGGGGCAGCAGCTCGCGCTGATCCTGGCGGCCATCGTTGTCATCTACATCGTGCTGGGCGTGCTCTACGAGAGCCTGGTGCACCCGGTCACCGTGCTGACCACGCTGCCCTCGGCCGGCGTGGGCGCCGTGCTCGCGCTGCTGCTGTTCCGCATGGAGTTCTCGATCATTGCGTTGATCGGGCTGTTCCTTTTGATCGGCATCGTGAAGAAGAACGCGATCCTGATCATCGACTTCGCGCTCGAGGCCGAGCGCGCGCGCGGCATCTCGGCCGTGGAAGCGGTGCGCGAAGCCTGCCTGCTGCGCTTCCGCCCGATCCTCATGACCACGCTCGCCGCCGCCCTGGGCGCGCTGCCGCTCGCCGTCGGCTTTGGCCAGGGCGCCGAACTGCGGCAGCCGCTCGGCGTGGCGATCATCGGCGGCCTCGTCGCGAGCCAGCTGCTCACGCTGCTCACCACGCCGGTGGTCTACGTGCTGCTCGACAAGCTGCGGCGGCGTTCGGGCAACGAGCGGCACCTGAGCCGCGCGGCCGGCGCGCAGACCTGAAGAGAATGAACGAGACCCTGCCATGACACATCGCCGCCCCCGCATCCTTTCGCTGTCCGCGCTCGCCCTGGCGGCGGTGCTGGCCGGCTGTGCCGTGGGGCCTGCCTACCAGGCGCCCGCTGCGGCCATGCCCGCGGGCTGGAAAGAGCAGCCGGCCGCCGACGGCTGGCTGCCCGCCGCGCCGGCCGACGCGCTCGACCGCGGCGAATGGTGGAAGCTCTTTGCCGACCCCACGCTCGACGAGCTCGCCGCGCGCGTGAACGTCTCGAACCAGAACATCGCCGCGGCCGTGGCCAACTTCGCCCAGGCCCGCGCACTGGTGCGCGGCGAACGCGCGGCGCTGTTCCCGTCGGTCGCGATCGACGGCAGCGGCCGGCGCAGCGGCAACCTCGGCGGTAGCAGCAATGCGTCGAGCGCCTTCGCAGCCAACCTCGGCGTCGACTGGGCGCCCGACGTCTGGGGCCGGTTGCGGCAGGCCGTGGGCAGCGCCCAGGCCAACGCGCAGGCCAGCGAGGCCGACCTGGCCTCGGCGCGGCTCTCGGCCGTCGGCGATCTGGCCACCAACTATTTCTCGCTGCGCGAAACCGACGCCGAGATCGTGCTGCTCGACCAGACCATCGAAGGCTACCAGCGCGCCTTCGAGATCACGAGCAACCGCTATGCGGCCGGCATTGCGGCGCAGACCGACGTGCTGCAGGCGCAGACGCAGCTCGTCAATGCGCAGGCCGAGCGCGTGGGCCTGCAGCGCACGCGCGCCACGTTCGAGCATGCCATCGCCATGCTCGTCGGCGTGGCGCCGGCCGACTTCAGCTTGCCGCCCGCGCGCTGGACGCCCACCGTGCCCGGCGTCCCGACCGGCGTGCCGTCGACGCTGCTGCAGCGCCGGCCCGACATCGCGGCGGCCGAGCGCGCGGTGGCCGCGGCCAATGCGCAGATCGGCATCGCGCGTTCGGCCTACTTTCCGAGCTTCAGCCTCAGTGCCTCGGTCGGCGGCAACGCGAGCCGCGTGAAGGACCTGTTCGATGCGTCCAACATGCTCTGGGCGCTGGGGCTGTCGGTGGCGCAGGTGGTGTTCGACGCCGGTGCGATCGGCGCGTCGGTCGATTCGGCCAGGGCGGCCCACGACGCGAGCGTGGCGCGCTACCGCCAGACGGTGTTGGGCGCGTTCCAGGCGGTCGAAGACCAGCTCACGGCCGGCGCGGCGCTCGCGCAGCAGGAAGGCCTGCGGCGCGAGGCCTCGGCCGCCGCCGACAGGAGCGAACAGCAGTTTCTCAACCGCTACCGTGCGGGCCAGTCCGGCTACACCGAAGTGGTGACCGCACAGGCGGCCGCGCTCAATGCGCGCCGCGCGCTGGTGCAGGTGCAGGTCGATCGGCAGACCGCCGCCGTCGCGCTGATCCAGGCGCTGGGCGGCGGATGGCAGGCCGGCTGGACCGGCGCCTCGGCGCCCTAGGCGCGCGGGCTCCGCGGGCGCAGGTAGGCGCCCGACTCGAACAACTGCGCCGCGGCCTCGTCGATGCGTCGCATGCCCGGTTTGCCAGCGCGGCTCGCGAGCAGCTCGACCAGTGCTTCGGCCAGCGCAACGCCCGCAGCGACCGAAGGAAAGAACGACGGGCTCTGGATCGTGAACAGCAACGTCTCGTCGGCGAGCAACGACAGCGGGGATGCCGTGCTGTCGGTCAGCGCGACGATGCGCAGCCCCGCTGCCTTGGCGGCCTGGGCCACCTGCAGCGCCTCGCGCGAGTAGGGCGCGAAGCTCGCGACCACCAACGCATCGCCTTTGGCGAAGGCGCGCTGCTGCATCTCGAGCGAGCCGCCCGGGCCGTCGACCAGGTGCACGCCGGTGCGGAACAGCCGGTACGCATAGACGAACGAGAACGCGATCGGAAAGCAGGCGCGGAAGCCCGCGGCATGCACCGCGCCCGCCTTCTCGAGCAGCACGCATGCCTTGCGCAGCGCGTCGGCGCATTGCCGGTGCGTGGCTTCGAGGTTGCGGCGCTGCACTTCGAAGATCTCACCCGCGAGGCCCTGGTTCTGGACACGGCCGACGAGCTGCTTCGCATGTCCGCCAAAAGGGTCGGAGCCGAGCCCCATGTCGCCCGCGAAGGCTTCCTTCAGCTGGGGCCAGCCCGCATAGCCCAGTTGCTGCGCAAAGCGCACCAGCGTGGCCGGCGTGCTCTGCGCGCGCGCGCCCACGCTGCGCATCGAGGCCGTGACCACCTCGTTCGGATGGTCGAGCACATAGCGCGCCACCTGCTGCAGCGCGGGGCTCAGTTCGTTGAAGCGCTGGCGGATCTGGTCTCTGGCAATCGTCATTGGAACAAATGTACCGGAACGCAAGCGCATTCGCGGTTGGGTGAAACATGTATTCCAATGATAATTCGGCCGCATGACCCGCATCGCCCTGATCCACGCGCTGGCGCATTCCGTGGCGCCCATCAACGCCGCCTTCGAGCGCGACTGGCCCGAGGCCCGGCGCATGAACCTGCTCGACGACAGTCTCTCGGCCGACCTGGCGCGCAGCGGGCAGGGGCTCGATGCCGCGATGCACGAGCGCTTCCAGCGGCTCGCGCAGTATGCGGTCGATGCGGGGGCCGAGGGCATCCTCTTCACCTGCTCGGCCTTCGGGCCGTGCATCGAAGCGGTGGCCCGGCGGCATGCGGGCATTCCGGTGCTCAAGCCGAACGAAGCCATGGTGGCCGAGGCGGTGCAGGGCGCGTCGGGCCGGCTCGGGCTCATCGCCACCTTTGCGCCGACGCTGGCCTCGATGCCGTCCGAGTTTCCGCCCGGGACCGCGCTCGAGCCGGTGCTGGCCGAAGGCGCACTCGAAGCGCTCGACGCCGGCGACACCGCGCGCCACGATGCGCTGGTCGCCGCCCAGGCCGCCGCGTTGCGCGCGCGCGGCTGCACCCGCATCGCGCTCGCGCAGTTCAGCATGGCGCGTGCGCGCAGCGCCTGCGAAGCGGCCAGCGGACTGCCCGTGCTCACCACGGTCGACAGCGCGGTGCGGGCGCTGCGGCAGCGCACGCGTCAAGCGGCCGGCTAATCCCCGCGGCGCCCGGGGGCCGGCCGAAGGGACTGTCGCGATGCCTCGCCATAATTGCGGCTCTTTAAAGGAGTAAGCGTGGACATCGTTTTGCTGGTGAAGGCCGCCATCATGGGCATCGTCGAAGGGCTGACCGAGTTTCTGCCGATCTCGTCGACCGGGCATCTGATTCTTGCGGGCGCGCTGCTCGGCTTCGACGATGCGAAGGCCAAGGTCTTCGACATCGCCATCCAGACCGGCGCGATCTTCGCGGTGATCCTGGTGTACTGGCAGAAGATCCATTCGACCATCGTGGCGCTGCCGCGCCAGCCCAAGGCGCGGCGCCTGGCCATCAACGTGGTGCTGGGCTTCCTGCCGGCGGTGGTGCTGGGCCTGGTGTTCGGCAAGATGATCAAGGAACACCTCTTCACGCCCGTGGTGGTGGCCAGCACCTTCATCATCGGTGGCTTCATCATCCTGTGGGCCGAGAAGCGCCCGCCCGGTTCGGTGCGCGTCGAGCACGTCGACGACATGACGATGTGGGATGCGCTCAAGGTCGGCCTGGTGCAGTGCTTCGCGATGATCCCGGGCACCAGCCGCAGCGGCTCGACCATCATCGGCGGCATGCTGCTGGGCCTGTCGCGCAAGGCGGCCACCGATTTCTCGTTCTTCCTGGCGATCCCCACGCTGATCGGTGCCGGCGCCTACAGCCTCTACAAGGAGCGGGCGCTGCTGACGATGGCCGACATCCCGATGTTTGCCGTAGGCCTGGTGTTCTCGTTCGCGAGCGCATGGCTGTGCGTGCGCTGGCTGCTGAAGTACATCAGCACGCACGACTTCATCCCGTTCGCGTGGTACCGCATCGCCTTCGGCATCGTGGTGCTGACCACTGCGTGGACCGGCGCGGTGGTCTGGGCCGAATAAGCGCGCGAAGGAACAGCAAGGCGCGCGGCCGTCAGGCCGTGCCGCCGTGGCCGAGCAGGGCGCTCGCGGCGTCGGCCTCGCGCCGCACTGCGCCCGCGATCGGGCCGTCGATCGCCGGGTCGAAGCCGCCGGTGGCGCCCAGCGCCGTCAGCACCGCGCACACGCGCCCCGCATAGTCGACCACCGGCGCGGCCACTGCGCTGATGCCGCGCAGGTAGGTGTCGCGCACGATCGCGCAGCGTGCCTGCTGCACCTCGCGCCGCAACTGGCCGATCGGGTCGGCCGCGTCGAGCGTGGCGCGCATGTCCGGCGGTGCCTCGGCGAGTTCCTGTTCGGCCAGGGCGCGCACGCGCGATTCGTCGAGCAGGCCGAGGAAGGCGCGGCCCGTCGCTGACCAGAGCATCGACATCACCGAGCCGGCACGCACGTTCACCGTGACCGGCAGGCCCGGCTCCTCGAAACGCACGATGGTCGGCCCCTTGTTGCCCATCACCGCGACGAAGCAGGTCACCTCGAGCGATTCGCGCAGGCGCAGCAGGCCGGGCTCGGCCGCGCGGATCGGGTCGGCCTGGCGCATTGCGGCCAGGCCGATCTGGATCGCCGCCGTGCCCAGGTAGTAGTGCTGCGAGGCCGCGTCCTGCAGCACCAGCCCTTCTTCCATCAGGCTCGCGAGGTAGCGGTGCACCTTGGCCGGGCTTTCGGCCACGTGGGCGGCCAGCGCGGTGAGGCTGCTGCGCCCGCCCAGGTGGGCCAGCCCCTTGAGCACCGCCATGCCGGTTTCGGCCGACTGCACGCGCTGGCGCCGCTCGCGGCCGGCGGCGGGAACGGGAGGGACTTCCGGGGCTTGGGTCATGTGGGCGGGGATGTTACGTGCTCGGCACCGGGCACCGGATGCCTCGGGTTAGACCTGAGTTTTTAATTACGCAATGCGTATGATACTTACGCAATACGGAACAACACCGAGGCAATTCCCATGACAAAGCACTACTTCCTTCGTTGCATCGCGGCCCTGGCGCTCGTGGCCGCCACGAGCGCCGGCGCGCAGACGGCCACCTTCCCGTCCAAGCCGATCCGCTGGATCGTTCCCTACGCGGCGGGCGGCGGCTCCGACTTTCTCGCGCGCACAGTCGCACAGACGTTCTCCACGCAAGTGGGGCAGCCCGTGCTGGTCGACAACAAGCCCGGCGGCAACACCGCGCTGGCTGCCGCCGAGACCGTGCGCTCGCCGGCCGACGGCTACACGGTGCTCTCGGCCGACAACGGCACGCTGGTGTTCAACCCGGCGCTCTACAAGTCGCTGAGCTACAGCCCCACGAACGACCTTGCGCCCGTCACGCTGATGGGCAAGTTTCCGATGATCCTCGTGGTCGGCAACGACGCCGGCTTCGCCACGGCCAAGGACTTCATCGCCAAGGCAAAGGCCAAGCCCGGCGGCATGAACTACGCCTCGGCCGGCGCGGGCAGCCCGCACCATCTCGCGATGGAACTGCTCAAGGTCGAGGCGGGCCTGTTCATGGTGCACGTGCCGTACCGCGGCGCCGCGCCCGCGCTGGCCGACGTGGCGGGCGGGCAGCTGCCGGCCATGATGGTCGACCTGGCCGCGGGCGCCGGCTTCATCAAGGGCGGCAAGGTGCGCGCGCTCGCGGTGGCCAACCCCACGCGCCTGCCGCAGCTGCCCGACGTGCCCACCTTCGCCGAACTCGGCTACAAGAACGTCGAGGCCGCCGCGCTGGTCGGCGTGGTGGTGCCCTCGGCCACGCCGCCCGAGGTGGTGAACACGCTCAACCGCCAGTTGGTGGCGGCCATCAACGAGCCCGCGGTGCGCAAGCGCATGATCGACTTCGGCGTGGAGCCGGTGGCCAATACGCCCCAGCAGTACGCCGCGCTGCTCAAGAGCGAGACCACGCGCTGGCACAAGCTGATCCGTGATCTGAAGATCACGCTGGACTGATGACGAGCCCGCGCACCTCCGGTTGCCCCGTCGCGCACGGGCCGCTGTCGTCCGAGCGCACGCCCACGGGCTGCCCCGTGAGCGCCCGCGCAGCCGAGTTCGACCCCTTCGAGGACGGCTACCAGCAAGACCCGCCCGAGTACGTGCGCTGGGCGCGCGAGAAGGAGCCGATCTTCTACAGCCCGAAGCTCGGCTACTGGGTGGTCACGCGCTACGACGACATCAAGGCGGTGTTCCGCGACAACATCACCTTCAGCCCCTCGAACGCGCTCGAGAAGATCACGCCCACGAGCGACGAGGCCAATGCGGTGCTCGCCTCGTACGGCTTTGCGCTGAACCGCACGCTGGTCAACGAGGACGAGCCCGCGCACATGCCGCGCCGCCGCGTGCTGATGGACCCGTTCACGTCCGAAGCGCTCAAGCATCACGAACCGATGGTGCGCGAACTGGCGCGCAGCTACGTCGACCGCTTCATCGACGACGGCCGCGCCGACCTGGTCGACCAGATGCTCTGGGAGATCCCGCTCACGGTCGCGCTGCACTTCCTCGGCGTGCCCGAGGAGGACATGGACACGCTGCGCAAATACTCGATCGCGCACACCGTCAACACCTGGGGCCGGCCAAAGCCCGAAGAGCAGGTGGCCGTGGCGCATGCGGTCGGCAACTTCTGGCAGTACGCGGGCAAGGTGCTCGAGAAGATGCGCCAGGACCCGGACGCGCCGGGCTGGATGCAATACGGCATCCGCAAGCAGAAACTGCATCCCGAGATCGTGACCGACTCGTACCTGCATTCGATGATGATGGCCGGCATCGTGGCCGCCCACGAGACCACCGCCAACGCGACCGCCAATGCGATGAAGCTGCTGCTGCAGCACCCGCACGTGTGGCAAGAGCTCTGCGAGGACCCGGGGCTTATTCCGAACGCGGTGGAAGAGTGCCTGCGCCACAACGGATCGGTCGCCGCCTGGCGCCGCCTCGTCACCCGCGACACCCAGGTCGACGGCGTGGACCTGCCGGCCGGCTCGAAGCTGCTGATCGTCACCTCGTCGGCCAACCACGACGAAGGGCACTTCGCCGATGCCGACCTGTTCGACATCCGCCGCGACAACGCGAGCGACCACCTGACCTTCGGCTACGGTTCGCACCAGTGCATGGGCAAGAACCTCGCACGCATGGAGATGCAGGTCTTCCTGTCGGAGTTCACCCGGCGGTTGCCGCACATGCGCCTGGCGGAGCAGCGCTTCACCTACGTGCCGAACACTTCCTTCCGCGGGCCCGAGCACCTCTGGGTCGAATGGGACCCGGCCGCCAACCCCGAACGCCGCAACCCGGCCCTGCGCGAGGTGCAGGTGCCGGTGCGCATCGGCGAGCCCTCGCGGCATGCGGTGACGCGGCCCGTGGTGGTGGAGCGCGTCACGCGCGTGGCCGACGGCATCGTGGGGCTGCGGCTGGTGTCGCCCGACGGCAAGCCGCTGCCGCGCTGGACGCCCGGCTCGCACATCGACGTGGAATGCGGTTCGAGCGCGCTGTCGCGCCAGTATTCGCTGTGCGGCGATCCCGACGAGACGGGCGTGCTCGAGATCGCGGTGCTGCACGAGCCCGAGGGCCGCGGCGGCTCGGCCTGGGTGCATGCGAACGTGAAGGCCGGCGACCGGCTGCGCATCCGCGGCCCGCGCAACCACTTCCGGCTCGACGAATCGCTGCAGAAGGCCATCTTCATCGCGGGCGGCATCGGCATCACGCCCGTGAGCGCCATGGCGCGCCGCGCGAAGGCGCTGGGCATGGACTACGAACTGCACTACAGCGGTCGCAGCCGCGCCAGCATGGCCTTCATCGACGAACTGGCGGCGCTGCATGGCGAGCGGCTGCATGTGCATGCAAGCGACGGGGGCCGTCGCAACGACCTGCGCGCGCTGCTCGCCGAGCCGGTGCCGGGTGCGCAGGTGTACGCCTGCGGACCGCTCAGGATGCTCGAGGCGCTCGAGGACTGCTGCGCGGCCTGGCCCGAGGGGGCGCTGCGCGTCGAGCATTTCGAATCGACCCTGGCCACGCTCGATCCTTCGAAGGAACAGGCGTTCGAGGTGGAGCTCAAGGACTCCGGCCTCGTGCTCACCGTGCCGCCGGACCGGACCCTGCTTGCCACGCTGCGCGCTGCCAATGTCGACGTGCAAAGCGATTGCGAGGAGGGCCTTTGCGGCTCGTGCGAGGTGCGGGTGCTCTCGGGCCAGGTCGACCACCGCGACGTGGTGCTGACGCGCGCCGAGCGCGACGCCAACACCCGGATGATGGCCTGCTGCTCGCGCGCCTGCGGGGGGCGGCTGGTGCTCGAGCTCTGAAGGCGGCGCCCGTGCGCTACGCCATCGCCTCGGCGTGCACGGTGACCGCCAGCTTGCGATAGATGTTCTTCGTGAGGCAGGCCACCGTCAGCCGGGAGAGCGACAGCGACTCGGCCATCTCGTGATGGCTCTGGCCTTGCGAGACGAGTTCGAGGATCTTGCGCTCCTGCGATGCGAGCGCAACGGGCACTGGTGCGTCGTCCGTCGCGGGGGCCGCGGCCGACGGCCTGGCCCCGAGCCAGGCCAGGATGCAGCGTGCGATGGTGAGGTCGATCGGTGCGCCACCCTGTTCGATGCTGCGCAGGGCAATGCTCAGTTCGAGGTCGTCGTTTTCCTTCAGCAGGTAACCGATCGCGCCCGCGCGCAGCGCCGCGAAGACGATCTGCTCCATGCGCCGGTCCGCCACGGCCACCGCAGGCACCTGCCGGTGGTGCGTCTGCATCCAGCCGATCAGTTCGACCGCGCCGCCGCCGGGCAGGCCCACGTCGACCAGCACCACGCCGTAGGCCTGGGCGCCCCGGCGGCGGTGCTGCGCATCGAGCAGTTCCCTGGCCGCGGCAACGCTGTCGGCCCACGCGATCTCCGGCTCGTCGCAGCCCAGTGTCGACAGCACATAGGCCAGCCGCTCGCGCATGGCCGGATCGTCCTGGACCACCAGCGGGGGGCTCAGGGTCACGGCTTCGACTTCTTCCAGCAGCAGGTCCGGCATGACGGCAGCGTTGCGATGTGACGCGTGTTTGTAGGTCGTTCTAGTTGGTTTCTGCTGGATTTTGACAGATTGGCATCATTTGTTTCCTGCAATCCCTCCGCCGATAAGGGGAAAGTTCGCCGACCGGAAAGAGGGCCACCATCGACAATCGCCGCATGCCGGACCTCCACGAACTCATGCGGCAGTTCCCGCGCGCTGGCCGGCTCGACGCGATCTTGCTGCGCCCGGCCCGCCGGGTGGCGGTTCAATCGGTGCAAGAGGCCAGGGCGCTCGACGGCCGGGGCCTCGAAGGCGACCGCAGCAGCGCCGCCGCACGCGCAGGCGGCAAGCGGCAGGTCACGCTGATTCAGCAGGAGCACCTGCCGGTGATCGCCGGGCTCGTGGGCCGGCCCCGCGTCGATGCAGAAGGCTTGCGGCGCAACCTGGTCGTGTCGGGCTTGAACCTGCTGGCGGCGCGTTCGCTGTTTGCCGACCAGCCGCTGGTGCTGGCCATCGGTGCCGAGGTGCTGCTCGAGATCAGCGGCCCCTGCGAGCCCTGCTCGCGCATGGAGGAACTGCTGGGCCCCGGAGGCTACAACGCGATGCGCGGCCATGGCGGCGTGACGGCGCGGGTGCTGCGCGGCGGCGTGCTGCGCGTGGGCGACGGCATCTGGTGCCGGCCGGCTTCAGAGCAGGTTGCGTAGCGCCGCTTCGATCGCCGCCGCGGTGGCGAGCGGCTTTTCCATCGGGAACAGGTGGCTGCCGTCGAGCATCGTGATGCGCCCCTTGGTCACCCGCTCGGTCATCGCCATGCCGACCTGCTTCATCTCGACCGACTGCCGCCCGCCGATGAAGGCCGCCTTGCACTTGAGCGGATGCCGGCGCAGCAGCGCGGCCAGGTTGTGGGGCAGGGTGTTGTAGATCGCGGTCTCGACGTCGCGGTCGAAGCTCAACTGGCGGTTGTCGTCGCCGCCGTCGAAGGTGCCGTGGTCGATGTAGTCGTGCAGCACCTGCTCGTCCCACTTGGCGAAGGCCTTCTTGCTGCGGAAGTGCTCGAACACCGCCTCGCGGTGGGCCCAGGTGTTCTTGCGCTTGCGGCTGATGGCGCCGGGCGAGATGCTCTTCATGAGCGGCGTGCGCTTGACCATGTTGAGCGTGTTGGCGCGCCAGCCGCCGAGGATCGGCGAATCGACCATCACCACGCCGCAAGCGAGCGCCGGATGCTCGGCCGCGCACATCAGGCTCAGGAAGCCGCCGAGCGAATGGCCGACCAGCAACACCGGGCTGCCCGCGCGGTCGGCGCGCGCCTGCGCGAAGTCGGCCAGCTGCCGCACCAGGTGCGGCCAGTTGTCGGTGACTGGGTACTTCGGGTCGTGGCCGAACTTCTCGATCGCATCGACCTCGAAGCCGCGGTTGCGCAAGCTGTCGAGCACGACGCGGTAGGTGCTCGCAGGAAAGCTGTTGCCGTGCGAGAAGACGACCGGGGGCAGGGCCATGGGAAGAGCCGCTGTTAGATGAGCTTTTCGTCGGGCGTCGAGATCTTGCGCAGCGGGCTGTGCCGCGTGACGGGCATGCGCAGCGGATGCGCGGTGGCGCCGTCGTCCCACACCGGGTCCTCGATGCTGTCGAACACCTCGCGCAGCTTCTGGCCCCAGCTGTTGTGCATCATGCGGTAGTAGGGGTTTTCGTGGTCGATGCAGATCACGCGGTCGGTCTCGAGCTTGTTGGCTTCGTACACCACAAGGTCGAGCGGCAGGCCCACCGAGAGGTTCGACTTCATGGTCGAGTCCATCGACACGAGCGCGCACTTGGCGGCCTCGTCGAGCGGCGTTTCGGGCGTGAGCACGCGGTCGAGCACCGGCTTGCCGTATTTCGACTCGCCGACCTGGAAGTACGGGGTCTCGGTGGTGGCCTCGATGAAGTTGCCGGCCGCATAGACCAGGAACAGCCGCATGCCTTCGCCCTTGACCTGGCCGCCGAAGATGAAGGAGACGTTGAAGTCGAGGCCCGCATGCTTGAGCGCCTCGGCATCGCGGTCGTAGACGTGGCGCACCGCCGAGCCGAGCACGCGCGTGGCGTCGAACATGCTCTTGGCGTTCCAGATGGTGATCGGATCGCCCAGCGTGCCGTCTTCGCGGGTTTCACGCAGCTCCTCGACCTGCAGGATCTCGCGCACCGACTGCGAGATGCTCAGGTTGCCCGACGACAGCAGCACCATGAAGCGGTCGCCCGGCTGCTCGTAGACGATCATCTTGCGGAAGGTGCTGATGTGGTCCACACCCGCATTGGTGCGGGAGTCGGAGAGGAACACCAGCCCGGCGTTGAGTTTGATGCCGACGCAGTAGGTCATTGTGGGGTCTCGCAAGGCGGATGCCGGTTCACGCGGCGCTGCGTTCGCGCGCGTTCAGTTTTTGCAGTGCATAGAGCGCGTCGAGCGCCTCCCGCGGCGTCATGGCGTCGGGGTCGAGCGCGGCCAGCGCGGATTCTACGGCGCTGGCCATCGGCGTTTCGGCGGCCGGCGGCGGCGCGAACAGGTCGACCTGAGCGCGGGTCTGCGCATGCTGCGACTCCAGCGCCTCGAGCGCCTGCCGCGCATGGTTGACTACCGCGGCCGGCATGCCCGCGAGCCGCGCCACCTGGATGCCGTAGCTCTTGCTGGCGGGGCCGGGCTGCATCTCGTGCAGGAACACGATGTCGCGGCCCGCCTCGGTCGCGCTCACATGCATGTTGACGGCGCAGTGGTGGGTGGCGGGAAACTCCGTCAGCTCGAAGTAGTGGGTCGCGAACAGCGTGAAGGCCTTGCTGCGGTCGTGCAGCTGCGCCGCGATGCCGGCGGCCAGCGCGAGGCCGTCGAAGGTGCTGGTGCCGCGGCCGATCTCGTCCATCAGCACCAGCGACTGCGCGGTGGCACTGTGCAGGATCTGCGCGGCCTCGGTCATTTCGAGCATGAAGGTCGACTGCGCGTTGGCGAGGTCGTCGGCCGCGCCGATGCGCGTGTGGATCGCGTCGATCGGCCCGAGCCGGCAGCCCGCCGCCGGCACATGCGAGCCGATGGATGCCAGCAGTACGACGATCGCCACCTGCCGCATGTAGGTCGACTTGCCGCCCATGTTGGGCCCGGTGATCACCTGCATTCGCTGCTGCGGCCCGAGCTGCGTGTCGTTGGCGATGAAGCCGCCCGAGGATTTTTCGGCGAGCCGCGCCTCCACCACTGGATGGCGCCCTTGCTGGATCTCGATGCACGGGTGCGAGACGAAGCTCGGCGCCCGCCAGTGCAGCGTGTGCGACCGCTCGGCCAGCGCGCAGAGCGCATCGAGCGCGGCGAGCGCGCCCGCCAGCTGCGTGAGCGCCGGCACCGAGGGCTGCAGCGCGTCGAGCAGCTGTTCGTAGAGCCACTTCTCGCGCGCCAGCGCGCGGTCCTGCGCGCTCAGCGCCTTGTCCTCGAAAGCCTTCAGCTCGGGCGTGATGAAGCGCTCGGCGTTCTTCAGCGTCTGGCGGCGGCGGTAGTTGTCGGGCACCTTCGAGAGCGCGCTCTGCGTCACCTCGATGTAGAAGCCGTGCACGCGGTTGAACTGCACGCGCAGGTTCGAAATGCCGGTGCGCTCGCGCTCGGTAATCTCCAACTGGAGCAGGAAGTCGTCGCAGTTCTCGCTGATGGCGCGCAGCTCGTCGAGCTCGGCATCGTGGCCGGTGGCGATCACGCCGCCGTCGCGCACCAGCGCCGACGGATCGGGCTTGACCGCACTCGCGAGCAGCTCCGCGCAGCCCGGCGGTGGTGCCAGCCGCTCGGCGATGCGCTCGAGCAGCGCGGCCGCCGGCGGCAGCAGCGGCGCGAGCTGCCCGGCCTTGGAAAGCGCGAGTTGCAGTGCCACCAGCTCGCGTGGGCGCACCTGGCGCAGCGCGATGCGCGCCGCGATGCGTTCCACGTCGCTCGTATTCTTGAGCTGCTCGCGCAGCATGCGCCAGGGCGCGGCCGTGCCGCCCAGCACCGTGGACTGCAGCGCGCCGATGGCCTCGAGCCGCGCCTCGGCATCGTGGCGGTCGCGCCGCGGCGACAGCAGCCAGCGCTTCAGCAGGCGGCTGCCCATGCCGGTCATGCAGGTGTCGAGCAGCGAGAACAGCGTGGGCGCGTCTTCGCCGCGCAGCGTCTGCACCAGTTCGAGGTTGCGCCGCGTGGTCGGCGGCAGTTCGATCAGCTCGCCGTCGCGCTCCACCGACAGGCGCTGCACGTGCGACAGCGCGCGCCCCTGCGTGTGTTCGGCATAGCCGAGCAGTGCTGCCGCCGCGGCATGCGCATTGACGAGCGCTTCGGCGTTCCAGGCCGCAAGGCCCTGGCTGCCCATCTGCTCGCTGAGCTTGCGCTCGCCCAGGCCGCCATCGAACTGCCAGGCCGGGCGGATCGACAGCGTGAACGGCGTGGCCGCGCGCGCGGCCTTCAGGCGTTGCTCGAAAGCGGGCGTGACCTCGGCGCTGTAGAGCAGCTCGCTGGGCGCAATGCGTGCGATCCAGGTCTCCAGCGCATCGGCCGGGCATTCGGCCAGCCGCAGTTCGGCCCCGGTGACGCTGAGCCAGGCCAGCCCGCAGAAGTTGCGCGTGCCCGCATGCACCGCCAGCAGCAGCGATTCGCTCTTGTCGTTGAGCAGTTCGGCGTCGGTGAGCGTGCCGGGCGTGACCACCCGCACCACCTTGCGTTCGACCGGCCCCTTGCTGGCACCGACCTCACCCACCTGCTCGCAGATGGCCACCGACTCGCCGAGCTTGATGAGCCGTGCGAGGTAGGTGTCGACCGCATGGAAAGGCACGCCGCACATCACCACCGGCTGCCCCGCGGACTGCCCGCGCTGGGTCAGCGTGATGTCGAGCAGGCGCGCGGCTTTTTCGGCGTCGGCCCAGAACAGCTCGTAGAAATCGCCCATCCGGTAGAACAGAAGGGTGTCCGGATGGTCGGCTTTCAGGCGCAGGTACTGCGCCATCATGGGGGTGTGCGCAGCAAGTTCTATTTTATCCATTTAAATCAACAACTTATAGATTCTGCCGTGGTGCAAGTATGGGGCACTTTGTGCCATGTATTGCATGGCCTCCCAGATGCACTCCGGGGCGAAATTTACAGGTGTCTCGTTTTCGGCCGCTCGAACGTCTAGGCAGGGAGAGAGACAGAAAGGTGCCACTGGAAAAAACAGGGCCCTCTTCCGTTCTCAAATGGTAATAAGTCTTATTTACATCTTTGCCCTTGAATACGTCAGGAGTACCCATGGATCTGTCGCTTTCCCCGTCCGCGCCCACGCTGGGGGAAGTCTTCATCGCGAACCGCGCCCAGCTCCAGCGCGTCGCGCAAAAGATCGTCCGGACCGCCGACCTGGCCGATGAAGTCCTGCAGGACGCCTACCTGAAGCTCGCCGACGGCGCTTCGGTGCGCGATGTCCGCAAGCCGCTCGGCTATTGCTGCCAGGTGGTGCGCAACGTGGCGGTCGACTACCACCGTCACCATTCCATCGAGGCCAGCTACCGCACCTACTGCGACGACGTGGAACTCGTGAGCCTGCCCAGCAGCAACGACGCGCCCGACCGCGTGCTCGGCGGCCGGCAGGCCTTGGTGGCCATCGACCGCGTGCTCGAAGCGCTGGCGCCGCGCACGCGCCTCGCGTTCGAACTCAACCGCCTCGGCGGCCTGACCCAGCGCGAGATCGCCACGCGCCTGGGCTGCTCCGCCACCCTCGTGAATTTCATGATCAAGGACGCCGACGCCGCACTCGAAAGCTGCCGCTACCTCGTGCAGGCCGGCTGAGTTTTCCGATGCCCCTCATCGGCGCTACGATGGCGGCCGATGAGCAGCAGCAACGACACGCAAAGCGACCCCACTTGGCAGACCGCCTGGGCGTGGGTCCGCCGCCAGCACGCCGGTGAGGGCGCGCTGGATGCCGCCGCGAGCGCCGAGCTTGCGCAATGGCTCGCTGCCGATTCCGCCCATCGTCAGACCTACGCCGAGGCGGCCCGTCTCTGGCTGTTCGTCGGCCTGGTGCCGCCCGCGCACGACGTCCATACGCCCGACGCCGAAGACGCGGCCCGCTAGCCCGCTCCCTCTTTTTTTCGCAGCTCCCCAGCGGGCCCGCCGCGGCGCTGCCGTGCGCAGTTTTCATGCATGGGGGACTAAACACCCGGCCTCGCGGCGCGTCTTGTATCGCAAGGGCAAACCCTGCCCGTCATTGCACTTATCAAGAGGACCGCCCATGTCTACCAACTGTTTCGACCGCGAGGACGAGACCTTCATCGTGCTCGTCAACCACGAAGCGCAGTATTCCATCTGGCCGCACTGGAAGGCCGTGCCCGGCGGCTGGAGCGCTGTCGACGGCGTCAAGGGCGACAAGAAGACCGTGCTCGACTACGTCGAAGCCCAGTGGACCGACATGCGCCCCAAGTCGTTGCGCGACTGGATGGCCGCGCAACAGTCGCAGCAGCAACCCGACAACGCCTCCGCCTGACGCGCATGCAGGCATCGCTGCCCCTGCTGTGCCTGCCTTGCGCGGGCGCCAGCGCCACCATGTACCTGCGCTGGCGGCGGGCGCTGCCGCGCTGGATCGAGGTCGTGCCGGTCGAGCTGCCGGGCCGCGGCGGGCGCCTGGGTGAAAACTTCGTCGACGACTTCGACCGCACGGTCGCGCTGCTGTGCGCCGAACATGAAGGCGTGCTGCGCGGCCACTACGCGCTCTTCGGCCACAGCATGGGCGCGTTGCTCGCCTGGGGCATGGCGCAGCACCAGCGGCAGCAGCACCGGCCATTGCCGTGCGCGCTGATCGTCTCCGGCAGTGCGGCACCCTCGCAGCGCGACCCCGACCGCTTCCTCGACATCACCGACGACGCGGCCCTCGTCGCCGACCTGCGCAAGCAGGGCGGCACGCCCCAGGAGCTGTTCAACAGCCCCGAGCTGCTGCGCATGACGCTCGACACCCTCGGCGCCGACTACCGCCTGTGCCGCAGCTTCGTGCACACCGATCCCACGCCGCTGTCCGTGCCGCTGCATGTGCTGGCTGGCCGCCAGGACGACATCGCCCCGTGGCGCATGCAGGCCTGGGCCACCGAGAGCGCGCACGCGCGCTTCACGCTCGACTGGTTCGAGGGCGGCCATTTCTTCATCCGCCAGCACGAGACCTCCGTGCTGGCCGCGCTGGCGCGGCACCTCGCGCCGGCGGTGATGGCGGGAGGCGTCGATGCGGCTCGTGCCCTGGCATGACCCCTTGCCGCAGGGCATCGCGTTGCACCGCATGGACCTGGACCTTGCGGCGGAGGACGGCGATGCCTGGGCCGACCTCACGCCCGACGAGCGCGCACGCGCCCATCGCTTCGCCCGCCGCGCCGACCGCGTGCGCTTCGCCCACACCCGCGCCGCCGTGCGCCGCCTGATCGCGCAGCACCTCGCCTGCCGTCCGGCGGACGTGCCGCTGCGCGCCGACGCGCACGGCAGGCCCTTCGTCGAAGCCGCTGGGGACAACGCCGCACCGCTCTTCAATATCTCCCACGCTGGCGATCACGCGCTCATCGCACTGGCCGATCCGGCACACGTGCGTTGCGTCGGCGTCGACATCGAAGCCTGTGCGCGCGATCTCATGGCCGACGCCGATGCGTTGCTCGCCATGGCCTTCACCGCACGCGAGCAACGCGAAATCCGCAGCGACACCGACCTGCCGCGCGCCTTTTACCGACGCTGGGTCGGCAAGGAGGCCGTGCTCAAGGCGGCAGGCGTCGGCATGGCCGAGCACCTGCAAAGCATCGGCATCCACCCCGAGGCCAACGGCGCGCTCACCGTCGACTGCGCCGTCCCCGCGTGGGCCGGCATCGAAGCGATGGCGCTGGCCGCGCCGCCGGGCTACGCCGCCGCGCTGGCCTGGCGCAACAAGGAACAACCCCTGTGAACCCGATGCATCCCGTGGACTTCGTGACCCATCTGCGCAGCCTCGCCACGCAGCGACCCGACGACGTCGCATTGATCGCCATCACCGATCGCGCTGGCAGCGCGCTCGACACGCCCATCAGCTACCGCACGCTCGATACACGCGTGCGCGGCTTGGCGGCGCACCTGCAGCAGACTTTCGCATCCGGTGGCCGCGCGCTCATCATGTTGGACAACAGCGACGACTACGTTGTCAGCTTCTTCGCCTGCCTCTACGCAGGCCTCGTCGCCGTGCCGGTGTTCCCGCCCGAGTCCACGCGCAAGCGCCACCTGGGCAAGCTCGAAGGCATCGCCGCCGACGCGGGCGCCTGCTGCGTGCTGACCCACGCCACCATCCGCGACGCGGTGGCCGGCGCAGACGCTGCCTTCGCGCAGGCCGTGTTCATCGCCGTCGACGCAATCGACGCCACAGGTGCCGACGCATGGCGCCCGCACACGCCGGCCGCCACCGACATCGCGTTCCTGCAATACACCTCCGGTTCCACCTCGGCGCCCAAGGGCGTCATGGTCACGCATGCGAACCTGATGGCCAATATGCGCGCGATCGAGGAAGGCCTTTCGGTCAGCCCCAGCGACACCTTCGTCACCTGGCTGCCGCTGAACCACGACATGGGCCTCATCGGCGGCCTGCTGCAGGCGATGCATCGCGGCGCGGTCGTGGCGCTGATGTCGCCGCGCTACTTCCTCGAGCGGCCCGTGCGCTGGCTCGAGGCCGTGTCGCGGCTGCGCGCGACCGTCAGCGGCGGGCCCGACTTCGCCTACCGCCTGTGCCTCGACCGCGTGTCCGATGCGCAACTGGCCACGCTCGACCTTTCGTGCTGGCGCCTCGCGTTCTCGGGCGCCGAGCCGGTGCGCGCCGACACGCTGCGCGCGTTCCAGCAACGCTTCGCGCCCGCGGGCTTTCCGGCCGAGGCGGCCTACCCGTGCTACGGCCTCGCCGAGTCGACGCTGTTCGTCACGGGCGGACACCGCGGCACCGGCATGGTCGCGCACAGCTTCGACAAGGCCCGCCTGGCACAGGGAGCCGTGGTGCGCGACGACGAGGGCGCCGTGCTCGTCGGCTGCGGTCGATCGGTGGCGCACCACGCGGTGCGCATCGTCGATCCGGCCACGCTGGCAGTCCGCGCGGAGGGGGGCGTCGGTGAAATATGGGCCTCGGGTCCGAGCCTGGGCAGCGGTTACTGGAACAAGCCCGAGGTGTCGCAGAAGACCTTCGTCGAGCACGAGGGCGCGCGCTGGCTGCGCACCGGCGACCTGGGCTTCGTGCACGAGGGCCAGTTGTATGTGGCCGGACGCATCAAGGACATGGTCATCGTGCGCGGCCACAACCTGTACCCGCAGGACATCGAGCGCGAAGTGGAGCGCGAGGTCGAAGCCGTGCGCAAGGGCCGCGTCGCGGCCTTCGCGGTCGACGGGCCGGAAGGCGAGGGCATCGGCCTGGCGGCCGAGGTGTCGCGCAGAATCCAGAAGCTGGTGCGCCCCGAGGTGCTGGTCGAGGCGCTGAGCGCCGCCGTGAGCGAACAGTGCGGCGAGCCGCTGTCGGTCGTGATGCTGCTCAATCCGGGCGGCTTGCCGAAAACCACGAGCGGCAAGCTGCAGCGCAGCGCCTGCCGCCAGGGCTGGATCGATCGCACGGCCGACGCCTATGCGATCTACGCCCACGGGGCGTTCGTGCTGGGCGGCGGCGCGCCTGCAGTCGACCCTTCCGAAACCTTGCTCGACGATGTCGAGCGGGCCCTGTCCACGATCTGGCACGAGGTGCTGCGCCGCCCCGCCGAACGACCGCTGGCGCGCGACGCGCACTTCTTCACCCACGGCGGCAACTCGCTCGCCGCCACGCAGGCGGCCGCGCGCATCGGCGAGCGCTGGGACATCGACTTTCCGCTGCGCGCGCTGTTCGAGCAACCGCGTCTGGGCGACTTCGCGCGCGAAGTGCGGCGCGTGCTGGCGCTCGGCCAGCGCCGCGTGCACCAGCCGATTCCAGCCCTACCGGCCAAGCGCCGCGCGGGGTTGCTCGCGCTGTCGCATGCACAGGCGCGCCAGTGGTTCCTGTGGCAGCTCGATCCGAAGAACAGCGCGTACCACGTGGGCGTGGCGCTGCGCCTGTCGGGCGCGTTGCATGCCGATGCACTGAAGGCGGCCCTCGAAGGCCTGCTCGCACGTCACGAGAGCCTGCGCACCGTGTTCCGCACGGCGGCCGACGGCACGGTCGGCCAACAGGTGCTGCCGACCGCACCGCTGGCGCTCACCCGCATCGATCTGCGCGCGTTACCGGCCGACGACCGCGAAAGCGTGGCCGCTGCGCAAACGCGCAGGCTGCAGGCCGAACCTTTCGACCTCGCGGCCGGCCCCGTGCTGCGGGCCGCGTGGCTCCAGCTCGGCGACGAGCGCCACATCCTCGCGATCGTCACGCACCACATCGTGTCCGACGGTGCCTCGCTGCAGCTGCTGCTCGACGAGTTCGGTGCGGCCTATGCCGCACGCGCGAAAGGCGAAACGCCGTCGTTCGCAGCCCCGCGGATCCAGTACGCCGACTACGCCGCCTGGCAACGCGACTGGCTCGCCGCGGGCGAAGCCGAACGCCAACTGACCTACTGGCGCACCCAACTCGGCGACACGCACCCCGTGCTGGCCCTGCCCACGGACCGCCCCCGCCACGCGGTCGCGAACTACCGCGCGGCTTCGCATGCCTTCGAGCTCGACGCGGCCCTCGTCGCGCGCCTGCACGCCACCGCGCAGGCGCATGGCGCCACGCTGTTCATGGTGCTGCTCGCGGGCTTCCAGGCGCTGCTGCACCGCTACACGGGCCAGCCCGATGTGCGCGTTGGCGTGCCCGTCGCCAATCGCCACCGCCCCGAGACCACGGGCCTCATCGGCTTCTTCGTCAACACGCAGGTGCTGCGCGCCACGCTGAGCGGCCGCACCCCGTTCGCGCAACTGCTCGCGCAGACGCGCGAGGCCGCGCTCGGCGCGCAGGCCCACCAGGACCTGCCGTTCGAACAACTCGTGGACGCCCTGCAACCGCAGCGCAGCCTGAGCCACAACCCGCTGTTCCAGGTCATGTTCAACCTGCTGCGCGAAGACGCGGCCGTGCTGCGCGGCCTGCCGGGCCTGGCGGTGGAGGAGTACCGCATGGAGGACAGCGCCGCGCAGTGCGAGCTCGCGCTCGACATCCGCGAGCGCGCCGACGGCGAGGTGCGCGCGGTGCTCACCACCGCAGCCGAGCTGTTCGATGCCGCGACGGTTGCGCGCATGGCTGCGCACTACCACGCGCTGCTCGAGGCGTTGACAACAGACCCGGCCGGTGCTGTCGGCGATGCGCCGTGGCTTGCCGCCGAAGAACAAGCGCAACTGCACACCTGGGGCACGGGAACGTCGCTCGCACCCGCAGCGACGCCCGCCCACCGACTCTTCGAAGCGCACGTCCGCCGCGCGCCAGATGCCGTCGCGCTGATTGCCGGCGACACCGAAATCTCCTACGCCGAACTGGACCGTCGCTCCAACCGCCTCGCGCACCGCCTGCTGCGCCACGGCGTGCGCCCCGACACGCTGGTCGCCGTGGCCGTTGATGCCCCGGTCGATCGTGTCGCCAGCCTGCTTGCCGTACTGAAGGCCGGCGGCACCTACCTGCCGATGGACCCGTCGCACCCGCCGCAGCGGCTGTCGCAACTGCTGACCGACAGCAGCGCAGCGCTGCTGCTGACGGGCAGCCAAAGTTCGGTGGGTGAGGGCGATGCCATCGCGCGCCTCGCAATCGATGACGCATCGCTCGGCGACGAGCCGAACGAGGCTCCGAAGGTCGCGCTGCAAGACGGTCACCTGGCCTACGTGATCCATACCTCGGGCACCACCGGCCGTCCCAAGGGCGTGGCGGTCGCACACGGCGCGCTGTCGATGCACCTCCAGGCCATGGCCGACACCTGCGGCTTCACGGCGGACGATCGATCGCTGCAGTTCGCGCTGCCTCACGTCGATGCGGCCATTGAACAGTGCCTGCTGCCGCTGGCCACCGGCGCCGCGCTGGTGCTTCAGCCGCAGTGGTGCTCGCTCGCCAGCGAACTCGACGCCTTGCTGCAACGCCACCGCGTCAGTGTGGTCGACCTGCCGCCGGCCTACGCGCGCCAGCTGCTGCAAGACCGGCCGCCGTTCCAGCACGCCGTGCGTCTCGCGCTCTTTGGCGGGGAAGCCTGGACCGGCGAAGACCTCGCGCTGATCCGACGCGTGCTGCGCCCCGCAAGGGTCGTGAATGCCTATGGCCCAACCGAGGCCGTGATCACGCCGATGCTGTGGTCTGCGCGGGCCGAGGCCATCGTGCAGGGCTACGCCCCCATCGGCCGCCCGGTCGGCCGCCGCACCGCCCATGTGCTCGATGCCGACCTGCAGCCGGTGCCGCACGGTGTTCCCGGCGAGCTGTACCTCGGCGGCGAAGGCCTGGCGCGTGGCTACCTCGGGCGCGCGGCACTCACGGCCGAGCGCTTCGTGGCCGACCCGTTCGATGCCGCAGGCGGGCGGCTGTACCGCACCGGCGACCTCGTGCGATGGCGCGCCGATGGCCAGCTCGACTACCTCGAACGGCTCGACCACCAGGTGAAGGTGCGGGGCTTCCGCATCGAGCTTGGCGAGGTCGAGGCGTGCTTGCGCGAGCAGCCCGACGTGCGCGAGGCGCTGGTATGCCTGCACGAGAGCGTGGCCGGCCCGTCGCTCGTTGCCTACGTCGCGGCGGCCGCGGGCGCATCGCTGGACGCAACCACGCTCAAGACGCGACTGGCGCAGGCGCTGCCCGACTACATGGTGCCTTCGGCGCTGATGGTGCTCGACAGCTTCCCGCTCGCCGCCAACGGCAAGGTCGATCGCCGCGCGTTGCCAGCGCCGGCCGCCGCTGGCACGCAAGGCTACGAAGCGCCCCGGGGCGACGTCGCCCAGACAGTGGCCACGATCTGGGCCGAGCTGCTCAAGGTCGAAAAGGTCGGCCTGCACGACAACTTCTTCGACCTCGGCGGCAACTCGCTGCTCGTGATCCGCATGCACCGGCTGGTGGAAGACCGCCTGCAGCCGGGCCTCGCGGTGGTCGATCTCTTCAAGTACCCGACCGTCGGCGCGCTGGCCCGGCACATCGAACAGCTCGCGCGCGGCCCCGCCGCTGCCAACGACGACGCCGCCGCACTGGCGAAGCAGCGCGCGCAGCAACAGCGCGCGGCCCTGCTGCAGCGCCGCCGACCCACGGAAAGAACCCTCTGATGCACGCGCAAGACGACACCCCGCTTTCCCCCGAAACCACGGGCCTCGAGATCGCCATCGTCGGCATGGCCGGTCGCTTTCCCGGCGCGCCCGACGTGGACGCCTTCTGGCGAAATATCCGCGACGGCGTCGAGTCGGTCACGGCCTTCAGCGACGACGAACTGCGCGCGCGCGGCGTGCCCGAGCGCGCACTGGCCGACCCCGACTACGTGAAGGCCGGTGTGCTGCTCGACGGCTTCGACCGCTTCGACGCCGGCTTCTTCGGCTACTCGCCGCGCGAGGCCGAGCACCTCGATCCGCAGCAGCGCATCTTTCTCGAATGCGCCTGGGAGGCGATGGACCACGCGGGCTGGCCGACTGGCCCGAAGGGCGGGGCGCCGGTCGGCGTCTACGCGGGCGATGGCCCCAACCTCTACCTCATGAAACACCTGCTGCCCGCCTTCGGTGTGGACGCAAGCACGGGCATCGCCGACATGCTGGGCCTCATGAGCGGCAACTCCGCTGGCTCGCTGTGCACGCGCGTGGCCTACAAGCTCGACCTGCGCGGCCCGGCCGTCAGCGTGCAGACCGAATGCTCGACCTCGCTCGTGGCCGTGCACATGGCCTGCCAGGGCCTGCTGAGCCACGACTGCGACATGGCGCTGGCCGGCGGCGTGTGGCTCAACCTGCTGCAAGAGGGCGGCTACCGCTACCAGAACGGCGCCATCCTCTCGCCCGACGGCCACTGCCGCGCCTTCGACGCCCAGGCCGCGGGCACGGTGATCGGCAGCGGCGCGGGCATCGTCGTGCTGCGCCGGTTGGCCGACGCACTGCGTGACGGCGACGCCATCCACGCCGTCATCAAGGGCACGGCCGCCAACAACGACGGCGCCGACAAGATCGGCTTCACCGCACCGAGCGTGCAGGGCCAGGCCGGCGCGATCCGCGCGGCGCAGCTGATGGCCGATGTGCCCGCGCACACGGTCGGCTACGTCGAGGCGCACGGCACCGGCACCACGCTGGGCGACCCGATCGAGCTGGCCGCGCTCACGCAGGCCTTCCGTGCGGACGGCGGCGACGGCGGGCGCTGCGGCTACTGCGCCATCGGCTCGGTCAAGACCAACATCGGCCACCTCGATGCGGCGGCCGGCGTGGCCGGGCTCATCAAGGCGACGCTGGCGCTGCGCCATCGCACGCTGCCGCCGAGCCTGCATTTCGAGCAGCCGAATCCGCAGATCGACTTCGCGAACAGCCCGTTTCGTGTGAGCACCGAAGCGCGGCCGTGGCCCGAGGGCGACACGCCGCGCCGTGCGGGCGTCAGCTCGTTCGGCATCGGCGGCACCAACGTGCACGTCGTGCTCGAAGAGGCGCCGCCTGTGGTCGCGACAACCCCTGCGGCTGGCTGGCAGGTGCTGCCACTGTCGACACGCAGCGCGTCCGCCACGCGCCAGGCCGCGCAGCAACTCGCCGAGCACCTGCGCGTGCACCCCGCACTGCCGCTCACCGACATCGCCCACACCTTGCAGGCCGGCCGCCGCGCCTTCGATCACCGCAGCGCGGTCGTGGCCGACCACGTCGAAGGCGCCGTGCAGATGCTCTCGGCAGGCGAAGGCCTGGCTGTGCGCGCCGCGCCGGCGCAGGCGCCCGAGGTGGTCTTCCTCTTCCCCGGCGGCGGCACGCAGCACGCCCAGATGGGCCGCGCGCTCTACGAGGACGATGCCGCCTTCCGCGACGACATCGACCGCTGCTGCGCGCTGCTGGAGCCTGAGCTGGGCTTCGACCTGCGCACCGTACTGTTCCCCGCACCCGGGGGCGAAGCCGAGGCCGATGCGCGGCTGTTCGACATCGCGCTCGCGCAACCCGCGCTGTTCGTCGTCGAATATGCGATGGCGCAGTGGTGGATGCGCCGCGGCGTGCGGCCCGCGGTAATGATGGGCCACAGCCTTGGCGAGTACGTCGCTGCCTGCGTGGCCGGCGTGTTTCGCCTCGAAGACGCGCTGCGGGTCGCGGCCCTGCGCGGCCGCCTGCTGCGGTCGATGCCGCCCGGGGCGATGACCGCCGTGCCGCTGTCGCAGGCTGCGCTCGCGCCGTTCCTGGCACCGGGCTGCGACCTCGCCGCCGCCAACGCCGAGCAGCTGTGCGTGATCTCCGGTCCGCGCGAAGCGGTCGAGGCCGTCGAAGCGCGGCTGCGCGCGGCGGGCCACCTGCCGCGTCGGCTGCATGTGTCGGTCGCCTCGCACTCGGCGATGACCGAGCCGCTGCTCGCGCCGCTCGAGGCGCTCATCGCGTCGGTGCCGCGCCGGCCGCCGACCATTCCCTTCGTCTCCAACGTCACGGGACAGCTCATCACCGCCGAGGAGGCCATGAGCCCCGACTACTGGGCGCGGCACCTGCGCGGCACGGTGCAGTTCGTCGACGGCGTGCGCACCTTGCTGCAGGTGCCGGGCCGCGTGCTGCTCGAAGTCGGTCCCGGCGAAACACTGGCGGGCCTCGCGCGCCAGCATCCGCTGGCCGACACCGCCGCCGGCGTGTTCGCCAGCCAGGCGCACCCGCAGCAGCAGGCGCGCAACGCGCAGCAGATCGCACAGACGATGGCCCAGCTGTGGGTAGCGGGCGTGGACATCGACTGGGCCGTCTGCCGCGCGGGTGCTGCACGTCGGCGGGTGCCGCTGCCGGCGTATCCGTTCCAGCGCCGCCGCTACTGGGTGGAAGCCCCCGATGGTGCGAAGGCGCCGCAGCGCACCAACCCCGACGCGTTCTATGTGCCCTCGTGGCAGCGCACGGAGCCGCTGGCGCTCGCGTCGTCGGCCGGTGCCAGTGGTTGCCTGCTCGTTCTCGGCGACAGCCGCAGCCTCACGGGCCACCTCGTGCGGCAGCTGCGCGCGCAGGGCCGCACGGTGGTGCTCGCCGAGCGCGGCAGCGCCTTCGAACGCACCGGCCATGGCCACTGGACGCTGCGCCCCGGCGCACGCGACGACCACGCCCGTCTGCAGACCGAGATCGCGGCCGACTTCGGCGCCATCGCCGGCATCTACCACCTCTGGAGCCTTGACGAGGCGCTGCCAGCGCAGCAGCCGCAGGCCGAGCTGCTCGAGCGCAGCTTCTTCAGCCTGCTCGCGCTCCTGCAATCGCTCGAAGCTGGCGACCGCACCCTGCCGTTGGCCGTCGTCGCCAATCAGCTCGAAGACGTCACTGGCACTGAGCCGCTGTGCCCCGAGAAGGCGACGCTGCGCGGCATCGGCAAGGTGATCGGGCAGGAATGTCCGCGCGTGCATTGCCGCGTGATCGACGTCGTGCTGCCCGCGCCCGAAAGCGATGCCGAAGGCCGGCTGGTCGCGCAGATCGTGGCCGAGGCCGCAGCGCTGCAGGCCGAACCCGGCGAGCCGCTCGTGGCCTGCCGCGGCGCGCACCGCTGGACCAAGACCTACGCGCCCGCGACGCTGGCCGCCGCCGCGCAGCCGCGTCTGCGCCGCGAGGGCGTCTACCTCGTCACCGGCGGCCTCGGCGGCGTCGGCCTGGCACTGGCGAAGCACCTGGCCGTGCAGTGGCAGGCGCGGCTGGTGCTGCTTGGTCGCACCGCGCCGCCGGCGCGCGCCGAATGGCCCGCGCTGATGACGGCCAACAGCACGCCCGCCGCGCTGAAGCTGCGGATGCAGCAACTGCTCGAACTCGAATCGCTCGGCGCGCAGGTGCTCACCGTATCGGCCAACGTGTCCGACGCCGACGCGATGCGCGCCGCCGTCGCACAAGCGAACGATCGCTTCGGCCCGCTGCACGGCGTTGTGCATGCGGCCGGTGACGCGGGCGGCGGCATGATGGCCGGGCGCACGCGCGCGCAGGTCGACACCGTGTTCGCGACCAAGGTGCGCGGCACGCGCGTGCTGTTCGATGCGCTCGGCGGCCAGCCGCTGGACTTCGTGCTGCTGTGCTCGTCGATCTCCAGCGTGGCCGGCGGCCTGGGCATGAGCGACTACGCCGCCGCCAACGCCTATCTCGACGCCGTGGCCGTCGCGCATGAGCGGCTCGGCGCGTTCCCCGTGTTCTCGGTCAACTGGGACGCCTGGCGCGGCCTGGGCATGGCCGCGCACATGGACGTGCCCGGCGACATCGGCATGGAAGGCCCCGAGGGCGCACGCGTCTTCGAGCGCATCGTCAACGGCCCGGTGCGCGCACAGACCGTCATCTCGACCGCCGACCTGGCCACGCGCCTGGGCCCGCTCGACAACGGCATGCTCGATCTGCTCGGCGACGAGGCCCCGGCAGCTGCCGCAGGCTCGGCGCATCCCCGGCCGGCGCTGCAGACCCCGTTCGTCGCGCCGCAGGGCGAGGTCGAGACCGCGCTTGCCGTGCTCTGGACCGAGCGCCTGGGCATTGCACCGATCGGCGTGGACGACAACCTGTTCGAACTCGGCGGCGATTCGCTCGTCGCCATCCAGCTGCTGTCGCGCGTGCGCAAGCTCTACGCGACCGAGCTGCATCCCAGCGAGTTCTTCAAGGCGCCGACCATCGCCGGCCTGGCCGCGCGGCTCGGCGTCGCCACGACCACCACCGCGCCGCAGCGCAGCGCGATGGAGATCACGCCCGTCGCGCGCGGCGGTGCGCTGCCGCTGTCGCCGATGCAGCGCCGCCTCTGGCTGGTCGACCGCCTCACCGACGCCGCCAACCGCAGCGGGCGTGCGGCCTACAACATGTCGGCCGGCCTCGCGTTGCACGGCGAGCTCGATATCGATGCGCTGCGCGCCGCCATCGACGCCATCGTGGCGCGCCACGAGGTGCTGCGCACCGTGTTCACCGAAGACGATGAGGGCGAACCCATGGCCGTCGTGCGCCCCGGTGCGCCGCTCGACATTTCAGTGATCGCGCTCGACGATAGCGCGCGCTACGGCCAGCTGTTCGACGAACTGGTGCGCGCACCGCTCGCACTGGCCCAGGGCCCGCTCATCAAGGCCACCGTCGTGCGTATGGCTGCGCGCGAGCATGTGCTGGTGCTCGTGGTGCACCACATCGTGTTCGACGGCTGGTCGATCGCCGTGTTCGCACGCGAGCTGGCCGCGTTCTACGAGCGTGCGCGGCGCGGCCAGCCCCTCCAACTGGCACCGCTGCCCGTGCAGTACGCCGACTACGCCGCCTGGTATGCGCGCGCGCTGGCCTCCGACGGCTTTGCGCCGAAGGCCGCGTTCTGGCGTGAGCGGCTGGCAGGCGCACCGCAGGCCTCGGGCATCAAGCCCGACCACCAGCGCCCGGCCGTGCCCACGCATGCCGGCGATTCGGTGCGGCTCGCGCTGTCGCCCGCGCTGTCGCAATCGCTCTCCGCGCTCGCGCGGGCGTCGGACACGTCGCTGTTCACGCTGCTGCTGTCGTCGTTCTTCCTGTTCTTCCACCAGGCTTCGGGCGCTGACGACATCGTCATCGGCACCGACGTCGCGGGCCGCGGCCACCCGGACCTCGAAGGGCTGCTGGGCTTCTTCGTCAACGTGGTACCGCTGCGCTCGCGTCGCGCGAAGGGAACAACCGATTTCTCGCAATGGCTGGCCGCCACCAAGGCCGACACCCTGGCTGCGATGGACCACCAGGATGTTCCCTTCGACCGCATCGTCGAGCTGTCGGGCGTGCCGCGCGCACGCGACCGCAACCCGCTGGTGCAGGTGCTCTTCGTGCTCCAGAACACACCCGAGATCCGGTTCGCCATCGAAGGCGCCGAGGTCGAGGTGCTGCCCCAGCAGATGAACGAATCCAAGTTCGACCTGGCAGTGTTCGCCAGCGAACACGACGGCGCGCTCACCGCCGAGTGGGTGTTCGCCACCGACCTCTACCGCCGGGAGACCGTCGAAACCTTCACCGCTTCGTGGCACGCGCTGCTGGAGCGGATCGTCGCCACACCCGGCCAGCCCCTCGACGCGCTGGCCCCCATGCCCTTGCAGGAATCCATCGCGATGACCCACGCTCCCAACGCCCGACCGGCTTCGAAACTCGACAAGCTCGACAAGCTCGGCAAACTTGGAAAGCTCGATGCCCTGGGCGCCGGCCGCGCACCCGTGCGCGCCGCTGCGCGACCCGCCGTGCAGACCTCGTTCCTGAAACCCGGCGCCGAGTTTCCCATCGTGCTGCAGGCCACCAGCCCCGAGCTCGACACTGTGGCCTGGGCCAAGGGCCAGGCCGACTACATCGAGATGCTGGTCGCCAGGCACGGCGGCATCCTGTTCCGCGACTTCGGCCTGAAGACCCCGCAGGACTTCGAGGCCTTTGCCGAGGCCATCGAGCCCGAGCTGTACGGTAGCTACGGCGACCTGCCGAAGAAGGAGGGCGGCAAGAAGACCTACCGCTCCACGCCGTACCCCGAGCGCCAGATGATCCTGTTCCACAACGAGAGCGCGCACCTGGACCGCTGGCCGCGCAAGCAGTGGTTCTTCTGCGAGCTGCCGTCGCCCGTGGGCGGCGCCACGCCCATCGTCGACTGCCGCGAGATGCTGCGCCGCCTGCCGGCGGACGTGGCGGCCGGATTCGAGCGCAAGGGCCTGCAGTACGTGCGCACCTTCACGCCCGGCCTGGACGTGCGCTGGCAGGACTTCTACAAGACCGAGCGCCGCGAAGACGTCGAGGCGCGCCTGGCCGCCACCGGCATCGAATGGCGCTGGTTCGACGGCGACACGTTGCAGACGCGCACCCGCTGCCCCGCCGTGATTCGCCATCCGCTGACCGGCGAGCGCGTGTTCTTCAACCAGGTGCAGCTGCACCACGTCGCCTGCCTCGAGGCACAGGTGCGCGAAGACCTGCTGGACATGGGCGGCGTCGAGCGCCTGCCGCGCCACGTGACCTACGGCGACGGTTCGCCCATCGCCGACGACACCATGGCCATCGTCGGCGAAGCCTACGAGGCCTGCGCCGTGCGCTTCGACTGGCGCCAGGGTGACGTCGTGATGCTCGACAACATGCTCGCCGCCCATGCACGCGACCCCTTCGAGGGCCCGCGAATGATCGTGGTGGCGATGGGCGCGATGTTCGACCGCGCCGCGCTCGACGACGGCGCGCGCAGCGCCGATGCCCGCCTGACCGACGCGCAGGACGCATGACTGAAATGACGACCATGACCGGCCACTTCGACGACATGACCTTCCCGCTGAGCCCCGAACAACGCGCGGTGCCGGCCGATGCGCCGCGCCTGCTGCTGCGCGCCGACATCGAGGGCGCGCTCGACGCAGCGCGCCTGCGCGGCGTGGTGGCGCGCGTGCTGGGTGCGCACGGCGCCCTGTGCAGCGCCATCCGCGCGGTGCCGGGCTACCGCGGCCTGCGCCAGCAGTACACCCCGGGCATGGCACCGCCGGCCTGGGCGAACGCAGACCTGCGCGGTGCGCCTGATGCCGCATTGGCCCAATGGCTGGCGGACATGCAAGCCGCGCCGCTGGACATCGCGCGCGGCGAGATGGTCCATGCCGGGCTCGCACGCACCGGTGGAGCACGCCACACGCTGGCGCTTTGCATTCACGCCTGGGTTGGCGACCGGGGCAGCCTGCAGCACCTGTTCGACCAGATCGCCACGGCCTTCGCGGACGAACACGCCTTCGATGCCGCCGAGGTGTTCCCGTATGCGCGCTTCGTGACCTGGCGCCAGGACCTGCTCGATGGCGAAGACGCTGCCGAGGGCCGTGCCTACTGGCAGCGCTACCTCGCGCAAGCCGCCACGCTCGCGCCACCGCGCCTCGTCGGTCGACAGGCTGTTGTCTCGCAGCATGCCGCGCGCGTGCAAGCCGAAGAATCCATCGACGCCGCTTTCGCAAGCCGCATCGCCGCCTGCGCCGACACATTGGGCGCACAGCCCGACACGCTGCTGCAGGCCGTCTGGTGGCTGCTGCTCGCGCGCCTGGACGGCACCGGCCGTTTCGCTGCTGGCTGGCAGCACGACTGCCGCCGCGACTACCCGCCGATGCAGGGCGCGGTCGGCGTGTTCGACAAGGTGCTGCCGCTTATCGTCGAGACCGCGCCGGAAACACGCTTTACCGACTGGCTTGAAAACTTCGACGGCACGCTGGCCGCGCACGTCGAGGCGCAGGAGTACTGGGCCGTCGAAGCACCGCCCATCTCCGCGCACCTCGCGGTCGGCTTCGCGTGCCACGAACGCCCGCGTCGCCACGGTGTCGATCCGCAATGGCAACTGGCCGCGCTGCCGGGGCCGCTGCCGGCTTTCGAACTGGCCCTGCAAGTCGCATGGGATGCTGAAAGTGCCGCGCTGTCGGTGCATGCCGACGCCGCGCGCCACAGCGAGGTGGCGGTGCAGCGCCTGCTGATGCAGTACCTCTGCCTGCTGAATGCTGTCGTCGAACGCCCCGACACCACGCTCGGCGCGCTGCCGCTGGTCGGCCCGCGCGAGCGTGAGTTGCTGCTTCGGTCGCAGGAAGCCGTGGCCGATGTCGGCACGCAGACCGTTACGCAACGCATCGCCCACTGGGCCGCCGAGACGCCCGAGGCGCCCGCACTCGAAGCTGGCGACCAACGCCTGAACTACGGCGAACTCGAACACCGCATCGGCCGCGTCGCCCACTGGCTGCAAGGGCACGGCGTGACACCCGGCACCATCGTCGCGCTGAATCTGCCGCGTGCGCTCGACCTGCCGGTCGCCATCCTCGCGGTCTGGCGCGCGGGCGCCGCCTACCTGCCGCTCGACCCAGACTGGCCCGAGGCGCGCCGCGCGGCGGTGCTGGCGGATGCGCAGCCTGTCTTCACCATCGACGCGGCGCTGCCCGACGCGGCAACGTTGCCCGAGACGCAATCCGATTTGTACGTCGCCGCACCGAGCGACCTCGCCTATGTGCTCTACACCTCCGGCTCCACCGGCGCGCCCAAGGGCGTGGCCGTGGAGCAGGGCGCGCTGCAGAACTACGTGGCAGCCGCTTCGGCGGCGATGCAACTCGACACCTGCCGCCGCTGGGCGCTCACCAGCTCGGTGGCGGCCGACCTCGGCAACACCGCGCTGTTCGGCGCGTTCTACAACGGCGCCTGCCTCGTCGTGGCGGCGCCGCACGAGGCGAAAGACGCAGAGGCCTTCGCGCGCTTCATGCGCGCACACGCCATCGACGCGCTGAAGGTCGTTCCCTCGCACCTCGAAGCGCTGCTCGAAGGCGCCACGCCCTGCCTGCCGCGCACGCTGGTGCTGGGCGGCGAGGCCGCGCCGCGCGCGCTGGTCGAGCGCATCGCGCGGCTGGCGCCGCAGTGCGCGGTCTACAACCACTACGGGCCGACGGAGGCCACGGTCGGCGTCTTGGTGCATGCCGTCGAGGCCGGTGCGCCCGTGCCCGAGCAGCTGCCGCTGACGCGCGTGCTCGCGAACAACTGCGTGCGCGTGCTCGATGCGACGAGCGGCCTCGTGCCGGCCGGTGGGTTGGGCGAGGTCTACATCGGCGGCGCGCAGCTGTGCCGCGGCTACCTGAACCGCGCGAATGCTGACGTGTTCGTCGCCGACCCGTTCCGCGCCGGTGAGCGGCTCTACCGCACAGGCGATCTCGCCTGGGTGCTGCCCGAAGGCGGGCTGCAGCTTGCGGGGCGTGCCGATCACCAGGTGAAGGTCCACGGCTACCGCGTCGAGCCGGCCGAGGTCGAGGCGGCGCTGCTGGCGCGGCCCGGCGTGCGCCAGGCGGTCGTGCTGGCCGTGCCCGACGTGGCCGGTGCAACCACGCTCGCCGCCTTCTTCGTTGGTGACAGCGAGGCGGCCGACGGGCGCGCGCTGCGCGAACAACTGGCCGCGCTGCTGCCCGCGCACATGGTGCCCGCGAGCTGCACGGCGGTGAGCGCGTTCGCGCGCCTGCCGAACGGCAAGATCGACCGGCTCGCGCTGGCGGCATCGGCCCCGGCCGAGGCACCACAACGCCTTATCGCGGCGCCGCGCGATGCGCTCGAAGCGCTGCTCGCCGACGGCATGGCCACGCTGCTGGGTAGCGGGCCGGTCGGCGTGGAAGACGACTTCTTCGAACTCGGCGGCCACTCGCTGCAGGTCATCAAGCTGGTGGCGCGCATCCGAAAGCTGCTGCAGGTCGAGGTGGCGGCCGGCGTGGTGTTCGACCACCCGACGCCCGCGGCGCTCGCTGCCGTGTTGCGCGAGGCCAGCGCAGACGCGGTCGCGCTCGAACAGCTGGCGCAGACACACCGGCGCGACTTGGCGGACGAATCCGTGGGGGAGGCCGCATGAGCATGGCCATGGACGAGATCACCCGCACCGTGCACGACGGCCAGGCGGTGCCGCTGTCGTATGCGCAGGAGCAGTTGTGCTTCCTGCAGAAGCTCGAGCCAGGGCTCACGGCCTACAACCTGCCGCGCGTGTTCCGGCTGACCGGTGCGCTCGACGCCGAGGCCCTGGCGCGTGCGTTCCGGGCGGTCATTGCGCGCCATGCGATCCTGCGCACGCACTTCGTCGAACACGACGGCGTGCCGATGCAGGTGGTGCAGGGCGAGGTGCCGTTCGCGCTGGAGCGCATCGACCTCTCGGACCAGGGCGCCGACGCGCAGCAAGCCGCGGTCGATGCGCTCGTGCGCCGCACCGCGGCACATGTGTTCGACCTGGGCCTTGCGCCTGCACTGGTGGCCCGACTCGCGAAGCTCGCCGACGATCGGCATGTGCTGGCCGTCTGCCTGCACCACATCGTGTCCGACGCCTGGTCGAACCCGATCCTGGCGCGCGACCTCGGTACGGCCTACGCGCTGGCGCTGCGCAGTGAAGACATGGTGCAGCTGCCGCCGCTGCCCGTGCAGTACGCCGACTTTGCCGTGTGGCAGCGCGGCCGCGTGCAGGGCGGGGCGCTCGCGCCGCAGCTCGCGCACTGGAACCGCCACCTCGGCGACGAGGTGCCGTCGCTCGACCTGCCGACCGACCGTGCGCGCCCCGCGCAGCAGACCTTCGCCGGCACCGCGCTGGCCTTCGAACTGCCGCCGGCTCTGGCGGCGGCGCTGCAGAAGTTCTGTCGCGCCGAACGCTGCACGCCGTTTGTCGTGCTGCTCGCGGCCTGGCAGGTGCTGCTATCGCGCTGCAGCGGGCAGGACGATTTCGCGATCGGCGTGCCCAACGCAGGGCGCCACCGCGAGGAGGTGCAGGACCTGCTGGGCTTCTTCATCACGACGCAGGTGTTCCGCGCGAGGCTCGCGCCCCGGCGCACGCTGCGCGAGGTGTGCCGGCAGGTGCGCGCCGACGCGCTGGCCGCGCTCGACCATGCCGACCTGCCGTTCGAGGTGCTGCTGGCCAGCCGCAAGGACCGCCGCGACCCTGCGCGCAGCCCGCTGTTCCAGGCCATGTTCGGCGTGCAGATGGCCGGCGAGGCCGTGGCGCTCGACTTGGCGGGCGTGCGCGCCGAGCTCGAAGAGTTCGACGACGCAGGCGCCAAGTTCGACCTGTCGCTGGACTTCTACATCGACCCGCGCGGCGTGCGCGGTCGACTCGAATACAACACCGACCTGTTCGAGGCCACGACCGCGCAGCGCCTGGTGCGCGCCTACCAGGGCGTGCTGCAGGCGATGGCGGACGATTCCGACCGCGTGCTCGCGAACCTCGTGCTCACCCATGCGGACGACGAGGCGCGGCTGCGCGGCTGGAGCGAGAACCTGCTGCACCGCCCGTACACGCAGCCCGTGCACCAGCGCATCGAAGCGCAGGCGCGCGAGCGGCCCGAGGCGGTGGCACTGGTGTTCGGCGGCACGGTGCTGCGCTATGGCGAACTCGACGCGCGCGCCAATGCGCTCGCGCATCACCTGATCGGCCAGGGTGTGCGGCCCGACATGCCCGTGGGCATCGCCGCCGAGCGCAGCCTCGAGATGGTCGTGGGGCTGCTGGCGATCCTGAAGGCCGGCGGCGCCTACGTGCCGATCGACCCCGAGCTGCCGCGCGAGCGCATCGCCTACATGCTCGAAGACAGCGGCGTGACGCTGCTGCTCACGCAGTCGCATCTGCGCGAAGCGCTGCCGGTGGCGGCGCACGTGCAGTTGCTGGTGCTCGACGCACCCGACCTGTCGGCCGAATCCACCGCCTGCCCGCAGGTCGCGCTGCATGGCGAAAACCTCGCCTACGTGATCTTCACCTCGGGCTCCACGGGCCGTCCCAAGGGCGCGGCCAACCGCCACAACGCCCTCTACAACCGCCTGGCCTGGATGCAGGACGCCTACGCGCTGGGCGACGCCGACACCGTGTTGCAGAAGACGCCGTTCGGCTTCGACGTGTCGGTGTGGGAATTCTTCTGGCCGCTGATGCACGGCGCGCGCCTGGTCGTCGCCGCGCCCGGCGATCACCGCGAGCCGGCACGCTTGGTCGAACTGATCCGCGCGCACGGCGTGACCACGCTGCACTTCGTGCCTTCCATGCTGCAGGCCTTCCTGGCGCACGACGGCATCGAGGCCTGCACCAGCCTGCGGCGCATCGTCTGCAGCGGCGAGGCGCTGCCCGCCGAGGCGCAGGCGAAGGTGTTCGAGCGCCTGCCGGGCGCGGGGCTCTACAACCTCTACGGCCCGACCGAAGCGGCCATCGACGTGACGCACTGGACCTGCCGCGCCGACGGCCTGAACCATGTCGCCATCGGCCGCCCCATCGCGGGCTGCAAGACCCACGTGCTCGACGCGGGCCTGAACCCCGTGCCGCCGGGCGTGGGCGGCGAGCTGTACCTGGGCGGCATCGGGCTGGCGCGCGGCTACCTGAACCGGCTGGGCCTCACGGCCGAGCGCTTCGTCGCCGATCCGTTCAGCGACACCGGCGAGCGCCTGTACCGCACGGGCGACCTCGTTCGCTGGCGCGACGACGGGCAGCTGGCCTACCTGGGCCGCATCGACCACCAGGTGAAGGTGCGGGGCTTTCGCATCGAACTGGGCGAGATCGAGGCGCAGCTGCTGGCGCAGCCGCAGGTGAGGGAGGCGGTCGTGGTGGCCGACGAGGGCCCCGGCGGCACGCGGCTGGTCGGCTATGTGTCGCCGCAGCCCGATGCGGCGGTGGATGCGGCTGTGCTCAAGGCGCGGCTGGCCGAGGTGCTGCCCGAGTACATGGTGCCGTCGCTGCTGTGCGTGCTGCTGGCGCTGCCGCTAAACGCCAACGGCAAGATCGACCGCAAGTCGCTGCCAAAGCCCGAGCGCAGCGGGGCACAGGCCTACGAAGTGCCAGAAGGTGCGGTCGAGCAGGCGCTCGCCGCGGTCTGGGCCGAGGTGCTCGGCCTGCCGCGCGTGGGCCGGCAGGACAACTTCTTCGAACTCGGCGGCGATTCGATCCTGAGCCTGCAGATCGTGTCGCGGCTGCGCACGGCGGGCTGGAAGCTCACGCCGCGCCAGGTGTTCGAGCGGCAGACCGTGGCCGGGCAGGCAGCCGTGGCAGAGCCCACAAGCGCAGCGGTGCAGTCCGAACAGACCGAAGCCGAAGGTGCGGTACCGTTGCTGCCGTTCCAGGCTGCGTTCTTCGAGGCCGATATGCCCGAGCGCCATCACTGGAACCAGTCGCTGCTGCTGCAAAGCCGCGAGGCGCTGGAGCTCCCCGCGCTCGAAGCTGCACTGGCGGCCGTGGTGCAGCACCACGATGCGTTTCGCCTGCGCTTCCATCAGGCAAGCGATGGCCGCTGGCAACAAGCCTACGAGGCGCTGCCGGCGCGCTGGCGCGAGGAATGGCTCTGGGTGCGCGATGCGGCGAACCCCGCGCAGATCGCCGCGCTGTGCGATGAGGCACAGCGCAGCCTGGACCTCGCGCATGGGCCGCTGCTGCGTCCGCTGGTCATCCGCCTGCCGGGCGGTGACTGGCGCCTGCTGCTGGCGGCGCACCACCTCGTGGTCGATGGCGTGTCGTGGCGCATCGTGCTCGACGACCTGGCCGCCGCGTACACGCAGTGCCGCGACGGCCGGCCCGTTGCGCTGCCGCCGAAGAGTGCCAGCCTGCAGGCCTGGGCGCACGCGCTGCAGGCGCAAGCCGCCGCGATGGACGGTGAACTCGCGCACTGGCAGGGCTTCGCCGACGTGCCCGTTGCGCTTCCGTGCGCACGGCCCGACGGCGCGAACACCGTGGCGCGCCGTGCCAGTATCGCGTGGCAGCTCGACCGCGAGCGCACGCAGGCGCTGCTCAAGGTGGCACCGGCCGCCTACCGCACGCAAGTCAACGACCTGCTGCTCACGGCGCTCGGGCGCGCGCTGTGTGGCTGGAGCGGCCATGCGCAATTGGCGATCCTGCTCGAAGGCCACGGCCGCGAAGACATCCTGCCGGCGGAGAAGGCACTCGACCTGTCGCGCACCACGGGCTGGTTCACGAGCCTCTTCCCCGTGCGGCTCGATCCGCTGGGGGCGTGGGGTGATGCGATCAAGCGCGTGAAGGAAGACCTGCGCCGCGTGCCGCAACGCGGGCTCAGCCATGGCGTGCTGATGCACCTGGGCACGGACGCACAGCAGCAGGCACTGCGCGCATTGCCGCGTCCGCAGCTGGTCTTCAACTACCTGGGGCAGGTCGACGGTGCGGCTGGGGCTACGTGGTCGCTCGCGCCCGAAGACGCCGGCGAACCCGTCGCGGCGAGTGCGCCGCTGCTGCACGAATTCAGCGTCAATGCGCAGGTGCGCGACGGTGCACTGCAACTGACGGTGGACTTCAGCGCGGCGCGCCATGCGGCCGACGACGTGCAGGGCTGGCTGAATCGCTTCGGCGACGAACTCGAAGCGCTGATCGCGCACTGCACCTCGGGCGCTACCGGTGTCACGCCGTCGGACTTCCCGTTGGCCGGGCTCGACGCCGCGCAGCTCGACGCGCTGCCGTTGCCCGCGGCGCAACTCGAAGACCTCTATCCGCTGTCGCCGATGCAGTCCGGCATGCTGTTCCATAGCCTGGTCGATGCGCAAGGCGAGGCTTACATCAACCAGCTGTGCATGGACATCGACGGTCTCGACGTCGAGCGCTTCCGCGCCGCTTGGCAGCGCGTGCTGGCACGCCACGAGATCCTGCGCAGCGGCTTCCTGGCCGACGGCGCCACGCCGCTGCAATGGGTGGCGCGCAGCGCCGAGATGCCGTGGGTGATGCAAGACCTGCGCGAGAGCGCCGACCTGCCGGGCGCTCTGGCGCGGCTGGCCGCATCGCAGCGCGCGAGCGGCTTCGACCTCGCGCGCCCGCCGCTGATGCGCATCGCGCTGGCCCGCACGCAGGCGCAGCGGCATTGCCTCGTGTGGACCTACCACCACCTGCTGCTCGACGGATGGAGCGTGGCGCAGCTGCTGGCCGAGGTCCTGCGAAGCTACGCGGGACATGCGGTTGAGCCCGCGCCGGGGCGCTTCCGCGACCACATCGCGTGGCTCGCGGCGCGCGACCAACAGGCCGGCGAGGCGCACTGGCGCAGCGTGCTGACCGGCGTGGAAGAACCGACGCGCCTTGCCACAGCGCTGGTGACGCCCGCCGCACCGCGATCCGGAAAGGCCCGCCAGCGGCTGGTCTTCGCCGCCGAAGCCACGCGCGGCCTGCGCGAAGCCGCGCGCGCCGCGCACGTCACGCTCAACACTGTTGTGCAGGCAGCCTGGGCACTGCTGCTGGGCCAGCGCACGCGCAGCAGCACCGTCGTGTTCGGTGCCACGGTCGCCGGCCGCAGCGCCGAGATGCCGGGCGCCGAGCGCATGCTGGGCCTGTTCATCAACACGCTGCCCGTGGTCGCGCGCCTGCGGCCCGGCCAGCCCGTGGGCGACTGGCTGCGCGAAATGCAGGCGGCACAGGTGGCGTCGCGCGAGCACGCGCACACGCCGCTGCACGAGATCCAGGCCTGGGCCGGGATGGGCGGGCAGGGCCTGTTCGACACGCTGGTGGTGTTCGAGAACTACCCGGTCGATACCGCCTTGCGCGACGACGCGGCGGCGGGCCTCCGCTTCGGTGCGGTGCGCACGCAGGAGGAGACCCCGTACCCGCTGACATTGATGGTGCATGACGACGCGGCGCTGCACATCGACCTCGTGCATGCGCTCGACCTGTGCGACGACATGCAGGCTGCAGCGCTCGTGGGCCAGTTGCGCGCGGCGCTGCTGGCGCTTGCCGGCGATGCGACGCAGGCCGTAGGCCAACTGACGCAGGTCGATGCGGCCGAGCGCGAACGGTTGTCGCGCTGGTCGCGCGGTGCGTTCAGGCCGGAAACGGTCGTCCCCGTCCACCATCTCATCGAACAGCAGGCCGAGGCCCACCCCGACGCACTGGCGTTGGTCACGGCCGACCATCGCCTCACCTACGCAGCGCTCAACCGCCTCGCGAACCGCTGGGCGCACCGGTTGATCGCACAGGGTGTGCGGCCCGACATGCCGGTCGCGATCGCGGTCGATCGCTCGGCCGAGACTGTCGTGGGCCTGCTAGCCGTGCTCAAGGCCGGTGGTGCGTACGTGCCGCTAGACCCGGCGTTCCCGACCGAGCGGCTGGCCTACATGGTCGAGGACAGCGGCGCCTCGCTGCTGCTCACGCGCCGCGCGCTGATGCCGCGTTTGCCCGACGCAGCGAGCGTGCAGCGGCTGGCCTTCGACCTCGACGCGGCCGACGACGGCATGGCCGCCTGGCCCGACCACGACCCGGCGGTGCCGGTGCATGGCGAGCAGCTGGCCTACGTGCTCTACACCTCGGGCTCCACGGGCCGCCCCAAGGGCGTGGCGATGCGCCACGACGCGGTCGCGCGCCTCATCGCGTGGCAGCTGCAACGCCTGCCGGGCGCGAGCCGCACGCTGCTGTTCGCGTCGCCGTGCTTCGACGTGGCGTTCCAGGAAATGGTCAGCGGGCTGGCCGGCGGCGGCTGCCTCGTGCAGACGACCGATGCGCAGCGGCTCGACCTCGACGCGCTGGAAGAGCTGGTGCATCGCGAGGGCGTTGAGCGCATGTTCCTGACCTTCTCGGTGCTGCAGCACTTCGCCGAGCAGTCGCTGGCCTCGGGCCGGCGGCTGCCGGCGCTGCGCCAGATCGTCACGGCGGGCGAGCAGCTCAAGCGCACGCCCGCACTGGCCGAATGGCTGGCGCGCGAATCGCAGTGCCGGCTCCTCAACCAGTACGGGCCGACCGAGACGCACGTGGTGAGCGAGTTCGTGCTCGACGGTGCAGGCCCTGACGACCTGCCGCCCATCGGCACGCCCGCCTCGAGCGCGCGTCTGTTCGTGCTCGATGCCACCCTGCAGCCCGTTCCCGTCGGCGTGGCCGGCGAGCTGTGCGTGGGCGCCGAGGTGCTGGCGCGCGGCTACCTGCACCGCCCCGGCCTGACGGCGCAGCGCTTCGTCGCGGATCCGCTCGATGGGCGCGGCGGGCGGCTCTACCGCACCGGCGACCTCGTGCGCTGGCGCGAGGACGGCCAGCTCGAGTACCTCGGCCGGCTCGACCATCAGGTGAAGGTGCGGGGCTTCCGCATCGAACTCGGCGAGGTCGAGGCGCAACTGCTCGCGCAGCCCGGCGTACGACAGGCCCTGGTGCTGGCGCAGGAAGGGCCGGGCGGTGCGCGGCTGGTGGCCTATGCGGCCGGCGCCGAAGGCGCGCCGCTGCGCCCCGCGGCGCTGCGTGCGGGGCTGGCGGCGGCGCTGCCCGACTACATGGTGCCGAGCGTCATCGTCGCGATGCCGCAGGGGCTGCCGTTGAATGCCAACGGCAAGGTCGACCGCCAGGCCCTGCCGCCGCCCGAGGCCGCGGAAGAGCGCGCGCATGTGCCGCCGCAGGGCGCCACCGAAACCGCGCTGGCGGGTCTCTGGGCGCAGGTGCTGGGGCTGTCGCGCGTGGGGCGTGGCGACAACTTCTTCGAACTCGGCGGGCACTCGCTCGCGGTGCTCAAGCTGCGGCAGCAGGTCAAGGCGCAGATGAGCATCGACCTGCCGTTGCAGCGCTACTTCGAGCTGCCCGACCTGGCGGCGTGTGCGCAGGCGCTCGACGCGCAAGGGCCGGCGCAGGCGCAGCAGGCCGCGCAGGCCGAGAGCGACCTCGATCGCATGGATGAATTGTTGGAAAGTCTGGGGGGTTGAGTGAGAAGTAGCACTGGCAGCAGCGAACGCAGCAGGGCCATCGCCCAACGGCTGGCAGGTTTGCCACCGGCGCGGCAGAAGGAATTCATCGCCGCGCTTCGCGCGCAGGGCATCGATTTCGGCCGCCTGCCGATCGTGCCTGACCCGGCCGCCGTGCCGGGCGCGCCGCGGCCCGCCTCGTACGCGCAGGCGCGCCAGTGGTTCCTCTGGCAGATGGACCCCGAGAGCACGGCGCATCACATCACGGCCGCGCTCACGCTGCATGGCGCGCTCGACCTCGCGGCGCTGCGTGCGAGCCTGCAGGCGCTGGTGGTACGGCATCCGTCGCTGCGCACGCGCTTCGGCGTGAGCGACGCCGGCGTGCCGCAGCAGACCGTGTCGCCCGAGGCCGTTCTCGATCTGCGTGAGGCCGATCTGCGCGCCCACCCCGCGCAGGTGCGCGACGAGGCCGCGCGCCTTGTGCGCACGCCCTTCGATCTGTCGCGCGGCCCGCTGCTGCGAGTGGGCCTGCTGCGCACCGGCGAGACCGCGCACCTGCTGGTGCTGGTGATGCACCACATCGTGTCCGATGGCTGGTCGATGCAGTTGCTGGTCGACGATTTCGGCGCGCTGTATCAGGCACATCGCCAGAGGCACGACGCTGCCGTGCTCGCCGCGCCGGCACTGCAGTACGCCGACTACGCGGCCTGGCAGCGCAACTGGCTCGAAGCGGGCGAGGGCGAACGCCAGCTCGCCTATTGGACCGAACGGCTCGGCGGCGAGCAGCCGCTGCTGCAATTGCCTGCGGACCGCGCGCGTCCGCCGCAGGGGCCGTACCTGGCCGCACGCCACCGGCTCGATCTGCCGCGAGAACTGGCGCTCGCGCTGCGCCGCCGCGCGAGCGCCGAAGGCGCGACGCTCTTCATGGTGCTGCTGGCCGGCTTCCAGGCGCTGCTGCACCGCTACACGGGCCAGGGCGACATCCGGCTCGGCGTGCCCGTGGCCAACCGCGACCGGCCCGAGACGGCCGGCATCCTCGGTCTGTTCGTCAACACGCAGGTGCTGCGCGCCGAGCTGGCCGGTCACACCACGCTGGCCGAGGCCCTGGCGCAGGCGCGCGAAGCGGCGCTGGGCGCGCAGGCGCACCAGGACCTGCCGTTCGAACAGCTGGTCGAGGCGCTGCAGCCCGAGCGCAGCCTGAGCCACCCGCCGCTGTTCCAGGTGATCTTCAACCACCGGCAGCAGGACCTGGGCGCGCTCGACAGGCTCGAAGGCCTGCGCATCGAACCCTGGGAACTCGACGAGCAGGCGGCACCCTTCGAGCTTGCGCTCGACACGCTGGAGCAGGCCGACGGCACGCTCGGGCTCAGCTTCACGTACGCCCGCGCGATCTTCGAGCCCGCGACCATCGAGCGCATGGCCGCGCATTGCGTCGCAGTGCTGCGTCAGCTGGCCGACGACCCCACGCGCACGTTGCGCGAGGTGGCGCTGCTCGGTCCGCAGGAACACGCCCAGCTGCGCGAATGGGGCGAGGGCCAGGACACCGCGTGGGACGAGGTGCCCGTGCACCGACTCGTCGAACGCCACGCCGCGCTGCGGCCCGAGGCCACGGCGCTGATCGTCGACGGCGTGCCGATGAGCTTCCAGGAGTTCGATGTGCGCGCCAACCGGCTCGCGCACGCCCTCATCGCGCAGGGCGTGCGGCCCGAGGAACGCATCGGCCTCGCGGTGGAGCGTTCGCCCGAGATGGTGGTGGCGCTGCTCGGCGTGCTCAAGGCGGGCGCGGCCTACGTGCCGCTCGACCCCGACTACCCGCCCGACCGGCTCGACTTCATGGCGGCCGACAGCGGCGTGCGGTTGCTTCTCACGCAGGCGCGTGTGCGCGATCGGTTGGGCGCGTCGATGCAGGCGCTGCCCGCGTTGTTGCTCGACGGCGGCGTGCTCGACAGCGGCCCCGACGGCGCACCCGATGTCGCGGTGCATCCCGAGCACCTGGCCTATGTCATCTACACCTCGGGCTCCACCGGCCAGCCCAAGGGCGTGGCCGTGGCGCATGGCCCGTTGAGCATGCACATCCAGACCATCGGCCGCGCCTACGGCATGACGCCCGAAGACCGTGAGCTGCAATTCGCCTCGATCAACTTCGACGGCGCGCATGAGCGCATCTGGACGCCGCTGGCTTTCGGCGCCACGCTGATGCCGCGCAGCCAGGAGCTGTGGACCGTGCACCGCAGCCGCGAGGAAATGCGGCGCCACGGCATCACCGTCGCCTGCTTCACGCCGGGCTACCTGCAGCAGATGGCCGATGAACTCGGTGAGGAAGGGCGCGTGCCCACGCTGCGCTCGTACACCGTCGGCGGCGAGGCCATGGGCCGCGTGGCCTGCGAACGCGTGATGCAGACGCTGCAGCCGCCGCGCCTCATCAACGGCTACGGCCCGACCGAGACGGTGATCACACCGACCATCGCCAAGGCCTATGCCGACACCGCCTTCGACGCGGCCTATCTGCCCATCGGCGTGCCCGTGGGCGATCGCCGCGCCGTGGTGCTCGACACCGACATGAATCTGGTGCCGCCCGGCATGGCCGGCGAGCTGTACCTGGGCGGTGCGGGGCTGGCGCGCGGCTACCTGAACCGCGCCGGCCTGAGCGCCGAGCGCTTCGTGGCCGACCCCTTCGACACCGCGGGTGGTCGCCTGTACCGCACCGGCGATCTCGTGCGCTGGCGCGTCGACGGGCAGCTCGAATACCTGGGGCGCCTCGATCATCAGGTGAAGGTGCGCGGCTTCCGCATCGAACTCGGCGAGGTCGAGGCGCGGCTGCGCGCGCAGCCCGGCGTGCGCGAGGCCGTCGTGGTCGCGCGCCAGCGTGCGGGTGGTGCGCTGCTGCTGGCCTACGTGTCGAGCCTCGATGCGCAGCGCCCGGTCGAGGCCTTCACGCTGCGCGACGGTCTGGCGCAGGTGCTGCCCGAGTACATGATGCCGTCGGCGATCACCGTGCTCGCGGCGCTGCCGCTCAACGCCAACGGCAAGGTCGACCGCGCCGCGCTGCCCGAGCCCTTGTTCGCTGCCGCGGCCGACACCTGGGAGGCACCGCAAGGTGCGGCCGAAGAGGCGATGGCCTCCGTTTGGGCCGACGTGCTCGGCGCGCCGCGCGTGGGCCGCAAAGACAACTTCTTCGAACTCGGCGGCCACTCGCTGCTGGCCATGCAGCTGCTCGAGCGGCTGCGCCGGCAGGGCTTCGGTGCGCAGGTGCGCACGCTGTTCCAGAACCCGCGTTTCGCCGACTTCGCGCGCGCCACGCTGGAAGCCGGTGCCTCGCCGCGCCCGGCGCCGGTGGTGCCCGACAGCGCGATCCCCGACGGCTGCACGCGGCTCACGCCGAAGATGCTGCCGCTGGTGACGCTCGACGACGCGCAGCTGCGCCGCATCGAATCCGCCGTGCCCGGCGGCGCGGCCAACATCCAGGACATCTACCCGCTCGCGCCGCTGCAGGAAGGGCTGCTGTTCCATCACCTGATGCAGGCCGAGGGCGACGTCTACGTGCAGTCGCTGCAGATGCGCTTCGACAGCGAAGCGCGGCTCAACGCATTCATGGACTGCCTGAACCGCGTCATCGTGCGCCACGACATGTTGCGCACGGCGGTGCTATGGGAAGGGCTGGCGGAGCCGGTTCAGGTGGTGCACCGTGATGCGCCCGCCGAGGTCGAATGGCTGCCGATCGACGCCGCCGCGGGTGATGTCGCCGCGCAGCTCGAAGCGCATGTGCGCCCCGGCCGCTACCGCCTCGACGTGCGCCGTGCGCCGATGCTGCGCGCCATTGCCACGCACGACGCTGCGGGCGGCGGCTGGCTGCTGCAGCTGCCGAGCCATCACCTGGCGCTCGACCATGTGTCGCGCGACCTGCTGGTCGAGGAGATCACGCTGCTGTTGCAGGGCCGTGCCGATGCACTGCCCGCGCCCGTGCCGTTCCGCAGCTTCGTCGCGCAAGCGCGGCTCGGTGCCGACGTGGCCGAGCAGGAGACGTTCTTCCGCCGCATGCTCGGCGACGTGCGCGAGCCGACCGCGCCCTTCGACCTGTTCGATGCGCGCGGCGACGGTACGGCCGTGGAAGAAGCGCACCTCGAACTCGACGCGGCGCTGGCGCAGGCCGTGCGCACGCAGGCGCAGCGCAGCGGTGTCAGCACAGCCACGCTGTTTCACCTGGCGTGGGCGCTGGTACTGGCCAAGACCACGGGCAAGGACGACGTGGTGTTCGGCACCGTGCTGTTCGGCCGGCTCGCAGGCGGCGAGGGCGCGGGGCGCGCGCTCGGCATGATGATCAACACGCTGCCGCTGCGCGTGACGCTGGGCCGCAGCCACGCGCTGGCCTGCGTGCGCCAGACCCACGCCGCGCTGGCCGGCCTGCTGCACCACGAGCATGCGAGCCTGTCGCTCGCGCAGCGCTGCAGTGCGGTGCCCAACGGCGCGCCGCTGTTTTCGACGTTGCTGAACTACCGATATGTGGCGCAATCGCCCGCTGCGAGCGCCGATGCCGGCGGCTGGGAAGGCATCGAGACGCTCGGCGCGCAGGAACGCTCGAACTACGCCTTCGCGTTGTCGGTGAACGAACGCGCCGACGGCTTCGCGCTGACCGCGCAGGTCGATGCGTCGGTCGGCGCCGCGCGCGTGTGCCAGTACATGCACGACGCGGTGCGCCGCGTGGCCGACGACCTGGCGCAGGCGGCCACGCACCCGGTCGTGGCCTTCGACCTGTACACGGCCGACGAGGCGCAGCGCCTGCAGGCCTGGGGCGTGAACACGCCCGCCTACCAGGACACGGCACCGGTGCATGTGCTGGTCGCACGCCAGGCAGCGTTGCGGCCCGAGGCCACGGCGCTGATCTTTGGCGACCACAAGCTGAGCTACGCCGCGTTGGACGCGCGTGCCAACCGGCTGGCGCACCACCTAGGGCGCGCGGGTGTGCGGCCCGAAGTGCGCGTGGGCCTCGCGGTGCGGCGCTCGGCCGACATGGTCGTGGCGCTGCTCGCGATCCTGAAGGCAGGCGGCGCCTACGTGCCGCTCGACCCGGCCTACCCGCCGCAGCGGCTGGCCTACATGGTGGAAGACAGCGGCGTCGCGCTGCTGCTGGCCGACGATGCCGTCGCGCTGGACCGCATCGGAATGCCGGCTGTGAAGGCACTGACGCTCGACACGCTCGATTTGTCGAACGGGCCGGCGCACGCCCCCGGCGTGGCGGTGCATCGCGACCACCTGGCCTACGTGATCTATACCTCGGGCTCGACCGGAAAGCCCAAGGGCGTGGCCGTGGCGCACGGTCCGCTGGCCATGCATGTGCAGTCCATCGGCGAGGCCTACGGCATGACGCCCGAGGACCGCGAGCTGCAGTTCGCGTCGATCAACTTCGACGGCGCGCACGAGCGCACCTGGGTGCCGCTGGCCTTCGGCGCGGCGCTGATGCCGCGCGACGAAGAGGTCTGGCCGGTGGAGCGCACCTGCGCCGAAATTGCGCGCCACGGCATCACCATCGCCTGCTTCACGCCCGGCTACCTGCACCAGATGGCCGAACTGATGGGCGAGGCTGCGAGCCGGCTGCCCATACGGTCCTACACGGTGGGCGGCGAGGCGATGCCGCGCACCAGCTTCGCGCTGGTGCAGTCGGCGCTGAAGCCGCCGCGCATCGTCAACGGCTACGGGCCGACCGAGACGGTGATCACGCCGATGATCGCCAAGGCCGCGCCGGGCGAGGGCTTCGACGCGGCCTACATGCCCATCGGCCGCCTCGTGGGCGACCGCACGGCCTACGTGCTCGACGGCGCGATGAACCAGGTGCCGCCCGGCGTGGCCGGCGAGCTTTACCTCGGTGGCGACGGCCTGGCGCGCGGCTACCTGCAGCGCGCGGGCTTGAGCGCGGAACGTTTCGTGGCCGACCCCTTCGGCGCGCCGGGCGGCCGGCTCTACCGCACGGGCGACCTCGTGCGCTGGGAGGCCGACGGACAGATGGCGTACCTCGGGCGCATCGACCATCAAGTGAAGATCCGCGGCTTTCGCATCGAGCTCGGCGAAATCGAGGCGCAGCTGCTGGCGCTGCCGCAGGTGCGCGAGGCCGTGGTCGTCGCCAGTCAGGGCGCGGGCGGCGCGCGGCTGGTGGCGTATGTGTCGCCGCTCGCGGGCGAGCGCATCGAAGCTTCGCGGCTGCGTGCGAGCCTTGCGGCGCTGCTGCCCGAGCACATGGTGCCGGCCGTGATCGTGGCGCTCGACACGCTGCCGCTCAACATGAGCGGCAAGGTCGATCGCCATGCGCTGCCCGCGCCGGTGTTCGCCGGCGGCGACGGCTACGACGCGCCGCGCGGCACCACCGAGCACGCGCTAGCGCGCATCTGGTCAGAAGTGCTCGGCGTGGAACGCGTGGGCCGCGACGACAACTTCTTCGAACTCGGCGGCGACTCGCTGCTGAGCCTGAAGGTGATGGCGCAGGCGCGTCGTCTGGGCATGCCGGCGCTCGACCTGAAGTTGCACGACTTCCTGCGCGCGCCGACCATCGCGGGGTTGCTGGGCGGGCGTGCCAATGCGCCGTCGCTGGTCGCCCTGAACGCGGTGATGCCCGGTGCGGCGCCGCTGTTCTGCATGCACGCCGCGCTGGGCACGGTGTACGACTACGCGCCGGTGGCGCGCCGCCTGCAGGGCGTGCGCACTGTGTACGGCCTGCCGTGCCGCATGCTTGCCGACCCCACGCACCGCGACGTGTCGCTGGCGCGCATGGCCGACGACTACGCTCGCATGCTCCGCGGCGTGCAGCCGCAGGGGCCGTACCACCTGCTGGGCTGGTCGCTCGGCGGCGCGCTCGCGGCGGCCGTGGCGGCGCGGCTCGAGGTCGAAGGCCAGGCCGTGGCGTTTCTCGGCCTGGTCGATCCCTATGTGCCCGAGCCTGATGCGCGGATGCAGACGGTGGATGACGACGGCCGGCGTGACTTCGCCGACTTCGTTGCGTCGGCCTGGCCCGCGGCGCGCCTGGAGGGGCTGCTGGACATCGACGACTTCGTCTGCGACGAGGCGACCGTGGCTGCGCTGATCGCACAGGCCCGTGCGCAAGCGCAAGCCCGCGGCGACACGCTCGAGATGCCGGCCTACACGAATCTGCCCGACGACGAGTTGGCCCGCATCTTCCTCACCGGCCAGCAGCTGAAGGCGATCGAGACCGAAGCCCTCGTGCCGCTGCGCTGCTGCGCCGAGTGCTGGTGGATCGCGCGGCGACCGGCAGCGGACCGGGCCGCGCTCGCGCTGCAGCTGGGTCGGTCGGACCTCGCGAGCGCCCCGGCGCTCGACGAGGACCACCATGCGATCCTGCGCAGCCCGGTGTTGTTGGCACAGTTGGGCGAGCGACTGGGTGAGGCTGAGGCCCTGGCATAGAAAAGCACGACCCGGAAGCCGGGTCGTGCGTCAAGGCCACCCTTCTGCCGGTGCCGCCCTATTTCATGTCGCTGGGTGTCAGAGCTTGTAGCTGAGCTTCAGCCAGGCGTTGCGCGGGTTGCCCTGCGTGTAGCCGTTGTAGCCGCCCAGGCCGTTGTAGTAGCGCTTGTCGCCAGCGTTCTCGATGTGCAGCGAGGCACTCAGGCGGTTGTTGATGTCGTAGCGCGCCATCAAGCCGAACAGCGTCAGGCCGCCTTGCGAGGCGCGGCCGAGTTCGTTGAACTCGTCGTAGTAGATGCCGCTCTGGTAGCTCACGCTGCCGCCGACGGTGAGCTTGCTCCATTCGCCGGGCAGGCGATAGCTGGTGCTCACGCGGAACAGGCGGCGCGGGTACTGCGGGTTGAGCAGCACGCCGTCGGCGTCACGCTTGGCGTGGTAGGTGTAGCCCGCAAGCAACTGCAGGCCCGGCAGCACTTCGCCGGCGGCGGTGAGCTCGAAGCCCTTGCTCTTGGCGCCTTGCACCGCGCGGTACGGAATGCCGCCGTCGGGCAGCAGCGAGCTGGCGCCGGTGTCGGTCACGGCCAGGTTGGTTTCGCGCGTCTTGAAGATCGCGGCGCTGGTATTGAGCTTGCCACCGAAGTGTTCGCCCTTCAGGCCCAGTTCGATGTTCTTTCCGCGCTGCGGTGCGATGAGCGAGTTGTTGCGGTCGCGCACCGTGTTGGGCTGGAAGATGTCGGTGTAGCTGCCGTAGAGCGAGAGCTCCTTGCTCACGTCGAACACCACGCCCAGGTAGGGCGTGACCACGCCGTTCTCGCGCGAACTCACGCCGGTACGACGCCAGGTGGTCCAGTCGAGCGTGGAGGAATCGGATTCGTACCAGGTGCCGCGCGCGCCGATGATGACTGACAGCGGGTCGGCCAGCCGCAGGCGGGTCGAGGCGTAGATGGCCTTCTCGGTGGTGCTCGATGGCGCCGTGTACAGCGGGTACGAGAACGAGGTCGGCTCGGGGAAGCTCTGCAGCTGGTAGAAGTTCAGCGGCCGGCGGTCGATGATGCGCGGCACGGCACCGCGCGTGTGGACCGTGGCGTCGTAGGTGTTGTAGTTCATGCCCACCACGGCTTCGTGCGTCCGGCCGAAGGCTTCGAACGGACCCTTCAGGTGGACGTCGAGGCCTTTGTTGGCGCCTTGGGCGGGGTTTTCGCGGATGTCGATCGTAGATGCGCCGGTCCGCTCGTTGATGGCGCGGTAGATGCTCAGGTCGCCCGAGGCACGCTTGCGCTCGCTCTTGAGGTAGCTTGCATCGACCTTCAGCTGCCAGCCGCCGCCCAGCTGCTGGTCGAGGTTGGCGAACAGCTTGTCGCTGTACATGTCCCAATAGCTCCACGGGGCGCTGGAGTTGAACGAGCGCGGCAGGTTGGTGCGCTGGCCGTTGCTGAAGAACAGCGGGCTCTGGCCGTAGTTGGCGCCGTCGATGGCGGTCTTCTGGTGCTCGAAGCCCACCGAGAGGCGGGAGCCCGCCGCGAGGTCGACTTCAAGAATGCCGTACAGCGCGTCTTCGGTGCGCTTCTTGTTCTCGATGAAGTTCTTGCCGTCGGTGCGCGAGGCCATAAAGCGGCCGCGCACGGTGCCGGCCTCGTTGAGTGGGCCACCCACGTCGATCTCGGCGTTGTAGCGGCTCCAGGAGCCGATGCCGCCCGAGATGTGGCCGGCGAACTCGGAGGTCGGGCGCTTGCGCACGAGGTTGATGGCGCCGCCGGGCGAGCCCACGCCGTTGAGCAGGCCGGCCGCGCCGCGGATCACCTCGACGCGGTCGTAGAAAGCGGTGCTGATCATGCTCGACTCGCCGGCCACGCTGTTGAAGCCCAGCGTGGGCACGCCGTCGACCATGGTGCTCAGCGCGAAGCCGCGCGACGAGAAGGTCACGCGCTCGTCATTGCGGTCGGCCACGATGCCGGGCGTCTGGCGCAGCACATCGTCCAGGGTGACGAGGTTCTGGTCGTCGATCTGCTGGCGGCCGATGACGCTGATCGACTGCGGCGTTTCGCGCAGCGACAGGTCCATGCGCGTGGCACCCGCGGCGGCGCGCGTGGTGTACGAGCCCGTGCCTTCGGTGGTGCCGTCGGTGGAGACCTGCGCGGCCACGGTCACGGCGGGCAGCGAGGCACTGGCCGCGCTCTGGCGCTGGATGGTGACGCGCGTGGGGCCGTTGCGCACCGCCACGAGGCCGCTGCGGGCCAGCAGGCGGTCGAGCGCCTGCTCGAAGCTAAGGCGGCCCGACACGGCCGGTGCGGCCAGGCCCGAGACCACGTCACCGGCGGCGAGCACCTGCACGCCGGTCTGGCGCGACAGCTCGTTGAGCGCGGCGCCCAGCGGCTGGGCGGGCACGTTGATGTCGCGCGCTTGTGCAGAGGCCTGGTCGGTGCCCTGGGCGGCGACAAGGCCGTTCCAGCTGGCAAAGGCGGTTCCGAAGGCGGCGGCAAGTGCGGCGCTCAGGAGTCGGTGGCGAGGCGAGAAACGCATGGGTGAAGTCTCCAGACAAGTAAATCGGTGCGACATGAAAACGAGGGCGCGCTGCATCCTTCGATCGGATGCGGGGTGCTTCTGCATGTAAGACGTTTGAACTCGAAAAAGAGAGACAGGCCCGTGACACGCCATCGATCGCCGTGTCGATGCGGGTCGAAAAAACGAGAGGAAAAGGAGCGGCGTGCCCACGGGCACGCCCGGGTCAGCGCGCTTGCAGGCTCACGCTGCCGTCGGGCCGGGCGACCGCCACCAGCGGCAGGATGGCGGGCAGTGCGTCGAGCAGGCCGGCCGAGTCGTTGGTGCGAAAGCGGCCCGAGAGTCGCATCGCGTCGATGCGGGCGTCGGCGCCGGTGATGGGCGCGTTGCGGTAGCTGTTGACCGCGGCCAGCGCGTCGCCCAGCGGGGTGTTGTCGAACACCAGCCAGCCGTCGCGCCAGGCCGAGAGGGCGGCGGTGTCGGCCTGGCGCACCGGATCGGCGCGGCCGTCGCGCACCTCGAGCATGTCGCCGGCGCGCAGGTCGACCACCTGGTCGCTGCGTTCGGTGCCGGCCTGGCGCAGCACCTGCACGCGCACATGGCCGTGCTCGACGCCCACGGTGATCGGGCCGCCGCGGTCGCGCACGGTGAAGGCGGTGCCGACCACTTCGATGATGGCCTCGCGCGTGCGCATCACGAAGGGCCGGTCGGCGTCGGGCGCCACGTCGAAGCGGACCTCGCCGCGTGCCATGTAAACCATGCGGCGGCGGCGGTAGAGCGTGACGTCGACGGCGCTTTGCGGGGCGAGGTCGAGGCGGCTGCCGATGCCGCCGGTGGGCTCATCGGCCAGTGTGACCTTCAGCATCCGCGCGTTGGGCGTCCGATACGCCGCCTGGAACACGGGCTGCTGCCAGTACCACTGCACGCCGCGCCCGGCGACCACGCCGGCGCCGAGCAGCCCGGCGATCGACAGCAGCAGCTTGCGGCGCGAGGGACTGCGCGGCACCGGTGCGGGTGTGGGCTCGTCGAAGTGCGCACGCAGGTCGTCGGCCATGCCGCCCAAGGCTTTCCAGCGCTCGCGCGCCTCGCGCACGGCGGCGGCGTGTTCGGGCGAGCGGGTTCGCCACTGGTCGAGCGCGAGCCGGGCGCTGTTGGCGGCCGGGCTCGGCGGTGCGATCTCGTCTTCGACGATGAGCGCGAGCGCGCGTTCGATCAGCCGTTCACGCGAGACGACCTCGGCAGCCGCGCCGCTCATGAAAAATCTTCAGCCAGTGCCGTGTCGAAACCCGCGTGGCTGTTCAGCGCCTGCGGCTCGATCAATTCCTGGCGCAGCTCGGCGAACACGCGCGAGCAGTCGATGGTGGCGCGCAGCAGGTGCTTGGCGACCGCCATCTCGGTGATGTTCAGACGCTGCGCGATTTCAGCGCGCGAGTGGCCGTAGGCACGGAACAGCAGGAAGACCTCGCGCCGGCGCGGCGGCAGCTGTTCCATGGTTTCGACCACGCGATGCAGCACGCGGTGCTGGGCCACGACATATTCGGACGACGGGGCCGTGAGGTGCGTGCCCACGACGGCATGCGAGACGGCCCAGTCCTGCGCCACCTTGCGATGGCGCGCCTCGTCGATGCACAGGTTGCGCGCCACGCGGAACAGCAGGGCGCGCGGCGACTCGATGGCGGCGCCGTCTCGCAGGCTGAGCGTGTGCGTGTACACGCGCTCGAAGCTCGACTGCGCAATGTCGGCCGCATGGTGCGGGTCGCGCAGGTCGCGCGTGAGCTGCCGGCGCAAGTCCGCGTAGTGAGACACAAGTTCCTGGACGAGGTCGCGCATCCGGTCGCCTTCTCGCAAGCATCGACAAAAGACCCCTGGGCCGATGGCTGGAGCGCGCCGGTTAAGAGGAGGCGAGGGCGCTGGCTTCGGTGACCCCGGGATGGGGTGAATAAGAACTATTCTTATTGAGTGTAGCACCGAAGCGTTGCGTTCCCGTGGCTAAACCACGGGCGCGGCGTGGGCGGGGCGCTCCGCGGCCGGCGCCTGCGGAGGCTGCGGAGCCTGCGCCGCGTGCCGCGGCGTGGCGTTGAGCAGCGCCTGCCCGATCTCGTCGGAACGGATGGCGGTGACCGACAGCAGCGTGTCGCTCAGGCCGTGGCTGGTCTCGCAGGCGCCCTGCAAGAAGATGCCCGGGCGCAGCGCCGGCGTGCCCTGCATGCGGTAGTCACGGTCGACCGAGAAATCGCCCAGGTAGTGCGCCAGCGGCGCCAGCAGCGTGCGGTGCGCGTCGCGCGCGTAGCCGGTGGCAAGCACCACGGCGTCGTAGGCTTTGTCGAGGCGCGCACCGGTGTTCAGGTCGTGCAGCGACAGGTGGATGCCGTCCTGCGCGGCATCCACGGCCGACACCTCGTGCCGCCGCAGGAAGCTGTGGCGCGTCGAGCCGGCCACGCGCTGGCGGTAGAACACGTTGAAGATCTGCTGGATCAACTCCAGGTCGGGCGCGGCGTAGTTGGTGTGCCAGAACTCCTCGAGCAGCTCGGCACGTTCGTTCACCGAGCGGTTGAACACGAAATCGGTGAAGTCGGTGTTGAAGATCTCGTTCACGAACGGGCTGTCGTCCGAGGGCTTGATGGAGCGTGCACGCATGATCAGGTCGACCTGCGGTTTCGCGGGGTGCGATTGCAGGTCCATGAAGATCTCGGCCGCGCTCTGGCCGGCGCCCACGATGGCGATGCGGTCGGCGCCGGGATGGCGGGCAATGGCTTCGAGGTAGGTGCTCGAATGGAACACCCGGCCGTCGTCCTTCAGCGGCTGGAAGCGCGCCGGAATGTTGGCGACGCCGCCCACGCTCACCACCAGGTTGCGCGCCAGGCGCTCGCGCACCGCACCGTCGGCATCGCGCGAACGCACGCGCAGCAGCGAGACCTCGTCGCCCTTCATCTCGGGCGCCACCTCGAACACGGCCTCGCCGTAAGCGCAGCGGTCTTCGAACTGCGCCGCGGCCCAGCCGAGATAGTCGTTGAACTCGTGGCGGCTCGGGAAGAAGCTCTTGAGGTTGATGAAGTCCTGCAAGCGCTCTTTCTCGTGCAGGTAGTTCAAAAAGGTGAAGCGGCTCGACGGATTGCGCAGCGTGGCCAGGTCCTTCAGGAACGAGATCTGCATGTGCGCGTTGTCCAGCAGCATGTTGCGGTGCCAGACGAAGCCCGGCTGCTTCTCGATGAACAGCGAGTCGACGAAGTGGCCCTTCTGGCGCTTCTCGTCGAGTGCGATGGCCAGTGCGATGTTGGACGGGCCGAAGCCGACGCCGATCAGGTCATGGATTTGCATGGATGTCCTCCAGGGATGGCTCGTGTCGACGAGCCGGGGCCGGCGAAGCGGCGGTGGGGTCGGCGCGCGGAATCCACAGCGCCTCGCCGAAGAAACGCTCGCGCCACAGCATGCCCAGCAGGGCGCGCTTGTGCGGAAAGTCGAACTCCTTCACGTGGGCGTAGCCGCAGCGGCCCAGGCTCCGGATCATTTTTTCGTTGTCGGCGCGCGGCTCGATCACCAGGCGCTGCGTGCGCGGGTCGTCCAGGAAGAGGTAGTGCGACACCGACGGCATCCAGGCCGTGAGAAAGGGCTTGCCGCGAAAGCGCGCCTCGCCCACCAGCGCGTGCCAGCCGCGGTCGTGGTCGGCGGCGTCATAGAACGGCGCGATGCGGTCTTCCTTCGCCCAGTAGGCCTCGAAGTAGCCGAAGGGCTCGCCGTCGAAGCGGCCGACGAGGCCCGTCACGCGCGGGTCGGCCGCAATGCCTTCGAGGTACTGGCGGTGGCGTGCGAGGTCGCCTTCCTCTTCCCAGAAATGGGCGACCACAGGGTCGTTCATCCAGCGGTTGAAAACCGGCAGGTCGCGTTCGATGTCGACCGTGTCGAGCGTTAGCGTCTGGCCCAACCACGGGATGTGGCGGCGGTACACGGTGCCTTGCGGCTTGGCAGGGCGCAGCGGGTGGCGCTTGCCTTGCGTGACAACGAAGCGCTGCGCGAAAGGCTCGCGCGGTTGCGGCAGCCATGCGCGCGGCCATTGCCAGAAGGCCTCGCGCGCGACGGTGGGCAGCGCGCCCTCGGCCGGCGCGACGATGCCCGCGTTCACGAGCCGCGTGCCGCTCGGCAACGGCGATTGCAGCGCCAGGTGCCGTGCGGTCGGGTGGCGCTGAAAGACCGCCTCGATCGCCGCCAGCAGGTGCGCTTCGTCCGGCTCGCCCGCGCACGCGCCCAACCATTCGAGGCGTGGCTTGCCGGGCTGCTCGCGCAGGGCCCAGGTGCTGCTGTGGCGGTCGCCGTCGTGCGGCGTCACCTTGAGCGCCGTGCCTTCCAGTCGGACGTCCAGCACCCGGCCTTCGGGATGCGCGTGAAAGCGCCATGCGGTGTCGTGGGCGGCCAAGGAAAACCTCCGTGCTGTGGTCGATGTGGGGATGCAGAAGGAAGACGCGGGCTGCGGCCGAATGTTTAGTCGGCGGTGCTGACACAGCGCTCGCGCTCGAACTCCGGCGAGAGCGGGCACGCGCCGCAGTAGCCCAGGCGCGGCACGAGGTAATAGAGGCAGCACTGCCGGTACAGCGTGACCGGCGGCGCGCTGCGGTCGGCCACGCGCACCCCGCGGCGCGGGGGCATGAACATCGGGTTGTCGCGCAGTTCACCGCACGGTTGCGGCCAGGTCGGGCGATGCAGCAGGTGCTTGAGGTCGGCGGCGACGGCGGGCGACTGGCCGCTCATGCGCAGGCTTTCCTCGAGCACGGGCTCGAGGTAGCGCACGGCGTTGCCCCACAGGATCTTGGGTGCCAGCCGCGTGAGCTGCGTCAGCAGTGTGAACAGCGGCGCGAGGTGCGTCCAGAGCAGCACGTCGTAGCGCGCGGCCGTGTCGGTGCCGGGGCGGGGCGTGCCGAGGTCGGTGATGTGGAAGCTCTCCGGGTCGCCGTCTGCGTCGTCGAGGCTGACCCAGACCTGCTCGGGACTTACCGGAAAGCCGTGCTGCAGCAGGCTCGCGGCCGCGGCCACGGGCGGCAGCAGCGCATGCAGGTAGTTCATGCTCCAGGCGGACGCGACTGCGCGCAGGTCGCGCTCCGGCATGTTCAGCGTGCGCGCCTTGAGGCGCAGCAGCGCCAGCAGGCGCGGCGGGTCGGCCAGCAGGTCGGCCACGCGCACGGACTCCGGCGGCGGGTGCGCGGCGCAAGCCAGCGTTTCGCCGTACGGCGCCCACTCGCCCTGGAAGATCGGCGCGAGCAGGGGGATCACGGGGCGACGCCGAAGGCGGCGTGGAAAGCTTGAAAAAGGCACGAGGGCATGAAGCAGAAGACGCGCCGACGGACCGGAAATTTAGTCCTCCGTGGTGCCGCGCCTAAACAGCGTGCGCCACGCAGCGTCTACTCACTCATCGACAGCAGTGCAGGCGTGCGAATCCCAATGAGCTTCCCGAGACACCGCCCCTCCGACCCGGCCTTCAGCATGGCCTGGCGGCTTTTTCGCGAGCTGCACGACGCGCCGTCGCCCGAGCGCGCCGAGCAACTCGTGGGCTGGCTCGGCCAGGACCCGATTCACGTGCGCGCGCTCGACGAGGTACTGACGCTGTGGGCGCTGGCCGGCGCCTCGGTGGTGGAGGCCGCGCGCGAGGCGGGGCCGGAGCCGCTGCTGCAATAGGCGGCGCGCCCGCCTTCTTCTCTAAACAAGCGGCCGCGCCGAACGTCATTGCAAGGAGCCCGACTCCCTTTGCAACGAACCGTCCGCCGCATGAACATCACACCCGCCAGCGCCCCCGCGTCTGAACTCGTCCGGCTGTTGCGGCCCTACTTCCCGTGGATCGCGCTGTCGACCGTGACCGGCATCGGCGCGGGCGTTGCGACCGTCGCGCTGCTGGCGACCATCAACCAGGTGCTGCACCGCCCCGGCGGCCTGGCCGGTGGACTGCTGCTGAGCTTCATCGGCCTGTGCGTGGTGGCGCTGGTCGGACGCGCCACCTCCGACATGTCGAACAACGTGGTCGGCCAGCGGCTCGTGGCACAGGTGCGCAAGAGCCTGGCGCTGAAGATTCTTGCGGCGCCGATCGATGCGCTCGAACGCTACCGCATGCACCGCCTGATGCCCGTGCTCACGCAAGACGTCGACATGATCAGCGACGTGGCCTTCATGCTGGCCTCGACCATGATCGCGCTGGCCGTTTCCTTGGGTTGCCTCGGCTACCTGGCGTGGCTCTCGCCGCCGCTGTTCGGCCTGCTGCTGGCGGCCCTGCTCGTGGGCATCGCCGTGCAGAGCCTGGCGCATGCGCGCGGCATCTCGGGCTTCTTCAAGGCGCGCGAGCAGGAAGAGGCGCTGCACAAGGCCTACCGCGGCATCAGCGAAGGCGCGAAAGAACTGCGCATGCACCGCGCGCGCCGCGCCAAGGTGTACGAACAGCAGGTGGCGCACACGGTGGAGCGCATCCACGACATCAATCGGCGCGCCATCAACATCTTCGTGCTCGCCTCTTCCTTTGGCTCGGCGCTGTTTTTCTTGTTGATTGCGCTGATCCTCGGCTGGGCCGCGTTCCGCGACACCGCGCCGGTCGTGCTCAGCGGCTTCGTGCTGGTGCTGCTGTTCCTGAAGGGGCCGCTCGACCAGGTGGTGGCGGCGCTGCCGCACCTGGGGCGCGCAAAGGTGGCCTTCGAGCGCATCGGCGACCTGTCGGCGCGCTTTGCCACGCCGGAGCCGCACCTCGACCTGCACGCGCCGCCCGCCACGCCGGTGCTGCACGGCGCGATCGAGCTGCGCGGCGCGCGCTATGCGTTCCCGGCCGTCGAGGGCGCGGAGCCCTTCGTGCTCGGCCCGGTCGATCTGCGCATCGGGCGCCGAGAGATCGTCTTCATCGTCGGCGACAACGGCTCGGGCAAGACCACGCTCATCAAGTTGCTGCTGGGCCTGTATGCGCCGGTGGCGGGCGAGCTGCTGCTCGACGGCAAGGCCGTGACGCCCGAGACGCGCGACGACTACCGCCAGTTGTTCACCACCGTGTTCTCGGACTTCTATCTGTTCGAAGACCTCGTGGCCGGCGAAGAGGGCGGCCATCAGGCGCTGCCCGAGACGGCCTTGCCCTACCTGCAGCGTCTGGAGATCGCGCACAAGGTGTCGGTGAAGGACGGTGCCTTCAGCACCACCGACCTGTCGACCGGTCAGCGCAAGCGGCTGGCGCTGGTGCATGCGTACCTGGAAGGCCGACCGGTGCTGGTGTTCGACGAATGGGCGGCCGACCAGGACCCTGCGTTCCGCCACTTGTTCTACACCGAGCTGCTGCCCGAGCTGCGCGCCAAGGGGCATTCGCTGGTGGTCATCTCGCACGACGACCGCTACTTCCATGTGGCCGACCGCATCGTTCACATGAAGGCCGGGCGCATCGCGCAGGCCACCGAGGCGCCGGCGCCGAGCCTCGCGGCTTGACGGACTGGCACGTGAAGAGCACGCGGCGCCCGCGTGTGCGCTTCGATCACGAGCAGCGACCGGGACATGGGAAGGCTTCCCAAGCTTTACGGCGCTTCGTCCGACACCTGCGCCTTTAGCGCGGAACCAATGTCATCGTGGCATTTCGCCATGCAACCAAGGATGTGCGATGAACAAGGATCAGGCCAAGGGTTCGCTCGAAAAAGCAAAGGGTAGCGTCAAGCAAACCGTGGGCAAGGCGGTCGGGAGCGAGAAGATGCAAGTTGAGGGCACTGTTGACAAGGCTGCTGGTACGACGCAGAAGGCAGTCGGCGACGTGAAAGAAGCAGGGAAAGACGCGGTGAGAACCTCAAACGAAAAGCCATGAGCGGGATGCATCCCAGCGATTGAATTCGGACCGAAAAGCACGTTGGCAGCCCTCTAAAATCCACCGGCGCAACCCCGCGTGGAGATAAAAAAGGCGCCCATGGCTCACCCGGATGAATTCAAAGGTCCCGACGCGGACATGCTGCCGGACACTGCGACCTTGCCCGCCGACCTCGCCGCGCTGTATCTGTGCATGTCGCCAGCCCAGCTTGCGGACCTGCGCAAGCCCTCGCGGCCGGGCAACGCTTCGAGCGTCATCAGGCCCGTCGAGGGCGGCGCTGCGGGGCCGAAGGATCCGGCGCGATACCGGCTCGGCACCCTGCGCGACCATGCAAAGGCACACGCGGCTCCCTGCGCGTTCGATGCCGCGTTGAAGACGGGCCTGCCGAGCTGGCTGACGGTCAAGCTCCCGTTCTTCGCGGAGCGCGAGCCACGCGTCAAGCGCGGCCGGCGCGTGCTGATCGGCGGCGCCTGGGACCGGGCGGACCCACTGCGCGAGAAGCGCTTCGTGGCGCTGGCAAAGGGCCACATCCGCTTCACGTCGCTTACCTGCGCCGAAGCCGCGGCGAGCCTGTGGGCCGACCTGGCCAGTCATCGCGCGCTTGCCGAAACGGGACTCGCCTTGCTCAACCGCGAGACGCAGGCCATCGAATCGTCGCTGGCGGACACCGCGCACCTGGCCGAGGCTTCGCATGCCGACGCGGCGGACCCGGCCCCCTGAACCGCGCATGGACGCAAGCCGATGCTGATCAATTGCGTGGCCTATGAAAACGGCGTCAAGCTCGCCGAAGTTCCGGTCGAGGACATCAGCGAGTACATCCAGCGGCCCGGATGTTTCGTCTGGGTGGCGCTCGGCGATGCCACGCCCGAGGAACTGGACGAGATGCAAAAGGAGTTCGACCTGCATCCGCTTGCCGTCGAAGACGCGCACCACGGCCACCAGCGGCCCAAGGTGGAGGAATACGGCGACTCGCTCTTCGTGGTGATGCACCTGGTCGAGCCCTCGCCCGAAGGCGAGCACTGCGCGAACGTGGGCGAGGTGAACGTGTTCGTCGGCACCAACTACGTGCTGTCGGTGCGCAACCGCAGCCAGCAGGGCTTTCTCGATGTGCGCGAGCGCTGCGAGCGCGAGCCGGAGCTGATGCGCAACGGCCCCGGTTTCGTGCTCTATGCACTGATGGACGCGGTGGTCGACCGCTACTTTCCCGTCATCGATGCGCTCGAGGTGGAGCTCGAATCCATCGAGCAGCAGATCTTCACCCAGGGCGGCGCGGCGCGCGACAAGATCAAGCAGCTCTACGACCTGAAGCGGCGCAGCATGGTGCTCAAGCGCGCGGTGGCGCCGCTGGTGGAAGCCGCGGGCAAGCTGCACGGCGGGCGGGTGCCGCACATCTGCCTGAGTTCGCACGAGTACTTTCGCGACGTGGCCGACCACCTGGGGCGCATCAACGGCTCGATCGACGCCATGCGCGACACCATCGGCACGGCGATCTCGGTGAACCTCTCGATGGTCACGATCGAGGAGAGCGAAGTCACGAAGCGGTTGGCTGCCTGGGCCAGCATCTTCGCGGTCTGCACCGCCTTCGCGGGCATCTGGGGCATGAATTTCGAGCACATGCCCGAACTGAAATTCCGCTATGGCTATGCGGCGGCGCTGGCGCTCATGGCGGGCACCTGCGGCTATCTCTACTACCGCTTCAGGCGCGCCGGCTGGATCTGACGGGTTGGCGCGTCAGGCGTCGTGCGTGTCGTGCGTCGCCGCCGTGCCGCGGCGCCAGTAGCCCGAGGCGCGGGTCCACTTGGGGTTGGCGCCGCGCTCGCCCACCAAATGCGCGCGCAGCGCCTTGGCGATGGCCGACTCGCAGGCGACCCAGGCATGGAAGTCGCCAGCCGGCAGCGTCATGGCGGCCAGGGCGTCGAGCAGCGCGGGGCTCAGGCCGGGCGCGGTGCCTTGGCGGTACACCCACTGCAGCGTGACTTCCGCGCGGGTGTTGTCGAATGCGATGCGGTCGGCCTCACTGTCCACTTCGGCCAGCACCACGGCGCGTGCGCCGGCCGGCAGTTCCGCGAGACGGCGGCCGATGGCGGGCAGGGCCGTGTCGTCGCCGATCAGCAGGTGCCAGTCGAAGCCGGTCGGCACGATGAACGATCCGCGCGGCCCGCCCACACCGAGGATGTCGCCGGGCTTGGCCTGCAGCGCCCATTGCGTGGCAGGGCCGGCGTCGTGCAGCGCGAAGTCGATCTCGAGCGTGCCGGCGGCCGGGTCGTGGTGGCGCGGCGTGTAGTCGCGCATGGCGGGCCGTTCGCCCGCTGGCCACACCGGGCCGTCGGGTCCGACGGTGGGCAGCGTGAGCTGGCCAGTCGCCGGGTCGGGGAAGAAGAGCTTGGCGTGGTCGTCGAAGCCCGGGCTCGTGAAGCCCGCCAGCTCATCGCCCGCGAGCGTGATGCGGATCATGTGCGGCGTCAGGTGCTGCACGGACTGGACGGTGAGCCGGCGAAAGCGCAGTTCGTGGCGCACGCGCTGCGGCATGCGATCGAGGGCAGAGGGGGAGGCCGGGGTGGTGGTGGAGAGGTCGGTCATCGGTAGGTAAGTGGTGGTGTCAGAGGCGTTCGATCTGCTGTGCGGCGTGGTCGAGCACAGCGGCGAAATCGTGGGCTTGTTGTTCTGTCAAGGGAGCGCCCGAGAGCCGCAGGCGCATGGCGAGCTTGAGGTTCTCGATGGCGCGCGCGACCTGCGGCGGGCGTTCGCTGCGCAGGCCCGCGGCGTCGACGCCATCCTTCATGCGCGCCATCATGGCGTCGGCCGTGTCGCGGTTGGCGGCCAGAAAGACCATGCCGCGCGCGGTGATGGTGTAGCGCTTGCGGTTGCTGGTGCCCTCGGCCGCCACCGTGAGGTAGCCCATCTCCTCGAGCATGGTGAGCGTGGGGTAGACCACGCCCGGGCTCGGCGCATAGCGCCCGCCGAGGCGGTCGCCGATGGCCTTGATGAGCTCGTAGCCATGCGAGGGCTTGTCGGAAATGAGCCGCAGCAGCACGAAGCGCAACCCGCCATGGCCGAAGACGCGTCCGCCGCCACGGCCGCCGCGGCCTGCGGAGATGTCGTCTTCGGGCGCGGGCTTGGCGTCGCCGCCCGCGATGCCGTCGTCATGCTCGCTGCGCGACGCACGGCAGGCGTGGCGATGGTGAAAGCCGGAATCGCAATGGCGCATGGCGGTGTCCTTTTCGATGTATATCGAATATATTTTAGATATATCTAAATAAGAGTCAAACCGATGCCGACAGAAGGCCTTGCAGCCGCAGGGGTCAGGCGGAAGGAACGGTCAGCGCATCGAGCGCGGCACGGGTTCGCCGTATCGCCATTTCATGCGGCAGCGTCTGCGGCCCGCGCCCATGGATGCCGGCCTTGCGGATCAGCCGCAGCTGCTCGCGCTGCAGCCGGGTCTTCAAGCGTCTGGCGCGCCGTCCGAAGCGTCTGCCGATGTCGCGCCGCACCTTGTAGCGCAACAGCGGCGCCCCGATGCGCAGCCATTCGTCGTCGCGGATCAGCTCGCGCTCGGGCACGAACGACGCCGCGAGCGCATGCAGGTAGGCCCCGTTCTCGCGCGCCGCCACGCGCCAGAACAGCGCGGCCGCGATCAGCGCGGGCACGCCCTTGACGGCGAGCAGGATCGCCATTTCGCCGTAGCCGCCGTCGAACAGTTCTTCGAGCAGCGGCGAGTTCCAGGTGAAGTGCATGGCCCACGCGAGTGCGAAACACAGCAGCGCGAAAGCCACGCGCGCCCCCATCGGTCGCTCGGGGTGCAGCAGGAACCAGGCGACGCCGAAGGACGCGATCATGGTGTAGGCCGCATGGCTCCACAGCCCGCTCATCAGCCCGCGCGTGAGCAGGTTGAGCAGCACCGGGTAGACCTGGTTCTCGAGCGGGAAGTGGATCGCGGCATTGACCGTGTAGCTCAGGTTCTCGACCACCTGGAAGCCCAGCCCCGTCATCGCGCCGACGATCAGCACCGAGAGGTAGGTCTGGAACTGGTTGCGCGCCACCAGCACCAGCAGCACCACGCCCGCGAGCTTGAGGAACTCCTCGGTGATCGGCCCCGCGACCGCGGGCCCCCAGGCCGCGACGAACTCGGGCGACACCAGCTTGGCGCACAGGCTCTGGATCGCGATGTTGGCCGGCGCGGCGAAGTACACGGCGCCCATGCCGCCCCAGGCGAAAGCCAGCACGAAGGCCTCGGGTGGATGCTGCTCGAGCAGGTCGAGCGTGCGGAACGCGAGCACGAAGGCCAGGGTGTAGCCGGTCCACACCAGCAGGCCCAGCATGGCGGTGACCGGCACCACGCGCACGCCGATCGCGAACAGGTGGACGATGTAGAAAAGCCCGTTGACGATCAGCGCCGCGAGCAGCCAGAAGGCCGCGCGCCGCGGCTGGAAGAACGAGTCGGTGCCGATCGGCCAGAGGGCCTGGTCGCCGTCGACGCGCGCCGTGCTCACAGCGGGGCTTCCAGATCCATGGATTCGAGCATCGCGCGGGCTTCGGGCAAGACCTCGTTGAGCCCGTCGGTGCTGCCGTAGAAGTCGATCTGCACGAGCGACTTGCGCCGCACGTCCACGACCTGCCAGAACCGGCCGGCCAGCTTCGGCCCGTAATAGGCGAAGGTCTTGCCCTGCAGTCCCCAGGTGGTGATGAAGTCGGACACGTCGCCGTCGAGCTGCAGGCCCTGTCCGCGCGCCATGAGCCGCTGCTGCCGCGTCAGCGGGCCGTCGCGCCCGCCCGCCCAGCGGCCCGCGGTCACGACGAACTTGTGGCCGCCCTTGAAGAGCATCAGGGACTGGCCCGCCTTCGAGCGCGAGACGTCCATCTCCCATCCCTCGGCGGGAACGAACCGCGCGGGGCCGACTTCCACCGTCTCGCCTTCGGGCAGGGGGCGGTTGCCCGGCGTGCGGCGGTCCCAGAGGACGACGCCGCCCACGTAGGCGGCAATGGCCAGCAGCACCGCGAGGGCGCCCGGCCAGGTGCGGTAGGGAACGCGGCGGGAAGGCTCGAGCATGCGTCGATCGTGCCATACGCGCATGGCACGAAGCGCTCGTTCGCTGGCGTCGACCCAGCGGCGCTAGCGCTGCGGCATGTCCTTGACGGAATACCCGAGGCTCACCGTCGCGTCCGCCGGGATCGGCGGCATCGTGGCGTTCCAGGCGAGCCAGTCCTCGCGCATCGCGGCCAGGCGCTCGGGCTCCTTCTTCGCGAGGTTCGCGCGCTCGCGCTCGTCGGCCGGGATGTTGAACAAATACTCGTTGCCGTCGACCTTGAGGTACTTCCAGTCGCCGTCGCGCAGCGCTTCCTGGCCGCGGTGGTTCATGCGCCAGTGCAGCGGCCGGCGGAAGCTGTGCGCGGCGTCTTTCAGCACCGGCATCAGCGACACGCCGTCGAGCGGGAACGCCGGGTCGGCCGCGGCGCCGGCCGCGTCGAGCATGGTGGCCGACCAGTCCATCGTCATGCACAGCTGGCGGCTCTCGCCGCCCTTGGCGATGACAGCGGGCCAGTGCGCGATCCAGGGCACGCGGATGCCGCCTTCGGTCAGGTCCATCTTGCCGCCGACCAGCGGCCAGTTGTCGGAGAAGCGCTCGCCGCCGTTGTCGCTCGTGAACACCACCAGCGTGTTGTCGGCGATGCCGTGCTTCTCGAGCGCCGCCATGATCCAGCCGATGCCCTCGTCCATGTGATGGATCATGCGGCGGTAGACGTGGATGTTGCCGCCGGCCAGATCGAACAGGTTGTCCTTCACGAGCGGGGCCTTGTCGGCGTCGTCGCGCGTTTCCCACGGCCAGTGCGGCGCGGTGTAGTGCAGGCTCAGGAAGAACGGGGCGTCCTGCGCCGCCATGCGCTCGACGTAGTCGACGGCGCGCTTCGAGAGCACGTCGGTGAGATAACCCTCTTCGTTGCGCTCTTCCTCGCCGAACCACAGGTCGTGGCGGCCTGCGGAATCGCAGTGCGTGAAGTAGTCGACGCCGCCCGACATCGGGCCGAAGAACTCGTCGTAGCCCGAGCGCAGCGGGCCGAAACTCGGCGGATAGCCGAGGTGCCACTTGCCGATCAGCGCGGTGCTGTAGCCGCTCTTCTTCAGCAGCGAGGGCAGCGTGGGATGGTCGGTCGGCAGGCCGAGCGTGGTGCTGCCACGGCTCTTGCTGTTGATGGGCTCCTCGGCCGCGCCGCGCAGGCGGTACTGGTAGCGCGCGGTGATCATCGCGAAGCGCGTGGGCGAGCACACGGGCGAGTTCGAGTAGCCCTGCGTGAGCTTCAGCCCGTTGGCCGCGAGCCCGTCGAGCACGGGCGACACCGGGCCGAACGCGGCGTCGCGGCCGCCGTAGCAGCCGAGGTCCGCATAGCCGAGGTCGTCGGCGACGATGAAGATGATGTTGGGTCGGGTCATGTCACTTTCTTGCAATGGCTCAAGGCTGATAGCCGGATTTCTGTACCACTGGGGCCCATTGCGCGCGATAGGCTTTCAGCATCGCAACGGTCTGCGCCTGCGTGCTCACCACCGGCACCATGCTCGCGTCCTTGAACTTGCGCCGGGTGTCCGGGTCCTTCATGACCTCGTGGATGGCCGCGGCAAGGCGCTCGACCTTGTCCTTGGGCATGCTCGTGGGCGCGAAGAAGGTGTTCCAGCCGCTCGCGGCCAGGTCGAGGCCGGCTTCCTTGAAGGTGGGAATGTTCGGTGCGAACGGCGAACGCTCGCTGCCCGACAGCGCCAGGATCCGCAGCTTGCCGGCCTCGTGCTGCGGCAGCACCACGTCGGCGGTGTCGACCGCGATCGGGATCTGGCCGCCGAGCAGGTCGTTCAAGAGCGGCGCCGAGCCGCGGTAGCCGATCACCTGCGTCTGCACCTTGGCCTTCTCGCCCATCATGAGGCCGAAGAAGTGCGGCAGGCTGCCGGTGGCCGGCACGCCCACGTTGGCCTGCGAGGGGTTGGCGCGCATCCAGGCGAGCAGGTGGTTGAGCTCGCGCACGGGCAGCGTGGGCGACACCGACAGCGCGAAGTCGTAGGCGTTGACGTGCGACACCGGCACGAAGTCGCGCTCGGGGTCGTAGCCGCTGTCCTTGAACACCAGCGGCGCCACCACCATCACGGCGGGGTTGGCGAGCATCAGCACGTTCTGGTTGGCGGGCGTGGCCTTGACCTGCTGCGCGGCGAGCCGGCCGCCGGCGCCGGGCTTGTTGTCGACGATCACGGTCACGCCGAGCTTGGCGCCGAGCTTGTCGCCCACGATGCGCGCGACGCGGTCGGTGGCGCCGCCGGGCGCATAGCCCACGACGATGCGCAGCGGGGCGTCGGGCGCCTGCGCCGCCGCTGGCAACGCGGCCGCGGCAACGAGGCCGGCCGCGGCGAGCATGACCGCAAGGCGGCGGGTGAGGGGGTTGTTGTTTGTGCGTGTTGTCGTCATGGAATCCTCCTTGGTTATTTGTTTGTCTAGTCTTGAGCCTGGAAATTGGCGGCCTTCATGATGCTCGCCCAGCGCACCGTGTCCTCGCGCATGGTCTTCAGCAGCGCCTCGGGGCCGTCGCCCACAGGGTACATGCCGTTCTGCAGCAGCAGCTGGCGGACCTCGCGCGAGTTGACGGCGCGGGTGAATTCGGCCCGCAGCCGGTCGACGGTCGCGCTCGGCGTCTTCGCCGGCGCGTAGAAGGAGAACCAGGCGGTGGCCACCACGTCCTTGTAGCCGGCTTCCACGAAGCTCGGCAGGTCGGGCATGAGGGGCGAGCGCTTTTCGCCGCTCGTGGCCAGCACCTTCACGCGGCCGGTGGTCAGCATCTGCTGCGCGCCGCCGACAGTGTCGAAGTAGACCGGCACGGTGCCGCCCATCACGTCCTGGCGCGCGGGCGTGGAGCCGCGGTAGGGCACGTGCACCATCTTCAGGCCGGCTGCGCGGTTGAGCATCTCGCCCAGGAAGTGCGAGGGCGTGCCCGCGCCATAGGACGCGAAGCTCACCTTGTCGCCCTGCGCGCGGGCCCAGGCGATGAACTCGGCCAGCGTGTTCGCGGGCACGTCCTTGTGCACCACCAATGCCACCTCGAAGCGCGCCGCCAGGACGATCGGCACGAAGTCCTTGATCGGGTCGTACGAGAGGCTGCGGTAGGCACTCGGGTACATGGTCATCATGCTCGCGGTGCCGAGCAGCAGGGTGTGGCCGTCGGGGGCCGCGGTCTTGACGGCCTCGACCGCGATGCGGCCCGCCGCGCCGGAGCGGTTGTCGACGAGAAGCGGCCCGAGCGAGTCGCGCACCTGCTGCGCGATTGCGCGCGTCAGCACGTCCTGCGTGCCGCCGGCGGGCACGCCGATCAGCACCTTGATAGGCTGGCCCGGCGTGAAGGCCTGGCCGCGCGCGAGCGATGGCGCGAGTGCGACGCTGCCCAGGGCAGCAAAGGCGGCGAGGGCCTGGCGTCGGTCGATGGCGGGGCGTGTCATGTGGGGGTGTCTCCGGGTTCTCGTGTGGTGGCGACGACTGTAGAGACGCTACAGTCGATTGATCTAATCAACCATCCTCCGGGCTAACCCCGAATTCCCGATGACCGCCTCGCCGCGCCGCCCGCTCGACGACCTGCTGCTGTACCGGCTGACGCGGCTGTTGTCGGTGGCGGGCAGCATGGTGATCCGGCTTTGCGAGGGGCGTTTCGGCATCACGCGGCGCGAGTGGCGACTCATCGCCACGCTCGCGAGCCGCGGCGAACTGAGCTCCTCGGAACTCGCCGAACATGCGCAGCTCGACCGGGCGCGCACCTCGAAGGCGGTCGGCTCGCTGGTGATCAAGCAGCTGGTCTCGCGGGCCACGCGCGCGGGCGACCGGCGGCAGGTGCGGCTCTGCCTCACCGAGGCAGGGCAGGCGCTGTACGAAGCGCTGTTCCCGCTCGTCACGCGCATCAATGCCGACCTGATGGGCGCGCTCGACGCCGACGATGCGCAGCGCTTCGATGCCTCGCTGCAGAAGCTGCAGGCCCGGGCCGAACGCATGGTCGAAGAGGCCGTGCTGCCCAAGGCCGACCGGGGCCGCCGCGGCGCTGCTGCGGGCGCCGGCGCGCTCAATCCACCTTCATCCCGGTCGCCTTGACGATGCGCCCGTATCGCGCGTGGTTCGCGGCGAGGCGATCGGAGGCCGCGGCGCCGCTTTCGCCGAGCGGCACCATGTCGAGCGTTGCCAGCCGGGCCTTGACCTCGGGCTGCGCGAGCGCCTTGGCGAGCGCCTTCTGCAGCGTCTGCATCACGGGCGCGGGCGTGGCGGCGGGCACCATCGCGAGGTAGAGCACCTCGAACTCCATGTCCTTCAGTCCCAGCTCGCCCACGGCAGGCACCTGGGGCAGCAGCGGCGAGCGCTGGCGGCCGGTCACGGCCAGTGCGCGGAGCTTGCCCGCCTGCACCTGCGGCAGCAGGCCCGGCGTGGCGAGGATGCCGGCCTGCACCTCGCCGGCCATCAGCGCCAGCACCGCGGGCGCGTTGCCCTTGTAGGGCACGTGCGTGATCTTCGCGCCGGTGGCACCGGCAAAGATCTCGGCCGCGATGTGGCCCGGGCTGCCGTTGCCGGCCGAGCTGAAGGTGGCGGGCTCGGTCTTCGCCTGCGCGACGAACTCGGGCAGCGTCTTCGCCTTCACCCCCTGCGACACGCCGAAGCTCAGGCCCGACGAGCTGAAGATCATCAGCGGCTTCAGGTCCTTGGGCGCGAAGGGCATCGATGCATAGAGGTGCGGATTGATCGTGAACGTGCTGTCGATGCTCAGCAGCAGCGTGTAGCCGTCGGCCGCGCTCTTCGCCACCACGTCGGCCCCGATGTTGCCGCCCGCGCCGGGGCGGTTGTCAACCACGAAGGGCTGCTGGAGGTCTTTCTGCAGCACGTCGCCGAGCGCGCGGCCGAGGATGTCGAGCGGTCCGCCGGCAGGGAAGTTGGTGACGAACTTCACCGGCTTGGCGGGATAGGCCGCGTCGGCCTGCGCGGCGGTGGTGGTGGTGAGGGCGCCGAGGCCCAGCACGGCGCAGGCGGCAGCCAGCGCCACGCGGCGGCGCGCGCGGCCTGTGCTTGCGTCTGCGATCTTCGAAAAGCGGGTTGTCATGCTTCGGTCCTTGTCTCCGTATCGGTCCACTTTAGGAGCGTGCCGGTGCACGCACAACTGAAAGCTATTCCGCCAGCTATTCCTGTTGGTTATATTTGGAGTTGCCCGTTTTCCTTTGAGGAGGCATGCCAGCCATGAACTTTGCGCGCCTGAAGCTGCGCCACCTGCAGTGCCTCGTGATGGTGGCGCAGGAGCGCAACCTCGTGCGCGCGGCGCGCGCGCTGTCGCTCACCCAGCCCGCGGTGTCGAAGACCATCGCCGAACTCGAGGAGATCGTCGGGCGCAGGCTGCTCGTGCGCCGGCGCCGCGGCGTCGAGCTCACGCCCGCGGCGGAGGTGCTGGTGCGGCATGGCGTGGCGGCCCTGCGCAGCCTGCGCGAGGGCCTGGGCCTGGCGATGGACCAGCCCGAGGGCGACCAGGTGCAGGTGGCGGTGGGCGCGCTGCCCAACATGGCCGGTAGCCTGTTGCCCGAGGCCGTGGCGGCGCTGCAGGCCGCGCACTCCGCGCTGCACGTGCGGGTGGCGAGCGGCACCAATGCGCAGCTCATGACCCAATTGCGCCAGGGCGAGATCGACATGGTGCTTGGGCGGCTCGCGCAGGCATCGTCGATGGCCGACCTCGCCTTCGAGCAGCTCTATGCCGAGCCGCTGCTGATGGTGGCTCGGCCCGGCCACCCGCTGGCCGCGCGCAGGCATCCGCTGCTCGATGCGCTGGCGAACCATCCGCTGGTGCTGCCGGTGCAGGGCACGTTGATCCGGCATACCGCCGATGCCTTCCTGATTGCAGCGGGCATGGCGCTGCCGAAGCAGGTGGTCGAGGCCACGGACACCAGCTTCGTGGTCGGGCTGCTGCTGCGCAGCGATGCGGTGTGGTTTGCGCCGCAGGGAGCCGTCGAAGGCTTTCTCGCGCGGCGCGACCTGGCGCGGCTGGCCTACGACACGGCTGGCACCGAGGGGCCGGTGGGCATCACGGTGCGCCGCAACGCCGAACCGGGCGAAGGCGCGCGGCTGCTGCTCGACGCGATCGCGCACATCGTGCGGTCGCGCGCCGGCCGAACGGCGCCGGCAGAAAGCGGCGCATGACGACCAGCGAAGACCGCCAGGCCACCGTCGATGCGCTGCGCGGCTTTGCGCTGCTCGGCATCGTCGTGGTCAACATCGCGACCTTCTCCTCGGCCCATTACGGCGCGGGGCTGCCCGATCCGCTCGCGAGCTCCTTCGCCGACCGCTGCGCGGTGCTGGTGAGGACCTTCGCGTTCGAAGCCAAGTTCTACCTGCTGTTCTCGTTCCTGTTCGGCTACAGCTTCACGCTGCAGATGCAGGCGGCCGAACGCGCCGGCGCATCGTTCGCCGCGCGCATGGCGCGGCGGCTAGCCATGCTGTGGCTGCTCGGCGTGCTGCATGCGGTGCTGCTCTACCAGGGCGACATCCTCGCCACCTATGCCGTGATCGGGGCGGTGCTGCTGATGCTGCGGCGGCGCAGCGATGCCTTTTTGCTGCGCGGCGCATGTCTGCTGGTGCTCGCCACGGCGTCGCTCTGGGCCGGCTTCAGCCTGCTGCTGTCGCATTCGCTGGGCGGCGCGATGCTCGACCTGCGCGGTGCCCATGCGCAGGCGGCCGCGGCGCTCTCGGCCTACCGCGGCACGCCTGCGACGGTGGTGGCGCAGCACCTGCGCGACCTGGGGCAGATCTGGTGGATCACGGTGCTGGTGCAGGCGCCGACCGCGCTGGCGATGTTCTTCGTCGGCTGCGTGGCCGGCCGGCGGCGGCTGCTGGCCGACCCCGCCGCGCATGCGGCGCTGTGGCGACGCGTGTGCGCCTGGGGCTTGGCGGTGGGCCTGCCCGGGGCGGCTTTCTACACGGTGTTCACGCTGCGCGAGGAAGACGCGGTGCGCAGCTTCCAGGGGCTCGCGGCCACGCTGCTCACTGCGCCATTCCTGAGCGCGGGCTACGCGGCCGGGCTGGTGCTGCTGTTCGGCACGCAGCGCGGGCGCGTGCTCGAAGCCTGGCTCGCGCCCGCGGGCCGCATGGCGCTGTCGAACTACCTGCTGCAGTCGCTGGTGTGCGCCTGGATCTTCCTGGCCTACGGGCTGCGCTGGATCGGCACGACCGGCCCGCTTGCCGCGATGGCAATCGCGTTCGCGATCTTCGCCTGCCAGTTGCCGCTCAGCCGCTGGTGGATGCGCCGCTTTGCGTACGGCCCGTTCGAGTGGCTGCTGCGCGCGGTCACGAACCTGCAGCTTCCGCCGCTGCGCCGCTAGCCTTGCTGCCGCCGTCGTCGAAGCGCATCTTGGGCAGAAACTGCGGGTACTCGCGCTGCACGAAGTCGATCAGCCCCTCGCGCACGGTGCAGCGCAGGTCGAAGGCGAGGCCCGAGGTGGCAGCGGTGCAGAGCACGCGGACCTGCATCGTGCGCTCGGTGGTGTCGGTGACGCGCAGATTGAAGAAGCGGCCGTCCCATTCCGGCGCGGCCTTCACGATGCGCTCGGCCTCTTCGCGCAGCGGCCCGAGCGGCATGCCGTAGTCGAGGTGGACGAAGACCGAGCCGAGCAGTTGCGCCGAATGGCGCGTCCAGTTCTGGAACGGCTTCTCGATGAAGTAGGTGAGCGGCAGGATCAGCCGCCGGTCGTCCCAGATCTTGAGCACCACGAAGGTGCCGGTGATCTCCTCGACACGGCCCCATTCGCCTTCGACCACCAGCACGTCGTCGATGCGGATCGGCTGTGCGAGCGCGATCTGCAGGCCCGCGATCAGGTTGCTGAACACCGGCTTGGCCGCCAGGCCGGCCACGATGCCGATCACGCCGGCCGATGCCAGCAGGCTCGCGCCGACCTGGCGCGCGCCCGGAAAGGTCATGAGCATCATCGCGGCGCCGGCCACCAGCACGATGCTGATGGCGGTGCGCGAGAGCACGCGCGTCTGCGTGAGCACGCGGCGCGCCTGCAGGTTGTCGGCCACGTCGTACGGGTTCTTCGCGAGCACGCCGTCGGCGAAGCCGCTGATGGCTCGCACCGCGAGCCAGGTGACGGCGGCGATCAGCAGCAGGCCGCTGAAGTGGCGCACCGTGCCGATGAAGCGCAGGTCGTCCGGGGCGGCCTGAAACACGAGCTGCAAGGCGATCAGCGGCAGCACCAGGCGGGCCGGCGCGTGGCAGCTGAGCACCATTGAATGCACCGTGGGCGCCGGGCGGGTGATGCGCCTGAGGACCATGCCGCCGATGCGGTGGATCAGGAGAGCGAGCGGGACGGCAATGAAAACGGCAATCCAGGTGCCGAGCCAGGGGTGGTCGAGGATCTCTTGGGTCATCGGGCGGGTGGCGTCTTTGGGTCTGTTGTCTCGTTCAGGTGTTGAAGAATGCGCGCCGCGTCGTCGCGCAGCTGCGTCGCGAGTGCCGTGGCCAGGTCGAGCCGGCGCAGCAGCCAGGGGCTGATGTCGTTCTCGAACGGATCGGGCAGGGGGGGGATCGGGCCGCCGACGGCCGTGGAGCCTGGGCTCTCCGGCTGGGCCGGCCCGGTCTTGGGCAGGGTCCCGATGGCGGCGGCGATGCGTTCGGCGGTTCGGCTGATCGGCCCTTCGATCTCGTTCGGCGTGAGCCGGTCGCGCCGCAGCACGAGCATCGACTTGACCGCGCTGAGTTGCGCGAGCAGCTGGTAGCTGTGCGCTTGCAGGTGCTCGAGCGGCTCGACCGGCGGCTGCACCGCGCGCGGCTCGGACAGCGAGCGTTGCGTGGCCTGCACCAGCGCCGAGAGGCTGTCGAAGGCCTCGCGGCGCGCGAGCCGCCATTCGAGTTCGGGGCTGCTGTCGATCGCCTGCAGCTGCCCCAGGCCGAGCGCCAGCCGGGCATGGCGCGCCTGCGCGGTGAGCACCCGTGCCACCAGCGCCGGGATCTGCCCGCGCTCCCACGAGGGCAGCACATAGCAGAAGCCCCAGGCCAGCGCGGCGCCGATCAGGGTGTCGGCGATGCGTTCGAACAGCGCGAAGATCGGCGCGGTGCCGGTGTTGAGCATGTGCGCCTGCACCAAGCCGAGCACCGTGGCGGCCACCGCGGTGATCAGGTAGCGCCGCACCGCGAAGCTGTGCGCGATCGCCTGAGAGACCGTGACGATGACCAGCAGCGCCAGCGGCGATGGATGCGCCGCCAAGAGCACGACCGCGAGCACGCTGCCCAGCAGCGTGCCGGCGACGCGGCTGTTACGCCGCTCCAGCGTCTGCGACAGGCTGCCGCGCAGCACCACGACGATGGTCAGCAGGATCCAGTAGTCGTGCGATACCCAGGGCAGCGAGACCGCGATGATGTAGCCGGCTGCGATGGCGAGCGCGGCGCGGATCGCATGCCGCAGCGGCGGCGCGTCCCAGCGCCAGAGCGCGAGGAACGGCAGAATCGACCAGTCGGTCGGGCTCACGAACAGCTGCCAGTTGGCCCGCACCACCGCCAGGTCGGGCTCGGCATCGCCGCGCGCCATGGCCGACAGGCGCAGCACTTCGTCGTTGATGTGGCCGATGCGGCTCGCGAGGCCGCGCGCGAGCATGGCGGCATTCGGCCCGGGCAGGCCGTGGCCGGGCGCGTGGTCCTCGCCCGGCAGGTGGATCGCCGCGAGCCGCGGCCGGCGGTCGGACAGCGCCTCGGGCTGGCGGCTCAGCAGCAGTGCGTCGCCGAGCGCCGCGGTGTCGTCGGCGAGCCCTTCGAGCACGCGCCGCATCTCGATGAGTGCCTCGGCATGGTCGGGGTGGCTCTTGAGCGCATCGAGGTCGAGCTCGCTCGCGAGCAGCTGGTCGCGCATCTCGAGCACGATCACCAGCATCGAGGCCAGCCGCTGGCGCCGCGGCGTTCGCGGCGACTCGAGCACGATGTCGCGCGTGGCCTGCAGCTGGTCGGCCAGCGCCGCCTGTTCGCGCAGCAGCCGCCCCAGCAGCGGCGCGGGGGTGTCGCGCACGTCACGGGTGTCGTCGCGCGGCATGAACTGGCTGGCTTCGGTGCGCATCAGCGCGGCCAGCGAATACAGCACGTCCGAGATCGACTGGACCCGAAAGCGCCAGTTCAGCGCCTGGTTGGCGAGCGTGGCCCAGACCACGTAGAGCGCGGCACCGAGGCCGAAGTGCCAGGTGCGCTCGAGCGCCTCGGCCATGCCGCTCGGCGCGGGCGTGGCCATCGAGAAGACCATCGAGAACATTACCGCGATCGCGATCGGGATGCCCCGCTTGCCCCAGGCCATGGCCAGGAAGGCGACGAAGGTGGCGGGCACGAGCACCAGCCCGAGCCGGATCGGCGCGGCGTGCAGCAGCTGCACCAGAAAGAACAGCGGCAGCCCGAGCAGCGGTGCCGGCAGCATCTGGAAGAACTTGCCGCGGCGCGGGCCGGGCAGGTCGGGCGGCGCGGTGACGATCACGCCGACCGCGGCGGTCGAGGCCGCGACGGCGCCCAGCCAGAGGTGCACGCCGCCCGAGATCAGCAGCAGGCCGACAGCGACGGTGAGCCCGCTCGCGACGTACTGGCCCAGCGCGGTGCGCAGCGCCTCGCGCGCCTGGGTCGCGGCGGCCGGCCCCGCCATCACTGCGCGGGTGCGTCGCCTTCGGCGGCGGGCGCCTCGCGCTTGACGCGGGTGAGCTTGCGGGGCGCCGCCGGCGCGGCGGGCGCCGCTGCCGCGGGGACTTCGCCGTCCTCGAGGGGGGCGGCGGTCTCGTCGGTGACGGTGCTGCGGGCGTAGAGGTCGGCCGAGGCATCGTCGGGGCGCGTGCGGGTCGAAGCCGAGACCGCGCGCACGCGGTCGCTCGCGCGCAGCTTGTCGTCCACGCTCGCGAACTTCGAGTACTTGGCGAGCAACGGCACCAGTTGGCCGTAGATGCGCGGCGCGCCGGCCAGGCATTCGCGCTGCTCGAGGAAGTCGGGCTCGCCCGTGAAGTTGCCGATCAGGCCGCCGGCCTCGGTGACCAGCAGCGAGCCCGCGGCCACGTCCCAGGGGTTGAGCCCGGTCTCGAAGAAGCCGTCGGTGAAGCCCGCGGCCACGTAGGCCAGGTCGAGCGCCGCGGCGCCCGGGCGGCGCAGGCCCGCCATGCGCGGCATCATGTCGGCCATGATCGCGAGGTACTGCTTGAAGTTGTCGCCGCTGCGGAACGGAAAACCGGTGGAGACCAGGCACTCGCTGAGCTTGGTGCGCTTGGACACGCGGATGCGGCGCTCGTTCATGTAGGCGCCGCGGCCCTTGGTGGCGGTGAACAGGTCATTGCGGCTCGGGTCGTAGATGACCGCCTGCTCGATCTTGCCGCGCACCGACAGCGCGATCGAGACGCAGTAGACCGGGAAGCCGTGGATGAAGTTGGTGGTGCCGTCGAGCGGATCGATGATCCAGACGAACTCGGAATCCTTGGCACCGTGTTCGGTGCCCGATTCCTCGGCCAGGATGCCGTGCCCCGGGTACGCGCCAAGCAGCGTTTCGATGATGACCTGCTCGCTGGCGTGGTCGACTTCGGTGACGAAGTCGTTGACCTGCTTCTGCGAGATGCGCACGGCCTCGACGTCGAGGGCGGCTCGGTTGATGATCGCGCCGGCGGCGCGTGCGGCCTTGACGGCCACATTGAGCATGGGATGCAGGTTGGGGGACGACATTGGATTGTGGAAGAACGGCGTAAGGAGCGGCAGGTGCCCCGGTGGGCGGCCCGGCGATGCGGGCGGCGAGAATCGGGGATTTTACCGGCTCCGCCATTTTCGTGCCCCTTCGACCGCCATGCGCACCCGCTTCATCCTGATCCAGACCAGCCATGCCGGCAACGTGGGCGCCGCCGCGCGCGCCATGAAGACCATGGGTTTCGACGACCTCGTGCTGGTGGCGCCGCGCTGGCCCAACGTGCTGCGCCGCGAGGAAACTATCCAGCGCGCGAGCGGCGCGCTCGACGTGCTGGCCAACGCCCGCATCGTCGAAACGCTCGACGAGGCGCTCGACGGCATCACCCACCTGTGCGCCACCGCCATGGTGCCGCGCGACTTCGGCCCGCCCACCCGCACGCCGCGCGAACACCTGGCGCCACTCGCGGCCGAGGGCGACCCGCACGTCGCCTTCCTGTTCGGCTCCGAGCGTTTCGGCATGCGGAACGAAGACGTCTACCGCTGCCATGTGGCGCTGACCATCCCGACCGATCCGAAGTTCGGCTCCCTGAACCTCGGCGCTGCGATCCAGGTGATCGCCTACGAATGGCGGCTCGCGCTGGGCGGCTACGCGGTGCGCGACGCCACCGCGCCCGTGCAGGCGGCCGATGCGAAGGCCGTGGCCGGCATGCTCGAACACTGGGAGCGCTCGCTGGTGGCCGTCGGCTTTCTCGACCCCGAGGCGCCGAAGAAGCTCATGCCGCGGCTGCAACAGCTCTTCAACCGGGCCCAGCCCACGCCCGAGGAGATCCACATCCTGCGCGGCATCGCCAAGGCCATGGCGGACGCGGCTGTCAAAACCCCATCGGCCGTGCGCGAAGAACCCCGGCCTTAGACTGCCCGGCCCTATCGATATAACGACAGCAAAGGCAGCGATGTTCTCTCGGTTGCGCGCCGACATCCGGTGCATTCTCGAACGCGACCCCGCCGCGCGCAGCGCCTGGGAAGTGATCACGGTCTACCCGGGATTCCACGCCGTGGTGCTGCACCGCTGGGCGCACGCCTGCTGGACCCATGGTTTCAAGTGGCCCGCACGCTTCATCGCCCATGTCGCGCGCTGGCTCACCGGCATCGAGATCCACCCCGCGGCCAAGATCGGCGAGCGGGTCTTCTTCGACCATGCGATGGGCGTGGTGGTGGGCGAGACCGCCGAGATCGGCGACGGCTGCACCATCTACCAGGGTGTGACGCTGGGCGGCACCTCGCTCTACAAGGGCACCAAGCGGCATCCCACGCTCGGGCGCAATGTGGTCGTGAGCGCGGGCGCCAAGGTGCTCGGCGGTTTCGAGGTGGGCGACGGCGCCAAGATCGGCAGCAATGCGGTGGTCATCAAGCCGGTGCCCGCGGGCGCGACGGCGGTGGGCATTCCGGCGCGGATCATTCCATCGAAGGCCGGCGAGAGCGCCGACGTGGCCGCGCCGCAGAAGTTCTCGGCCTACGGCATCACGCAGGAAGACGATCCGCTGAGCCAGGCGATGCGCGGCCTGGTCGACAACGCCGCGGGCCAGGAACACCAGATCGCGCTGCTGTGGCAGGCGATCGAGAAGCTGTCCGCCCAGCCCGGCAACAAGGATTGCGTGCCCGGCGATGCGCAGCGGAACGAGAGCTTCCAGGCCGAGAAGCTGACGCAGTTGATCGGGAAGTAGGGCCGGCTCAGGCGGGCCGCTTCGGTCCCGCATGCAAGGCGCCATGCACATGGCCCGCATGCTGGCCGAAGGGCTCGGACGCCAGCGCAGCGGTGTCCAGCTCGTGCAGGATGCCGCAGTGCAGGGCCGATTCGGCACCGCCGCATTGCTCGCGCAGCGCCTTCAGCTGCTTCTCGAGCGTCTTGAGCTCTGCGATGCGCGCGGCCACATGGCCGATGTGGTCGTCGAGCAGCTGGTTGACCTCGCCGCAGTCTTCGCCGGGCGCATCGCGAAAGCGCAGCAGCACGCGGATCTCGTCGAGCGTCATGTCGAGCGAGCGGCAGCGCCGGATGAAACCCAGGCGCTGCGCATGCGCGTCGTCGTAGATGCGGTAGTTGCCGTCGGTGCGGGCCGGCGCGGGCAGCAGTTGCTCGCGCTCGTAGTAGCGAATGGTTTCGACCGGCGTCTTGGCGGCGCGGGCCAGTTCTCCGATTTTCATGGGCTTCGAAGGGAATCAGCAGGGGTGTTTGACTCTACACCTGCTTCAGGGTTTCCAATGAGGCCATGACGAATTCCAACACCCTGAACCCGCCTGAAACCACGTCGTGCTGCGGCAGCGGCTGCGGCGCGGAAGCCATTGCAGCGCCCGACGTCGCGGCGGCGGCAGCGCTGCCTGCCGGCGCACGGCTCTTTCGCATTCCCACCATGGACTGTGCCGTGGAGGAGTCCGAGATCCGCCGCGCGCTCGAACCCGTGGCGGGCGTTTCGGGCCTGCGCTTCCGGCTCGGCGAGCGCACCATGGCGATCACGGCCGAGGGCGCCGCGCTGTCCGAGGCGCTCGCGGCCATCCGCAAGGCCGGGTTCAAGCCCGAGGCGCTCGAAATCCCCGCGGCCGGTAGCGGCGCGGCACCGGTCGCGCCGGCGAGCGCCACCGGCTTCGCCAGCGCCGGCTTGTGGCGCTTGGTGGCCGCGCTGGCGCTGGCCATCGCGGCCGAGACGGTGGCGTTCTTCGCGCCGGAGGGCGCAGGAACCACCGCGGTGGAAATGGGCCTGGCGCTCGCAGCCATTGCGCTCGCGGGCCTCGACACCTACAAGAAGGGCTTTGCCGCGCTCGTGCACGGGCGCCTGAACATCAACGCATTGATGGCCGTGGCGGTCACGGGTGCCTTTCTGATCGGCCAGTGGCCCGAAGCGGCGATGGTGATGGCGCTCTATGCGATCGCCGAACTGATCGAGGCGCGCGCGGTCGACCGCGCGCGCAACGCGATCCAGGGGCTGCTCGCGCTCGCGCCCGAGATGGCGGAGGTCCGGCAAGCCGATGGCGCCTGGAAGACGCACAAGGCCGACACGGTGGCGCTCGACGAGGTCGTGCGCATCCGGCCCGGCGAACGCGTGCCGCTCGACGGCGTGGTCATCGAGGGCACGAGCGCGATCGACCAGGCACCGGTCACCGGCGAAAGCATCCCCGTGGACAAGACGGTGGGCGACCCGGTGTTCGCGGGCACCATCAACCACACGGCGGCGCTCGAATTCCGCGTGACGGCGATCGCGGCCAACACCACGCTCGCGCGCATCATCCATGCCGTCGAGGAAGCGCAGGCCACGCGCGCCCCGACCCAGCGTTTCGTGGACCGCTTCGCGGCCGTCTACACGCCGGCGGTGTTCGTGGCGGCCATCGCCGTGGCGGTGCTCACGCCCTGGCTCATGGACTGGACCTGGCTCGAGGCTCTCTACAAGGCGCTGGTGCTGCTGGTGATCGCATGCCCCTGCGCGCTCGTGATCTCCACGCCGGTCACCGTGGTGAGCGCGCTGGCCTCGGCGGCGCGGCGCGGCATCCTGATCAAGGGCGGCACCTACCTCGAAGAGGCGCGCAAGCTCAAGGCGGTGGCGCTCGACAAGACCGGCACCTTGACCGAAGGCAAGCCGAAGCTGGTCGCGTCGCGCCTGCTCGGGTCCGCGGCGGACGAAGAGGCGGTGCTGGCCATTGCCGCCGGCCTCGCGGGCCGATCGGACCACCCCGTGTCGAAGGCCATTGCCGCGGGCCTGGCGCAGGCGCCGCAGCCGGTCGGCGACTTCAAGGCCCTGCCTGGGCGCGGCGTGCAGGCCACGCACGAAGGCCGCACCTATGTGCTCGGGAACCACCGGCTGATCGAGGAGCAGAGGCTGTGCAGCCCCGCGCTCGAGGCCGAATTGAAGACGCACGAGGAAGCCGGGCGCACCGTCACGCTGCTGGCCTCGGGCGAGGCCGTGCTGGCGCTGTTCGCGGTGGCCGACACCATCAAGCCCTCATCGAAGCAGGCCTTGGCCGAACTGCGCGCGCTCGGCGTGACCCCGGTGATGCTGACCGGCGACAACGCCGCCACCGCGCGGGCCATCGGCGACCAGGCGGGCATCGACGACGTGCGCGGCAACCTGCTGCCCGACGAGAAGCGCGAAGCGGTCAAGGCGCTGCAGCAGCGCTACGGCATGGCCGGCATGGCGGGCGACGGCATCAACGATGCGCCCGCGCTCGCGCAGGCCGATATCGGCTTCGCCATGGGCGGTGCCGGCACCGACACGGCGATGGAAGCTGCCGACGTGGTCATCATGAACGACGACCTGCGGCGCCTGCCCGAGACCATCCGCCTCTCGCGTCGCGCGCATTCGGTGCTGTGGCAGAACATCACGCTGGCGCTGGGCATCAAGGGCGTCTTCTTCGTGCTCGCGGTGTTCGGCAGCGCGACCATGTGGATGGCGGTGTTCGCCGACATGGGCGCCAGCCTGCTCGTGGTGGCCAACGGGCTGCGCCTGATGCGCGCGCCGAAGGGCGGCTGAGCCCGTTCGTTCACCAGCGCACCCCCCAGGTCTCGAGCGGCACGCGCGCGGCGTTGCAGACGTAGCTCACGGTGCGGTACCAGCCTGCGAGCACCAGCAGTTCGATCAATTGCGGGGCGCTCCAGTGCGCGCCGAGCGCCTCCCACAGCGCGTCGTCCACGCTGGAGGTATCGTGCAGCTGGTCGACCATCGACACCAGCAGCCGGTCGCGCGGGGCGAGCTGCTGCAGGTCGCTGGCCGGCGAAGCGATCGCCTGCCGCTCGGCCGCGCTGAAACCCGCCGCATCGCCGAAGGCCGCAATGTGCACGCCCCATTCGTATTCGGCACCGCAGCGGGCGCAGGCGCGTGTGATCACCACTTCGCGCTCGCGCAGGCCGATCGCGGCCCCGCGGCCGAGCAGGTGGCGCCCGAGCCCCAGCATGCGCTCGGCGAGTTCCGGGTGGACCGCCAGCACGCGGAATAGCGCAAGAATCTCGGACCGGCCCGGCGGGTTCATGCGCGCGAGCAGGTCGGCAATGGGCGCGGGGTAGGGCGGCGCGAGCGGGGGGATGCGCGGCGGCAGGGGCGCGCTCGTGGCAGGGGGCATCGTCATCGCGGGTTCCTTTCCATAGAATGCGAATCGATCGCTACGGAATACGTAGCGAAAAGCCAGTTTATCGCTACGCATTCCGTAGCGCAAGAAGGCCTTGGGCCGCACCCGATGGAAGCCACCCGCATGGAAGACGCAGGAACGACGCCGAACGAGCAGGCCGCCCCGCCAGCATCGCGCCGGCCGGTGATGCGGCTGCTCGAGCAGCTGGGCCGCAAGGGCACGCTGCGCGTCCTCTGGGAGTTGCGCGACGGTCTGCCGCAGAGCTTCAGGGCCTTGCGCGCGAGCACGGACTACATGTCGCCGTCGGTTCTCAACGACCGGCTCAAGGAGCTGCGTGCGGGCGGCATCGTGGCGCTGGCCGATGCGGGCTACGTGCTCACCGCATCGGGCGTCGAGCTGGTCAAGCGGCTGAAGCCGCTCAACCAGTGGGCCGACCGCTGGTTCGATGCGCCGGTGCCGGACGATCGCGAGTCGCCCTAAGATGCGGGCCCCAACGCTGCCACCGCCTGCGCCCTTGCCATGTCCGCCACCTCCCTGCTGCTTCAACTGATCGTCATCCTGGGCACCGCGCGCGCCTGCGGCTGGGTGCTGCGCCATGTCGGCCAACCCAGCGTGGTCGGCGAGATGGCGGCGGGGCTGATGCTCGGGCCCGCGGTCATGGGGGCGCTGTTTCCCGATCTGCACGCGCAGCTTTTCTCGAAGAGCCACCTCGATGGCCTCTCGTCGCTCTCGACCGTGGGCCTGGTGCTGTTCATGTTCGTGGTCGGTCTCGAGCTGCGTTCGACCGGCGGGGTGCGCGCGCAGCTCAAGGCCGCGGGCTATGTCGGGGCGCTCAGCGTCGCGGTGCCTATGGTGCTGGGCATTGCGATCGCGCCGGTATTGCATCCGGCGCTGGCACCGGTGGGCACGGGCTTCTGGCCGTTCGCGCTGTTCATGGCGGCGGCGCTGTCGATCACCGCCTTTCCGGTGATGGCGCGCATCCTCAAGGACCGCGGGCTCACGCGCACGCCATTCGGCCAGCTGTCGCTGGGCGCGGCGGCCGTGGTCGACGTGTTCGCGTGGATCCTGCTGGCGCTCGTGGTGGCCATGGCCGGCGCGGGCGAGGGCTACATCGGCCTCGTCAAGATCACGGCAGGCGTAGCCGTGCTGCTGGCGGTGCTGTTCCTCGGCATCAAGCCGGCCTACGCGTGGCTGCTGCGCAGGCGCGCGCCCGACGGCGAGCCCTCGATCACCGAGATGGCTTCGCTCATGATCGGCCTCTTGGCCTGCGCGCTCGCGACCGAATGGCTGCACCTGCATGCGGTGTTCGGCGCTTTCCTGTTCGGTGCCTGCCTGCCGCGCGACGACCGCCTGCTGCGCTCGCTCACCGAGCGCATCGAGCCGATCTCGATCGTGGTGCTGATGCCGCTGTTCTTCGCGCTCGCGGGGCTCGGCACCACGGCCGATGCGTTCTCGGGTGCGAGCGTCGGCGCCATGCTGCTGATCGTCGCGGTCGCCACCATCGGCAAGCTCGCGGGCGGTGCCATCGGCGCGCGCATGGCCGGCTATGGCTGGCGCGACAGCCTGGCCACCGGTTCGCTGATGAATGCGCGCGGGCTGATGGAGCTCATCGTGATGAAGATCGGGCTGGATGCCGGCCTGATCGGCCCCGAGCTCTTCACCATGCTGCTGGTGATGGCGCTCGCCACCACCGCGATGACGGGTCCGCTGATCAACCTGGTGATGGGTCGTGCGAAGCCGGCGGCCGCTGCGACGGCGGCTGCCGCTGCTGCTGCGGTTCAGGAGCGGTCTTCGAGCACGTAGCCCTGGCCGCGCACGGTGTGCAGCAGCTTGCGCGCGAACGGCTCGTCGACCTTGCTGCGCAGCCTGCGGATGGCGACCTCGATCGCGTTGGTGGTGTCGCTGTCGAGCTTGCCGTCCCAGACCTGCTCGGCCAGGTGTGCGCGTGACAGCACTTGCCCCCGGGCGCGCAGCAGCACCGCGAGCAGCGCGAATTCCTGGCCGGTCAGATCGATGCGCATCTGCCCACGCATGCAGCTGTGGTTGGCCAGGTCGAGCGCGAGGTCGGCGAGCCGCAACACGCGCGCATCCTGCCCGTGGCCGGCGCGGCGCGACAGCGCCTGCACGCGCGCCAGCAGGTCCGGCCACAGGAAGGGCTTCACCAGGTAGTCGTTCGCGCCCAGCCGCAGTCCGCTGACCCGGTTCTCGACCGTGTCGCGCGCGGTGAGCACCAGCACCGGCACGTTGCTGCTGCGGCGGATGGCCTGCAGCACTGCAACACCATCGGCGCCCTCCTGGGGCACGTCGAGCAGGATCAGCGCGTAGCGGCTCGCCTCGGCCGCCCGTGCACGCGCCTGGGTGCCGTCGCGCGCAAGGTCCACCGTGTAGCCATGCGCCTCCAGGCCCCGCTTCAACGGGTCTGCCAGCCGGGGCTCGTCCTGGATGACAAGAAGCCGCATGGCCGCAGGCGGATGGCGTGCGGGCCGCGCTTCAGCGGCCGGGCCGGACCGCCGACTTGGGTCGAAAGGCCTTGCAGACCGCATCGTCGGTTTCCAGATACGGACCGCCGATCAGGTCGATGCAGTAGGGGACGGCTGCAAAAATGCCCGGCACGATCTGTGCGCCGTCCGGGTCCTTGAGGCCTTCGAGCGTTTCCGCGATCGCCTTGGGCTGCCCCGGCAGGTTGATGATCAGGCTCTTGTCGCGGATCACCGCCACCTGGCGCGAGAGGATCGCGGTCGGCACGAAGCGCAGGCTGATTTGGCGCATCTGCTCGCCGAAGCCCGGCATTTCCTTGTGCGCGACGGCGAGCGTGGCCTCGGGCGTCACGTCGCGCGGCGCGGGGCCGGTGCCGCCGGTTGTGAGCACCAGCGCGCAGCCGGCATCGACCAGTTCGACCAGCGTGGCGCTGATGAGCGCCGCCTCGTCGGGGATCAGCCGGGCCTCGAAGGTGACGGGGTTCTTCAGCGCCCGGCCGAGCCAGTCCTTCAGCGCGGGCAGCCCCTTGTCTTCGTAGGTGCCGCTCGAGGCGCGGTCGCTGACCGAGACGATGCCGATGCGAACGGGGTCGAGTGCGTTCATGGTCTTGCTCCTTCCCCTTCCGGGGGAAGGTTGGGATGGGGGCGCGCAGAACGCCCGGTGGATGCGCCGTATGCCCCCACCCCGGCCCTCCCCCGGAAGGGGAGGGAGAAAAACAATGCGTTCATGCGTCTTCCTCCCGGTCTTGCGCGGCCGCTGCCGCGGCGTGGTCGTCGCCGCCATGCACCGCGAGCTGCGCGCGCACCAGCTGGAAGATCTCGCGGTAGGCCTTGCCCTGGCGCGGCGCTTCGCCGGGCGGGCCGGCCTTCAGGTCTTTGCGCGCCTGGCGCACCAGCGCACGCAGCTGTTGCGAATCGGTGGCCGGGTGGGTCTCGATCCAGCCGCCCAGCGCGTCGTCGTCGGCAATGAGCCGATCGCGCCAGCGCTCGGCCTCGTGCAGCGCGGCGGCCTCGGCCGCGGGCACGCTGTTCTGCTCCTGCAAGGCCGAGCGGACCGCCTCGAGCACCTCGGGTTCGAGGCCGCGCATCAGCTTGCCGATGAACTGCATCTGCCGCCGCTTGCCTTCGAAGTTGGTGATGCGCTTGGCATCGGCGATCGCGTCGACCAGCTTGTCGCCCAGCGGCAGCGCGTCGAACAGCCCGGCGCGCAGGCCGAGCAGCTCTTCGCCGAGCTTCTGGAGTTCGGCGCTTTCGCGCTTGAGATCGGTTCGGCTCGCCTCGTCGGTGCCCTTGAGCTCGCGCTTGAGCTCCAGGTCGAGTTCGCTGCCCTCGGCGACGAACTGGCCGCGGACGAAATAGCCTTTTTTGGGTTTGCGGGACATGGGGTGGATTCTGGGCCGCGCCGGGCGGCGCTGCAACGCGCCTTGCAAAGGCGAGGGAAACGGAGGAATGGGGTGCGCAAGTATCATAGCCATCACATGACGACATCTTCTTCGCGCGCCGATTCCGGCTTCGCCTACAGCCGCTCCTTCTTCGAAAACCTGGTCGACACGGCCCTGGCGCACGCCAGGAAGCTCGGTGCGACCGACGCCGGCGCCGAGGCGTCCGAAGGCTGCGGCCTCAGCGTCTCGGTCCGCAAGGGCGAACTCGAGAACGTCGAGCGCAACCGCGACAAGTCGCTCGGCATCACGGTCTACGTGGGGCATCGCCGCGGCAATGCCAGCACGTCCGACTTCTCCGAGGCGGCCATCGCCCAGACCGTGCAGGCGGCCTACGACATCGCACGCTTCACGGCCGAAGACCCGGTCAGCGGCCTTCCCGACGAGGACGACATCGCCAAGGTGCATCCCGAACTCGACCTGTTCCATCCGTGGGAAGTGACCAGCGAGGAGGCCGCGCGGCTGGCGCTCGAATGCGAGGAAGCGGCACTGTCGACCGACAGGCGCATCACCAACAGCGAGGGCGCGGGCGTCTCGGCGCAGCAGAGCCATTTCTTCAGTGCGCACACCCATGGCTTTCGCGGCGGCTATGCGAGCTCGCGGCATTCGATCTCGGTAGCGCCGATCGCGGGCAAGGGCGACGGCATGCAGCGCGACGCCTGGTACAGCTCGATGCGCTCGGCCGCGGAACTCGCGAGCCCGCAGTCGGTGGGTCGCTATGCCGCCGAGCGGGCGCTGAGCCGCCTGAAGGCGCGCAAGATCAAGACCGTCGAATGCCCGGTGCTGTTTGAGTCGCCGCTCGCCGTGGGGCTGCTGGGCGGCCTGGTGCAGGCCGTCAGCGGCGGCGCGCTGTACCGCAAGAGCAGCTTCCTGCTCGATTCGCTCGGCAAGCCGGTGCTGCCCAAGCACGTGGACATTGCCGAAGACCCGCACATCCTGCGCGGCAAGGGCAGCTCGCCGTTCGACGACGAAGGCGTGGTGACGCGCGCGCGCAAGGTGGTCGACGCGGGCCGGCTCGAAGGCTATTTCCTCTCGACCTACTCGGCGCGCAAGCTCGGCATGAAGACCACCGGCAATGCCGGCGGCTCGCACAACCTGACGCTCAGCTCGCGCCTCACGCGGGCCGGCGACGACCTCGACGCCATGCTCGCCAAGCTCGGCACGGGCCTGTTCGTGATCGAGCTCATGGGCCAGGGCGTGAACTACGTGACCGGCGACTACTCGCGTGGCGCGAGCGGCTTCTGGGTCGAGAAGGGCCGCATCGCCTTTCCGGTGCAGGAGATCACGATCGCCGGCAACCTGCGTGACATGCTGATGGGCATCGAGGCCATCGGGGCCGACGCCTACACCTTCGGCGCCAAGACCACGGGCTCGATCCTGGTCAACCGCATGAAGGTGGCCGGCAGCTGACTGAGACGCTGCGAGCGCAAGGGGAAACGCGGGGGAGCGAATGCTTGCGCCCCGGCTAAAGTGGGCCGGTTTTTCCGACCGGAGCCACTGCCTCGATGTCCCTGCCGTTTCGCAATGTCGTCCTCACCGGCGCCTGTGGGGGACTCGGCCAGGCACTGGCCCGTGAACTGATCGGCGGTGGCGCGCGGGTGGCGCTGGTCGGCCTCGATGCCGCAAGGCTCGATGCACTCGTGGCGCTGGCGCCCGAGCGCTGTGTGGCTTACAGGCCCGACGTGTCGGACGCGCCCGCGATACAGGCGATGGCGGCCGACTGGATGGCTCGCAGCGGCGTGCCCGATCTCGTGATCGCCAATGCCGGCGTGGCGGGCGGCTTCGACACCGCCGAGGCCGCGGACATCGCCGTGCTGCGCCGCATGCTCGAGATCAACCTGCTCGGCGCCGCCATCACCTTCCATCCTTTCGTGGCCGCCCTGCGTGCGCAGCGGCGCGGCGCGCTGGTCGGCGTTGCCAGCATCGCGGGCTGGCGCGGCATGCCCGGCAACGGCGCCTATTGCGCGAGCAAGGCGGGCCTGATCCGCTACCTCGAAAGCCTGCGCGCCGAACTGCGCGGCACCGGCGTCACGGTGCACACCGTGAGCCCCGGCTACATCCGTACGGCGCTCACCGCTGGCAACCGCTTCGCGATGCCGGGCCTGCTCGAGGCCGACGTCGCCGCGCAGCAGTTGCTTGCGGGTGTGCGCGCGGGGCGCGAACGCATCGTGCTGCCAAGGCGCATCGGCTGGCTCTCGTCGCTGCTGAACCTGTTGCCCGATGCGTTGCACGACCGGGTGCTGCTCGCGCAGCCGCGCAAGCCGCGTGTCGGCGAATCCGGCGCCACCGCCATTCCCGGCCTGAGCGAGCCGAAACCACCCGCCAACTAGCCGATGCCCGACGACATCCCCACCCACGAGAAAATCGCGCTGATCGGCGCCGGCCCGTCGGGCCTGGCGGCGGCGCGCAACCTGCAGAAGCACGATGTACCGTTCCAGGGCTTCGAGGCGCACACCGACGTGGGCGGCCTCTGGGACATCGACAACCCGCGCTCCACCGTCTACGAATCGGCGCACCTGATCTCGAGCAAGACGACCACCGAGTTCGCGGAGTTTCCGATGGCCGAGACGGTGGCCGACTATCCGAGCCACCGCGAGCTGCGCCGCTACTTCAGCGACTTCGCCGACCATTTCGGCCTGCGGCCGCACTTCCGCTTCGGCACGCGCGTGGTCCGGGTCGCGCCGGTGAGCGACACGCCCGACACGCGCTGGCGCGTGAGCGTCGATGCCGGCGACGGACGCAGCGAGACAGCCGAATACAGCGGCGTGGTCATTGCCAACGGCACGCTCGCCGAGCCCAGGCGCCCGCAGTTCGAGGGCCGCTTCGACGGGGAGCTGCTGCACACCAGCGACTACAAGCACCCGCGCATCTTCCAGGGCAAGCGCGTGCTGATCGTCGGCGCGGGCAACTCGGGCTGCGACATCGCGGTCGATGCGGTGCACCATGCCGCGAGCGTCGACATCTCGGTGCGGCGCGGCTACTACTTCGTGCCCAAGTACGTATTCGGCAAGCCCGCCGACACGCTCGGCGGCAAGCGCCCGCTGCCGCCATGGCTTAAGCAGAGGATCGATGCGACCGTGCTCAAGTGGTTCACGGGCGACCCGGTGCGCTTCGGCTTCCCCAAGCCCGACTACAAGATGTACGAGTCGCACCCGATCGTGAACTCGCTGATCCTCTACCACGCGGGCCACGGCGACATCGGTGTGCGGGCCGACGTGGCGCGGCTCGACGGACGCACCGTGCATTTCAAGGATGGCAGCGCGCGCGACTACGACCTGGTGCTGGCCGCCACCGGCTATGCGCTGCACTACCCGTTCATCGACCGCGAACTGCTCGACTGGCAGGGCATGGCGCCGCGGCTCCACCTGAACATCTTCTCGCCGCGCTTCGAGACCCTCGCGGTGCTCGGCATGATCGAGGCGAGCGGCATCGGCTGGCAGGGGCGCTACGAGCAGGCCGAACTGGTGGCGCGCTACCTTCGCGCCGCCGCCGCGGGCGCACCTGCGGCCGCAGCGCTGCGCCGGGCGGTGCAGGGCCCGCCGCCGGACCTGTCGGGCGGTTTCAAGTACCTGCAGCTCGAGCGTATGGCGTATTACGTGCACAAGGACACCTACCGCGCAGCGGTGCGCAGCGCGTCTGCGGCGCTGGCCGATCCATCCTGAGCGAGATCGCCCCTATGCTCCCCGTCGACGAAATCAGGCTCAACTTCAATCCCGCGTCGCTGGTGGCGCTCAACGTGGTGCTGGGCTTCCTGATGTTCGGCATTGCGCTGGACACGCGCATCGACGACTTCCGCCGCGTGGCGCGCATGCCGGGCGCCATGGCGGTCGGCATCGGGGCGCAGTTCTTCGTGCTGCCGGCCGTGACTTTCGCGCTCACGCTCGCCCTCGACCCCGGCCCGAGCATCGCGCTGGGCATGATCCTCGTGGCCTGCTGCCCACCGGGCAACATCTCGCAGATCCTCACCCACCGCGCGGGCGGCAACGTGGCGCTGTCGGTGTCGATGACGGCCATTTCCAATGCGCTCTCCATCGTGCTGATGCCGCTGAACTTCGCGTTCTGGGGCGGGCTGCATCCGACCGCGTCGGCGCTGCTCAAGTCGATTGCGCTCGATCCGCTCGACATGCTGGGCCATATCGTGATGATCATCGGCATCCCGTTCGTGCTGGGGGTTGCCTGCGCGCACCGGCTGCCGCGGCTCACCGCGCGCATCAAGAAGCCCGCGCGCATCCTGAGTTTCGCGGCGCTGGTGGCGTTCATCATCGGCGCGATCGCGGGCAACTGGCGCTACTTCCTCGACTACGTGGGCCTGGTGCTCGTGGCCGTGGTGATCCACGATGCGCTCGCCTTCGGCACCGGCTATCTCTGTGCGCGCCTCTCGGGTCTGGCCGACTACGACCGCCGCGCCGTGGCCATCGAGGTGGGCATTCGCAACGCGGGGCTCGGGCTGGTGCTGATCTTCAGCTTCTTCGGCGGCCTCGGCGGCATGGCCGTGGTGGCCGGCGTGTGGGGCTTCTGGGACATCATCGCGGGCCTGGCGCTCGCGAGCTGGTGGGGGCGCAGGCCCGCGCTGCCGTGAGCGCGGCAAGCGGCGTGAGTGGCGTGACGGCGCGGCGCGTGCTCGTCACGGGCGCCGACGGGTTCCTGGGGCGCGGTGTCGTGTCCGCGCTGTCGGCGCAGGCGCTCGACGAAATCGTGGCGCTCGACGTGCGCGACGTGCCTCGTGAACGGCGGCTGCCTGGTGTGGTCTATCGCCGGCAGGACGTGCGCGAGAGCGGCATCGCCGAGACCATCGCAGAGTGCGCCATCGACACCGTGGTGCACCTGGCATCGATCGTCACGCCCGGCAAGGGCTCGAACCGCGCCTTCGAACATTCGGTGGACGTGGGCGGCACGCGCAACGTGCTCGAGGCCTGCATGGCCGCGGGCGTTCGCCACCTCGTGGTGTCGTCGAGCGGTGCTGCCTACGGCTACCACGCCGACAACCCGGCGTGGATCACCGAGGAGCAGCCGCTGCGTGGCAACGTGGTCTTCGCCTATGCCGACCACAAGCGGCAGGTCGAGGAGATGCTCGCCGAACATCGCGCGCGGCATCCCGCGCTGGCGCAGACGGTGCTGCGCATCGGCACCATCCTCGGCGAAGGCGTCGACAACCAGATCACCGCCCTGTTCGAGAAGAAGCGGCTCATCGCCATCCGCGGCAGCGCGAGCCCGTTCGTCTTCGTGTGGGACGAGGACGTGACCGGCGCCATCGCGCACGCACTGGCTGGCGCGCCGCCCGGCTGCTACAACCTCGCCGGCGACGGCGCGCTCACCCTCCACGAGATCGCGGCGCGCCTGGGCAAGAAGACCGTCGACTGGCCCGCAGGCGTGCTCAAGGCGGCGCTGGCGGTCGGCTCCGCCATCGGCGTGAGCCGCTACGGGCCGGAGCAGCTCGACTTTCTGCGCTATCGACCGGTGCTGTGCAACACCGCGCTGAAGGAACGCTTCGGCTACCTGCCGCGCAAGACCAGCAGCGAAGCCTTCGATGCGTTCGTCGCGGCGCGCGCGCGACAGGGGCGGCCGGTCACCTTGCGGTAGCCTCGGGCGCCGGCGCCACCAGGTGCTCGAGCATGCGCCGTGCATTGAGCGGCAATGCCTGCGACGAGCGCACGCACGCCATCAGCGTGCGCTCGGCCCACGGATCGCCGAGCGCGGCCAGCGCGATCTTCATCGAGCGGGCGCAGCGTTCGGCCGCGGTCTGCGGCACGATGCCCACGCCGATGCCATGCGACACCATCCGGCACACCGCCTCGAAGTTGCCCACGCGCACGCGGTAGGCGAGATGGCGGCCGAGCGCACGCGCGTGCTGCGTCAGCAGCTGCTGCAGCGCGCTGTCGGCGGGCAGGCCGACGAATTCGCTGTCGACCGCTTCGGCCAGCATCACGCGGCGGCGTCGGGCCAGTGCATGGCCGCGCGGCAGCACCAGCACGAGGTCGTCGCGGCGGAACGGATGGCATTCGAGGCCCTCGGTGTCGACGGCGTCCGAGACGATGCCGATATCGCAGCGCCCGCCGCGCAGCGCGTCGGCGGTCTCGGGGCTCGGGCGCTCCTCGAGGTCGACCGAAATGCGCGGATGCTGGATGAGAAAGCGGCTCAGCACCTCCGGCAGGTGCTCGGTCAGCGCCGAGGTGCCGCACATGAAGCGCACGTGCCCCTTGAGGCCCTGGCCGTACTCGCCGAGTTCGCCGCGCAGCCGCTCCATCTGCTGCAGCACGACGCGCGCATGGTGCGCGAGCGTGCGGCCGGCCTCGGTGGGGCGCACACCCTGCGCATGGCGCGTGAGCAGCGGGCTGCCGAGCGCGTCTTCCATGCCGCGCACGCGCTGGCTGGCCGAGGCGAGCGTCATGTGCGAGCGCGCCGCGCCGGCCGTGAGGCTGCCGGCCTCCACCACATGGAGAAAGAGCCGCAGGTCGGTGAGATCGAATCGCATGGTGGGGCGCAAGGTAGCACGGGCGCCTCAGTTTCTGCCTGAGGCCGGCTGCGCGAGCGCCGCATTCCCATGCGCCGTGCGCGCCGGCAGACTCCACCGCCATGACGACGATCCCGAATGAACTGGCAGGCCATGGGTGGGCGGCCGCCGCGGTCTTTTTGCTGGCCGGCGTGGTCAAGGGCGTGATCGGGCTCGGCCTGCCGACGGTGTCGATGGCGCTGCTTGCGCTCTGGATGCCGCCGGTGCGCGCGGCGGCGCTGCTGATCGCGCCGTCGTTGGTCACCAATCTCTGGCAGCTCGGTCCGCGCACCACCTTCTGGCCGGTGCTGCGCCGCATCGGCGGCCTGCAAGCGGGCATCGTGGCGGGTAGCCTGGGCGGCGCGCTGTGGCTCGGCGTGCCCGCGGGCACCTGGGCCTCGGTGGCGCTCGGGGTGGCACTGGTCGCGTATGGCCTGTGGGGGCTGGCGGGCCGGCAGCTGCAGGTGCCGGCGGCGCACGAGCGCTGGCTCGCGCCCGTCGTAGGGGCGGCGACGGGGCTGGTGACGGCGGCGACCGGCGTGTTCGTGGTGCCGGCCGTGCCCTACCTGCAGGCGCTGGGCCTGCAGCGCGACGCGCTGATCCAGGCCATGGGCATCTCGTTCACCACCTCGACCGTGGTGCTCGCGATCGGGCTCGCGGGCAACGGGGGCTATCCGGTGGCGGCGGCGGGCGGCTCGCTCGCGATGCTGGTGCCGGCCCTGGGCGGCATGGCGCTCGGCACCTGGTTGCGCAAGCGCTTGCCGGTGGTGGTGTTCCGGCGCTGCTTCCTTGGCGGGCTGGCGCTGCTGGGCCTCTACATGGTGGTTCGCGCGCTGGCCTGACGCGCGGCATGCGTCAGGCGGTGGTCAGGGCCGCGCGGACGCGCTCGATGGTCTGGCGGTAGGGTGGCGTGAAGTGGCCGATGTCGTCGCCGGCCGCCAGCCAGCTGAACGAGAAGACGAGGCCGTCTTCCTCGGGACTGCCCATCGCCACATGGTCGAAGGTTTCGGGCAGCGGGCCGTCGGCGCGCATCAGGAACAGGTGCCAGAGCTGCGCGTGGCGCAGCGTGTTTCCCTCGATGCCGGCCTCGCAGTCGCGCTGCAGCGTGCCGAGCGGCTCCAGGGCGCCGAGATGGTCGATGCCCGATTCCTCGAGCAGTTCGCGCCGCGCGGCAATCTCGGGCGATTCGCCGGGCTCGATGGTGCCCTTGGGCAGCTGCATGTTGCCGTCGCCGGGGTGGCGGAACACCAGCAGCCGCCCACCGGCGTCCACCAGGCAGGCGCAGGCCTTCAGCACGACCTTGTCCGAGTCGGCGCAGCTGCCGTGCATGCTCAGGCGCCCGCGAGGGCGGCCTTGACCGCCGCGCTCACCTGGCCCATGTCGGCCTTGCCGGCGAGGCGGGTCTTGACCGCGCCCATCACCTTGCCCATGTCGCCCGGGCCCTTGGCGCCCAGCTCGGCCACGATGGCCTTCACTTCGGCGGCCACTTCGTCGGCGCTCATGCGTTGCGGCAGGTAGACCTCGAGCACCTTGATCTCGGCGGCTTCCTTGTCGGCCAGGTCGGTGCGTCCGCCGGTGGTGAACGCGGCGATCGAGTCCTTGCGCTGCTTGACCATCTTGTCGACGATGGCGACGACCATGGCGTCGTCGAGCTCGACGCGCTCGTCGACTTCCTTCTGCTTCAGCGCCGACAGCAGCAGGCGGATGGTGCCGAGGCGCTCCGAATCCTTGGCGCGCATCGCGGTCTTCATGTCTTCGGTGATCTGTTCCTTGAGCGTCATGCGAGAGATCCTTTGGCAAAAAAACAAAAGCCGCGGCAGGTTTCCCTGGCGCGGCTGCGGCAACTGTGCGTTGGCGGTGACGGTGTCGCTGGCCAACGGTCCGGGTTGCCCCGGCGTTGCTTAGAACAGCTTCTTGGGCAGCTGCATGCTGCGCACGCGCTTGTAGTGGCGCTTGACTGCCGCTGCCTTCTTGCGCTTGCGCTCGGCCGTCGGCTTCTCGTAGAACTCGCGGGCACGCAGGTCGGTCAGCAGGCCGAGCTTTTCGATGGTGCGCTTGAAGCGGCGCAGGGCGACGTCGAAAGGCTCGTTTTCTTTAACGCGGATGGTGGTCATTGATGAATCGTTGAACTGAATTTGGCCTGGGGAGATCGAGGCCCCGGGCCGGGGTTCCTCAACTGAAAGTATGTGCGGCCGTTGAGGGAAGGCCAAAGTTAGCCCGCGATTATAACGCGGTTGCGCACGCATGTGCACTCGCCCAGGCCCACTGGAAGTTGTACCCGCCCAACCAGCCCGTCACATCGACCACTTCGCCGATGAAATAGAGCCCGGGCTGCTTCGATTCCATGGTCTGGGACGAGAGATCCCGGGTGTCGACCCCGCCGGCCGTGACCTCGGCCTTCTTGTAGCCCTCGGTGCCGCTCGGAACGATCTGCCAGCGCGCGATGCGCTCGGCCAGCGTGGCCAGCGCCTTGTCGGCGGCTTCGTTGACTGGGCGCTGCAGGGCAGGGTCCTGGCCGACCCAGGCGTCTGCCAGCCGCGATGGCACCAGCGCGGCCAGTTCGTTGGCGATGCGCTTCTTCGAGGACCGGCGCTTGGCCTCGCCCAGCGCCTCGGCCACGTCCACGCCGGGCGCGAAATCGAGCGTGAGCGGCGCGCCCGGCTTCCAGTAGCTCGAGATCTGCAGCACCGCCGGGCCCGACAGGCCGCGGTGCGTGAACAGCAGGTCTTCGAGGAAGGCGATCTTTTCCTTCTTCGTCCCGGTTTCGATGCGCACCGGCAGCGCCAGCCCCGCCAGTTCGGCATAAGGCGCCCAGGCGTCGCCGCCGAAGGTCAGCGGCACCAGCGCCGGGCGCGGGGTGACCACGCGCAGCCCGAACTGTGCCGCCAGCCGGTAGCCGAAGTCGCTCGCGCCGATCTGCGGAATCGACAAGCCGCCGGTGGCGACCACCAGCCGGGGCGTCTCGATCGGCCCCTTGCTGCTATCGATCCGGTAGCAGCCCGGCGCGGCGGGGTCGTCGCTGGCGGGCGTGAACCCGATGTTCCCGAGCTTGCACGGCTGCCAGCGCGTGACCTGGCCCGCATCGCACTCGGCCAGCAGCATGTCGACGATCTGCTGCGACGAGCCGTCGCAGAACAGCTGCCCCTTGTGCTTCTCGTGGAAGGCGATGCCGTGCTTCTGCACCAGCTCGATGAACTGCTGCGGTGCATAGCGCGACAGTGCCGAGCGGCAGAAATTGGGGTTCTCGCCGATGAAGTGGCGCTGCGGCGCACGCACGTCGAGGTCGCGGTTGGTGAAATTGGCGCGGCCGCCGCCCGAGATGCGGATCTTCTCGCCGACTTTCTCGCTGTGGTCCACCAGCAGCACCTTCAGTCCGCGCTGGCCTGCAACGCCGGCGCAGAAGAGGCCGGCCGCACCGGCGCCGACCACCACGACATCGAATCGGGAAGGCGTGCTCAAACCGGTCAGGGCCCGTCGGCCGCCAGCAGCGGCGGCGGGTTGTACTTGAGGTGGCCCACGTAGCGCAGCGGCTGCGTGGCCGCGATGGAGGGCACGTCGCCCTCGCGCATGTGCAGCAGGTCGGCGGGGCTGACCCAGCGCGGATCGGCCTCGGTGACCGGCACGCCGGCCTGCCGATAGGCCTCGAGCACGAACTGCGAGCAGAAGAACTGGTCGTCGCGGCTCGCGCCCAGCTGGACCATCGCCATGCCGCTGATGCAGTAGTGGCTGACGGCGGACGGGATCAGCGGCAGTTCGCAGAGCCTCCGGTTCAGCACGAAAGGCGCGTTCAGCAGCACGCCGGCGGTGTTGTAGCGCGTGCCCACCTGCGCATTGGCCCAGGTGCGGATCTTCTCGACGTCGGCCGCCTGCAGCCCCGGCACGCGGAACGCGACGACCATCTGTTCCTCGTCGACCACGTCGGCGAGCCGGCGCGCGCGCACGCCGCTGCCGACCGCCTCGGCAATCAGCCCGTCGCCGAGGTACAGCACCGCATGGCTCACGGGCGAGAAGGTGCCGAGCCGGATGCCGAACGAGTTGACCGTGGCGATGGAGGTCAGCAGGATGTCGCCGGCCTGCAATGCATCGGCCGCGACGAGTTCACCGCCGTTGCCCGGCGCGATGACCGAGCTCTGCACGCGCAGGCGCAGGCCGGCGTCCTTCGACGGCAGCTCGATGCGGCTGGCGCAGGCCGACAGCAGCAGCAGCGCGGCGGCAGCACCGGCGGCCGCGAGAAAGGCGCGCCGCATCATCCCTTCCACGTGAACGGGAACTTCAGCTGCCTGAAGAAGCCGTTGGGCACGTAGTCGCCGAGCACGCCGTACTTCTCGGGCCAGAGCTTGGTGCTCTTGACCGCGGTGCCGAACAGGTGGTCGAGGAAGGCGTAGTGCGCCGCGTAGTTCTTGTCGAGCGCTTCCACGTCCTGGCTGTGGTGCCAGTGGTGGAAGTTGGGCGTGACGATCACATAGCGCAGAGGGCCGAGCCGCACGCTCACGTTGCAGTGGTTGAACACCGCCTGGAAGCCCACCACCACGATGTAGGCGTCGATCACTTCCTTCGAGAAGCCGAGCACGTAGATCGGCGCGAGCACCAGCGTGCGCGTGATCAGCAGCTCGAGGATGTGCTGGCGCGAGCCGGCCATCCAGTCCATGCTCTTCACGCTGTGGTGCACCGCATGCAGGCGCCAGAGCACCGGCACCTCGTGGTAGGCGCGGTGCGTCCAGTACTGCACCAGGTCGGCCACCAAAACGATCAGCAGCAGCCCCGCCCAGAAGGGCAGGCCGCCGACCCAGCCGCGGATGCCGTCGTAGGCGGCCCAGCCGAAGAACTTGTGCACCATCAGGTTGGTGGCCAGCAGCACGAAGCCCACGATCATGTGGTTGACCACGAAATGGTGGAAGTCGGTCTGCCATTCGGCGCGGAACACCGGCTGGTCCTTGCGCAGCGCGAAGAGCTTCTCGATGAAGATGAAGATCAGCGCCGAACCCAGCAGGTCGAGGATGAACCAGTCGAGCCCGATGTACGGCGTGTTGTCCGCGAAGTCGTTCACCGGCACCTTGTGGCCGCCCAGCAGCGCCGCCGCGACCACCAGCAGGAAGGCCGCCGACGAGAGCCAGCGCGAACGGTTGAAGATGATGTTGACGAGCGCCAGCCCGCCCGAGACGACCAGGGCCACGAGCAGCACGATGCGCATCAGGTCCACGTCGTAGCTCTTGCGCAGCTCGGGCGTCGTGAGGTACTGCGGAAAGTGGAAGGCCAGCACGCCGAGAAAGCAGAGGATGCCGAGCGCGAGCGCAATGGTGCCCGTGACGAGACCGCGGCCGGGGCGCAGTTCGCCGTGGCTTTCGGTGAATTCGTTGAGTCTTTCGAGCATTTCCGCCTCAGTCGTGCTGTGTTTTTGTGGAGCGCGATTCTAGGCGGGCGTAGGAAAAATCTCACGCGCCCGGAGCGCGGGCGCGATGCGCAGCGCGGTTTCAGGTGCCGAAGCGGCCCGCGTCGGCCCCGGCGGGCCGCACGGCGGCCGCCAGCCCCTGCAACACGTCGCCGACCACGATCACCGCCGGGCTCCCGAGTCCGGCTTCGGCGATGCCGGCCTGCAGCCGGCCGAGCGTGGTGACGGTGTGACGCTGCTGCGGCAGGCTCGCATGCTGCACCACCGCCACCGGCGTGTCGGCCGGCAGCCCGTGCAGCAGCTCGCGTTCGATGTGTGCCGCGCCGGCCACGCCCATGTAGATCACGAGCGTGAGGCGGGCGCTGTGCGCCGTGGCGGCGAGTGCGCGCCAGTCGGTGGCGTCTTCATGCGCGCTGGCGCCGGTCTTGGCATGGCCGGTGACGAACACCACGCCCTGCGCATGGTCGCGGTGGGTCAGCGGCACGCCGAGCGAGGTCACGGCGGCCAGGCCCGCGGTGACGCCGTTGACCACCGTGCACTCGATGCCGGCCGCGCGCAGGTGCTCGACCTCCTCGCCGCCGCGCCCGAAGATGAACGGGTCGCCGCCCTTGAGGCGGACCACCGTCTCGCCCTCCTGCACCGCGGTGACCATCAGGCGTTCGATGAAGGCCTGCGGCGTGCTCTTGCAGCCGCCGCGCTTGCCGACGTGCACGATGCGCGCGCCGGGCCGCGCATAGGCGGCGAGGATGCCCTCGTTCACGAGGTCGTCCACCAGCAGCACGGTCGCGGCCTGGATCGCCTTGATGGCCTTGAGCGTCAGCAGCTCGGGGTCGCCGGGACCGGCCCCCACCAGCGTGCAGCTTCCGGGGGCAGAGGAGGAGCGGGAGGTGGTGGTCATGCGTGGGATGCCAGTTGGATGATGTGTCCGACCTGCGCGGCGATCGCGTCCGGCACGGGAAGTTCGCCCTGGAGGACCCGGCGCGCGTAGTCGGCCGTGGTCGCGACGTCGATCTCCTTCGGCAGGCCCGGCACCTCGCTGGCGGTGCCGCTGGCCTGCGCCTGCAGTTCGCTGCGCACGCCGCGCACGAAGCCGTCGATCTGCGCCGTGCGCCGCGGATCGGACACCACTTCGCCCTCGAGCCCGCGCGAGAGCAGGGCGGTGGTCCCCATCAGCTCGAAGGTCTCGCCCATGGTGCGCGCATATTCGGGATGGGTGTAGCTCGCCACGACCACGGCCGGGCCGGTGGTCGGCTGCATCAGCTTGACCACGCTGTGGCCCGGGTTGCGCAGGCCCACGACGCGGCGCACGTCGAGCAGCCGCTTGAGCGCGGGATTGAGCAGTTCGGTCGGCGCGAAGGCCACCTCGCCCGAAGGGATCGCGCGGACCGCCGGGAGCTCCGGCACGCCGAGCGCCTGCAGCACGTTCGACGCCAGCACGCGCGTGGTCTCGGTGGCGCTGCCGTGCACCAGCACCGGTAGGCCTTCGCGCGCGAGCAGCAAGGCCAGCAGCGGCGTGAGCACCGGCAGCTTGCGCGCGCCGTTGTAGCTGGGCAGCACGATGAGCGGCCGTTCGCCGGCGGGCACATGCGCAAGGCGCGCATGGGTGGCGTCGAGGAAGCCGGCCATTTCGTCGGGCGTCTCGCCCTTGATGCGCATGGCCAGGCAGAAGCCGCCGATTTCGAGGTCGGTGACCGCGCCGTCCAGCACCTGGCCGAACAGGTCCGCGGCTTGCTCGCGCGAGAGCGGCCTGGCGCCGCGCGCGCCGCGGCCGATTTCCTTGATGTAGTGGCTGATTCCCATGGGTGCGCCGATTGTCCTGCAATGCTTATGCCGGAATGCGGGTCGGCTTATGCCCCCGCGACCAGGTCGGCGGTGGGCGTGGCGCGCACCATGCGCTGGAGCTCCGGGATGCACGAGCCGCAGTTCGTGCCGCATTTCAATGCGCCCTGCAGCGCGGCGAGCCGCTCGCCGGGCGTGCCGCTGCAGCGGCCCAGTTCGGCCTGGATCGCCAGGTCCGTCACGTTGAAGCAGGTGCAGACCGGCTTGCCGCGCGACTGCACCGCCACCGGTGCGCGCGCGCCCGGCGACAGCAGCAGCCGGCCGTAGCTCTGTGCCGGCATCTCCTCGCGCAGCAGGGTGCCGATCCAGGCCTCGGCGCTGGTGTCGCCGCCGAGCAGGAAAGCCTCGAGTCCGGCATTGCCGTCGGCGCGCCGCACCAGCCGTGCCACGCGGCGCTGGCCGCGGCGCCGGTCGGCGTAGCGCAGCACGTCGCCGGCACCGAGGCCGAGCAGGCCTTCGAGGCGATCGATCAGCGCGTCTTCCGGCGCGTCGTGGACGGCCGCGCGAAACAGCACGCCGCTGCGTTCCTCGCCGGCGGCGCTGCCCGCGAACGGCACGCAGGCCGCGAACGGGAACAGCGCCATCAGCGGCTTGAGCGCCGCATGGGCTGCGAGCGCCGCGTCGGGCGGCAGCCAGGCCATGGCGAGCAGCGCCCAGGGCAGCTCGGCCTTGAGGATCTTCACCGGCGTGTGCTTGAGTTCGGGCTGCTTCGAGCTCGGGCAGAAGGCCGGGCTCGTCAGCGCGTTGATGCCGGCGAGCCGCGTGCCCGTCGACGAACAACCGCTCAGGTATTCCTCGCCCCAGTGCATGCCGACGAAGGCCTGGCTCAAGCCGATTTCCGCGCTGGCGCGCGCGGGCAGCAGGATCGAGCCGCGCTTCGAGGTCAGGTGCACGAGGTCGCCGTCGCGAATGAGCCGGCGCGCCATGTCCTGCACGTTCATCTGCACCACGGGCTCGGCCACGTGGCCGAACAGCCGCCCGACCGTGCCGGTGCGGCTCATGCCGTGCCACTGGTCGCGCAGGCGCCCGGTGTTGAGCGAGAACGGATAGCGCGCATCGCGCGCCTCGGCCACGGGCTTGTAGACCGTGTCGACGAAGCGCGCGCGGCCGTCGGGCGTGGGGAAGACGCCGTCCTCGTAGAGGCGCGCACGGCCCGTGGTCTCGCCTTCCTTCAGCGGCCACTGCTGCGGGCCCGCGGTGTCGAGCATCGCGTAGCTCAGGCCGGTGATGTCGAGGTCGCGCCCGCGCGTCGATTCGCGGTGCTCGTTCCAGACCTGTTCGGCCGTGCCATACGCAAACAGCGTGGGCTCGGTGCGGCCCAGGCGTGCTTCGAGCCGCCGCGCGAAGTCGACCGCGATCGACCAGTCGTGGCGTGCCTCGCCGGGCGCCGGCACCGCGGGGCGCACGCGCGAGATGCGACGCTCGCTGTTGGTCACCGTGCCTTCCTTTTCGCCCCAGGTGGTCGCGGGCAGCAGCAGGTCGGCGAAGGCGCAGGTGGCGGTGGTCGAAAAGGCCTCCTGCACCACGACGAACTCCGCGCGTTCGAGTGCGCGGCGCACGGTCGCCTGGTCGGGCATCGACTGCGCGGGGTTGGTGCAGGCGATCCAAAGCGCCCGGATCTCGCCGTCGGCCGCGGCCTGGAACATCTCGACCGCGGTCTTGCCGGGCTTTTCGGGCACAGCGGGCACTTGCCACAGCGCCGCCACCTCGGCGCGGTGCGCGGGATCGGCCAGGTCGCGGTGCGCGCTCAGCAGGTTGGCGAGCCCGCCCACTTCGCGCCCGCCCATCGCGTTGGGCTGCCCGGTGAGCGAGAACGGACCGGCGCCGGGCTTGCCGATCTGGCCGGTCGCGAGATGCAGGTTGATCAGCGCCGCGTTCTTCGCGGTGCCGCTCGACGACTGGTTGAGGCCCTGGCAATAGAGGCTCAGGGTGGCGGGCGAGGTCGCGAACAGCCGCGCCGCCGCGAGCAGGTCGTCCTTCGCGATGCCGCAGACCTGCGCGACCTTGTCGGGCGTGCATTCGCGCACCGTGGCCTTCAGCGCTTCGAAGCCGTTCGTGTGCGCGGCGATGTAGGCGGCATCGGTCCAGCCCTCCCACAGCATCAGGTGCAGCATGCCGTTGAACAGCATCACGTCGGTGCCGGGCTGCAGCGGCAGGAACAGGTCGGCGATCTCCACCGTGTCGGTGCGGCGCGGATCGGCCACGATGATCTTCAGCGCCGGATTCGCGGCCTTCGCGTCCTCGATGCGGCGGAACAGCACCGGATGTGCCCAGGCCGCGTTGCTGCCCACGATGAAGAGGCACTGCGCATGCTTCAGGTCGTCGTAGCAGGCGGGCGGCGCGTCGGCGCCCAGCGTCTGCTTGTAGCCGGCCACCGCGCTGCTCATGCACAGGCGCGAATTGGTGTCGATGTTGTTGGTGCCGATGAGGCCCTTGGCGAGCTTGTTGAAGACGTAGTAGTCCTCGGTGAGCAGCTGGCCCGAGACGTAGAAGCCGACCGCATCGGGGCCGTGGTCGCGCACGATCTGGGCGAACCTGTCGGCCGCGCCGTCGAGCGCGGTGTCCCAGGCCACCGGCGCCGGATCGCCCCCGCGCGCCGCGCGCTGCATCGGCTGCAGCAGCCGGGTCTGGCGCGTGACCGCGGCGCTCGCGGTGAGGTGCAGCGTCGAGCCCTTGGTGCACAGGCGGCCGAAGTTGGCCGGGTGGTCGGGGTCGCCCCGCACGCCGCTGATCTGGGCGCCGTCGGATTCGATGACCACGCCGCAGCCGACGCCGCAATAGGGGCAGGTGGAGCGGGTCTCCCGCATTACTCCCTCTCCCTCTGGGAGAGGGTGGGGGTGAGGGCCGGCGGCGCCTACGGTGTGCACGCTGCTGCCCTCACCCTAGCCCTCTCCCAGGGGGAGAGGGGACAAGACGGCAAACGGCTTCGGGCCGGCAACGGGACGCGGCAGGTCGATGGCGTGGCAGGACAACTCGCGCCCATCGAGGTGCACCACACCGTCCTCGACCTTCACCGCGAACTTCGGCGTGCAGCCCTCGTCGGGCGACTTCGCGCAGCCGTCGTCGAGCCCGATGGCCCAGTTGTGCAGCGGGCAGGCCACGCTCGTGCCGAACACGATGCCCTGGCTCAGCGGGCCGCCCTTGTGCGGGCAGCGGTCGAGCAGCGCGAAAACCTGGTCCTCCGCGTTGCGGAACACCGCGACGTCGGCGCCGACCGGGCGCGCCACGCGGCGTGCGCCGAGCCTCGGTATGTCGTCCACGCGGCAGATCGCCTGCCATTCGATGCGGATGTTGTCGTTCATCGTGCTGTTCCTTTCAGGCGGCCTGCGCCGCACCTTCGACCACCGCCACCGGCGTGAACTGCCGCACGTCCACTTGCGCCTCGGCCGAAGCGAACCACGGATCGGGCTCGCCGTCGAGCGCGAACTGCAGCCGCTCCCAGAGCGCCTGGCGCCCGGCCTCGTCCTCCACGATCTTCTTCTTCACGTAGTCCAGCCCCACGCGGCCGATGTAGTGCACCGTGCGCTCGAGGTACCAGCCTTCCTCGCGGTACAGCTGCAGGAACGCGCCCGAATAGGCCATCACTTCCTCCGGCGTCTTGACCTTCACGAGGAACTGCGCCACTTCGGTCTTGATGCCGCCGTTGCCGCCCACGTACAGCTCCCAGCCCGAGTCGACCCCGATCACACCCACGTCCTTGATGCCGGCCTCGGCGCAATTGCGCGGGCAGCCCGAGACCGCCAGCTTCACCTTGTGCGGCGCATACATCGCCCAGAGCGCGCGCTCCAGGTCCTTGCCCATCTGCGTGGAGTCCTGCGTGCCGAAGCGGCACCACTCACTGCCCACGCAGGTCTTCACCGTGCGCAGGCTCTTCGCATAGGCAAAGCCCGAGGGCATGCCGATGTCCTTCCAGACATTGGCGAGGTCCTCCTTCTTCACGCCGAGCAGGTCGATGCGCTGGCCGCCCGTGACCTTCACCGTCGGGATCTTGTACTTGTCGGCCGCGTCCGCGATGCGGCGCAGCTCGTCGGGCGTGGTGTGGCCGCCCCACATGCGCGGGATCACCGAATAGGTGCCGTCGCGCTGGATGTTGGCGTGGCTGCGCTCGTTGATGAAGCGGCTCTGCGGATCGTCCTTCGCCTCCTTGGGCCAGGTCGAGATCAGGTAGTAGTTGATCGCCGGGCGGCAGGTGGCGCAGCCGTCGGGCGTGCGCCAGCCCATGCCGCGGTACACCGCCTCGTGCGTGAGCCAGTGTTCGCGCCGGATCGCCTCGCGCACGTCCTGGTGGCTCGCGTCGGTGCAGCCGCACACCGCCTTCTTCTTGGGCGTGGCCGAGTAGTCGCCGCCCGCGGTGAACATCAGGATCTGCTCGACCAGGCCGGTGCACGAGCCGCAGCTCGCGCTCGCCTTGGTGTGCTTCTTGACCTCGTCGAGCGTGAACAGGCCCTTTTCCTTGATCGCCTTGCAGATCGTGCCCTTGGTTACGCCGTTGCAGCCGCACACCTCGGCCTCGTCGGGCATGCTCGCGGCCTTGCTGTGACCCTCGTGGCCGGTGTCGCCGATGTTCGACTCGCCGAACATCAGCTTGTCGCGGATGTCGCCCACGCTGCGGCCGTCGCGCAGCAGCTTGAAGTACCAGCTGCCGTCCACGGTGTCGCCGTACAGGCACGCACCCACGAGCTTGTCGTCCTTGATGACGAGCTTCTTGTAGACGCCGCCGAAGGGGTCGCTCATCACGATCTCCTCAGTGCCTTCGCCGCCCATGAACTCGCCGGCCGAGAACAGGTCGATGCCGGTGACCTTGAGCTTGGTCGAGGTCAGCGAGCCCAGGTAGCGGCCGATGCCGAACTGCGCGAGGTGGTTGGCCGCGACCTTGGCCTGCTCGAACAGCGGGGCCACGAGGCCGTAGGCGATGCCGCGGTGCGCCGCGCATTCGCCGACCGAGTAGATGCGCGCGTCGGTCACCGTTTGCATGGTGTCGGTCACGACGATGCCGCGGTTGCAGTGCAGCCGCATCTTCTCGGCCAGTTCGGTATTGGGCCGGATGCCCACGGCCATGACGACCAGGTCGGCTGCCACCTCGTTGCCGTCCTTGAAGCGGATCGTTTTGACCCGTCCATCCTCACCGCCGAGGAGCGCCTCGGTCTGCGCGCCCATCATGAACTTCAGGCCGCGGTCCTCGAGCGACTTCTGCAGCAACTTGCCGGCCACGTCGTCGAGCTGGCGCTCCATGAGCCAGGGCATCACATGCACCACCGTGACCGTCATGCCGCGCAGCATCAGGCCGTTGGCCGCCTCGAGGCCGAGCAGGCCGCCGCCGATGACGACCGCATTCTTGTGGGTGCGCGCGGTCTCGATCATGTAGTCGGTGTCGGCAATGTCGCGGTAGGCGACGACGCCTTTCAGCGCCTTGCCTGGCACGGGCAGCATGAACGGGTTGGAGCCGGTGCACATCAGCAGGCGGTCGTAGGCGGCCTCGGTGACGGCGCCTTCGGCATCGACGGCGCGCACGATGCGCTTCACGCGGTCGACCTCGACCACCTTCTTGCCCGCGTGCAGCGTGATGCCGTTGTCCGAATACCACTCCCAGCTGTTGAGCACGATCTCGTCGACGGTCTGCTCGCCCGCGAGCACGGGCGACAACAGGATGCGGTTGTAGTTCGGATGCGGCTCGGCACCGAAGACGGTGATGTCGTAAAGCTCGGGCGCGAGCTTCAGCAGCTCTTCCAGCGTGCGCACGCCGGCCATGCCGTTGCCGACCATCACGAGCTTGAGTTTCTTCATCATGGGGAGGGCCTTTCAACCAATCGAACGAACGGGGATGCGCGATGCGCGCAGGAAAAGCCCATGGACAATCGCGCCATGAGCTTCGAAGTGGACATCGGCTATGCCAGCCAGCGCGGACCGCGCGAGGTGAACGAGGATTTCGCCGGCGCCGTGCATGCACCGCCGGGGGACGAATCGCGCGGGTTGATCGCGGCCATCGCAGACGGCGTGTCTACCGGCGGCCGCGGCCTGGAGGCGGCGCAGACCACGGTGATGGGCCTGCTGGCCGACTACTTCGCCACGCCCGCCACCTGGGAGCCGACTGCCGCGCTCGACCGGCTGGTCGCCGCGCAGAACGCCTGGCTGGCCGACCACAACCGGCGCCGCCAGGGCGGCGCCACCGCGCTCACCACGCTGACCGCGTTGGTGCTGCACGGCCAGAGCTACACGCTTGCGCATGTCGGCGATACGCGTGCATGGCGCGTGCGCAGCGACGGCGAAGCGGCGCTGCCGCTCACGCAGGACCATGCCTTCGAGCATCCCGACCTGCGCAGCCGCCTGACGCGCGCCATCGGCCTCGACGACCAGGTGCGCGTGGACTACACGCAGGGCGACGTGCGCGTCGGCGACTGCTTCGTGCTCACCTCCGACGGCGTGCATGGCGTGCTCAAGCCGCAGCGGCTCGCCGCGCTGGCCCTTGCCGGCAGCGCCCGCGAGGCGGGCGAGGCGCTGGTGCAGGCCGCGCTCGAGACGGGCACGCGCGACAACGCGACCGCGCTGGTGATCCGCGTGGTCGGCCTCGATGCGCGGCAGCTCGACGACGAGCTCGGCGACGGCCGCCGGCTCGCGCCGCCGCCGCGCCTGAAGGTGGGCGACGTGCTCGACGGCCATGCCATCACCGCGCTCGTGGCCGACACCGGTGTGCACCTGCTGTACCAGGCGCGCCACATCGCCACGCGCGAACTGGTGGCGATCAAGACGCTGCATCCTTCGCGCGCGAGCGACCCGCAGGAGCGCGCGATGCTTGCCCACGAGGCCTGGCTCGGGTTGCGCGTCGGCAGCAGCGGCTTCGTGCGCGTGCATCCGCGCGGCAGCGACGCGAGCGCGCTCTACCTCGTCTTCGACTGGCATGGCGGACGCACGCTCGAGCAGATCCGAAAGTCGACTGCGCGCGGCGGCGTGGCCGAGGTGGTTGCGGCCGCCATCGAGATCGCCAAGGCGCTCGGTCGGCTGCACCGCCATGGCGTGGTGCACCGCGACATCAAGCCCGGCAACCTGCATCTCGGAGACGACGGCCGGTGGCGCGTTCTCGATCTCGGCGTGGCGCTGTCCGGCCGCGAAGGCGCGGCCCAGCGCGAACTGCATGCCGGCACGCCGAGCTACATCAATCCCGAGCAGTGGGAGGGCGCCCACGCCGATGCCGGCAGCGACCTGTTCGCGCTCGGCGTCACGCTCTACCAGTGGCTCGGCGGGCATCTGCCCTACGGCGAGATCGAGCCCTACCAGGTGGCCCGCTACCGGCGCGACCCAGTCGCGCTGTCGCGCCTGCGGCCCGACGTGCCGGTGTGGCTCGACCATCTGGTGCGCAAGGCCGTGGCGCGCGATCCGCGCGAGCGCTTCGAGACCGCCGAGGAACTGCTGCTGGCGCTCGAGCGCGGCGCGTCCCGTCCCGTCGCCTCGCCCGCTGCCACGCCGCTGATCCGCCGCGATCCCGTCGCGCTCTGGAAGATCGCGCTGGGCGTGTCGCTGCTGTTCAACCTGCTGCTCGTGCTGTGGCTTCTCTTCTTGCCACGCTGAGGCCGACGCCGGGATGAGGTTCATGGCCGGGCCGCCTTGCGTGGCACGGCGTACGCTGCCGCGTCGGCTGGCGCCGGCGTGGTGCGCGCGCGACCACCTTTCTCGGCCCAGGTGCGGGTCCAACGGATCTGCATCACGCGCATGACACCGAGCATTACCAGCGACAGTGCGGCGAAGAACACGAAGCCCCAGACGTAGCTGCCGAGGTACTGCTTCGACAAACCCATGGCGTTGGGCACGAGCCCGCCGCCGAGTGCGCCGATCTCGCCGATCATCGAGCCGGCGACTGCGGTGCTCGCGGGCCAGCGCAGCGGCACCAGCTGGAACAGCGCGCCGTTGCCCGCGCCCAGGGCCGCGAAGCACACGATCAAGAGCAGCGTGGTGAGCACGAGCGACGACGACGAGACACCCACCAGCGCCAGCCCCACGGCCACCGCAAGCAGCACCACCGTGAGCGTGTTGACGCCGCCCCAGCGATCGGAGAGCCAGCCGCCGACGATGCGCACCGCCGCACCCATGAAGGCCGCCAGCATCGTGAGCTGCCCGGCCTCGACCTTGCTGACGCCGAACTGCTCGTAGTAGTACGAAGGCAGGAAGGTGATGAGCCCGATGAAGCCGCCGAAGGTCACGCCGTAGATCAGGCTGAAGACCCAGCCGTCTTTCTCGAACAGGCAGGCGATGTGGGCGCGAAAGCTCGCATGGCTGTCGACGTCGGGCGGTTCCTTGGCGAACACCACCATCACCACCATCGGCAGCAGGATCGCCGCGGCGGCAACCGCATACACGCTCTGCCAGCCGAGCCACTGTGCGAGCGGCGGTGCCACCAGCACCGACACCGCGGTGCCCACGTTGCCGGCGCCCACGAGCCCCATCGCCAGGCCCTTGTGCTGCGGCGGGAACCAGCCTGAACCGAGCGACAGCGCCACGCCGAAGCTCGCGCCGGCAATGCCCAGCAGCACGCCCATCGCCAGCAGGTCGTTGAAGCTCTCGACGAAGAAGAAGCCGAACAGCATCGCCACCGCGATCAGGCCCATCTCGACCAGCGTCGCGTTCTTGCGGCCGATGTACTGCGACAGGATGCCGAGCGGAAAGCGCATCAGCGCGCCCGCGATGATCGGCACCGACAGCATCAGGCCCTTCTGCGCCGGCGAAAGGTCGAAGCTCTCGCCGATGAAGGGCGCCATCGCGCCGTTGAGCACCCAGATGCAGCAGGAGAACGAGAAGTACAGGAAGGCCGCGAACAGCGTGGGGCTGTGGCCGGACTGCAAGAAGCTCTTGAAACTCGACATGGCTTTCAACGATGCAATAAACCGCGGGCGCGGCCTGCAAAGGCCGCGTCGCGGACGGGTTGGGGGGCGGGGGGCCGGCAGCATGCGCTGTCGGCAGGGCGGTGCTTTCCGGCCTGTGCGTGGCCGGAACGGATGCAGGAACCTGCAGCCTCACCAAAGCGGTGCTTCGTTACACCGCGCTGTGTTCGATGCAAGAGCCGTGCCCGCCTTTCCGGGCGTGCGTCGCCTATGCTTCCAGTGCCTTCCCACACGCCGCCATGACTTCCGTTCTTCTCGTCGCCCCCCATGAATGGGATGAATCCGCGCCCTTGCCCGAGCTGCTGCGGCAGGGGTTGGAAGACGCCGGCGCGACCGTGCGCGGGCGCACCATCTGCCGCATGCTGGTGCATCAGGTGGCCGCGCTGGCACCGCAACAGGTGCTGGTCTGGCTCGACGACGCGGCGGCCGTGCAGGCGCTCGCCGACGCGATGCAGGGCTGGCACGGAGTGCCGCCCTGCGCGGTGAGCGTGACCGGTGCGGCGTTGCCGAGCGAGGCACATGCGGCGCTGGTCGCGCTGGGCATGCACGCCTGGGCGCCACTCGACGCGGCCTTGCTGCCCGGGCTGCTGGTCCGCGCGCAGGCGCGCTTCGCGCGCGAGGCGGCGCTGCGCACCGAACTGGAAAACCTGCGCACCCGCATGGACGAGCGCAAGTGGGTCGACCGGGCCAAGGGCCTGCTGATGTCGGCGCGCGGCATCGGCGAGGACGAGGCCTTCGGCCTGCTGCGCGGCGCCGCGATGCATGCCAACCTGCGGCTCGGCGAGGTGTCGCGCTCGGTCATCGAGGCGGCGCAGTGGGCCGAGGCGATCAACCGCGCCGGGCAGTTGCGGATGCTGTCGCAGCGGCTGGTGCGCGTGGCCGCGCAACTGGCCGGCGGCGTCGAGGCGCAGCGCGCGCGCGTGCAGCGTACGCAGTCGGCCGAACGGGTGCAGCAGAACCTCGATCACCTCGCGGCCCTCGAGCTGGCCGGTGCGGGCGCGCAGGCGCTGGCGGAGGTGCAGGCGGCCTGGACCGGGCTGTCCACGGCACTGGTCGCGCGCGCGACGGCGGCGGGGCTGGCCGAGATCGACGGCCGCGCCGAGATGCTGCTGGCCGCGGCCGAGGCGCTCACCGAGGCGCTCGAAGCCTCGGGCGCGCGGCGCGCGCTGCGCATCGTCAACATCTGCGGGCGACAGCGCATGCGGGCGCAGCGCCTGGCGAAGGACGCGCTGCTGGCGTCGGTGCTCGGGCAGCCGGGCGCTAACGCACGGCTTGCGCCCACGATGGACGAGTTCGAGGCCGCGCTCGTCGAACTGGAGCGCGCGCCGCTCAGCACCGCCGAGATCCGCACCGCGCTCGCGAGCGCACGCGACGAGTGGCTGCGGCTGGTGGGCGGCGTGCGCACGATCGACAGCCCCGAGGGACGCGCCACGCTGGTGCGTGCCAGCGAAGCGCTGGTCGATACCTTCGAGCGCCTGACCGCGTCGTACGAGCACAGCCTGCAGGTCATCATGTCCTGAGGGCGCCTGGCGCGAAGGCGTGCGGTCGCCTTCAGGCCACCGCCTTCTCCACATGCGCCTGGCGCGTGTACAGAAAGTCGATGACCGCCTTGCGCGCCTGCACGTAGGCCGGGTCTTCGGCCAGTTCGACGCGGCTGCGCGGACGGGCGATGCCGACCTTCAGCACTTCGCCGATGGTCGCGGCCGGGCCGTTGGTGAGCATCACGATGCGATCGCTCAGCAGCACCGCCTCATCGACGTCGTGTGTGACCATGACGACCGTGCTCCGGGTCTTCTGCACGATCGCGAGCAGCTCGTCCTGCAGCCTGGCGCGCGTGAGCGCGTCGAGCGCGCCGAAGGGCTCGTCCATCAGCAGCACCTTGGGCTCCATCGAGAGTGCGCGTGCGATGCCCACGCGCTGCTTCATGCCGCCCGAGATCTCGCCGGGGCGCTTCTGCGCGGCGGCCGCGAGCCCCACCATGGCGAGCGCCGCATCGGTGCGCGCGCGCAGCTGCGCCTTGGTCTCGGTGGCGGCGAAGACGCGCTCGACCGCGAGGTACACGTTCTCGAAGCAGGTGAGCCAGGGCAGCAGCGAATGGTTCTGGAACACCACCGCGCGCTCCGGCCCGGGACCGCTGATCTCCTTGTCGGCGCACAGCAGCACGCCCTGCGTGGGCGTGGTCAGCCCGGCAATGAGGTTCAGGAGCGTCGACTTGCCGCAGCCCGAGTGGCCGATCAGGGTGACGAATTCGCCCTTGGCCACGTTCAGGTTCACACCCTGCAGCGCGACGAAGCGGCCCTTCGGCGTCTTGAACGCCTGCTCGACGTCGTGGACCTCGATGTACTTGCTGTCGTTCATTGGAAACCTCCGCGCAGCAGCGCTGCGGTATTCGCCTTCGGAGCGGCCGTGCGGCTCATGACTTCACCTCTTCGAACGTGAACGCGGTGGCGAGCTTGATCAGCGTGAACTCCAGCACCAGGCCCACGATGCCGATCACGAAGATCGCGATGATGATGTTGGCGACGTTGAGGTTGTTCCACTCGTCCCACACCCAGAAGCCGATGCCGACGCCGCCGGTCAGCATCTCGGCCGCGACGATCACGAGCCAGGCGGTGCCCACCGCGAGGCGCACCCCCGTGAGCATGTAGGGGAGCACGGCGGGGAACAGGATCCGCGTGAAGATCTTCCACTCCGAAAGGTTCAGCACGCGCGCCACGTTCATGTAGTCGCTGGGCACGCGCTGCACGCCGACCGCGGTGTTGATGATCATCGGCCAGATCGAGCAGATGAAGATGGTCCAGATCGCGGCCGGGTTGGCGCCCTTGAACACCAGCAGTCCGATCGGCAGCCAGGCCAGCGGCGACACCGGACGCAGCAGGCTGATCAACGGGTTGAACATGCGCGAGAGAAACTCGAAGCGGCCGATCGCGAAGCCCGCGGGAATGCCGACGGCGGCCGCGAGCCCGAAGCCGAGCGCCACGCGCTGCAGCGACGAGAGCACGTTCCAGCCCACGCCCTGGTCGTTCGGCCCGTTGCTGTAGAACGGATCGCTGAACACCGTGAGCGCCTGCTGCCAGGTAGCGAGCGGCGAGGGGAAACCGGTGGTGCTGCTCATCGCGACCAGTTCCCAGACCAGCACCAGCAGGCCGAAGCCCGCCAGCGGCGGCAGCACGCGCAGCCAGAACGCGCGCAGGTCGAGGGGTGTGCGGGGCTTTATCTCTTTCTTCTCCTTTTTGGGAAGAGCAGCGTGGGGGTGAGGGTGCGGGGCAGCCTCTGCGCGGGGCAGGGGCGAATGAAAGACGGCGCTGACCATGGTGCGTTCTCCTCAGACGTGCAGCTTGAAGGAATCGGCGTACTTCTTCGGGTCCTTGCCGTCCCAGACCACGCCGTCGAGCAGCTTGCTGCTGCGCATCGGGTCCTTCGGCAGGCTGACCTTCATCGCGCCGGCAACGTCCTTGTACATGTCGATCTGGTTGATCTGCTTCGCCACGGCGAGGTAGTCGGGATGCTCCTTCAGCAAGCCCCAGCGCTTGTGCTGCGTGAGGAACCACATGCCGTCGGAGAGGTAGGGGAAGTTCACCGCGCCGTCGTCGAAGAACTTCATATGATTGGGATCGTCCCAGGTCTTGCCCATGCCGTTGTCGTAGCGCCCGAGGATGCGCTGGTTGATCGCATCGGCACTGGTGTTGATATAGCTCTTCTGCGCCACGGTGTCGGCCATCCGGGCCTTGTTCTGAAGGTTGGCGTCGATCCATTTGCCGGCCTCCATGACGGCCATCATCACGGCGCGGCAGGTGTTCGGGTTGGTCTTGACGAACTCGGCGCGCGTGCCGAGCACCTTCTCCGGATGATCCTTCCAGATGTCCTGCGTGGTGATGGCCGTGACGCCGATCTTGTCGATGATGGCGCGCTGATTCCAGGGCTCGCCCACGCAGAAGCCGTCCATGTTGCCCACGCGCATGTTCGCCACCATCTGCGGCGGCGGCACCACGATCACCTTGGCGTCGGCCACGGGGCTGATGCCTGCCGAGGCCAGCCAGTAGTTCAGCCACATCGTGTGCGTGCTGGTGGGAAAGGTGCCGGCAAAGGTGTACTCGCGCTTTTCCTTCGCCATGACTTTGGCGAGCGAAGGGCCGTCGACCGCGCCCTTGTCGGCCAGCGCCTTCGACAGCGTGATGGCCTGGCCATTGCGATTCAGCCCCATGAGCACGGCCATGTCCTTCTTGGGGCCGCCGACGCCCACGTGCACGCCGTACACCAGCCCGTAGAGCACATGGGCCATGTCGAGTTCGCCGTTCACCAGCTTGTCGCGCACGCCGGCCCAGCTGGCTTCCTTGCTCGGCACGATCTTCACGCCGTATTTCTTGTCGAAGCCGAGCACCGAGGCCATCACCACGCTGGCGCAGTCGGTCAGCGGAATGAAGCCGATCTTCACTTCTTCCTTCTCGGGCTTGTCGGAGCCCTGGGCCCAGACGGCGGCGCGCAGCGCGGGGTCGATGCCCACGGCGCCGAGGGCGGCGGCTTGCAGTACGCGGCGGCGGCTGAGACGGGTTTTCAGCAGGTCGGTCATGGGGCGGGCTCCGGTTGAAGAACAGGCAGTCGATGGAAGACGGAACAAAAAACGAAAAAGGCGTCCGCACCACGCAAGGGCCGCTCGAGAACGAGCCCTTTCGGGGTGGGGACGCCTTTGTCCGGTGACGGCAGCCGCTCCCGCCATTGGGTGCGCCCGCCTCGGACCTGAAGGTCCATGGGCTGGTCTTGCAAGCCGTGTGCCAGCTTTTCTGCACAGATGTTGTGCATGCGCGCGCCGCGGCGCGCCGGTCATCGGCGCCGGGGCGTCGCGTCGGACAGGTAGTCGGCCATCGCGAGCATCGACTCGGCCACGTCGACCAGGCGCCGCTTCTGGTTCATCGCGGTCTGCAGCAGCATCTTGTGGGCCTCGTTCTCGCTCATGCGGCGGTGGGCCATCAGCAGGCCCTTGGCGCGTTCGACGAGCTTGCGCTCGTTGAGCGAGGCCCGCACGGTTTCGAGTTCGTCGCCCATGGCCTGCAGCCGCAGCGACTGCTCCTGCACCATGTCGAGCACCGAACGCTCGAGTTGCCGGCCATAGGGCGCGGGCTCGGTGGTGCGGGTGTCGGCGTCGTCGAAGAAAGCCGCGCCCTCGGCTTGCGGCGCGAGGCTGCCGAGCACCGCCTCGCAGGCCTGCAACTCACTGCGCGCCTGCGCGATCTTCTGGGCGCAGAGCGCGCGCAGGTCGGCGGCGAGCCGGTCTTCCACCGCTTTCATCGCATCGATGCGGCGCGAGCAGCAGTCGAACCAGGCCTGGCTCAGCCGCGCGTCGGGAGCGGCGGCAGGGGACGCCTGGGCGCTCAGGCTCGCGCGGCGCAGGCGCTCGATCTCGGCCATGGCCGCATCGGCCTCGCTGCGGTGCCACAGCGCGAGCACTTCGCCGCGCGAGAATTCGGTGAAGACCTGGAAGCAGCGCTCCTGCAGCGCGATCAGGTGCATCCATTGCTGGCGCTGCTGCGGCTCGCCGCTGCGGCCCACCGCCAGCGTGGCGGCGCCGAAGGCACGCTCCTGGCCGGCGAATTCCTTGCCCTGCATGAAATTGAACATCGCGACCAGCAGGCGCGAGATCTCGGGATCGGTGGCGCCATCGGCCGCCTCGAACACCACGGCCAGCAGCCCGGCGACGAGCTTCGCGAAGGCCGCGGTGGCCTGCGCGGGGGTGAGCTCGAGGGCGCCGACACGGCGGCGCAGTTCGGCCAATCCGTCGAGGCCCGGCAGCACCCAGGCGATCCGGCTGAAGAGGCGCGCGCTGTTGCCCGCCGTGGCGCCGGGGCGGGCCTCGTTCTCGAGCTGGTCGAATCCGGCGCGCACCACCTGCTCGAGCGCGAGGCATTCGGCGCTCTGCGCGCCGCGCTCGGTGGCGAAGCGCTCCCCGCGCGCGGCGAGGAACACGTTCGACAGGCCGCGCTCGCGCTGCAGCGCATGGACCAGCCGTGCGATCAGCCCGACCAGTTCGCTGGTGCGCGCGAGCTGGTCCAGCTCGTCGATTTCGCACTTTCTCGCGGCAATGAGGAAGCTGAGGCTGGATTTCATCTTCAACGCCTGCTGCAACATCTGTGCCGCCGAACGGCGCGGACGTCCCCGCATCCACCCCGTGATTGGCCCGGCGCCTAAACTCCCCCCATGCTCTTGTTGGGAATCGAATCCTCCTGCGACGAGACCGGCGTGGCGCTGGTCGAGACGCACGGCCACGCGCTGCCGCAGTTGAAGGCGCATGCGCTGCACAGCCAGATCGCCATGCACCAGGCCTACGGCGGGGTGGTGCCTGAACTGGCGAGCCGCGACCACATCCGCCGCGTGCTGCCGCTGACCGAAGCGGTCATGAAGGAAGCGGGGCGCACGCTCGCCGAGCTCGACGTGGTGGCCTACACGCGCGGGCCCGGGCTCGCGGGCGCCTTGCTCGTCGGTGCCGGCGTCGCCTGTGCGCTGGGCGCGGCGCTCGGCAAGCCGGTGCTCGGCGTGCATCACCTCGAAGGTCATCTGCTGTCGCCGTTCCTGAGCGCCGATCCACCCGAGTTCCCGTTCGTCGCGCTGCTGGTTTCGGGCGGCCACACGCAGCTGATGCGCGTGGACGGCGTGGGCCGCTACGAACTGCTTGGCGAAACCATCGACGACGCGGCCGGCGAGGCTTTCGACAAGAGCGCCAAGCTCATGGGCCTGCCGTACCCGGGCGGGCCCTGGCTCGCCAAGCTCGCGGAATCAGGCAATGCCACCGCGTTCAAGCTGCCGCGCCCGCTGCTGCACAGCGGCGACCTCGATTTCTCGTTCGCGGGCCTCAAGACCGCGGTGCTCACGCAGGCCCGAAAGCTCGGCGACGGCCTGGAGGCGAACAAGGCCGATTTGGCCGCTTCGACGCAGGCCGCGATCGTCGAGGTGCTGCTGAAGAAATCGCTCGCTGCGCTCGAGCGCACGGGGCTCCAGAGGCTGGTGGTGGCGGGCGGCGTGGGCGCGAACCGCAGCCTGCGCGAGCAGCTCGATGCCGCCTGTGCGAAGCGCGGCGTGCGCGTGCACTATCCCGAACTGCACCTGTGCACCGACAACGGCGCGATGATTGCAATGGCCGCCGCGATGCGGCTGCAGTCGGGGCTGGCACAGGCCAGCACGCGCTATGCCTTCGACGTCAAGCCGCGATGGCCCATGGCTTCGCTGTCGGCGCCGGCAGCAGCTGCGCAGGTGCCGGCATAGGGGCCGAGCGCGCGCGGCCGAGCGAGGGCAGCGGCAGCACGTCGAGCACGTTGCGCCAGAGCTGGCGCCACTGCGGCCAGTCGTGGCCGCCTTCGGTTGTGAAGACGCGGCCTGCGGGCAGGGCGTCGGCGAGTAGCTTGTGGTTGCTCGCGAAGCGGTCGCTGAGGCCGAAACCCAGGTAGAGCTGCGGCAGGTTGCGCGACTTCTGCGCATCGAGGTACTGCTGGAACCAGGGCCAGAGCTTGCGGTCGGGTTCTTCGTCGGGCAGCGGACCGACGGGCGCCTGCCAGGTGCGCAGGCCGCCGGCCTTGAGAATCTCGGCACCGAGCACACGCCGGCCGAGGTAGGGCGCCAACGCGACGATGCCGTCGACCGAACCGGGCTTGGAGAGTTCGTGGATCAACGCACCGAAGCCGCCGATCGAGATGCCCACGAGCCAGATCGACTTGTAGCCCAGTGCGCGCTGCGGCGCGATGACGTCGGCATGCAGCCGCTCGCTGAGGGTCTGATCGTAGTAGTAGGAGACGTCGGCATCCACGAGCAGGGCGTCCGCGGCCAGATGGCGCTCGCGCACCGCGCTGATGAATCCTTCGCGTTCGAACTCGTCCGGTTTCAGGTAGGCGCCGGGCAGGAAGATCAGGAGCGTGTCGGACCGTTCATTGTCTTTGGCTGACTTGAGGTGCGTGATCATGGCGTGCCTTGAAGGGCACCCGAATCCGCACCGTCATGAATGCGCCATGAATGCGGTGCGCATGCGAGCCGCCCACGAAAGAGGAAAGGACAATGTGAAAACATCACATGATGTGACGTTCCCAGCGCTTCTATTGTTATGAGTGAACCAGTTCAAAGTCAAAAACAATAGATAACGCACTTTCCTGCCGTGGGCATTGCAGCCGCGTGTCAAGGGCATGACACGCGGCGCGCAATTCCGCCAGCCGCGCCTTACTTGATCTGCAGCGGCGTGACCTGGCTCACCGGTACGCGCTTGCCAAGCTTGAGCGTGAGCACGCCGTTCTCGAGCGTGGCCTCGCTGGCGCCGGCGTCGATGTCCAGCGGCAGCTCGTAGGCAGCCTTGAACTGGCGCTTGGCGTCGGCCTTGCTGTCGATGCGGACCACGGCACCTTCGATGCCGATGTGGAGGTCTTCGCGCGAGAGGCCGGGCACGTCGATCGAGAGCGTCCAGCTCTTGTCGTCCTGCTCGACCAGCGGCGAGCGGGGCAGGCCCGAGAACGCGTCGGCGACGAAGCGCTCGAAGGCGCGGTCGTGCGGGCGCGGTGCGTAGCGGGCGGTGCGAAGGGTGGGGGCGAAAAACATCTGAGGCTCCTGAATGATGATCACAACGGGGACAAGAAATGTGTGTCCCTTACACTGCGCGGCCATTCCATCCCGGGTGCCGCTTGAGACCTCATCTAGGCCCAGCCGCTCCCGTTTCAAGACAATGAACCCCAGCTTTATTTGGCGCCGCAAGGCCTTGAAATTCGCGGCGCTGGCGCTATGCACGCCGGCCCTCGCGGTGCAGGCGCAGACGCCGCCCGCACCCATCCGCCTGGCGCTGATCGAGAGCATGAGCGGACCGTTCGCCAATACCGGCGAGGCCGTCTTCCGCAACCTGCTGTGGGCCGTCGAACGCGTGAACGCGCGCGGCGGCATTCCCCTCCCCGGCACCGCGGGCGGCGCGCGGCCGCTGCAGCTCGACCGCTACGACAGCAAGGGGCAGAACGAGGAGGCGCTCTCGGCACTGCGCGCGGCTATCGACGACGGTGCGCGCATCGTGCTGCAGGGCAATTCGTCGGCGACCGCCGCGGCGCTCGTCGACGCGATCGAGAAGAACAACGAGCGCGACCCCACGCGGCGCGTGATCTTCCTCAACTACGCGGCGGTCGATCCGGCGCTGACCAACGAGCGCTGCAGCTTCTGGCACTTCCGCTTCGATGCGCATGCCGACATGCGCGTGGCCGCGCTGATGGAAGTGGTGAAGGACGATGCGGCGCTGCGGCGGGCCTACCTGATCGGCCAGGACTACAGCTTCGGCCAGGCGGTGCTGCGCGAGTCGAAGCGCCAGCTCGGCGTGCAGCGGCCCGATGTCGAGATCGTCGGCGAGGAGCTCCATCCGATGGGCAAGGTGAAGGACTTCGCACCGTATGCCGGCAAGATCATCGCCAGTGGCGCCCAAGCGGTCTTCACCGGCAACTGGGGCAACGACCTCACGCTGCTCGTCAAGGCCGCGCGCGAGGGCGGCTTCAACGGCACCTTCTATACCTTCTACGGCAATGCGCTCGGCGCGCCTGCCGCCATCGGCGACGCCGGCATCGGCCGCGTGATTGCTGTGGCCGACTGGCTGCCGAACGTGCAGACCGCGCAGTCGGAGGCCTTCTATCGCGCCTTCCGCACGCGCTTTCCGAGGCCCGCGGACGACTACGTGCACATGCGCATGCAGTTGCTCGTCGAATCGCTCGCACAGGCGCTCGAGCGCGCCGGCAGCGTGGACGCCGTGGCCCTGGCCCGCGCGCTCGAGCAGGCCGACGTGAGCCTGCATGGACAGCGCGGCCGCATGCGCGCGGCGGACCACCAGTTCCAGCAGCAGCTGGTGGTCGGCATGATGGACAAGCAGGGCCGCCCGGGCGTGCAGTTCGACGTCGAAGGCTCGGGCTACGGGTTCCGGGTGGTGAAGACCATCGCGCCCGAACGGGCCGAACTGCCAACCACCTGCAAAATGAGAAGGCCTTCCTAGGAATCGACGACATGCGCGAAGCAATCCAGAACCTCGAAGCCTCCAAGATCCGTGAGGTGGCCAATGCCGGACTCGGCCGTGACGACGTGCTCGCCTTCTGGTTCGGCGAAAGCGACGAGGTCACGCCCGAGGTGGTGCGCCAGGCGGCCATCGATTCGCTGCAGCGCGGCGAGACCTTCTATGCGCACAACCTGGGCCTGCCCGAGCTGCGCGCGGCGATCGCGCGCTACACCAGCGCGCTGCACCCGCCGGTCGATGCGTCGCGCATCGCCGTGACCTCGGGCGGCGTGAGCGCGCTGATGCTCGCGGTGCAGGCGCTGGTCGATGCCGGCGACGAGGTGGTCGCGGTCACGCCCGTGTGGCCCAACCTCACGGCGCAGCCCGCGATCCTCGGTGCCCGGGTGCGCACGGTGCCGCTGGTGCCTTCCGGCGGCGCGTGGACGCTCGACCTCGCCGCCCTGCGCCGGGCGGTCACTGCAGCGACGAAGCTGCTGATCGTCAATGCGCCCAACAACCCCACCGGCTGGACCATGACGCGCGAGGAGCAACAGGCCGTGCTCGACCACTGCCGCGCCACGGGCACCTGGATCCTGGCGGACGAGGTGTACGAGCGGCTCTATTTCGAGCCCACGCCCAATGGCTGCGCGCCGAGCTTTCTCGACATCTCGAGGCCCGACGACCGGCTCGTGGTGACGCACAGCTTCTCGAAGAGCTTCCTCATGACCGGCTGGCGCCTTGGCTGGCTGGTGCTGCCGCCAGCCATGGTCGATGGCATCGGCAAGCTGATCGAGTTCAACACCTCGTGCGCCAGCGTCTTCACGCAGCGCGCGGCGCTCGCGGCGCTCGACCACACCGCGGAGATCACGCCCCGCGTGGTCGCGCATCTCAAGCTGTGCCGCGACACCCTCGTTCCCCTGTTGGCCGGGTTGCCCGGTGTGCAGGTGGCCCCGGCCAAAGGCGGCATGTACGCCTTCTTCCGCCTCGACGGCTTCGGCGACTCCCTCGAACTCGCCAAGCGCCTCGTCGTCGAAGCCGGCCTCGGCCTCGCCCCCGGCAACGCCTTCGCTCCCGAAGCCCAGGGCTGGCTGCGCTGGTGCTTTGCCTCGAAAGATCCACAGCGGCTGGTGCAAGGGGTGGAGCGGCTGCGCAAGTGGCTGGCTGCGCAGAACCGATGAGGCGAAACGCATGCCGTCGAGAGCCGCGCTGATCGATGCGGTGCGTGTGCGCGGCTCGGCATTGCCCGGCCTGCAGACGGTGGCGGCCGAGTCGGCGCGCAGTTTCCCGCGCCACACGCACGATGTGTTCGGCATCGGCGTGATCGACCGCGGGGGGCAACGCTCGGCCAGCGCGCGGGGCGCGGTCGAGGCGGTGCGTGGCGACGTCATCACGGTCAACCCGGGCGAGGTGCACGATGGCGTGGCGCTGCACGGCGAAACGCGCGCTTGGCGCATGCTGCACCTGGCGCCTGCGCTGTTCGGTGATGCAGCGCCCGGGTGCGAACTCACCCGGCCCGTGCTGAACGATCCGGCCCTGCGTTCGGGTGTGGACCGGTTGTTCGCCGCCGTCGCGCGCGGCGATGAGGCGCTGGCGCTGGAGCAGGGCGTGCTGCAGCTGCTGAGCCGTGCCCCCGGCATGTTGGCGCCGGAGCCCGCGCCGCGCGAGGCTTTGGCATCGCTGGAGCGCGCGCGCGCACGCATCGCCGATGACTGCGCCCATGCGCCCACGCTCGCCGAGCTCGCGGCCGAGGCGGGCCTGAGCCGCTTCCAGCTGCTGCGCGGCTTTGCTGCCGCCTTCGGCCTGCCGCCGCACGCCTGGCTCCAGCAATGCCGGTTGTCGCGCGCCCGCCGTCTCATCGCGCAGGGGCAGTCGCTGGCCGAAGCCGCGGCTGGCGCGGGCTTTGCCGACCAGAGCCACATGACGCGCGCCTTCGTGCGTTTCCTGGGCTTCACGCCGGGGGCCTTCGCCGGCGCACGCTGAACGCAGGCCGGGCCGCTGCAATTTCGTTCAAGACCGCAGCACCCCTGGCGGGAGACGCTCGCTGCTTCTCAACGGAATCAGCGAAAGGCGCGACGATGTCGGAACGAAGCAAGGGAATGTGGCTGTGCGCGCTGGCCATGGTCACGGTCGGCAGCACGGTGGTCGCAAGCAAGGTGATCGCACACGACCTGCCGCCGTTCACGGCCACGGCCTTGCGCTTCGCGCTGGCGTTGCCGGTGTTCGTGCTGCTGATGCGGCTCACGCGCACGCCGTGGCCCCGGCCTGGCCGGCGCGACCTGTACTTGCTGCTGTGCCAGGCCGGCCTGGGCAGCGTCGGCTACACGGTGCTGCTGATCATGGGCGTGCGGCTGGCGCCGGCCGCGAGCGCGGGCGTCGTGGCCGGCACGCTGCCGGCCGTGGCTGCGCTCGTGGCCGTGGTGGCGCTGCGCGAGCGGCCCGGGCGGTACCTGGTCGGCAGCATCGCGCTGGCAACGGCGGGTGTGCTCGCGATCAGCTGGCCGGGGGGTGGCGGGGCGGGGGACTCAAAATCCCCTGCCGTCCTGGCAGGCAATCTGCTCGTGCTGGGGGCCGTGGGGTGCGAGGCGGCGTTCATCTTGCTCAACAAGCGCCTGCGCGTGCCCGTGCGGCCGTTGGCGCTGTCGACGCTGATGACGGCTTTCGGGCTGGCCCTGGCGCTGGTCCCGGCGCTGTTCGAGCGGGCCTGGACCGCGCCGCTGCCGCCGGCCGCGCTGGGCGGCGTGGCCTACTATGCGCTGGTGCCGACGGTGCTCGGCTTCGTGCTGTGGTTTGCGGGGGCGTCGCGGCTCACCGGCGCCGAGGCGGCGCTGTTCACGGCGATCCTGCCGGTGTCGGCGCTGATACTCGCCGCGGCCTGGCTGGGCGAAAGTATCAGTCTGGCGCAGGTCGGTGGCGCGGTCTGCGTGCTGGGCGCAGTAGCGCTCGCCTCGCTCGATGGCCGGCGCGCGAAAAGGCTTGAAAGGCCTCGCAAGGCGCTCGGGCTATAATCCCAGAGCTTTGCATGCCGCAAGGCGCACGGTGAGGGCAGTTCCAGCGCTCACCGCAAGTCAAACATCCCGGAACACGCAAGGAATTTCAAATGATCGCAGCCTCCATCAAGGCCGAAGTCGTCAAGGACAACGCCCGCGCCGCCAACGACACCGGCAGCCCCGAAGTCCAGGTCGCACTGCTGACCGCCCGCATCAACGAGCTCACCCCCCACTTCAAGACGCATGCCAAGGACCACCACGGTCGTCGCGGCCTGCTGCGCATGGTGAGCCGCCGCCGCAAGCTCCTGGACTACCTCAAGTCCAAGGACGCCGACCGTTACACCGCGCTGATCGCCAAGCTGGGTCTGCGCAAGTAAACCGAATCGCATGAAGAAACGCCTGGGTTAGTCCGCTAGCTCAGGCGTTTTTTACTTCGCGATCCACATTCGGAGTGCCTAAACAGAGCGAAGCTGTGTCATTCCACTGAAGTTCTCCCCTCGAGCTTCGCTGGAATGGCATCGTGTTCTGAGAAGCCTCCTCCCCCGCGGAACCTGCAGCCCCTGCAGGTCGGCCGCTATCAAAATAGGAGCAAACATGAGCCTCTTCAACAAAGTCACCAAGTCCTTCCAATGGGGCGACAAGACCGTCGTCATGGAAACGGGCGAGATCGCCCGCCAGGCCAGTGGCGCTGTGGTGGTCGACATCGACGGCACCGTGATCCTCGCAACCGTGGTCGCCTCCAAGTCGGCCAAGCCCGGCCAGGACTTCTTCCCGCTGACCGTCGACTACATCGAGAAGACCTATGCCGCAGGCAAGATTCCCGGCAGCTTCTTCAAGCGCGAAGCCAAGCCCAGCGAGCACGAGACGCTGACCAGCCGCCTGATCGACCGTCCGATCCGCCCGCTGTTCCCCGAAGGGTTCCTGAACGAAGTGCACGTGGTCATCCACACGCTGTCGCTCAACCCCGAAGTCGACGCCGACATCGCCGCCATGATCGGCGTGAGCGCCGCACTGTCGATTTCCGGCATTCCGTTCAGCGGCCCGATCGGTGCTGCGCGCGTGGGCTACGTCAATGGCCAGTACGTGCTGAACCCGGGCCAGACGGCCCGCAAGGATTCGCAGATGGACCTCATCGTGGCCGGCACCGAAGCCGCCGTGCTGATGGTCGAGTCCGAAGCGCTGCAGCTCAGCGAAGAGATCATGCTGGGCGGCGTGGTGTACGGCCACGAACAGGCGCGCGTTGCGATCAATGCGATCCATGAACTCGTGCGCGACGCCGGCAAGCCGGTGTGGGATTGGCAGCCGCCCGCCGAAGACGAAGCCTTCGTCGCCAAGGTCAAGGGCCTGGCCGAAGAGAAGCTGCGCGCGGTCTACCAGATCCGCAGCAAGCAGGCCCGCACGCAGGCCCTGCGCGAAGCCAACGCCAGCGTGATGAGCGCGCTGAAGGAAAGCGGCGAGCCCTTCGATGCCGGCAAGGTCAACGACCTGCTGTTCTCGATCGAAGCCAGGATCGTTCGCAGCCAGATCCTCTCGGGCGAGCCGCGCATCGACGGCCGCGACACGCGCACCGTGCGCCCCATCGAGATCCGCAATTCGGTGCTGCCCCGCACCCACGGTTCGGCGCTGTTCACGCGCGGCGAGACGCAGGGCCTGGTCGTGACCACGCTCGGCACCGAGCGCGATGCGCAGCGCATCGACGCGCTGGCCGGCGAGTACGAAGACCGCTTCCTGTTCCACTACAACATGCCTCCGTTCGCCACCGGCGAAGTGGGCCGCATGGGCTCGACCAAGCGCCGCGAAATTGGCCACGGCCGCCTCGCCAAGCGCGCGCTCGTCGCCGTGCTGCCGACGAAGGAAGAATTCCCGTACACCATCCGCGTGGTGTCGGAGATCACCGAATCGAACGGCTCGTCGTCGATGGCCTCGGTGTGCGGCGGCTGCCTCTCGATGATGGACGCCGGCGTGCCGATGAAGGCCCATGTGGCCGGCATCGCCATGGGCCTCATCAAGGAAGACAACCGTTTCGCAGTGCTGACCGACATCCTGGGCGATGAAGATCACCTGGGCGACATGGACTTCAAGGTGGCCGGCACGACCAACGGCATCACCGCGCTGCAGATGGACATCAAGATCCAGGGCATCACCAAGGAAATCATGCAGGTCGCACTGGCCCAGGCCAAGGAAGCGCGCATGCATATCCTCGGCAAGATGCAGGAAGCCATGGGCGAAGCGAAGACCGAGGTCTCGCAGTTCGCGCCGCGCCTGACCACGCTGAAGATCAACCCCGAGAAGATCCGCGACGTGATCGGCAAGGGCGGCGCGGTCATCCGCGGCCTGCAGGAAGAAACCGGCACGACGATCAACATCGACGAAGACGGCACCATCACCATCGCCTCGACCGATCCGGAAAAGGCCGAGTTCGCCAAGAAGCGCATCGAGCAGATCACCGCCGAAGTCGAAATCGGCAAGGTCTACGAAGGCCCGGTCACCAAGATCCTGGACTTCGGCGCGCTCATCAACCTGCTGCCCGGCAAGGACGGCCTGCTGCACATCAGCCAGATCGCGCACGAGCGCGTCGAGAAGGTGACCGACTACCTGAGCGAAGGCCAGATCGTCAAGGTCAAGGTGCTCGAGACCGACGAAAAGGGTCGCGTGAAGCTGTCGATGAAGGCCCTGACCGAACGTCCGGCCGGCATGGAATACAGCGAACGTGCGCCGCGTGAAGACCGCGGCGATCGCGGTGACCGAGGTGGCGACCGCGGCGGTGAGCGCCGCGAGCGCTCGGACCGCGGCGACCGCGGTGGCGAGCGTGCGCCGCGCTTCAACGGCGAGCAGCAGCAGGCCCCGCGCAACGAGCAGCCGCAGCAGGCCGCTCCGGCCGGCGAGCAGCCTTTCACGCCGCGCGAAGAGTAAGCGGAACCTCCCAACCAAGCCCGCGCAGGCGGGCGTTGCAGGCCAGGACCATGAAAGCCATTGAAATCACTTCGTACGGCGCCCCCGAGGTGCTGCGTGCCGTGGAGCGCCCCGATCCCGTGGCCGGCGCGGGCGAGCTGCTGATCCGCGTTGCGGCCAGCGGCATCAACCGCCCCGACGTGCTGCAGCGCAAGGGGCACTACCCGGTGCCGCCGGGCGCTTCCGACCTGCCGGGCCTCGAGGTGGCCGGTGAGATCGTGTCGGGCGACGCCGCGGCGCTGGCCGAGGCGGGGCTCAAGGTCGGCGACAGGGTCTGCGCGCTCGTCGCGGGCGGCGGCTATGCCGAACTGTGCGTGGCGCCGGTGGCGCAATGCCTGCCGGTGCCGAAGGGCTGGAGCGACGTCGAGGCGGCTTCGCTGCCCGAGACCTTCTTCACCGTCTGGAGCAACGTGTTCGATCGCGGCCGGCTGCAGAAGGGCGAGACCCTGCTCATCCAGGGCGGCACGAGCGGCATCGGCGTGACCGCGATCCAGATCGCCAAGGCCATGGGTGCCACGGTGATCGCCACCGCGGGAAGCGACGACAAGTGCGAGGCCTGCAGGAAGCTCGGCGCCGACCACGCCATCAACTACCGCACGAGCGACTTCGTCGAAGAGGCGAAGAAGCTCACGGGCGGCAAGGGCGTGGACGTGATCCTCGACATGGTCGCGGGCGACTACGTGGCGCGCGAGATCGAATGCATGGCCGAAGACGGCCGGCTCGTGATCATCGCGGTGCAGGGCGGGATCAAGAGCGAGTTCAATGCGGGGCTGGTGCTGCGCAGACGGCTCGTGATCACCGGCTCCACGCTGCGGCCGCGGCCGATCGCATTCAAGGGCGAGATCGCCCGCGCGCTGCGCGAGAAGGTCTGGCCGCTGCTCGAAAGCGGCGCGGTCAAGCCCGTGATCCACAGCACCTTCGCAGCGAGTGGCGAGCCGAGCGGCGCGGCCCAGGCGCATGCGCTGATGGAATCCAACCAGCACATCGGCAAGATCGTGCTGACATGGTGACGACGAGCGAGCAACAGACGACGATGACGACGACGACCAAGAAGAAGCTGATTGCCGGCAACTGGAAGATGAACGGCAACCTGGCTGCCAACGAGGCACTCGTGAAGGCCTTGCAGCAGGGCCTCGCCGCGGCGCCGGCCGGCTGCGATGTCGCGCTCTGTACGCCGGCACCGTATTTTGGGCAGCTGCAGTCGCTGCTGGCTGCAACGCCTGCCCTTGCGCTGGGTGCGCAGGACATCTCGGCGCATCCGCAGGGTGCGTTCACGGGCGAGCAGTCGGCCGCCATGCTGAAGGACTTCGGCGTGCGCTATGCGATCGTCGGCCATTCCGAGCGCCGCCAGTACCATGCCGAATCCGACGAGGCGGTGGCCGCCAAGGCGGCGGCCGCGCTGGCGAACGGCATCACGCCGATCGTCTGCGTGGGCGAGACGCTGGCCGAACGCGAAGCAGGGCACACCGAAGAAGTGGTCAAGCGCCAGCTGGCCGCGGTGATCCACGTCAACGGCCATTGCATCAGCGAGATCGTCGTGGCCTACGAGCCCGTCTGGGCCATCGGCACCGGCAAGACCGCCACGCCCGAGCAGGCGCAGGCGGTGCATGCCGTGCTGCGCGCGCAACTGCACCATGCCGCGAGCGAGCACGCAGCGGGCATCCGCATCCTCTATGGCGGCAGCATGAACGCGGCGAACGCCGCCGAGCTGCTGGCCCAGCCCGACATCGACGGCGGGCTCATCGGCGGCGCATCGCTCAAGGCCCCCGATTTCCTGCAGATCATTTCGGCTGCCGCACGCTGAACGCGGCGCGAGCAGTCATCAATTAGGAGTAAGAACGAATGAACCTGGTCCTCAATCTTTTGGTCGGCGTGCAGATGCTGACGGCGCTGGTCATGATCGGGTTGATCCTGATCCAGCACGGCAAGGGCGCCGACATGGGCGCGGCCTTCGGCAGCGGCAGTGCCGGCAGCCTGTTCGGTGCCAGCGGCAGCGCCAATTTCCTGTCGCGCACCACCGCGGTGCTGGCGGCGGTGTTCTTTGCCTCCACGCTGCTGTTGGCCTACTTCAGCCATGCGCGGCCCGCGGGCGGCGGCAACAGCCTGCTGGAGCGCGCGGCCATCGGCGTGCCGGCCACGCCTGCTTCGGGCGCGGCAGGGCAGATTCCCGCTGGCGCAGCCCCGGCTGGTGCAGCTGCATCGGCGCCGGCCGCACCCGCCCCGGGCGCCGGCGAGATCCCGAGCAAATAATCAAGTTGTTTTCATTGAGCAGGTCGCTGAAAACGACTTCATTTCAGGGTAAACTCTAAAGCTGTTCGGAAAGCCAAACACCTTCACAGGTACCTCATGCCATCCGGACAAGTCAAAACCGCGGTCGTGGTGAAATTGGTAGACACGCTATCTTGAGGGGGTAGTGGCGAAAGCTGTGCGAGTTCGAGTCTCGCCGACCGCACCAAATCTCACCGGCAGAAAGCCTCTTTCAGAGCGTTCTTCTGCCGGTGGCAAGCGGTGAAAAATTCCCGATGAACCTCGATTCCTATCTCCCCGTCCTTTTGTTCATTCTGGTCGGTGTCGGTGTAGGCGTCGCGCCACAGGTCATCGGCTACATCCTGGGGCCCAACCGGCCCGACGCAGCGAAGAATGCACCTTACGAGTGCGGCTTCGAGGCCTTCGAGGATGCGCGCATGAAATTCGACGTGCGCTATTACCTCGTCGCGATTCTCTTCATCCTGTTCGATCTCGAGATCGCCTTCCTGTTTCCGTGGGCCATTGCGCTCAAGGAAATCGGCGCCGTCGGCTTCTGGGCCATGATGATCTTTCTCGCCATCCTCGTCGTGGGCTTCGCCTACGAGTGGAAAAAAGGCGCGCTCGACTGGGAATGACAAGGAAGCTACAAAATGGCCATTGAAGGCGTCATGAAAGAAGGCTTCGTCACGACCACCTACGACACGGTGGTGAATTGGGCGAAGACCGGATCACTTTGGCCGATGACTTTCGGCCTTGCATGCTGTGCCGTCGAGATGATGCACGCGGGCGCGGCCCGCTACGACATCGATCGCTTCGGCATGCTGTTTCGTCCGAGCCCGCGCCAGTCCGATCTGATGATCGTGGCCGGCACGTTGTGCAACAAGATGGCGCCGGCGCTGCGCAAGGTCTACGACCAGATGCCCGAGCCGCGCTGGGTGTTGTCGATGGGTTCGTGCGCCAATGGCGGCGGCTACTACCACTACAGCTACTCGGTGGTGCGCGGCTGCGACCGCATCGTGCCCGTCGACGTCTATGTGCCGGGCTGCCCGCCGACGGCCGAGGCGCTGCTCTACGGGATCATCCAGCTGCAGCAGAAGATCCGCCGCACCAACACCATTGCGCGCGCCTGAGGAACTGCCCTGATGACCGACTTTGCGATTTCTCCAGAGGCGCTCCAGGCGACTCTGGTGCAGACCCTGGGTGCCAAGGCCAAGCGCGTGACGGTTGCGCTCGGCGAGGTGACGGTGGTCGTGGCTGCCGCCGACTACATCGACGCCGCGCTGCTGCTGCGCGATGCGCCCGGCTGCCGCTTCGAGCAGCTGATCGACCTCTGCGGCATGGACTACTCGGACTACCGCGAAGGCGAGTGGGAGGGCGCGCGTTATTGCGTCGTCGCCCACCTGCTGTCGGTGAGCCTCAACCAGCGTGTGCGGCTCAAGGTGTTCGCCGAGAGCGACGACCTGCCAGTCGTCGATTCGCTGCAGCCGGTGTGGAGTGCCACTACCTGGTTCGAGCGCGAGGCCTTCGACCTCTACGGCATCGTGTTCGAGGGGCATGACGACCTGCGCCGCATCCTGACCGACTACGGCTTCATCGGCCATCCGTTCCGCAAGGATTTCCCGGTGTCGGGCCACGTCGAGATGCGCTACGACGAAGAACAGAAGCGCGTGGTCTACCAGCCGGTGTCGATCGAGCCGCGAGAGATCACTCCGCGCGTGATCCGCGAAGACAACTACGGCGCCGGACTCCACTGACATGGCCGAAATCAAGAACTACACCCTCAACTTCGGCCCCCAGCATCCCGCGGCACACGGCGTGCTGCGCCTCGTGCTGGAGCTCGACGGCGAAGTGATCCAGCGCGCCGATCCGCACATCGGCCTGTTGCACCGTGCGACCGAGAAGCTGGCCGAATCGCGCACCTTCATCCAGTCGCTGCCGTACATGGACCGTCTCGACTACGTGTCGATGATGAGCAACGAGCACGCCTACTGCCTCGCCATCGAGCGGATGATGGGCCTCGATGTGCCGGAGCGCGCGCAGTACATCCGTGTGATGTTCGCCGAGATCACCCGCCTGCTGAACCACCTGCTTTGGCTCGGCGCGCACGGGCTCGACTGCGGTGCGATGAACATGCTCATCTACTGCTTCCGCGAGCGCGAGGACCTGTTCGACATGTACGAGGCGGTCTCGGGCGCGCGCATGCATGCGGCCTATTTCCGTCCGGGCGGCGTCTACCGCGACCTGCCCGACGCGATGCCGCAGTACAAGGTCAGCAAGATCAAGAACGCCAAGGCGATCGAGAAGCTCAACGAGAACCGCCAGGGCTCGCTGCTCGACTTCATCGACGACTTCTGCAAGCGCTTCCCGAAGATGGTCGACGAGTACGAGACGCTGCTCACCGACAACCGCATCTGGAAGCAGCGCACCGTGGGCATCGGCGTGGTGACGCCGGAGCGCGCGCTGAACCTCGGCTTCACGGGTCCGATGCTTCGCGGCTCGGGCGTCGAGTGGGACCTGCGCAAGAAGCAGCCATACGACGTCTACGACCGCATGCAGTTCGACGTGCCCGTCGGGCGCACCGGCGATTGCTATGACCGCTACCTCGTGCGCGTGGAAGAGATGCGCCAGGCCAACCGGATCATCCAGCAGTGCTCGGCCTGGCTGCGCGTCAACCCGGGCCCGGTCATCACCGACAACCACAAGGTCGCCGCGCCTGCGCGCGAATCGATGAAGGCGAACATGGAGGAGCTGATCCACCATTTCAAGCTCTTCACCGAAGGCTTCCACGTGCCCGAAGGCGAGGCGTATGCCGCCGTCGAGCATCCGAAGGGCGAGTTCGGCATCTACCTCGTGAGCGACGGCGCCAACAAGCCGTATCGCCTGAAGATCCGTGCGCCCGGTTTCCCGCATCTCGCCGCCCTCGACGAAATGTCGCGCGGTCACATGATCGCCGACGCTGTCGCGGTGATCGGCACGATGGACATCGTGTTCGGCGAAATCGACAGGTGAGAAAGAGCGAATGACTTCCTCGACCCACCACGACACGGCGCCCTCGGCGCCTTCTGCTCCTTTGAGGGCCGACATTCTCGAGCGCTTCGCGCGCGAGGTCGCCAAGTACCCCGAGGCCGGCAAGCAGTCGGCCGTGATGGCGTGCCTGGCCATCGTCCAGCAGGACGAGGGCCACGTGAGCATCCCGCGCGAGCGCGAGATCGCCGACTACCTGGGCATGGCGCCGATCGCCGTGCACGAGGTCACGACCTTCTACAACATGTACAACCAGCATCCGGTGGGCCGCTTCAAGCTCAACGTGTGCACCAACCTGCCGTGCCAGCTGCGCGACGGCGCCACCGCGCTCGTGCACCTCGAGAAGAAGCTCGGCATCAAGATGGGCGAGACCACGGCCGACGGCCTGTTCACGCTGCAGCAGAGCGAATGCCTTGGTGCCTGCGCCGATTCGCCGGTGATGCTGGTCAACGACCGCACGATGTGCAGCTTCATGAGCAACGAGAAGCTCGACCAGCTCGTCGACGGCCTGCGCGATTCGGCCAAGGGAGAGGCTGCATGATGTCGCCCGAACAAGTGCTCCAGCAGTTCCGCGCCACGGGCGTGCAGACCTGCTTCCACAATCGCCACCTCGAGCCGCAGATCTATGCCGGCCTCGACGGCACCAACTGGCGCCTGGCCGACTACGAGGCGCGCGGCGGCTACCAGGCGCTGCGCAAGATCCTCACCGAAGGCCTCACGCCCGACCAGGTGATCGCCGAAGTCAAGGCCTCGGGTCTGCGCGGCCGCGGCGGCGCGGGCTTCCCGACCGGGCTCAAGTGGAGCTTCATGCCCCGCCAGTTCCCGGGCCAGAAGTACCTCGTGTGCAATTCCGACGAGGGCGAGCCGGGCACCTGCAAGGACCGCGACATCCTGCAGTTCAACCCGCACATCGTGATCGAGGGCATGGCCATTGCGGCCTACGCCATGGGCATCAGCGTGGGCTACAACTACATCCACGGCGAGATCTTCCAGAGCTACGAGCGCTTCGAAGAGGCGCTCGAGGAAGCGCGCGCGGCGGGCTACCTCGGCGACAACATCATGGGCAGCGCGTACAGCTTCCAGCTGCATGCGTCGCATGGCTTCGGCGCCTACATCTGCGGCGAGGAAACCGCGCTGCTCGAGTCGCTAGAAGGCAAGAAGGGCCAGCCGCGCTTCAAGCCGCCGTTCCCGGCGAGCTTCGGCCTCTACGGCAAGCCCACCACCATCAACAACACCGAGACCTTCGCGGCGGTGCCCTGGATCATCCGCAACGGCGGCCAGGCCTACCTCGAGTGCGGCAAGCCGAACAACGGCGGCACCAAGATCTACTCGGTGAGCGGCGACGTCGAGCTGCCCGGCAACTACGAAGTGCCGATGGGCACGCCGTTCTCGAAGCTGCTCGAGCTCGCGGGCGGCGTGCGCAAGGGCCGCACGCTCAAGGCCGTGATTCCCGGTGGATCGTCGGCGCCGGTGCTGCCGGCCGAGATCATGATGCAGTGCACGATGGACTACGACTCCATCGCCAAGGCCGGCTCCATGCTGGGCTCGGGCGCCGTGATCGTCATGGACGACAGCCGCTCGATGGTCGAGTCGCTGCGCCGCCTCTCGTACTTCTACATGCACGAATCCTGCGGCCAGTGCACGCCGTGCCGCGAGGGCACGGGCTGGCTCTACCGCGTGGTCGACCGCATCTACAACGGGCAGGGCAGGGCAACCGACATGGACCTGCTCAACTCCGTGGCCGACAACATCCAGGGCCGCACCATCTGCGCGCTGGGCGATGCCGCGGCCATGCCGGTGCGCGCCATGATCAAGCACTTCCGCCACGAGTTCGAGGCACTGATCCCGGGCTATGTCCCGAAGGCGCCTGTTCAGGCCTGAGCGCGAGAAGAAACACACTCATGATCGAAATCGAACTCGACGGCAAGAAGGTCGAAGTGACCGAAGGCAGCATGGTGATGCATGCGGCCGACAAGGCGGGCACGTACATCCCGCACTTCTGCTATCACAAGAAGCTCAGCATCGCGGCCAACTGCCGCATGTGCCTGGTCGACGTGGAGAAGGCGCCCAAGCCGATGCCGGCCTGCGCCACGCCCGTGACGCAGGGCATGATCGTTCGCACCAAGAGCGAGAAGGCCATCAAGGCCCAGCAGTCGGTGATGGAGTTCCTGCTGATCAACCATCCGCTCGACTGCCCGATCTGCGACCAGGGCGGCGAATGCCAGCTCCAAGACCTGGCCGTGGGCTACGGCGGCTCTTCCTCGCGCTACGAGGAAGAGAAGCGCGTCGTGTTCCACAAGGACGTCGGCCCGCTGATCAGCATGGAAGAAATGAGCCGCTGCATCCATTGCACGCGCTGCGTGCGCTTCGGCCAGGAAGTGGCCGGCGTGATGGAGCTCGGCATGATCCACCGCGGCGAGCATTCCGAGATCACCACCATCCTCGGCGAGACCGTGGATTCCGAACTCTCGGGCAACATGATCGACCTGTGTCCGGTCGGTGCGCTCACGAGCAAGCCGTTCCGCTACAGCGCTCGTACTTGGGAGCTGTCGCGCCGCAAGTCGGTGAGCCCGCACGATTCGACCGGCGCGAACCTGATCGTGCAGGTCAAGAACAACCGCGTGATGCGCGTGGTGCCGCTCGAGAACGACGACGTCAACGAATGCTGGATCGCCGACCGCGACCGCTTCTCGTACGAGGCGCTCAACGGCCCCGAGCGCCTCACGCAGCCCATGCTCAAGCAGGGCGGCCAGTGGCAGCAGGTCGACTGGCAGACCGCGCTCGAGTACGTCGCCAACGGCCTCAAGCAGATCAAGGCCGACCACGGCGCGCAAAGCATCGGCACGCTCGTGAGCCCGCACAGCACGCTCGAGGAGCTCAAGCTCGCGGCCATGCTCACGCGCGAGCTCGGCAGCGACAACATCGACTACCGCCTGCGCAACGCCGAGTTCCCGGCATTCGAAGGCGTGCGCTGGCTCGGCACTTCGGTCGCATCGCTGTCGCAACTGCAGCGTGCGTTCGTCATCGGCTCGAACCTGCGCAAGGACCATCCGCTGTTCGCGCTGCGCATCCGCGAAGCCGTGCGCAAGGGTGCGGCGCTGTCGGTGCTGACCTCGCAAGGCCTGCTGGCCGATCCCGAGGCATGGGCCATGACCGTGGCCCAGGCCGCCGTCGTCGACGCCGGCCAATGGGTCGAGGTGCTCGCAGGCGTTGCCGCGGCGATCGGCCAGACCACGGGCGTCACATCGCCGCTCGCACCCGCCAACGCACCCGACGACACCGCCAAGGCCATCGCGGCTTCGCTGCTCGGCGGCGAACGCAAGGCGATCCTGCTCGGCAACGCCGCGGCGCACCATGCGCAGGCCAGCAGCCTGCTGGCCCTCGCGAACTGGATCGGCGCGCAGACCGGCGCCACCGTCGGCTACCTGACCGAAGCCGCCAACACCGTGGGCGCACAGCTCGTGGGTGCGTTCCCGAAGAACGGCGGCCTCGATGCCGGGCGCATGCTCGCGGCCGGTTCGGGCCTCAAGGCGGTGCTGCTGCTCAACAACGAACCGGTGTTCGACTCGGCTGCGGGCGCCGCGGCCGCCGACACCATCGGCAATGCCCAGATGGTCGTCACGCTGAGCCCATTCAAGGCCAACCTCGAATTCAGCGACGTGCTGCTGCCGATCGCGCCGTTCACCGAAACGCCGGGCACCTTCGTCAATGCCGAAGGCCGCGTGCAGAGCTTCCATGCCGTCGTCAAGCCGCAAGGCGAGGCGCGTCCGGCCTGGAAGGTGCTGCGCGTGCTCGCGAACCTGCTCGGCCTGCCGGGCTTCGCCTTCGAATCGACCTCGGAAGTGCTCGCCACGGTGGGTGACAACGGCGCGCTGCCGGCCGGTGCGCTGGCCAACGCCACCGCCGCAAAGGCCGTGGCCGCCGACGCGGGCCTGCCCGCGCCCGTGGTCGCGAGCATCTACCAGCTCGATTCGATCGTGCGCCGCGCGCCGTCGCTGCAGCTCACCGCCGATGCGCGCAGTGCATCGGCCGCACCGGCCCGTGCCGAGGAGGCCTTGGCATGATCGACGCACTGCACGCTTTCGGCCAGGGCCTGGTTCAGGCCGGCTGGTGGACCGGCATGGCCTGGCCCGTGATCTGGACGCTCATCAAGATCATTGCGGTCGTGATCCCGCTGATGCTCGCCGTCGCCTACCTCACGCTCTGGGAGCGCAAGGCCATCGGCTTCACGCAGATCCGGGTCGGGCCGAACCGCATCGGGCCGCTGGGCCTGCTGCAGCCGATTGCCGACGCGCTCAAGCTGATGACCAAGGAAATCATCCTTCCGACGGTTGCCAACAAGGGCCTGTTCCTGCTCGGTCCGATCATGACGATCATGCCGGCGCTCGTCGCGTGGGTCGTGATTCCCTTCGGTCCCGACCAGGCGCTGGCCAACATCAATGCCGGCCTGCTGTTCGTGATGGCCATCACCTCGCTCGAGGTCTACGGCGTGATCATCGCCGGCTGGGCCTCGAACTCGAAGTACGCCTTCCTGGGCGCGCTGCGCGCGTCGGCCCAGATGGTGAGCTACGAGATCGCGATGGGCTTCTGCTTCGTCGTGGTGCTGATGGTCTCGGCCAGCCTCAACATGACCGACATCGTGACGGGGCAGGGCAAGGGCATGTTCGCGGACATGGGCATCGGCTTCCTGTCGTGGAACTGGCTGTCGCTGCTGCCGATCTTCGTCGTCTACTTCATCTCGGGCCTGGCCGAAACCAACCGCCATCCCTTCGACGTGGTCGAGGGCGAGTCCGAGATCGTCGCGGGCCACATGATCGAGTACTCGGGCATGAGCTTCGCGATGTTCTTCCTGGCCGAGTACGCCAACATGTGGCTGGTCTCGATCCTGTGCGTCGTGCTGTTCCTCGGTGGATGGCTGCCGCCCTTCGAGTTCCTCGCCTTCATTCCGGGCTGGATCTGGCTCGGCATCAAGACCTTCTGCGTGGTCACCATGTTCCTGTGGGTCCGCTCGACCTTCCCGCGCTTCCGCTATGACCAGATCATGCGGCTCGGCTGGAAGATCTTCATTCCGGTCACGCTCGTGTGGCTGGTGGTGGTCGGTGCCTGGATGCAGACCCCGTTCAATATCTGGAATTAACTGGAAGCGCCAACATCATGTCTGCGCACACCGCAACCACCACCGCGTCCGCACCGTTCTCGCTCAAGGACTTCCTGAGCAGCTTCATGCTGCTCGAGCTGTTCAAGGGCCTGGCGATCACGGGCAAGTACGCCTTCGCACGCAAGATCACCGTGCAGTTCCCCGAAGAGAAGACGCCGCTGTCGCCTCGCTTCCGGGGCCTGCATGCGCTGCGCCGCTATGAGAACGGCGAAGAGCGCTGCATCGCCTGCAAGCTGTGCGAGGCCGTGTGCCCCGCGCTCGCGATCACGATCGAATCCGACGTGCGCGACGACGGCTCGCGGCGCACCACGCGCTACGACATCGACCTGACCAAGTGCATCTTCTGCGGCTTTTGCGAAGAGAGCTGCCCGGTCGATTCGATCGTCGAGACCCACATCTTCGAATACCACGGCGAAAAGCGCGGCGACCTGTACTTCACCAAGGACATGCTCCTGGCGGTGGGCGATCGCTACGAAAAAGAAATCGCGGCGAACAAGGCGGCCGACGCCAAGTACCGCTGATCCGATCGGCCCGAACCCCGTACCCATCCGAATTCCAATGGACGTCAAGACCGGTCTGTTCTATCTGTTTGCCGCGGTGCTGCTGTTCGCGGCATTCCGCGTCATCACCGCACGCAATCCCGTGTACGCCGCGCTGTACCTGGTGCTGGCCTTCTTCCAGGCCTCGGCCATCTGGCTGCTGCTGCGTGCCGAGTTCCTTGCGATCGCGCTCGTGCTCGTCTACGTGGGGGCGGTGATGGTGCTGTTCCTGTTCGTCGTGATGATGCTCGACATCAACATGGACGGCTTGCGGCAGGGCTTCTGGAAGCACTTCCCGCTGGCCGCCGGCGTGGGCGCGCTCATCGCGCTCGAGATGGCCGCGGTGCTGATGGGCGGCTTCCGCCTGTCCGAGGCGCCGCGCGCGGCGACCGAGGCCGCGGCCAACAGCTCGAACACGCTCGAGCTCGGCAAGTTGCTGTATTCGGAATATCTGTATCCGCTCGAGATCGCAGCTGTGATCCTGCTCGTGGCCATCGTGGCGGCCATTGCCCTGACGCTGCGCACCCGCAAGGACAGCAAGTACGTCAACCCGGCCGACCAGGTGCGCGTGAAGGCGCGCGACCGCGTGCGCATCGTGCAGATGTCCGCCACGCGCGCGGCCGAGCCCGTGGTGGAAGCACCAGCCGCCGCCGACGCGCCTGCAGCAAAGGAAAACAAGGCATGACGCTCACGCTCGGACACTTTCTCTCGCTCGGCGCGATGCTCTTCGCGCTGTCGGTGATCGGCATCTTCCTGAACCGCAAGAACCTCATCGTGCTGCTGATGGCGATCGAGCTGATGCTGCTCGCGGTGAACATGAACTTCGTGGCGTTCTCGTACTTCCTGGGCGACATGCACGGCCAGATCTTCGTGTTCTTCATCCTGACGGTGGCGGCGGCCGAGTCGGCCATCGGCCTCGCGCTGCTGGTCCTGTTGTTCCGCAACAAGTCCAACATCAACGTCGATGAGCTCAACACGCTCAAGGGATAACGACAAGAACTCACCATGAGCGCAACCCTCTCTGCATCCACGCTGCTGGCCGTTCCGCTGGCACCCCTGCTCGGCGCGGTCCTCGCGGGCCTGTTCGGCACCAAGTTCGCCGGCAACCACATCGGCCGCAAGGTCACGCATTCGCTGACGATCCTCGGCGTGCTCGTCGCATTCGTGATCTCGGCCATGACGCTGAAGTCGGTCATCGTCGACGGCGCCCGCTTCAACGAGACCATCTACGAATGGATGATGGTCGGCGGCCTCCGGATGGAGGTCGGCTTCCTTGTCGACGGCCTCACCGCCATGATGATGTGCGTCGTGACCTTCGTGTCGCTGATGGTGCACATCTACACCATCGGCTACATGCAGGAAGACGAGGGCTACAACCGGTTCTTCGCGTACATCTCGCTCTTCACCTTCTCGATGCTGATGCTCGTCATGAGCAACAACATGCTCCAGCTGTTCTTCGGTTGGGAAGCGGTGGGCCTGGTGTCGTACCTGCTGATCGGCTTCTGGTTCAACCGGCCGACCGCGATCTTCGCGAACATGAAGGCGTTCCTGGTCAACCGCGTGGGCGACTTCGGCTTCATCCTCGGCATCGGCCTGATCGCGGCCTATGCGGGCACGCTGAACTACGGCGAAGCCTTTGCCAAGGCCGACACGCTGGCCGGCATCACCTTCCCGGGCACCGAATGGATGCTCGTGACCGTGATCTGCATCTGCCTGTTCATCGGCGCCATGGGCAAGAGCGCGCAGTTCCCGCTGCACGTGTGGCTGCCCGACTCGATGGAAGGCCCGACCCCGATCTCGGCACTGATCCACGCGGCGACCATGGTGACAGCGGGCATCTTCATGGTGGCGCGCATGTCGCCGCTGTTCGAGCTCAGCGACACGGCGCTGTCGTTCATCCTCGTGATCGGTGCCATCACCGCGCTGTTCATGGGCTTCCTGGGCATCATCCAGAACGACATCAAGCGCGTGGTCGCGTACTCCACGCTGTCGCAGCTCGGCTACATGACGGTGGCGCTCGGCGCCTCGGCGTACTCGGTGGCGGTGTTCCACCTGATGACCCACGCCTTCTTCAAGGCGCTGCTGTTCCTCGGCGCCGGCTCGGTGATCATCGGCATGCACCACAACCAGGACATCCGCTGGATGGGCGGCGTGCGCAAGTACATGCCGATCACCTGGATCACGTCGCTGCTGGGCTCGCTTGCGCTGATCGGCACGCCGCTGTTCTCGGGCTTCTACTCGAAGGACAGCATCATCGAAGCGGTGAAGGAAAGCCATCTCTGGGGCGCGCAGTTCGCGTACTGGGCGGTGCTGGCCGGCGTGTTCGTGACCGCGTTCTATTCGTTCCGCATGTACTTCCTGGTGTTCCACGGCAAGGAGCGCTACGACCAGAACCCCGATGCCCACCATGACGACCATGGTGCACACGGCGACGACGGCCATGGCCACCACGACCACAAGCCGCACGAATCGCCGATGGTGGTGTGGCTGCCGCTGGTGCTCTTGGCCATTCCGTCGGTCGTGATCGGCTACTTCACGATCGAGCCGATGCTGCACGGCGACTTCTTCAAGGACGCGATCTTCGTGGACGCCGCGAAGCACCACGCCATGAAGGAACTCGGCGAGGCCTTCCACGGCCCGATGGCGATGGCCCTGCACGGCCTGCAGACGGCGCCGTTCTGGCTGGCGCTCGCGGGGGTGGTGCTCTCGTACTACATGTACATGGTCAACCCGGCGCTGCCGACCGCCATCAAGCGCGGCTTTGGGCCGGTCTATCGCCTGCTCGAGAACAAGTACTACCTCGACTGGATCAATGAGAACATCGTGGCGCGCGGCGCGCGCGCGCTCGGCACCGGCCTCTGGAAGGGCGGCGACCAGGCGCTGATCGACGGTGCCGTGGTCAACGGTTCCTGGAAGCTCATCGGCCGCCTCGCGGGCGTGGTGCGCTGGCTGCAGTCGGGCTTCATCTATCACTACGCCTTCGCGATGCTGCTCGGCATCTTCATCCTGATGACGTACTTCGTCTGGTTCAAACGCTGAGTCCAAGCGCTGGAGAAAAAGAAAAATGGGTTTGTTGAGCCTTGCCATCTGGGTGCCGATCGCATTCGGCACCGCGCTGCTGGCGTTCGGCCGCGACGAAAACGCCCGGGGCGTGCGCTGGGTAGCGCTCGTCGGCGCCATCGCGAGCTTCCTGGTGACCGTGCCGCTCTTCACCGGCTTCGAGAACGGCACTGCCGCCATGCAGTTCGTCGAGAAGGCGAGCTGGATCACGCGCTTCAATGTCAGCTACCACCTGGGCGTGGACGGCCTCTCGCTCTGGATGGTGCTGCTGACGTCGTTCATTACTGTCGTGGTGGTGATCTCGGCCTGGGAAGTGATCACCGAGCGCGTCAACCAGTACATGGGCGCGTTCCTGATCCTGTCGGGCCTGATGATCGGCGTGTTCTCCGCGCTCGACGGCATCCTGTTCTACGTGTTCTTCGAAGCCACGCTGATCCCGATGTACCTGATCATCGGCATCTGGGGCGGCCCGAACAAGATCTACGCGGCGTTCAAGTTCTTCCTCTACACGCTGCTCGGCTCGCTCCTGATGCTGGTGGCGCTGATCTACCTGTACAACACCTCGGGCGGCAGCTTCGACATCCTGACCTGGCACAAGCTGCCGCTGGATGGCACCGCGCAGACCTTCCTGTTCTTCGCCTTCTTCGCCGCCTTTGCCGTCAAGGTGCCGATGTGGCCGGTCCACACCTGGCTGCCCGACGTGCACGTCGAGGCGCCCACGGGCGGCTCGGCCGTGCTGGCGGCGATCATGCTGAAGCTCGGCGCCTACGGCTTCCTGCGCTTCTCGATGCCGATCGCCCCCGATGCGTCGCACGAATGGGCCTGGCTCATGATCGCGCTGTCGCTGATCGCGGTGATCTACGTTGGCCTCGTGGCGCTGGTGCAGCAGGACATGAAGAAGCTCGTGGCTTATTCGTCGATCGCGCACATGGGCTTCGTGACGCTCGGCTTCTTCATCTTCAACGAACTCGGCGTGTCGGGCGGCATCGTGCAGATGATCGCGCACGGCTTCGTGTCGGCCGCGATGTTCCTGGGCATCGGCGTGCTGTACGACCGCGTGCATTCGCGCCAGATCGCCGACTACGGCGGCGTGGTCAACACCATGCCCAGGTTCGCGGCCTTTGCGCTGCTGTTCGCCATGGCCAACTGCGGCCTGCCGGGCACGGCCGGCTTCGTGGGCGAGTGGATGGTGATCCTCGGTGCGGTCAAGTTCAACTTCTGGATCGGCCTGGCGGCCGCCACCGCACTGATCTTCGGCGCGGCCTACACCCTGTGGATGTACAAGCGCGTCTACCTCGGCCCGGTCGGCAACGACCACGTCAAGGAACTCACCGACATCAATGCCCGCGAGTTCCTGATGCTCTCGCTGCTGGCGATCGCGGTGCTGTGGATGGGCCTCTATCCGAAGCCCTTCACCGATGCGATGGACGCGTCCGTGGTCGAGCTGCTGCGCCATGTCGCAGTGTCGAAACTGCCTTGATGCCACGCTGAACAAGAGAACGAGATGATTGACAAACTCAGCTGGGTCGCGATCTACCCCGAAATCGTGCTGCTGGCCATGGCCTGCATCATTTTGCTGGTCGACCTGTCGACCACGAGCCCACGCCGCACGCGCACCTATGTGCTCACGCTGCTCACGCTCGCTGTGGTGGCGGTGCTGACCGGCCTCGCGGCCAACGACGGCAAGACCGTCTACGGCTTCGGCGGCATGGTCGTGAGCGACCCCATGGGCAACTGGCTCAAGTGCTTCGCCACGCTGGCGCTGATGGTCACGCTGGTCTATGGCCGCCCGTATGCGGCCGACCGCGAGATGCTGCGCGGCGGCGAACTGTTCACCATCAGCATGTTCGCGCTGCTGGGCATGTTCGTGATGATCTCGGGCAGCAACTTCCTACTGATCTACCTCGGCCTCGAACTGCTCACGCTGTCGAGCTATGCGCTTGTGGCGCTGCGCCGCGACAACGCGGTGGCCAGCGAGGCGGCCATGAAGTACTTCGTGCTCGGCGCGATGGCGAGCGGCTTCCTGCTCTACGGGCTTTCGATGATGTACGGCGCGACCGGCTCGCTCGACGTCAACGAGGTGTTCAAGATCATCGCGAGCGGCAAGGTCAACCACCAGGTGCTGGTGTTCGGCCTGGTGTTCATCGTGGCGGGCCTGGCGTTCAAGGTCGGCGCGGCACCGTTCCACATGTGGGTGCCCGACGTCTACCAGGGCGCGCCGACGGCGGTCACGCTGCTGATCGGTGCGGCGCCCGAGCTGGCTGCGTTCGCCATCATCATCCGCCTGCTGGTCGAGGGCCTGCTGCCGCTTGCCTTCGACTGGCAGCAGATGCTGGCCGTGCTGGCCATCGCGTCGCTCGTGATCGGCAACCTGGCCGCGATCGCGCAGACCAACCTCAAGCGCATGCTGGCCTATTCGACCATCGCGCAGATGGGCTTCATGCTGCTCGGCCTCGTGGCGGGCGTGGTCAACGGCAACACCTACAACGCGCAGTTCGCGTACAGCGCCTCGATGTTCTACATCGTGACCTACGTGCTGACGACGCTCGCGAGCTTCGGCATCATCCTGCTGCTGGCACGCGAAGGCTTCGAGAGCGAGGAGATCACCGACCTCGCGGGCCTGAACCAGCGCAGCCCGCTGTACGCTGGCGTGATGGCCGTGGCGATGTTCTCGCTCGCGGGCCTGCCGCCGCTGGTCGGCTTCTACGCCAAGCTCGCGGTGTTGCAGGCGCTGATTGCCTCGGGCCAGGCGATCTACATCGGCCTCGCGGTGTTCGCGGTGGTCATGTCGCTGATCGGTGCCTTCTACTACCTGCGCGTGGTCAAGGTCATGTACTTCGATGCGCCTGTCACCGTCAGCACCGTGTCGGCACCGCGCGACGTGCGCGTCGTGCTGTCGGCAAACGGCCTGCTGATCCTCGTGCTGGGCATCGTGCCGGGCGGCCTGATGGCGCTGTGCGCCAAGGCCATCGTGGCCACGTTGGCCAACTGATTCCGGACTGAGCACGCTCGGTGTCGCAAACCGCATCGGTCTGGGTCGTGCTGCTGGTGGCCCTGGTGGCCGCCAACCTGCCGTTCCTCAACGAACGGCTGTTCGGCGCCGTGCCGCTGGCCACGCAGGCCAAGCCGCTGGCCGTCCGCTTCGCGGAACTGGTGGTGATGTACTTCATTGCCGGCGGCGTCGGCCTGCTGTTCGAACGCAGGGCAGGGCAGATCGCGCCGCAGGGCTGGGAGTTCTATGTGGTGACCGGCGCGCTCTTCATCGTGCTGGCCTTCCCGGGGTTCACCTGGCGCTACTTGATGAAGCACAGGCACTGAAACTGAAGAAATGACTTCTTCTCCAATCGCCGATTCGCACCTGAGGGAAGAACGCACGGGCAGCGAGATGCTGCTCGAGGGCAACTTCCTCAAGGTCTGCCGCGACACGGTGCGCCTGCCCGACGGGCACAGCGCGACGCGCGAGTACGTGATCCATCCGGGCGCCGTCGTCGTGGTGCCGCTGCTCGACGACGGCCGGGTGGTGATGGAGCGCCAGTACCGCTATCCGGTCGAGCGCGTGATGGTCGAGTTTCCGGCCGGCAAGCTCGATGCGGGCGAGGACCCCTTCGTCTGCGGGCGCCGCGAACTGCTCGAGGAAACCGGCTACACCGCGCGCGAATGGGCCCATGCAGGCGCCATGCACCTGGCGGTGGCCTATTCCACCGAGATCATCCATATCTACTTTGCGCGCGGCCTCTCGCTCGGCGAGCGCCAGCTCGACCACGGCGAGTTTCTCGACGTGTTCACCGCCACGCCGCAGGACGTGGCGCTCTGGTGCCGCGACGGCACGATCACCGATGCAAAGTCGCTCACCTGCGCGCTCTGGCTGCAGAACGTCCTTTCGGGGGCATGGGCTCTGGACTGGCAGGCCGCCCCGGAACAAGGCGGCGCGGGATAATCCGCGCATGAAGGTTCTCGATCTCCGATGCACGCACGGCCACGGCTTCGAAGGCTGGTTCGCGTCCAATGAGGCATTCGAGTCCCAGCTCGCCGCCGGGCTGGTCGAGTGCCCGATCTGCGCCGACACAGGCATCGTCAAGCTGCTGAGCGCCCCGCGCCTCAACCTAGGCAACCCCAGGCCGCCCGAAGCGGCCTCGGCGCCGTCGAAGTCGCAGCTGCCCGCCGAGTTGCCACAGTCGCCCGAGGCGCGCTGGATGCGCGCCGTGCGCGAGGTGCTCGCCAGGACCGAGGACGTCGGCGACCGCTTTGCCGACGAAGCCCGCCGGATGCACTACGGCGAAGCCGAGGAGCGCGGCATCCGTGGCCAGGCCACGCCCGAGCAGACGGTCGCGCTGCTCGAAGAAGGCATTCCCGTGCTGCCGCTGCCGATCCCGGCCGCGCTCAAGGAAACCCTGCAGTAGTCAAACCGCTGGGCCTTTCGTTCACAGCTTTTCAGCTCGTGAACTGCAGCGCGGCCAGCCGCGCATAGACCCCGCCCTGCGCCACCAGCGCCGCATGCGTGCCCTGTTCGACGATGCCGCCGTGGTCGAGCACCACGATGCGGTCGGCGCGCTGCACTGTCGCAAGCCGGTGCGCGATCACCACCGTCGTGCGGTTTTCCATCGCCGACTCGAGCGCGGCCTGCACCATGCGCTCGCTTTCCGCGTCGAGCGCGCTCGTGGCCTCGTCGAGCAGCAGCAGGGGCGGGTTCTTGAGGATCGCGCGCGCGATCGCAATGCGCTGGCGCTGCCCGCCCGACAGTCGCACGCCACGCTCGCCGAGGAAGGTGTCGTAGCCCTCGGGCAGCGCGCTGAGGAAGTCGTGCGCGAAGGCTGCACGGGCCGCGGCATGCACCTCGTCGGCGCTCGCCTCGGGCCGGCCGTAGCGGATGTTCTCGAAGGCGCTGGCCGAGAAGATCACCGCATCCTGCGGCACCAGGCCGATGCGCGTGCGCAGGTCGGCGAGCGCGAGCCCGGCGAGCGGCGCGCCGTCGAGCAGCAGCCCGCCCGACTGCGGGTCGTAGTAGCGCAGCAGCAACTGGAACACCGTGCTCTTGCCCGCGCCGCTCGAACCCACGAGCGCCACCGTCTCGCCGGGGGCCACGTCGAGGCTGAAGTCCTTCAGCGCCGGTGTCCCGGGCCGTGAAGGATAGTGGAATGTCACCGCGTCGAAGCGGATCGTGCTGCCTGCGGCGGGCGTCGGCGCCATGGCCGGGCTGGGCGGCGACACGATGGCCGAGGGCGCGTGGAGCAGCTCCATGAGCCGCTCGGTGGCGCCGGCCGCACGCAGCAGGTCGCCGTAGACCTCGCCGAGCACCGCGGTGGCCGCCGCGAGGATCGCGACATACACCACCGTCTGGCCCAGGTGGCCGGCCGTGATGTCGCCGCGCAGCACCGCCTGCGTGCCCTGGTACAGGCCCCACAGCAGCGCCGCCGAAGTGGCGATGATGATGAAGGCCACGAGCACCGAACGCGCGCGCGTGCGCCGCACGGCGGTGCCGAACGCGTTCTCGGTCGAGGCGCGGAACCGATCGGCCTCGCGCGCCTCGGCCGTGTAGCTCTGCACCACGGGAATGGCATTGAGCACCTCGGCCGCGATCGCACTCGCGTCGGCCACCCGGTCCTGGCTGGCGCGCGAGAGCTTGCGCACGCGGCGACCGAACCACATGCTTGGCAGCACCACCAGCACCAGGATGCCCATCACCTGCACCATCACGTAGGGATTGGTCCAGATCAGCACCGCGAGCGCGCCCACGCCCATCACCGCATTGCGCAGCCCCATGCTGAGCGACGAGCCCACCACCGTCTGCACCAGCGTGGTGTCGGCCGTCAGGCGCGACAGCACCTCGCCGGTCTGCGTGGTTTCGAAGAAGGCCGGGCTCTGGCGCAGCACGCGCTCGTAGACCGCATTGCGCAGGTCGGCCGTGACGCGCTCGCCGAGCCAGCTCACCGTATAGAACCGGGCGGCCGAGAAGAGGCCCAGCGCCACCGCCACCGCGAACAGGGCGCCGAAGTGCTCGCGCAGCGCCATGGTCTGCGCGCCCTTGTCGCTGCTGACCAGGCCGCCGTCGATCAGGCTGCGCAGCGCGAGCGGAAACGCCAGCGTGGTGACCGCTGCCATGACAAGAAAGATGCCGGCGAGCGCGATCTGCACGCGGTAGGGCCGAAGAAAAGGGCCCAGGCCCGAGAGCGATCGGGGTGAGCCCTTGGCCGGCGAGGACAGGGGAGGAGATGCCATGCGGCGATTCTAACGAGCGACCTTTGCCGTCTCAAAGGTAGCCTTGACAATGATTGCCTCGGCAATTAATATTTCGGCCATGAGCGATGCAGATACCCCGCAGGGCACCCAGGCCCCGGCTTCCAACCGCGAGCCGGCCGATTTCTATCGTCCCGAGACCTACCGGGCCGAGGACAGCATCGGCTACCTGATGCGCCGCATCGTGAGCTCGGTCGCGCAATCGGTGGAAACCGGGCTGTGCGAACCGGGCGGGCCGACCTATCCGCAATGGATGCCGCTCTACAAGCTGCACGTGGGAGCGGCCACCACGGTGGCCGAACTGGCACGCGCCTGCGAACTCGATGCGGGCGCAATGACGCGCCTGCTCGACCGTCTGGAGGCCAAGGGCCTGTGCCGCCGCGTGCGCTCGCTCGAAGACCGCCGCGTGGTCAACATCGAACTCACCGACGAAGGCCGCGCCGCCGCCAAGGAGGTGCCGCATGTGCTGTGCCGCGTGCAGAACGATGTCCTCGCGGGCTTCAGCAAGGAAGAGTGGGTGCAGCTCAAGGGCTACCTGCGCCGCGTGCTCGACAACGCACAGACCCTCTCGGCCCGTGGAGAAAAGAATGACTGAATCCTTCGCCGCGCGCGCGATGCGCCGCACCCCCGTGGTTGCCGCCGCGCTGCTCGTGGTGGCGTTGGCCGGCTGTGCCGACATGGGCGGCATCCGATCCCAGGCCACGCTGCGCGACGCCACGTCGCTCGGCATCGCCGCCGACACCCATGCCGCCGCCATGCCGGCCGTCGACAGCCACTGGTGGCGCGCCTTCGGCGATGCGCAGCTCGATGGCCTCGTCGACCGCGCGCTGGCCGGCAACCCGAACCTCCAGGTCGCCCGGGCGCGCCTCGCGCGGGCCCAGGCGTCGGTCGACATCGCCGGCGCGGCGCTGAAACCCCGGGTCGATGCCACGCTCGACCTGAAGCGCCAGAAGTTCAACAGCAACTACATCTATCCCGCGCCGCTCGGCGGCTCGACCCAGAACACCGGCCTGCTGCAGCTCGGCGCGAGTTGGGAGCTCGACTTCTTCGGCAAGCACCGCAGCGCGCTCGATGCGGCGATCGGCAGCGCCAACGCCGCGGCCGCCGAGGCCGATGCCGCGCGCGTGCTGCTGGCCAGCAACGTGGCGCGCAGCTACTTCCAGTGGGCGCGCCTGAACGAACAGCTCGGCGTGGCCCAGCGCACGCTGGCGCAGCGCGACGAGACGCTGAAGCTCGTGCGCGACCGCGTCGCCGCCGGCCTCGACACGCGGCTCGAGCTGCGCCAGAGCGAAGGCGGCCTGCCCGAGGCGCGCCAGCAGATCGAGGCGCTCAACGAGCAGATCGCGCTGCAGCAGCATGCGCTCGACGCGCTCGTGGGCCAGCCCGGCGCCACCGCGTCGCTGAAGCCGCCAATGCTCGAGGCCGTCAAGCCGATCGCGCTGCGCCCCGACATGCCCGCCGACCTGCTCGGCCGGCGCGCCGACATCGCGGCCGCGCGCTGGCGCGTCGAGGCGGCCACGAGCGACGTGGCGAACGCGCGCACCCAGTTCTATCCCAACGTCAACCTCACCGCCTTCGTCGGCTTCCAGAGCTTGGGGTTGGGCAAGCTGCTCAAGTCGGGCAGCGAGCAGTGGGGCGTTGGCCCCGCGGTCCATCTCCCGATCTTCGAGGGTGGCCAGTTGCGCGCCAACCTGCGCGGCAAGGCAGCCGACCTCGATGCCGCGATCGAGAGCTACAACGCCACCGTGCTCGACGCAGTGCGCGATGCGGCCGACCAGGTGTCGAGCGCGCAGTCGATCACGCGCCAGCAGGCCGAGCAGCGCGCCGCGCAGGCCGCGGCGGAGGGCGGCTACGAAATCGCCGTGCAGCGCTACCGCGCAGGCCTCGGCAACTACCTCAACGTGTTGACGGCAGAAACCGCTGTGCTCTCGCAGCGCCGGCTGGCGGTCGACCTCGCCGCGCGCGCACTCGACACCCAGGTCGGCCTGGCGCGTGCGCTCGGCGGCGGTTGGCAGGCGCCTTCCATCGCGACCGCCGCCGCGCCGTCGCCAGGGGCCGCACCGAACTGAGCGCGCCGTCGACCAACTTCGGAAAGAACTTCATCACCATGAACGACAACAACACACCGACGCCCGCTGCACCCGCAGCCTCCCTCGCAACCGAAGCCCCGGCCGGCAACGGCAAGCGCCGCCGCGCACTGACCGCACTCGCGGCCGTGGTGATCGTGGCCGGCAGCGGCTGGGGCCTCTACGAATGGCTGGTCGCCAGCCACTACGAAGAGACCGACAACGCCTACGTGCAAGGCCACGTGATCCAGATCACGCCGCAGATCGGCGGCACCGTGATGGCCATCAACGCCGACGACACCGACTTCGTGAAGGCCGGCCAGCCGCTGGTGCAGCTCGACCCCGCCGATGCGAAGGTCGCGCTCGAGCAGGCCGAGGCCGCGCTGGCGCAGGCCGTGCGCCAGGTGCGCACGCTCTATGCCAACAACGGCTCGCTGGCGGCGCAGGTGTCGCTGCGCCAGGCCGACATCGCCAAGGCGCAGAGCGACGTCGCCAAGGCCCAGGACGACCTGCAGCGCCGCCGCTCGCTCACGGGCAATGGCGCGGTCTCGAAGGAAGAACTCAACCATGCCGAGACGCAACTCGCCAACGCGAAGAGCGCGCTGGCGGCGGCGCAGGCCGGCGTGCTCGCCGCGCGCGAGCAGCTCGCGAGCAACCAGTCGCTGACCGAGGGCACCACGGTGGCCGAGCATCCGAGCGTGCTGGCTGCCGCCGCCAAGGTGCGCGAGGCCTACCTCGCGACGCAACGCGTCGCGATGCCCGCGCCGGTCGACGGCTACGTCGCGCGCCGCACGGTGCAGCTCGGCCAGCGCGTGGCGGCCGGCACGCCGATGATGTCGATCGTGCCGCTCAACCAGCTCTGGGTCGATGCCAACTTCAAGGAAGTGCAACTGCGCAACATCCGCATCGACCAGCCCGTGAAGCTCACGGCCGACGTCTACGGCAAGAAGGTCGAATACACCGGCCGTGTGGCGGGCCTGGGCGTGGGCACGGGCAGCGCGTTTGCGTTGCTGCCGGCGCAGAACGCGACCGGCAACTGGATCAAGGTGGTGCAGCGCGTGCCGGTGCGCATTGCGCTCGACCCCGCGCAGCTCAAAGCCAACCCGCTGCGCATCGGCCTGTCGATGCTGGCCGAGGTCGACATCACGCAAAAGGACGGCAAGATGCTGGCCGATGCGCCGCGCACCACGCCGCTCTCGCAGACGCAGGTCTACAGCCGGCTCGACCACGGCGCCGATGCCGAGGTGGACCGCATCATCGCGGCCAACCTCGGACGCGGAGCGGCGGCCGGCCATGCCGCGAAGCCGGCCGCCGGCACGAAGCAACAGCAGCTCGCCTCTCAATCGCATCCCGGCTGATCGCCGCCGGACCCCGAGGCAAAGCCCATGGCCACTGCTGCTGCTCCCGCCTACGTCGCGCATCCGCCGCTCGAGGGCGCCGCCCGCGTCTGGGGCACGATCGCGCTGTCGGCCGCGACCTTCATGAACGTGCTCGATTCGTCGATCGCGAACGTGTCGCTGCCGGCCATCTCGGGTGACCTGGGCGTGAGCACCACGCAAGGCACCTGGGTCATCACCAGCTTCGCGGTGGCCAACGCCATTGCGGTGCCGCTCACGGGGTTCATGACCCAGCGCTTCGGCCAGGTGCGGCTCTTCATGGCGAGCGTGATCCTCTTCATGATCAGCTCGCTCCTGTGCGGCCTGGCACCGAACATGACCATGCTGATTGCGTTCCGCGCGCTGCAGGGCTTCGTCGCCGGGCCGATGATCCCGCTGTCGCAGACGCTGCTGCTGTCGAGCTATCCGCGCGCCAAGGCCGGCCTTGCCATGGCGATGTGGTCGATGACCACGCTGGTCGCGCCGGTGATGGGGCCGCTGCTCGGTGGCTGGATCACCGACAACATCTCGTGGCCGTGGATCTTCTACATCAACATCCCGGTCGGCATCGTCGCGGCGGTCATCACCTGGGCGCTCTACCGCAAGCGCGATAGCGGCACGCACAAGGTGCCGATCGATGCCATCGGCCTCGCGCTGCTGGTGCTCTGGGTCGGCGCGATGCAGCTGATGCTCGACAAGGGCAAGGAGCTCGACTGGTTCCACTCGCCCGAGATCATCGCGATGGCGGTGATCTCCGTGGTCGGCTTCGCGTTCTTCCTGATCTGGGAGCTGACCGACAAACACCCGGTGGTCGACCTTTCGCTCTTCAAGCGGCGCAACTTCTGGTCGGGCGCGGTGGCCACGGCGGTGGCCTACGGTCTGTTCTTCGGCAACGTGGTGCTGCTGCCGCTGTGGTTGCAGCAGTGGATGGGCTACACCGCGACGCAGGCCGGCATGATCATGGCGCCCGTAGGGCTGCTCGCAATCTTCTTCTCGCCGCTGGTCGGGCTCACGGTGTCGAAGATCGATCCGCGGCAGTACGCGACCTTCTCGTTCCTGATCTTTGCGCTGGTGCTCTGGATGCGCTCGAACTTCAACACGCAGGCCGACTTCGCGACGATCATCATCCCGACGGTCATCCAGGGCATTGCGATGGCGTTCTTCTTCATCCCGCTGGTGACCATCACGCTGTCGGGCCTCACGCCGGACCGCATACCGGCCGCCTCGGGGCTGTCGAACTTCCTGCGCATCACCGCGGGCGCGATGGGCACCTCGATCACCACCACGCTGTGGGAGAACCGTGCGGCGCTGCACCACGCGCAGCTTGCCGAGTCGGTGAACCAGGGCAATGCCGCGGCGACCAGCGCAATGTCGGGCCTGGCGAGCAGCGGGCTCAGCAGCGACCAGGTGCTGGCCCAGATCAACCGCGTGGTCGACCAGCAGGCCTTCATGCTGGCCACGAACGACATCTTTTATGCGTCGGCGCTGCTGTTCCTGCTCCTGATCCCGCTCGTGTGGCTCGCGAAGCCGCAGCGCGGCGGTGCCGGCGGCGACGCCGCGGCCGGCGCGCACTGAGCGCGCAGCGCGCGCCGGGCGCGCTGCCAATGTCGTTGCGGCGACAGTCGCCTGCGGGCAGCCGCGAGGTTGCACCGCAGCATAGGCATTTGCCCCAGTATGCAATCACGGGGCGCCCCTCAACAATCGGTCCGCGTTCGACAGTGGCGCGACAAGATGGACCGCATGACTTTTCTATCCTTTCTGAACCCGGGCGACTTCGCGAGATGAGCGACGTCATCCTAGAAACGCGCCAGCTCACCAAGGAGTTCAAGGGGTTCACCGCGGTCAGCAAGGTCGACCTCTCGGTGGTGCGCGGCTCCATCCATGCGCTCATCGGCCCGAACGGCGCCGGCAAGACCACCTGCTTCAACCTGCTCACCAAGTTTCTCGAACCCACGAGCGGCACCATCCTGTTCAACGGCAACGACATCACCGGCGAGCGGCCGGCGCAGATCGCGCGGCGCGGCATCATCCGCTCGTTCCAGATCTCGGCGGTGTTCCCGCACCTCACCTTGCGCGAGAACGTGCGCCTCGGGCTGCAGCGCGCGCTCGGCACCTCGTACCATTTCTGGAAGAGCGAGAAGACGCTCGCGCCGCTCGATGCGCGCGCGCTCGAGCTGCTGGCCGAGGTCGGCCTCGCCGAGCAGGCCGACGAACTCACGGTGAACCTGCCCTACGGACACAAGCGTGCGCTCGAGATCGCCACCACGCTCGCGATGGATCCCGAGCTGATGCTGCTGGACGAACCCACGCAGGGCATGGGCCATGAAGACGTGCACCGCGTGGCCGAACTCATCAAGCGCGTGTCGGCAGGGCGCACCATCCTCATGGTCGAACACAACATGAGCGTGGTCTCGACCATCGCCGATACCATCACCGTGCTCCAGCGCGGCGCCGTGCTGGCCGAAGGCCCGTATGCCGAAGTCTCGAAGAACCCGCAGGTGATGGAGGCCTACATGGGCACCACCGACGGCCAGCTGCAGGGAGCCCACTGATGGCCGCGCCCGCACTCGAGATCAAGGGCCTGAACGCCTGGTACGGCGAATCGCACGTGCTGCACGGCGTCGACATGGTGGTGCAGCCCGGCGAGGTCGTCACCCTGCTCGGGCGCAACGGCGCCGGGCGCACCAGCACGCTGCGCGCGATCCTGGGCCTGACCGGCACGCGCAAGGGCAGCATCCAGGTCAATGGCGTGCAGACCATCGGCATGGCCACGCACCGCATCGCGCACCTCGGCATCGGCTATTGCCCCGAGGAGCGCGGCATCTTCGCGAGCCTCTCGGCCGAGGAGAACCTGCTTTTGCCACCTCCGCTCAAGAGCGCCAAGGGCGCGGGGCAGGGCATGTCGGTGGCCGAGATCTACGAGATGTTCCCGAACCTCGCCGAGCGGCGCCACAGCCCCGGCACCCGGCTCTCGGGCGGCGAGCAGCAGATGCTCGCGGTGGCGCGCATCCTGCGCACCGGCGCCCGGCTGCTGCTGCTCGACGAGATCTCCGAAGGCCTCGCGCCAGTGATCGTGCAGGCCCTCGCCCGCATGATCCAGACGCTGCGCGGCAAGGGCTACACCATCGTGATGGTGGAGCAGAACTTCCGCTTCGCCGCGCCGCTGGCCGACCGCTTCTACGTGATGGAGCACGGCCGCATGGTCGAGGCTTTCAGTGCCCGCGAACTCGACGCGAAGATGCCCGTGCTCGGCGAGCTGCTCGGCGTCTAGGCTTTCCCCGATTTTTCCAAGGAGACATTCCATGAACTCGAAATTCCTGATTCCATCGCTGGTGGCGGTTGCCGTGCTCGCGGCCTGCGGCAAGAAGGAAGAGCCCGCGCCGGCACCCGCACCTGCGGCGCCGACGGCACCCGCCCCGGCTGCGGCCCCTGCACCTGCCGCCGCACCCACCGCGGACGCACCATCGCCCAACAAGGTCACGATCGGCTACATCAGCGATCTCTCGGGCCTCTACGCCGACCTCGAAGGCAAGGGCGGCGCCACGGCCATCCAGATGGCCATCGACGACATGGGCGGCAAGGTGCTCGGCCAACCCGTCGAGGTGCTGTCCGTCGACCACCAGAACAAGCCCGACATCGCGGCCTCGAAGGCGCGCGAATGGATCGACACCGCCGGCGCCACGATGATCTTCGCGGGCACCAATTCGGGTGTGGCACTGGCGACCGCCAAGGTCGCGCAGGAAAAGAAGCGTGTGTTCTTCACCAACGGCGCCGCCACCTCGGCGCTGACCAATGCGCAGTGCAGCCCCTACACCGTGCACTACGCCTACGACACCGTGGCGCTCGCCAAGAGCACCGGTGGCGCGGTGGTCGACACCGGCGGCAAGAGCTGGTTCTTCCTGACGGCCGACTACGCCTTCGGCCATGCGCTCGAAGCCGACACCTCCAAGGTCGTCAAGGCCAAGGGCGGCACGGTGGTGGGCACGGTCCGCGCGCCGCTCAATGCGTCCGACTTCTCCTCGTTCCTGCTGCAGGCGCAGAACTCCAAGGCCCAGGTGCTGGGGCTCGCCAACGCCGGCGGCGACTTCGTCAATTCGATGAAGGCCTCGAAGGAGTTCGGCATCGACAAGACCATGAAGCTCGCGGGCCTGCTGGTGTTCCTGACCGACGTGAAGAGCCTCGGCCTCGAGGCCACGCAGGGCCTGCTGCACACCACCAGCTGGTACTGGGACGCCGATGACGCCTCGCGCAAGTGGGCGGCCCGCTACGAGGAAAAGACCGGCAACAAGCCTTCGGACATCCAGGCCGCCGACTACTCGGCCACCATGGCCTACCTCAAGGCCGTCGAGGCGGTGCAGACCACCGACGCCGACAAGGTCATGGAGCAGCTCAAGAAGACGCCGATCGACGACTTCTACGCCAAGGGCGTGATCCGTCCCGACGGCCGCATGGTGCACGACATGCTGCTGGCCGAGGTCAAGAAGCCTTCGGAGTCGAAAGGCCCGTGGGACCTGCTGAAGATCGTCAAGAAGGTGCCGGGCGACGAGGTCTACACGACCAAGGAAGAAAGCACCTGCGCCCTCTGGAAGTAAACCTGCTGTCCCGCGCGAAACCGCTGCCGCCACTCCGAACCCAGTTGCCACGATGAATATTTCCATGCCCGCCCTGTTGAGCCAGCTCCTGCTGGGGCTGGTCAACGGGTCGTTCTACGCGATCCTGAGCCTGGGGTTGGCGGTGATCTTCGGCCTGCTCAACGTCATCAACTTCGCACACGGTGCGCTGTTCATGATGGGGGCGGTGCTGTCGTGGATGGCGATGACGTACTTCAACGTCAACTACTGGGTCATGCTGGTGGCAGCGCCGCTCATCGTCGGCGTCTTCGGCATGCTGATCGAGCGGCTGCTGCTGCGCTGGATCTACAAGCTCGACCACCTCTACGGCCTGCTGCTCACGCTCGGCCTCACGCTGCTCATCGAGGGCGGCTTCCGGTCGGTGTACGGCGTGTCCGGCCTGGCCTACAGCCCGCCCGCGGCGCTCAGCGGCGGCACCAACCTGGGCTTCATGTTCCTGCCGAACTACCGCGCCTGGGTGGTCGTCGCGTCGCTCGTGGTGTGCTTCGCCACCTGGTATGCGATCGAGAAGACCCGGCTCGGCGCCTACCTGCGTGCCGGCACCGAGAACCCGCGGCTGGTCGAGGCCTTCGGTGTCAACGTGCCGCTGATGGTCACGCTGACCTACGGGTTCGGGGTGGCGCTCGCGGCCTTTGCCGGCGTGCTCGCCGCACCGGTCATCCAGATCTCGCCCCTCATGGGCCAGAACCTCATCATCATCGTGTTCGCGGTGGTGGTCATCGGCGGCATGGGCTCGATCATGGGCGCCATCATCACGGGCCTTTCGCTCGGCGTCATCGAGGGGTTCACCAAGGTGTTCTATCCCGAGGCTTCATCCACCGTGGTCTTCGCGATCATGGTCGTGGTGCTGCTGATCCGCCCGGCCGGCCTGTTCGGCAGCGAGAAGTGAACGGGCGCCAAGACATGAAGAAGATCTCCCTCGCCGTCTACGCACTGCTCCTGGTGGCGCTGATCGCCGCACCGTTCATCGGTTTCTATCCGGTGTTCGTGATGAAGGTGCTGTGCTTCGCGCTGTTTGCCTGCGCGTTCAACCTGCTGCTCGGCTACACCGGGATGCTGTCGTTCGGCCACGCCGCCTTCCTGGGCGGGGCCGCCTACCTCACGGGCCATGCGCTCAAGGTCTGGCACCTCACGCCCGAACTGGGCCTGCTCGCGGGCACGGCGGCCGGCGCGCTGCTGGGGCTGGTGTTCGGCTGGCTCGCCATTCGCCGCCAGGGCATCTACTTCTCGATGATCACGCTGGCGCTCGCGCAGATGATCTTCTTCGTTGCGCTGCAGGCGCGCTTCACCGGCGGCGAGGACGGCCTGCAGTCGGTGCCGCGCGGCAAGCTCTTCGGCCTGATCGACCTGCGCGACGACCTCACGATGTACTACGTCGCGCTGGTGATCGTGGTGGCGGCCTTCCTGCTGATCGCGCGCACCGTGCACTCCCCGTTCGGGCAGGTGCTCAAGGGCATCAAGGAAAACGAGCCGCGCGCCATCTCGCTCGGCTACGACGTCAACCGCTTCAAGCTGCTGGCCTTCGTGATCTCGGCCGCGCTGTCGGGGCTGGCGGGTTCGCTCAAGACGCTGGTGCTCGGCTTCGCGTCGCTCAGCGACGTGCATTGGACCGCCTCGGGCCACGTGATCCTCATGACGCTGGTCGGCGGGCTCGGCACGCTGTCGGGGCCGCTGGTGGGCTCGGCCGTCGTGGTGCTGCTCGAGAACAAGGTCGGCGACTTCGGCGTCTTCATGGCGAACCTGACGGGCATCAACTGGTTCAACACCCTCGGCGAGTCGGTCACCATGGTCACGGGCCTGATCTTCGTGATCTGCGTGCTGGCGTTCCGCAAGGGCATCATGGGCGAGATCATCGCCTTCGTCGACCGGCGGCGCGGCAAGCGAACCTGAAGCGAAAGAAGGCGGACCCGGTCCGCCTTCTTCGTTTTAGGGCCGGGCTCCGCCCGATGCTCAGGGCAGCGCCGTGATGCGGTTCGTCGCAGGCGGAACGAGCGTGCCGCTTGCCTTGATGTAGGCCTCCAACGCATCCACGTCCTGGTCGCCGCCGAGCGTGTCGGTTCCCTGGTTGAAGACCGTGAAGTTGTCGCCGCCCGTGGCCAGGAAGCTGTTCATCGTGACGCGGTAGCTCGTGGCGTCGCCCATCGCGGTGCCGTTGAGCGCCATGTTCGAGATGCGCGAGCCGGCCGGTGCCGACAGGCTGTAGCTGTAGCGGAGGCTGTGCGAGGGCAGCAGCACCCGAGGGGCGGCGACCGTATTGCTGCCGCTGTTGAACTGCTGCTCGAGCAGGGCCTTGATCTGCGCGCCGGTCATCGTCTTCACCACCAGGCTGTTGCCGAAGGGCTGCACGCTGAAGATCTGGCCATAGGTCACGTTGCCCTTGTCGTCGGGCACGAGGTCGGCCCGCACGCCGCCCGGGTTCATGAAGGCGATCTGCGCGCCGCCCTTGTCGCTGGCGCGGGTCGCGGCGAGCTGTGCGTCGGCAATCAGGTTGCCGAGCACGCTTTCGCGCGACGGGGCCTGCGTGCGCGTGGCCGCCCCCGAGAGCGAGCCCACCACGCGTTGCACCAGCGGCGCGGCGACCGAGAGGTACTGGCTGACGAGCGCCGCCACCTCCTGGTTCTTGCCGAACACCGGGTACTGGTCGGTCAGCGCGATGGTGGTGGCGCCGCTGGTGAAGGCCTCGCCCTGGACGATCACGTTGTCGGCCGATTTGGCCGAGACCTTGCGGGTGCGCGTGTCGATCGTCAGGTTGATGTCGGTCAGCAGCGTGCCGTACTGGCCGGCGCTCGTCAGCAGGAAGGGCCGGGCCGGATTCGACTTGCCGTAGTCGCAGACGTAGGAGCGGTGCGTGTGGCCCGAGATCACCACGTCCACCGCCGGGTCGAGCTTGTCGAGGATCGGCAGGATGTCGCCGCTGAGGCCGGCGCAGCTCTTGTCGTTGTAGCCGACCGTGGTCGTGGCGCCTTCGTGCACCACGACGACGATGGCGTCGGCGCCCTCGGCCTTGAGCTGCGGGATCAGCGCATTGGCGGTGTCCGCCTCGTCCTTGAAACTCAAGCCTGCCACGCCGGCCGGCGTCACGATGCTCGGCGTGTTCTTGAGCGTCATGCCGATGAAGGCCACCTTCACGGTGGCACCGTCCTTCGTGAAGGTCTTCATGCCGGTGGCGGGGAACAGCGTGTTGCCGTCGGTCTTGACGGTGTTGGCCGCCAGGAAGCCGAAGTTCGCGCCCGGGAAGGATTTGTTGACCCGGCAGGGCTCCAGCGGCGTGTGCTTGTCGCAGCCGCCGTTCTTCATGCGCATCAGTTCGTTCTGGCCTTTGTCGAACTCGTGGTTGCCGACCGCGTTGAAGTCGATCTTCATCGCGTTCACCGCCTCGATCGTGGGCTCGTCGAGGAACAGCGCCGACACCAGCGGCGAGGCGCCGATCATGTCCCCGGCCGAAACCACCGCGTTGTTCTCGTTCCTGGCCTTGAGCGACGCGATGGCCGAGGCGAGGTAGGCGGCGCCACCCGCGGGCACCGGGACCGTGCCGCCACCGCTGGCCGGCGCGGTGATCGAAACCCGCGGCGGCTCGAGGTTGCCGTGCAGGTCGTTGAAGGCAATGATCTTCAGCTCGACGCTGCCGGGCGTTGCCGGCGAGGGGGCAGGCGCCGGTGGCGGGAAGAACGGGATGAATGCGTTCGAGCCGCCGCCGCCGCTGCCGCCGCAGGCCGCCAGCGTGGCCAGGACCGCGCCGGCCACGGCGAGATGTTTGATCGATGCGTGCACGAGCCTCTCCTCGGTGAATGGACTGGTCGCATGCTGGCCGCGGCAGATGACGTCGGCGTGACCGGCTGCCGCGCCCCCGGCGTCTCAGGGCAGGTCGATCAGCCGCACCGGGAGGTCGGGGCCGAAAGCCCGCTGCAGCAGTTCGCGCGCGGGTGCGCTGTGCGCAGGGTCCGAACGTGGCAGGGCCAGCGATCCCTCGGCCGCACGGCGCTGCAGGTGCCAGCCTTCCTGGCCGAGGCGGATCAGTTGCGCGAGCGCCGCGGCGTCGGCCACGGGCAGGGCGTCGGGCCGGATGTCGAGCCAGTCGACCACCTGGCCGGACTCGCCGCCGAGCCGCGCGGTCGCACCTTCCACCAGCGCCTGCTGCGTGGCCGCGTCGCGCACCGCGCCCTGCAGCACGATGCCGTGGCCGTGCCAGCGGATCTCGAGCGCGGCACCGCCCGTGGCCGCCGCGGGCGGCACGCGCGCGGCCAGCCATGCGGCGCCCGCAGCGGCTGTCAGCAGCACCGCGAGCACGGCGATCCATCGTCTTCTCATCGGCAAGGCAGGTTCATCGTTCGAGTTCAAGCGCGCGGCATGACGGCCTGATGACGACCTCAGGGCGGGGCTTCAGAGCCGCAGCGGCGCGGCGTAGCCCGTCATCTCGAGGTAGCCGCGGCCAATGCGGCGGCCCTGCGCGTCGCGCAGGTCGCTCAGGCCTTCCCAGTACACGCCGCCGGTCGAGCCGCGGCTGTCGAGCTCCTGGTCGTCGAGCAGCGCATGCACCTCGAACTCGCCCGTCGGCGTGCCCACGCGCCACTGCGTCGGGTAGCGGGCCTGGGTGCGTGGGCTGGTCCAGGCACGGCCGGCTTCGAAGCGCACCTCCTCGTGGCCGAAGATGCGCAGAGCACCGTCGCGCGTGCGGAACGATCCGCCCGCCCACAAGGCGCTGCCGTCGCGCCGGCGCAGGTGAAAGGCGGTGAGCGCACTGCCGTCGTCGAGGTTCATGCCGGTCCAGTCCCAGCCGACGGCCTCGGGGTGCAGCAGCGCCTCGCTCCATTCGTGGTCGAGCCAGGCGCTGCCCGCGACATCGAACGGCGCCTGCCCCTGCAGCGCGATGCGCCCGCGCGCCTGCAACTGCGGTTCGCTGTAGTAGTAGCTCGCCTGGGCTTCCTCGGGGCCCTTGCGCGAGAGGCCGGCGTTGCCTTGCAGCAGCAGCGGCTGCGTCGGCGAGAAACGCAGGTCGAGCGAGAACCCGGCGGCCGGAATGCGCGCCGCGTAGCTGCCGTCGCTTCCGCGCACCAGCGACCAGTCGCGCAGGCGCAGGTCGGTGTCGTGCTCGCTGGCCGACGCAACACCCTGGCCCGCACGCGCGATGCGCTGGTCGTGGCGCAGCGCGCCGGCCTCGAGGTCGGTGATGGCGGCATGCGCGAACACCAGCTGCTTGGCTGCGAAGGCCGAGCGCAACTGCTGCGTGGCGTCGACGCGCGAGCGGAAGAAGGTCACTTGAAAGCCGAAGGTGCGCCCGGCCGGCGTCGTCGCGTGGCCGGTGATGTACCACCACTCGGTTCGCAACTCGGGATGGCTGCCGAAGTCGCGCGGGAACTGCAGGGTGCGTGCGGGCAAGGCCCAGCCCGCGGGCGCGGCGGCCAGCGCCGCCAGCAGCAGGCTGCGCCGCGAGAGTGCGAGGGGCGCCCGCGCCGGCATCAGCCTCTCACAAGTTCGTCGATGCGCTGCCGCGCGGGAGCGATGTCGCCGAATGCGTCGCGCACCCAGCCAGCGTCGTGGTAGCTCGGCAGGTAGCGCTCACCCGCATCGCACAGCAGTGAGAGGATCGATCCCCGGCGGCCCGCCGCGCGCATCTCGTGCGCGATCGCGAGCATGCCCGCGAAGTTGGTGCCGGTGGAAGGCCCGACCTTGCGCCCGAGCAGCGCCGAGAGCGCATGCATCGCGGCCACCGAGTCGAGGTTCGGCACCTCGATCATGCGGTCGACCAGCGTGCGGATGAAGCTGGGTTCCACGCGGGGCCGGCCGATGCCTTCGATGCGCGAGCCCGTCGCCGTGAGCGCGGCGTCGCCGCTCTGGTGATAGGCCGAGAAGACCGAGCCCTCGGGGTCGGGCACGCAGAGCTGCGTGTCGTGGCAGCAGTAGCGCACGTAGCGGCCGATGGTGGCGCTGGTGCCGCCGGTGCCCGCGCCGACCACGATCCAGGCCGGCACCGGATGCCGCTCGCGCGCCATCTGCCGGAACATGCTCTCGGCGATGTTGTTGTTGCCGCGCCAGTCGGTCGCGCGCTCGGCATTCGTGAACTGGTCCATGTAGTGGCCGCCGGTCTGTTCGGCCAGCGCGCGGGCCTCGTCGTAGACCTCGGCCGCATGGTCGACGAAGTGGCAGCGCGCGCCGTAGAAGGCGATCTGCGCGATCTTCTCGGGCGAGGTGCTGCGCGGCATCACCGCGACGAACGGCAGGCCGAGCAGCCGTGCGAAGTACGCTTCGCTGACCGCCGTGGAGCCGCTCGAGGCCTCGACCACCGTCGTGCCTTCGCGCACCCATCCGTTGCACAGCGCATACAGGAAGAGCGAGCGTGCGAGCCGGTGCTTGAGGCTACCGGTCGGATGCGTCGATTCGTCCTTCAGGTAGAGGTCGATGCCGGCCGCGGCGAGCGTGGGCAGGGGCAGCGGGATCAGGTGCGTGTCGGCGCTGCGCTGGTAGTCGGCCTCGATGCGGCGCATCGCAGCGTCGCGCCATGCGGTGCGGGGCGATGAAGAAGCAAGGGACGAAGAAGGAGAGGGTGTGTGCGGCTGCTGCATGGAAGAGGCAGTCTACAAGCCATGCGCCAGAGGCCGCCTACCAGTCTTCCTTCACCGCCAGCACCGCGTCGCTGCCCGCGGCGGCGCGGCCCGCGAGCCAGGCCGTGACGGTGCCGGCGGCCACCACCGCCGCGCACAGCGCCGCGAGGCGCCCCCAAGGGACCAGCAGGTCCATGGTCCAGTGGAAGCTCTGCGGATTGACCACCTTCACGAGCACCAGCGAGACGGCGAGCCCGAGGCCCAGCCCCGCCACCGCGCCGATCGCGGTCCAGGCCGCACCTTCGCCCGCCACCACGGCCAGCACCTGCCGCCGCGTGAAGCCCAGGTGCGCGAGCAGGCCGAACTCCTTGCGCCGCGCCAGCACCTGGGCGCTGAAGCTCGCGGCGATGCCGAACAGGCCGATCGCGATGGCCACCGCCTGCAACCAGTAGGTCACGGCGAAGCTGCGGTCGAAGATGCGCAGCGACGTGGCGCGGATCTGGCCGACCGACGAGATCTCGATGCCGGTGTCGGGCGCCGCGCCATGGCGTGAAGCCAGGTCGCGGACCGCCGCCTGCACCGCGGCCTCCGAAGCGCCCGGCACGAGCCACAGCGACACGTCGCTGACCTCTCGCTCGCCGGTGAGCCGCTCAAAATCGCGCGCATCCATCGCGATCGCGCCGAACTGGCGCGCATAGTCGCGCCACACGCCCGCCACGAAGAACGGCTGCGGCGCCGTTCGGCCCGCACGGCCCAGCGCCGAAGCGAGCGGCGCGTACGGCGCGCCGGGCTTCGCGCCATGCAGCTCGACCATCGGCTCGCTCACGTAGATGCCGATCTGCCCGGGCGGTACCGGCAGTGCCGGCCCGGTGAGCGGCAGCGCCTGCGCCGCGCCGCCTTCGAGGCTGCGCGAGATCAGCGTGACCGCGGGCTGCGCGGGATCGAGCTGCAGCGCTCGGGTGCGCAGCGTGCCGGTGCGCGCCACGCCCGGCAATTGGCCGAGCGCCTGCACGAAGGCCGGCGAGAAGGCCGCGGTGTCGCCGCCGCCGCTGCCCGATGCGGCGCGCAGGTACAGGTCGGCCGGCAGCACGACGTCGAGCCATTGGGTCACCGAATCGCGGAAGCTCGCGACCATCACCGTGAGCGCGACCGCGAGGCTCAGGCTCGCGACCACGCCGCTCACGGCCACCGCCGCGGTACCGCGCATGCGGCGCGCACGCTCGATGGCCAGCATCGGCAGCAACCGGCGCGCGAACATCGGCGCCATCCGGTCATAGAGCAACGCGACGAACCAGGGCAGGGCGGTGATGCCGCCCACCAGCAGGCAACCCACCGACACATAGGCCGCCACCGGAATGCCACCGATCGCAGGCAGGTTGGCCAGCAGCGCGCCCGCAACCACCAGGCCGAGCGCGAGCCAGTGGCTGTTGCCCTGCGTGGGCGCGGCGCCCAGGCCCTTGAGCGTCTGCGCCTCGGGCAGCGCCTGCGCCGCGCGCGCGGGCCACCAGCCGCCGGCCAGCGCCGCGAGCACGCCGAGCGCGCCGTACAGCAGCGCCGCGCCGCCGTTCCAATGCAGCGTCGGCGCCACGCCTTCGAAGTACCCGCCGCCGAGGTCGCCGCCGAGAACCCGCAGCGCGAAGGCCGCGAGCGCGGTGCCCAGCGCGAGGCCGGCCAGGCTGCCGACCAGACCCAGCACCAGCGATTCCGCCAGCACCAGGCGCAGCCGCTCGCGCGGCGTGAGGCCCAGCACGCCGAGCAGCGCGAACTGCTGCGCGCGCTTGGCAACGCTGAGCGCCAGCACCGAGAACACCAGGAACGCGCCCGTGAACAGCGCCACCAGCGCCAGCACGGTGAGGTTGACGCGGTAGGCGCGCGAAAGGTTGCTCACGCGCTCGGCCGCATCGCCCGGCTCGGCGAACTGCAGGCCCGCGGGCCAGCCTGGCCCGCTCGGCGTTTGGGCGAGCGAGGCGGTGAACGAAGCCTGGTCGGTACCCGGCGCGAGCCGCAGGTCGATGCGGCTGAGCTGGCCGAGGCGGTCGAACAGGTCTTGCGCGGCCCCGATGTCCATCACCGCGATCGCGGCGCCGCCGGCCGCGACGTGGCCTGCGACCTCGAGCGTGCGCCAGGCGCCCCCGCCGCTGCGCAGCCGCACGGTCTCGGTGCCGCCCTCGGCGGCCTCGGGCGCGAGCCCCAGCGCACCGCGCGCCGCGGCGTTGAGGAACACATGGCCCGGCGCCAGCATCGCGAAGCGCGACGCATTCTGGCGCGGCTGCGGCATCAGCGCCGGCGCGATGGTGGGGAGTGCCAGCGCGTCGATGCCGATCACGCGCAGCGGCACCTGGCGCTCGTCGCCCGCGAGCGCAAGGCCCTGGATCTCGAGCACGGGGCTCGCGAGCACCACCTGCGGATGCCGCGCCAGCGTGGAGAACACGGCCTCGTCGAACCGGCCCTGCACCGCGCGCACTTCGAGGTCGGGCTGGCCGTTGACCGAACGCACCGCGCTGGAGAATTCGTCGAGCGCCGAGGCATTGATGAGCTGCACCGAGAACGCGAGCGCCACGCCGAGCATCACCGCGAGCACCGCGGCCGCATTGCGCCAGGGGTGATGGCGAAGTTCCTGCCATGAGAAGGTGGTGAGCAAGGCGCGCATGGGGCCATTGTGGCGGGCCGACCGGCGCACCGAGCGCGTGGCACCATGCGGCACCTGTCCATGTCCGGGAATCGACGATGAGCTTTCTCTCCGCGCACCGCCGCATGCTGGCTGCGCTGCTGGCCGCACTGCCGTGGCTGGTTGCCACCGGCGCCGCCGCGCAGTTGGCGCCGTCCGTCGCGGATGCGGGCGCGGCGCCGCTGTCGCTCGCGAGCGACCCGGCCCTGATCGCGCGCACCGCGCTGGGCAGCGAGCGCGGCACGGTCGTGGTCGGGCTGCTGCGCGGCGGGGAGGCGCACTACGGCGGCGCCCACAACCCCGCGCCACCGGACGGCCCGCGCCGGGTGCCGGCCGACGGCGCGGAGCAGCCGATGTTCGAGATCGGCTCGGTCACCAAGGTCTTCACCGGCCTGCTGCTCGCACAGGCCGTCGAGCGCGGCGACCTCCGGCTCGACGACGACCTGGGCCGGCTGCTCGCTGACAAGGTCGCGTCGCTGCCGCCGGCCGTGGCTTCGATCACGCTGCGCCAGTTGGTGACGCACACCGGCTGCATGCCGGTGATGGCCGACGGCGTGGCACGCGGCCCGGCGCTCGCGTCGCAGATGCGTGCGCTCGAACGTCAGGCGCTCTACGAGTCGCTGGCCCGCATCACGCTCACCGGTCCGGCGCCGCCCTGCGCGGGCAGCTACAGCAACCTCGGCATGGCGCTGGTCGGCCAGTTGGTGGCCGAGCGCTACCAGACCACCTGGGGCGAGCTGGTGCGCGCGCGCATCACCGAGCCGCTGGGCATGAACGACACCGTGGTGCTGCTCGGCGCCAAGGCTTCGCGCATGGCGCCTGCGTTCGCGGGCGACCGGCGGCGGTCGCTGCTCGACATGAAGGCCTATGCGCCGGTGGCCGCACTGCGCTCCACCGCGGCCGACATGCTGCGCTTCAGCCGCGCGATCCTGGCTGGCGCGCGCGGTCCGCTGGGCCCGGCCGCCGAGCGCCTGCTCACGCCGCTGGCGCGCTACGAGGGTGCGGAGATCGGCTACGCGGTGATGGTGCGCGGACGCGAGGGCGAGCACCGCACCTACTACCACGCGGGCGTAACCGAGGGCTACCGCACGCTGTGGCTGCTCGCACCCGACACCGGCGAGGCCATGATCCTGCTGGCGAGCAACACGCGCGCGCCGCTGCAGCGCGTGATGCTTGCGATCGGCAAGAGCCGCTATCCGGTGGCGGCCGACGAGGTGCCCGTCGATGCCGCGGCGCTCGCACAGTACCGCGGCGAATACCGCGTGAGCCAAGGCAAGTCGCTCGAGTTCACCGTGCGCGGTGGCCGCCTGCTGGTGCGCGAGAGCGGGCGCGGCTACAACCCGCTCAAGCCCGTGGGCAGTGACCGCTTCGTGGTCGGCGAGATCGGCGCGCAGATCGTGTTTCGGCGCGAGCGCGGCGCGATCGTCGGTGTGACGCTGGCGCAGGGCGGCAGCGAGATCACGGCCCGGCGCGTGAATGACGCAGCGGCGCGCGAGTAGGCCGGCGGGCCTTCACAGCCGTTGTGCCAACGCGCCCAGGTAGGCCCGCACTGCCGCATCCGCGCTGAGCCCGATCGCACGTTCAAAGGCCTGCCGCGCGGCGGCGCGCGCGCCGCCAGCCGCGAGCAGGTGCGCGCGTGCGGCCCAGAAAGGCTGGTAGTTCGACACCTCGTCGGCGGGCAGGGCGTCGAGCGCACGCAGACCCGCCTCGGGCCCGCGGGCCTTCGCGAGCGCACACGCCAGGCTCACTTGCGCGCCGATGCCGGGCCGCAGCCCAAGCAGGCTTTCGTAGAGCGACACCAGCGCTTCGCCGGACACCAGCGCGCCGACGCGGCGCTCGCAATGGGCCGACTGGATGGCGGCCTCGAGTTGGTAGGCGCCCGTGCGCTGCAGCGCCGTCGCGCGGCCCAGGCTGTGCTCGGCTTCGGCGAGCAGACCGGGGTCCCAGCGCGCGGTGTCCTGCTGGTCGAGCGGCACGTAGGCGCCGCTGTCGCTGCGACGCGCGCCGGCGCGGCTTTCGCAGAACAGCATCAGCGCAAGCAGGCCCAGCGGCTCGGGTTCTTCGGGCAACAGGCCGCACAGCATGCGGCCCAGTTCGATGGCTTCGGCCGTGAGCCCGGTGGGCCGCGCATCTGCCCCGTCGACGTCGTCCCAGCCGCTGCCGTAGGCCGCGTAGATGGTGTCGAGCAGATCCTGCAGCCGCTGCGGCAGTTCACGTGGTGCAGGGCGTTCGAATGCATCGGCGATGCCGCGCAGCTGCGCCTTGGCGCGTTTCAAGCGCTGGGCCAGCGTGGCCGGCGCGGCGAGAAAGACGCCGGCCATGCGCGCGGTATCGACGCCGAGCAAGGCCTGCAGCATCAGCGGCGTGCGTGCGCCGGCATCGACCTCGTAATGTGCGCAGGCGAACATCAGCCGCAGCCGCTCGTCGGGCAGGTCGCGGTGCTCGGCCTCGGCCGTGTCGGTCTCGCCAGCCAGGAGCAGCAGCGCGCGCGTGGCTTCGTCCTGCGAGCGCGTGTGGCGCCATGCGTCGAGCCGGCGGTTGCGCGCCACACCGAGCAGCCAGGCGTCGGGCCGCTCGGGCACCCCGTCGGCGGGCCAGCGTTCGAGCGCGCGCGCGAAGGCATCGGCCAACGCGTTCTCGGCGCCGGCGATGTCGCGCGTGCGCACGGCAAGGATGGCGAGCAGCCGGCCGTGGGACTGGCGGGCGGCCCTGGCGGGATCAGACTGCATGGTGCACCCCTTCCTCCAAAGCAACCCGGAGGATCGCTCTGCGCCATTCTTCGACTGCCGCGCCGGCGGCGCAAGGCCGATTTGCCCTGTAGGCCTTGCGACAGCCTCCTAGGCCGCGCGGGCCCGTTCGGCCGGGGCGAACATCGCCTCGAGCTCGCTGCGCAACCGGTAGGCGGCGGTGGTGGTGTCGATCGCCACGTCGGCCCAGCAGAGGCTCTGGCCCTTCTTCACCGGGCGCACCACCTTCACGTCGTGCGCGAGGCCGAGCGGCAGGCCACCCAGGCGCATCGACCGTTCGGCCGGCAGCAGCTTGCCCCAGACGGTGTAGCCGCCTTCACCGTCGAGCATCTCGCCGGGTGCGAGATCGCGCTTGGCGGTGGCGACCACGTCGGCATTCCAGCAGGTGGCCACGCCCGTGGCCTCGCCGCGCAGCGCCACGCTGGCCACCGACATGCCGACCTCGAGGCCGATCAGGTGCCAGCGCTTGTAGAGCGTGAAGTAGCGTCCGCTCGGGTCGGTGTGGGCGTTGTATTCCTCGAAGCAGTTCTTGATGTAGTCGGTCTCGGCCTCGACTGTGACCCACACGCCCATGCGGATGTCGTAGGGAATGCGGCGGCCGTCCGCCTCGAGCGAGGAAACCACCTCGACCATGCCCTTGCGTTCGAGCACGCCGCCTTCGCTCTTCGGCCGCGTGACGAAGGGAATGTCTTCCACGCTCGCGGGCGGATAGAGCAGGCCGTCCGAGGGCACGCTGAGGCCGGTGGCATTGGCCACGGCCGAGCTTTCGATCGAGGGCTTGGAGCCATCGAGAAAGCTGTTGAACATCTTCGGATTGAGCCCGCCGCGCTGGGCCTGCTCGGGCGTGAGGCCGTAGTTTCCCCAAACCGTCTCGGGCGTCGATTCGCTGAAGTGCGGCAGCCACTTGTGGCCGCGCCCGGCCGCCACCACCGGAAAGCCGCAGGTGCGCGCCCAGTCCACGAGGTCGCAGATCAGCGCGGGCTGGTCGCCGAAGGCGAGCGAATACACCACGCCGGCCTGCTGTGCGCGGCGCGCGAGCAGCGGACCGCAGAAGGCGTCGGCCTCGACCGTCACGTTGACCACGTGCTTGCCGTGCGCGAACGCGTCGAGGCAGTGGTCGACCGCCGCCACCGGGTGGCCGGTGCATTCGACCACGATGTCGATCGAGGGCTCGCGCGTCACCGCCTGCCAGTCGTCGGTGACCCAGGTGCTGCCGGTGTCCAGCGCTTCGGCCACCGAGCGTGCGGCGCTGCGCTCGGGCTGCCAGCCGACGCGCGCGAGATTGGCGCGCGCCGCGGCGGGCGAGAGGTCGGCAATGGCCACCAGCTGCACGCCGGGGGTGCGCGGAATCTGCGCCAGGTACATCGAGCCGAACTTGCCGGCGCCGATCAAGCCGATGCGGATCGGGCGGCCTTCGGCTTCGCGCTGCTGCAGGCGGGTGTAGAGGCTCATGGGGTCAGGCCTCCACGGTGTCGCGCACCTCGAGCGAGGTCGCCAGCGCGCTCTCGGGCAGGCCGTTCTTCCACGGCAGATCGACGGGGTAGGGCTTCAGCAGGCAGTCGTCGGGCAGCATCTCGATCGGCGCGAAGTCGCGGTGCGCGATGTATTCGGGGCGCTTGTGGCGGCGGATGTGGTTGCTGACCGCGCACAGGCTCAGGTACACCGCCACCCGGTTGAACGGCGACAGGTTGCTGCCCGAGGCATGCACCAGGCAGCTGTGGAACAGGATCATCGAACCGGCCGGACCCTTCGGCGAGACGATGCCGCCCTGCTTGCCGCCGGCGCGCTCGACCAGCTGACGGATCAGGTCGTTGTCGACCGTCCAGAGCGGATAGCTGGTCGTCGTGAGATCGTGCTTCGCATCGACCACGCCTTTCCTGTGGCTGCCCGGAATGAACATCAGCGGCCCGTTGTGCTCGGTCACCTCGTCGAGAAAGATCGCAACGTTCATCGCACGCTCGGTGGGCATCAGGTCGTCGTTGAGCCAGGTGCCGTAGTCCTGGTGCCATTGCCACACGTCGCCCTCGAAGGCCATCTTGCCGTTGATCTTGAACTGGTGCATGTAGACCTCCTCCTCGAAGAGATCGCGCACCGGGCCGACCATGCGCGGATGGCGCGCGAGCTTCGCGAATGGTTCGCTGATCAGGTGGGCCGCGAAATTGGTGCGCACCGCGTCCGATCCCTTCTCGCGCACGTTGAAGGCCTCGCGCCGGCTGTAGAGCGCGGGCACGGCATCGGTCAGCACGCCGATCTCTTCCGGCGAGAAGTGGCCGGGAAAGAACAGGTAGCCCTCGCGCTCGAACTGCGCGCGTTGCTCGGATGTCAGCTTCATGCGGTGTCTCCTTGGGGGGTGGGGTTTGGGAAAGAGGGCGCGGCGGCCGTGCCGCGCGAAAGCTGTTCGGCAAGCCGCCGGCCGAGCGCCTCGCTGGCCTGGGCCACATGCGCTTCGCTCAGGCGCGCGGCCCGCTCGGCATCGCCCGCCGCAATGGCCGCTGCAATGGCTTCATGCTCGTCCCAGAGCGAGTCGCGCTGCGGCTCCGCCTGCAGCACCGCGCCCATCGCGCGGCGCAGGTGGCGCCAATGCTGGCCGGCGCTCTGGCCGATCAGCGGGTTGCCCGAGGCGTCGTAGATGGCCTGGTGGAAGGCCATGTCGGCGTCGATCATGGCCTCGACGTTGCGCCCGCGCGCGGCGCGGCGGCCGCGCTGCATGAGCTTCGGGTCGATGATGAAGCGTTCCCCCGCCGCGAGCCGTGCGGCCAGCACGTCGAGCGCGCCGCGCACCTGGTAGACCTTCTTCGTCCACTCGGCATCGAGTGGCGCCACGAGCACGCCGCGCCCCGGTGCGTCGTGCACGAAACCGTCCTTCTTGAGCAGGCGCAGCGCCTGCAGCACCGGCTGGCGCGACACTGCGAGACGCTGGGCGATGTCTTCCTGCGTGAGCCGTTCGCCGGGCGCGAGTTCGCCGCTGCTGATGGCGCCGAGCAGGGCGCGGTACACCTGGTCGACGAGGTCGGGAGCGGCTTCGATGCTGACGAGCTGGGCGGGCATGGTGGTGGAAGGCTCCTGTTCCTGAAGTCTGTATACAGAGTACAGAGATTGGCGCCGCCGCGCGCAGCGGGTTTTCACCCATGCCGGCCGAAAGAAAATGCAACCGGCTAAGCTGCGCGCATGCAGTCACTTCCCACCTACGACGACGTCGCCGCCGCGGCCGCGCGGCTCGAGGGCCATGCCCATCGCACGCCCGTGCTGCGTTCGCGCACGGCCGATGAACGCTGGGGCGCCAGCTTCTTCTTCAAGTGCGAGAACTTCCAGCGCATGGGCGCGTTCAAGTTCCGCGGCGCCTTCAACGCGTTGTCGAAATTCGACGCGGCCCAGCGCAAGGGCGGCGTGATCGCGTTCTCGTCTGGCAACCATGCGCAGGCGATCGCGCTGTCGGCGCGGCTGCTGTCGATGCCGGCCGTGATCGTGATGCCCCTGGACGCACCCACCGCGAAGGTCGCGGCCACGCGCGGCTACGGTGCCGAGGTGGTGACCTACGACCGCTTCACCGAAGACCGCGAGGCGCTGACGAAGCGGCTTGCCGAGGAGCGCGGCATGACGATGATCCCGCCCTACGACCATCCGGACGTGCTCGCCGGACAGGGCACCGCGGTGAAGGAGCTGATCGAGGAGAGCGGCCCGCTCGACCAGCTTTTTGTCTGCCTCGGCGGCGGCGGGCTGCTGTCGGGTTCGGCACTGTCGGCGCGCGCGCTGGCGCCGGCCTGCAAGGTCTACGGCGTCGAGCCCGAGGCCGGCAATGACGGACAGCAGTCGTTCCGCACGGGCCGCATCGTGCACATCGAGACGCCGCGGACCATCGCCGACGGCGCGCAGACGCAGCACCTGGGCGAGTACACCTTCGCAATCATCCGCCGCGACGTGGACGACATCCTCACGGTGACGGACGACCAGCTGGTCGAGGCGATGCGCTTCTTCGCCGAGCGCATGAAGATGGTGGTGGAGCCGACCGGCTGCCTGGCCTTCGCGGGCGCCATCGCCGCGGGCAAGGCCATCGCAGGGCAGCGCGTGGGCATCGTGGTGAGCGGCGGCAATGTCGACCTGGCGCGCTTCGCGTCGCTGATCGCGAGTTGAGCTTCTTCAGGCACGAATGCCGCTGGCCGTGAGGTGCAGCAGGCGGTCGGCGCGGGCCGCGGCGCTTTCCGAGTGCGTCACCAGCACCAGCGAGGCGCCATGCTCGCGGGTCTGGCGCACGAGCAGTTCCATCACCTTGGCAGCGGTCGACGGGTCGAGGTTGCCCGTGGGCTCGTCGGCCAGCAGCAGCGCAGGGCGGTGCACCAGCGCGCGCGCGATCGCCACGCGCTGCAACTGGCCGCCCGACAGCGTCTGCGGCAGCCGTGCGCCCATGTCCCCCAGGCCGACCGCCTCAAGCATCTGCGCGACGCGACCCTCGTCGCGCGCAGCGCCCAGCAGCATCAGCGGCAGCGACACGTTCTGCGCCACGTCCAGGTGCGGCAGCACATGGAAGGCCTGGAACACGAAGCCCACATGCCGGCGCCGCCACAGTGCGCAGGCTTCGCCGTCGAGGGCGCCGATGTCGGTCTCGCCATGCCGCACCGTGCCGGTGTCCCAGCGATCGAGGCCGGCCATGCAGTTGAGCAGCGTCGACTTGCCGACGCCCGACTCGCCGACGATCGCGACGAACTCGCCAGGCGCGATGGTGAGCGTCACATGCTCGAACACGGGCACGTCGCCGTAGTGCTTGCCGAGGTCGGTGATGCACAACGTCATGCCTCGATCGCCTCCGCCATGCATTGCACGGCCGCGTCGGTGGCCCCGGGCGCGTCACAGACGATCACCGTGCGCTGCGGCATGCTGCGCAGCCAGGTGATCTGCCGCTTGGCGAGCTGGCGCGTGGCGGCAATGCCGCGCTCGCGCAGCGCATGCATCGCGGCAGCGTCGGGCGCGTCGAGCTCATCAAACATTTCCCAGGCCTGGCGATAGCCGACGCAGCGCATCGATGGCAACTCGGGCGAGAGATCGCCGCGTGCGCGCAGCGCGCGCACCTCGTCGAGGAGGCCCGCGGCCAGCATCGCGTCGAAGCGCTCGGCGATGCGGGCATGCAGCCAGCCGCGGTCGGCGGGTTCGAGCGAGAACAGGCGCCCGCCTGCGGCCGCGGGCGTGGTCTTGTGGGCGCCCGCATGAAAGCGCGACAGCGGCTGGCCGCTGCTTTCCCACACTTCGAGCGCGCGCTGGATGCGCTGGCTGTCCTGCGGCGCGAGCCGCGCGGCGGTTGCCGGATCGACCTCGGCGAGCCGCGCGTGCATCGCGGGCCAGCCGATCGCCGCGGCCTCGGCGTCGATGCGCGCACGCACCTCGAGGTCGGCCGCGGGCATCGCGTCGATGCCGTCGAACAGCGCCTTGAAATACAGCATGGTGCCGCCCACCAGCAGCGGCAGGGCGCCGCGCGCGCGGATCTCGCCGATGAGCCGGGTGGCGTCGGCGACGAACGCCGCGGCGCTGTAGCGCTCGCTTGGATCGAGGATGTCGATCAGGTGGTGCGGCACGGCGCGCAATTCGCCGTCGCTCGGCTTCGCGGTGCCGATGTCCATGCCGCGGTAGACCAGTGCCGAGTCGACGCTGACGATTTCCACCGGAAGCCGGCGCGCCAGCGCGAGCGCGGCGGCGGTCTTGCCCGATGCCGTGGGCCCGGCCAGCGCGATGTACTTCAGGGGTTCGGGGCGGCCGGAGGCGGCGACGGAAGGCGGCATAAGCGCCCGAGGGTAGCAAACAACCAAAGCCGCGGTGCCGCGGCAGGGCAGCGCCTGCCGCCGGGGCTCAGATCGACTGCGCGCCCGCCTGCCGTGCCCTGGTCTGGACTTCGGGCTGCGAACCGTCGGCGTCGATGCGGTTCGCGGGCGGCAGCACCGGCTGCGGCCGCGGCGCACGCGCGAACGTGGCTTCGGGGTTCATGCGGAACAACTGCGTGAGCGCCGAGCGGTATTGCGCCGCGCCGATCGAGTTGGTGTTGTGGTGCGAACCGCCTTCGACCAGCACGAACAGCTTTGGTACGGTGGCCGCCTCGTAGAGCTTGCGGCCCAGCGTGGGATTGATGAGGCTGTCGGCGGTGCCGTGCACCACCAGCAGCGGTGCGCCGATGTCCCTGACCTTGTTGATGGCCTCGAAGCGCTGCGTGATGAAGGGGCCGAACGGCAGCCAGCCCCACTTGAAGCTGCTCACCACGTCGGCGATCGAGGTGAAGGTGCTCTCGACCACGGTGCCGCTTTCGTCACCCACGCGCGAGGCGAGGTCGATGCCGATGGCGCCGCCGAGCGAGTGGCCGAAGATGTAGCGGTGCTGCTTCGGATGGCGCGCGGCGAGCCAGGTCCAGGCTGCGCGGGCGTCCTCGCGCGCGGATTCCTCCGACGGCAGGCCCTTGGTGCTCTTGCCGAAGCCGCGGTAGTCGATCGCGAGCACCGAGAAGCCCAGTTCGTGCATGCGCTGGATGCGCGGGGCCGAACCGGCCACGTTGTAGCGCGCGCCATGCAGGTAGAGCATCACGGGGCGGTCGGTCGTCTCGGGTTCGCCGCCGAGCCAGAGACCGTGCAGCCGCGCGGGCTCGCCGGTGATGGACGACTGGAAGTCGATCCAGACATCCTGCATGCCCGAGGTCATGCTGGCGCTGTTGCCCCAGCTCCGGTCGCTGGGCTGGAAGATCCATTCGCGTTGTCGTTCGTCGAACGTGGCGCAGCCGGCGGCCAAGAGGGCGCAAAGCGAAAGAACGGAGGCAAACAGGGACCAGCGTTTCATGGGCAAGGGACAGACAACGATGTCGGCGGAAAAGTTCATGTGCTTTCTTCCTGGAACACGCCGACACTGCATTCCAGGCCTCCCCCTGCCAAAGTGTTCATCGACACTTTGGTCCTCACATGCAACGCCCGTGCCCAGACCGCGGATGACGGCGAAATCTCCGGAAAAACCCTCAACAATTTGTAACGAACTTAGCGACCGCGCATGAAAAGCGCGTCGAGTTCGCGGACCGACAGCTGGCGCCAGGTCGGCCGGCCGTGGTTGCACTGGTCGGAGCGCTCGGTGGCTTCCATCTGGCGCAGCAGGGCGTTCATCTCGTCGATCGTGAGCTTTCGGTTGGCCCGCACCGCGCCGTGGCAGGCCATGGTCGAGAGCAGTTCGTTCTGCGCCCGCTGCACCACGGTGCTGGCGTCATGTTGGGCCAGTTCGGCCAGCACGCTGCGCGCGAGCTCGACCGGGTCGCCGTCCGCCAGCGTTCCGGGCACCGCGCGCACCGCCAGGGTGCGTGGCGAGAACGGCGTGATCTCGAGGCCCAGCGTGGGCAGGACCGCGGCGCAGGCCTCGGCGGTCGCCACTTCCTGCGGCGTGGCCGCGAAGGTGGCCGGAATCAGCAGCGGCTGGCTCGTGATGGCGGCGCCTTCGAGCTGCGACTTGAGGCGCTCGTAGACGATCCGCTCGTGCGCCGCATGCATGTCGACCACCACCAGCCCCTGGCTGTTCTCGGCGAGGATGTAGATGCCCTGCAGCTGCGCGAGCGCGCGGCCGAGCGGCCAGGCCTGCTCGCTGGTGGCGGCTGCCGGTGCCTCGGGCGCCGCGGACAGCCCCGTCGGGGCGCGGAACGGCACGCCCGGCGCCGCCTCGTCCTGGCCGGTGCGCCGCGGCCACATGGCCTCGAAGTCGCCGGCGCCGCGCTCGGCGGCCCTGAAATTGATGGCCGGCTGGGTCCAGTTCTCGCCGCTGGCGGGGACCGGCTGCTTCAGGAAGAAGGGCGTGGCGGCCGCGCTCGCCGATGCCACGGCGGCATCGCCCGCGCGCGGCGCGGCGAGCGCGTCCTCGATCGCATGGCGCACCGCCTGGTGCACCTCGCGGCCATCGCGAAAGCGCACCTCGATCTTGGTCGGGTGCACGTTCACGTCGACGCGCGCGGGATCGATCTCGAGGTACAGCACGTAAACCGGCTGGCGCTGGCCGTGCAGCACGTCTTCGTAGGCGCTGCGCACCGCGTGCGACAGCACCTTGTCGCGCACGAAGCGGCCGTTGACGTAGAAGAACTGCTGGTCGGCGCGCGAGCGTGCCGCGTCGGGGATGCCCGCGCGGCCGACCACGCGCACCGCGCCGCCGAGGTGCTCGACCGTCACGCTCTGCGCGACGAACTCATCGCTCAGCGCATCGGCGAGCCGCTGCTCGCGGCGCTCGGCCGCGCGCCACTGCTCGACGAGCTTGCCGTCGTGCCAGACCGAGAAACCGACCTCGGGGCGTGCCAGCGCATGGCGGCGCACCGCATCGATGCAGTGCGCCAGCTCGGTGGCATCGGTCTTCAGGAACTTGCGGCGCGCGGGCGTGGCGAAGAAGAGTTCGCGCACCTCGACCGTGGTGCCCACGGCGCGCGCCACCGGGCGCAGCTCGCCGGTGCGGCCGTCGAGCGCGAAGGCGCTGTCGGCGCCGCCAAAGCGCGACAGGATGCTGAGATCGGCAATGGCATTGATGGCCGCCAGCGCTTCGCCGCGAAACCCCATCGTGCCGACCGTCTCGAGGTCGTCGAGGCTCGCGATCTTGCTGGTGGCGTGGCGCCGCAGCGCCACCGTGAGTTCCTCGCGCGGAATGCCCTGGCCATCGTCCTCGACCGAGATCAGCCGCACGCCGCCCGAGGCCAGCCGCACCGTGACCTGGCGCGCGCCGGCATCGAGCGCGTTGTCGAGCAGTTCGCGCACCACCGAGGCCGGGCGCTCGACGACCTCGCCGGCGGCGATCTGGCTGATCAGCTCGTCGGGAAGCTCGCGGATCGGCCGGCGTTCGGAAGCAGGGGAAATGGAAGCGGGAAGGGCACTCACGAGCGGCATTCTAGAAGCGCATCCACCCGCGCCGCCTGTGGCCGGCAGATGCCCTTCAGCCCCGCGTCAGCAACGTGTTCGACGGCAGGGTCTCGTCGAGCAGCTTGCGCGCCGTCTCGACGCCGGCCACCGGCAGCAGCGCGGGGTCGAGCAGGCCGACCTGCACCAGCACGCTGGCCTGGTCCCAGTAGATGTGCTCGTGATAGAGCTTGTTGCCGCGGAACTTGATGACGGCCAGCAGCGGCACCTCGACGCGCCGCCCCGTGGGCGCCACGCCCGGCAGCATCCACGGAATTTCGGTGGTGTGGGTGAAGCTGAACAGCAGCTCGTCGACCACCTGCGTGGCGCCGACGGTACGCGAGATCGATGTCAGCGTGGTGTCGGGCGGATTGCTGTTGACGAAATGGTTGCTGTAGAAGGCATGCAACGCCTTGTAGCCCACGCCGCCGGTCATGGTGGGAATGTGGTTTACGTAGGGCTCGGCGACCATGGTCGACATGGTGTCGTCGACGTTGCGCGTGCCGAATTCGTATTCGCAGTGCTTGTCCCAGAGCGCCGACAGGTCGTAGTTCGGGCCGATCGCGGCCTTCAGCGCGGCGATGCTGCGCTCGTGTGCCATGAGCGCCGAAGGCTTGTGGAAATGCTCGCCGCCCGCGCGTGCAAACGCATGGTCCATGCCCGGATAGACATGCAGCGTCACGTCGGGGCGGCCGGCAAGCGCCTGCACGATGCGCTCGCGGGCTTCGGGCGGACAGAACTTGTCGAGCTCGGCGATGTGCAGCATGAGCGGTCGGCGGATGCGCTCGGCCTCGTCGAGCGCTGCGTCGATGCCCACGCCGTAGTAGCCCACCGCCACATCCGCATCGGTGCGGCAGGCCGCGAGGTAGGCGAGCTTGCCGCCGAGGCAGAAGCCGAGCACGCCGGCCTTGCCGCCGTCCACCTCGGGCAGCGCGCGCAGCGCGTCGAGGGTCGACTGGATGTCTTCCATGCCTTTGGCCTCGTCGAAGCCCTGGTAGAAACCGAACGCGCGCTGCCAGTCGGCCTCGCTGTAGCCGAGCTCCACCTCGGGCTCCTGGCGCCAGAACAGGTCGGGTACCAGTGCCACGTAGCCCTCCTCGGCGTAGTAGTCGGCAACCTCGCGCATCGTGTGGTTGATGCCGAAGATTTCCTGTGCGATCACCAGGCCGGGGCCGCTGCCGGCCTCGGGCGTTGCAAGGTAGGCACGGAAGGAGCCGCTGCCGTCACGGGCATCGACGCGGATGTATCGACCTGTCATGTGGGATCTCCGAATTCATCATGGAACGCCGGACGGCGTGCAGCAAGGATAATCCGCGACCATGGAAATCATCAGCTTTCTCGTCGACTTCATCCTGCACGTCGACAAGCACCTCGAGGCCTTCGTCATCGCTTATGGCCCCTGGGTCTACGCGCTGCTCTTCCTGATCGTGTTCGTGGAGACCGGCGTGGTGGTGATGCCGTTCCTGCCCGGCGACTCGCTGCTGTTCATCGTGGGTGCGCTGTGCGGCGCGGGGTTCATGAGCTATCCGCTGGCCTGCGCGATCCTCATCGCGGCGGCGATCCTCGGCGACCAGTGCAACTACAGCATCGGGCGCTACTTTGGGCCGAAAGTGTTCAAGTGGGAGAACTCGCGCTTCTTCAATCGCAAGGCCTTCGATCAGGCCCACGCGTTCTACGAGCGCTACGGCGGCGTCACGATCATCCTGGCGCGCTTCATGCCCTTCATCCGCACCTTTGCGCCCTTCGTGGCTGGCGTGGCCGAGATGAACCGCGCGAAGTTCACCATGTACAACGTGGTGGGCGCGCTGATCTGGGTGCTCGGCATCGCCACCGCCGGCTACTTCTTCGGCAACCTGCCGTTCGTGCGCGAGCACCTCGACAAGATCATCTGGGCGCTGATCTTCGTGCCGGGCGTGCTCGCGATCTTCGGTGCCTGGCGTGCGTCGCGCGCCGAGAAGGCGCGCGCGGCGGTTCCCACGAAGGCCTGAGCGTACAAAAAAAAAGCGCGCCGGCGGCGCGCTCTTTCAATGCCGGCCCGCTCAGTAGCGCGGGCCATTGTTCGGATAGTAGGTTCCAGGCGGGTAGGCCTGCTGCTGCTGGTTGTAGTAGTTGCGCTCGTCGACGTTGCGGCCCACCTGATTGCCGATGACGCCGCCAATGGCCGCGCCGCCCAATGTGGCGCCGGTGTTGCCGCCGATGGCATGCCCCACGGCCGCGCCGCCGAGTGCACCGATGCCGGTGCCCAGGTTCTGGTTGGGGCCGGAAGCGCAGCCCGCCAGCGCCATGACCGTGGTAGCCGCTGCAGCGGTGATCCAGATTCGTGCCTTCATCATGATGTCCACCTTTCTAGAGTGATGGACTCATCATGCGCAAAAGTCGCATTCGCCCAGTGTAGGAGTCTGCCGCGCATAGGTGTGCGGTCTGACGGCCCGGGCCGCGTGGGACGGCAGGGCGGGGCGCGCCTTCAAAGCTGCCGGCTGCGCGCGAGCGGCGGATTCTGCGCGAAGTAGCGCTGGATGCCGCGCATCAGCGCATCGGAAAGGTCTTCCTGATAGCTCGCGCTGCGCAGCTTGGCTTCTTCCTCGGGGTTGCTGATGAACGCGGTCTCGACCAGCACGCTCGGGATGTCGGGGGCCTTGAGCACCGCGAAGCCGGCCTGCTCGACGCGGGGCTTGTGCAGCCGCGCGCCGATGCCGCGGATCTCGCCGAGCATCGCGCCGCCGAGCTTGAGGCTGTCGTTGATCTGGGCCGTGGTGCTCATGTCGAGCAATGCGCGCTGCACCTGCACGTCGTGGTTGCCGACGTTCACGCCGCCGACCTTGTCGGCATCGTTCTCCTTGTTCGCGAGCCAGCGCGCGGCGCTGCTCGACGCGCCGCTCTGGCTCAGCGCGAACACGCTTGCACCGCGGGCGGCGGGCGTGGTGAATGCGTCGGCATGGATGCTCACGAAGAGGTCGGCCTGCACGCGCCGCGCCTTGTCGACCCGCACGCGCAGCGGCACGAAGAAGTCGGCATCGCGCGTGAGAAAGGCGCGCATCGGGTTGCCGTTGACGCTGCTCGCGTTGATGCGGTCGCGCAGCCGGTGCGCGATCTGCAGCACGATGTCTTTCTCGCGCGTGCCGTTGGGACCGATGGCCCCGGGGTCCTCGCCGCCATGGCCGGGATCGAGCGCCACGATGATGATGCGGTCGGTGCGGTTCGCGGTCGCGCCGCTGCGCGCCACGGCCACGGGCGGCGGTGCCGCGGGAGGGCGTGCTGAAGGCGCAGGCGGTGTGGGAGGCGCGGGCCGCGTGGCCTGCTGCGCCATCAGTTCGCCGAGCGGATCGGCCTGCGCTGGCGCATTGGCGACGGCGGGCGGGCGCGGCGGCATGACCGGCACAGGCACAGGCATCGGCACCGGCGGCGGAACCGGCGGGCGCGGCAGGGGCGGCGCGGGCACGTTCGGCGACGGCCGCACAAGGATCGGTGGCCCCCCGTCGGGGGCCAGGCCGGTGTAGCCGGCATAGGGCGCGGCCGGGGGCGCCGCTGCGACGGCGGCATCGTTGCTGCCGTTGCCGCGCCCGCGCGGCGCGTCGCGCAGGCGTTCGGCAATCAGGGCCTCCATCGGGTCGACCGGCTGCTCGGGGTACAGGTCGAGCACGAGCCGGTGCTTGTACGAGGCGATCGGCGCGAGCGAGAAGACCTGCGGCACCACCGCCTGCTTCAGGTCGAACACGATGCGCACCACCTTCGGTGCGTACTGGCCCACGCGCAGCCCGTTGATGTAGGGATCGCCGGGCTTGATCTTGCCGACGAGTTCGCGCAGCTCGGGGTTGAGGTCGATGCCCTCGATGTCGACCGCGAGCCGCGGCGGGCTGCCGACCACCAGCTGCTGCGACTTGAGCCGCGCGTCGGATTCGATGGTCACGCGCGTGTAGTCGGCCGCGGGCCACACGCGCACTGCCAGGATGGTGGCGCCGCGCGCGATCTGGTGCACGCCGAGCATCAGCGCGACGCTGCCGCCCTGCAGCAGCACGCGCCGCTTCAGCCCGCTCGCCTTCATGCGCCGGTCTGCGCCAGCAGGGCGCTGCCGCGGGGGGTGTTCGCAAGAAGGGTCACGTGGCGGGTGTCGTCGGTCATTGCTTCTATTTTAATAGCGAGGTCGGCAGCCGGTATATGGCCGGCGGCGTTGTCGGGCCATTCGGCGAGCTTGAGTCCGGGTCCGGCGAAGATGTCGCGGAAGCCCGCGTCCTCCCATTCGCGCGGGTCGTTGAACCGGTAGAAGTCGAAGTGGAAGATGGCGAGCCCATCGGGCGCCTCGTGCGGCTCGACCACGGCGTAGGTCGGGCTCTTGATGCGGCCGTCGATGCCGAGCGCACGCAGCAGGTGGCGAACGAAGGTGGTCTTGCCCGCGCCGAGGTCGCCGTGCAGTGCGACAAAGGCATCGCGCAGCGCCGGGGCGGCGGCGAGGGCGCGCGCAAAGGCGGCGGTGTCGTCCTCGCTTTGCCAGTGCAAATTGCGGCTGGCGTTCGGGGTCTTCTGCGTTTCTACAATCGGCAAGTGATCGTCAGCCATCCACTCGTTGCTCGTATTCAGGCCTTGGCCCGGGAACTCGGATTCTCCCAAATAGGGATCGCGGGCGTCGATCTGTCGAGCGCCGAGGCCGGTCTGATGCAATGGCTGGCCCATGGGTTCCATGGCGAGATGAAATACATGGCAACGCATGGCACGCGCCGCGCGCGGCCGGCCGAGCTGGTGCCGGGCACCGTGAGCGTGATCACGGCGCGCATGGACTACCTGCCGCGCGACACGCCCGAGGGCGAGTGGCAGGCGATCGAGTTCGATCGGCTCTCGCGTCCCGGCGAGGCGATCGTCTCGCTGTATGCGCGTGGCCGGGACTATCACAAGGTGATGCGCACGCGGCTCGCGAAGCTCGCCGAGCGCATCGCCGAGGAAGTGGGGCCGTTCGGGCACCGTGCCTTCACCGACTCGGCGCCGGTGCTCGAGGCCGAGCTCGCCTCGCGCAGCGGCCAGGGCTGGCGCGGCAAGCACACGCTGGTGCTCGATCGCGACGCGGGCTCGATGTTCTTCCTCGGCGAGATCTACGTCGACATGGCACTGCCGGAGAGCGAACCGGTGAGCGCGCATTGCGGCAGCTGCAGCGCTTGCATCGACGTGTGCCCGACAAAGGCCATCGTCGCGCCCCACCGGCTCGATGCGCGGCGCTGCATCTCGTACCTGACCATCGAGCATGCCGGCGCGATCCCGCTCGAATTGCGCCCGCTCATGGCCAACCGCATCTACGGCTGCGACGACTGCCAGCTGACTTGCCCCTGGAACAAGTTCGCGAAGAAGAGCGTGCTGCCCGACTTCGATGCGCGCGAAGGGCTCACGGGCCAGACGCTGGCATCGCTTTTCGCCTGGACAGAGGACGAGTTCCTGCGCCGCACCGAAGGCAGCCCGATCCGTCGCATCGGCCACGAGCGCTGGCTGCGCAACATTGCCGTGGCCCTCGGCAACGCCCTGCGCGCCGGCGAACCGGGCGCCGCCGAGGCGCTGGCCACGCGCGCGGACGATGCCAGCGCGCTGGTGCGCGAGCATGTGGCGTGGGGGCTTGCGCAAGGCGCCGGGGCCGATGCTGCCTAGCGCGGCAGCGCCAGCGCGAACGGCAGGCTCACCACCCCCAGCAGCGTAGACAGCGTCACCAGCCCCGCCACGTACGGCCCGTTGTAGCCCATGCGCGCCGCGAGCACATAGGCGCTCGAAGCGGTCGGAACGGCCGAGAACGCCATCAGCACCGCGGCCTGGGTCGCGTCGAGGCGCAGTGCATGCGACAGGCCCCAGGCCACGAGCGGCAGGAACAGGTGGCGGATGGCGAGCACCGATACCGCGAGCGCCTTGCCGCGTCCCAGCGTTGCGAACTGCATGCCCGCGCCCGCGGCCATGAGGCCGAGCGCGAGCGACGCGGCACCGATGCGCGTGAGCGTCGGCGTCGCCCAGTTCGGTACGGTGAGCCCCAGCACGTTGGCGAGCAGCCCGGCGAGCGTGGCGACGATGAGCGGGTTGCGCACCAGTTGCCGCGCGAAGCCGGCCTTGGCATGCCGCGCCATCGGCCAGACGGCGGCGATGTTGAACATCGGCACGCACACGCCGATGAGCACCGCGATCAGCAGCAAGCCCTGCGGACCGGCAAGCCGCTCGGCGAGCGCCAGGCAGATGAAGGAGTTGAAGCGGAATCCGATCTGCGCACTGGCCGCGTGGTCGCGCCGGTCGATGTGCCGGCCGAGGCCGGGCACGAAGGGCAGGGCGTAGGCCATCGCGATGCCGCAGACGCCGACACCCACGCCGGCCGTGAGCAGGCTAGAGGTGGCGCCGAAATCGAGCGGGCTGCGCACGATCGAGTGGAACAGCAGCACCGGAAATAGAAAGTAGTACACGAGGCTCTCGACCTGGTCCCAGACGCGGCGGTCCAGCGCGGTGTAGCGGCAAAGTAGCCAACCGATGGCGATGAGCGAGAAATCCGGGAAGAGCAGCTGTGCAAAGTTCACCGCTTCGAGCATAAACCGTAGAAAACCATGGGTAATCCACAGCACAGGGCGGCGCGTGCTGCGGCTAGCATCCGGGGCTTTGCTTTTTCGACCACAGTCAATCAAGGAGTTATAGATGCAACGTCGTCAATGGAGCGCCATCGTGGGTGCTGCCGCGCTGCTCGCGGCCACGGGCCAGAGCTTTGCCCAGGGCTATCCCACCAAACCGGTGGAACTGAGCGTTCCCTTCGCGCCGGGCGGCACCACCGACATCGTGGCGCGCGTGATCGCTGATCCGCTGGGCAAGGTGCTCGGCCAACCCGTGGTGGTGATCAACCGCGCCGGCGGCGGCGGCATCGTGGGCGCGGCCGAGACGGCGCGCGCGGCACCTGACGGCTACAAGCTCGGCGTGGCCACGGTCTCGAGCACGGCGGCCAACCCGGCCATCAACCCGAAGGTCCCCTACGACCCGATCAACGACTTCACGCCGATCATCAACATCGCGGCCACGCCGAACATCATTGCGGTGAACCCGAGCTTCCCGGCCAAGAACTACGCCGAGTTCGTGGCCGAGCTGAAGAAGAACCCCGGCAAGTATTCGTACGCGTCGTCGGGCACGGGCGGCATCGGCCACCTGCTGATGGAGCTCTACAAGAGCCTCACCAACACCTTCGTCACGCACATCCCGTACCGCGGCGCGGGCCCTGCGCTCAACGACGTGGTGGCGGGCCAGGTGCCGATCATTTTCGACAACATCCCCTCGGCGATGCCCTTCATCCAGAGTGGCCGCCTGGTGCCGATCGTGGTGTCGGCGCCGCAGCGCCTCGCCGCGCTGCCGAACGTGCCCACCTTCAAGGAAGTCGGGCTCGAGCCCGTCAACCGCATGGCCTACTACGGCATCCTCGGCCCCAAGGGCGTGCCGAAGGAAGTGGTCGACAAGATCAACGCCGGTGTGAAGAAGGCGGTCGAAGATCCGGCAGTGAAGAAGCGCATCGAGGACACCGGCTCGCTGATCGTGGCCAACACGCCCGAGCAGTTCGCCGCGCAGATCAAGGCCGAGTACGAGGTGTACAAGCAGGTGGTCGTAAAGCAGAAGCTCAAGCTCGAATGATCCGCCTCGCCTGAAAAAAGGGCCGCCCGCGCACGGGTGGCCCTTTTCTTTTGTTCTTCACCGTTTTCTTTTTGCTATCTTGCCGCCATGACCGAGGCCGCCGCCCCGCCCACTCGTGGAATCGACGACTTTATCGACGCCCTCTGGCTCGAGGACGGGTTGTCGAAGAACACGCTTGCCGCCTACCGGCGTGACCTAGCGCTGTTCGCGCAGTGGCTGCACAAGGAGCGTGCGGGACTCGCGCTCGAGGCGGCGAAGGAGAGCGACCTGCAGGCCTACATGGGTGCGCGCCTGTCCACGCGCGGCAAGGCCACGTCCGCGAACCGGCGGCTCACGGTGTTCAAGCGCTACTACCGCTGGGCCCTGCGCGAGCGGCGCATCGTGGCCGATCCGAGCCTGCGGCTCGCGCCGGCGCGCCAGATGCCGCGCGCGGTGAAGACGCTGTCGGAGAAGCAGGTCGACGACCTGCTCGCCGCGCCCGACGTCGACACGCCGCTCGGGCTGCGCGACCGCGCGATGCTCGAGCTGATGTACGCGAGCGGGCTGCGCGTGAGCGAACTGGTTTCGCTCAAGGTTACCGACCTGAGCCTCAACGACGGCGTGCTGCGCGTGCTCGGCAAGGGCAGCAAGGAGCGGCTCGTGCCCTTCGGCGGCGAGGCGCGGCGCTGGATCGAGCGCTACCTCGAGGAATCGCGGCCCGACATCCTCGGCGGCCAGCAGACGCAGGACCTGTTCGTGACCGCACGCGGTGCGGGCATGACGCGCGTGATGTTCTGGATGATCGTGAAGAAGCAGACCACCGCGGCCGGCATCCATGTGCCGCTGTCGCCGCACACGCTGCGCCATGCGTTCGCCACCCACCTGCTGAACCACGGCGCCGACCTGCGTGCGGTGCAGCTGCTGCTCGGGCATGCCGACATCTCGACCACCACCATCTACACGCACGTGGCGCGCGAGCGGCTCAAGCAGCTGCATGCGCAGCACCATCCGCGCGGCTGATCCACTCGGCCGGGCACGGCGCGTGGGCCGAAGTGAAGATGTCGGCGTCGCTGCACGCCGCGTGCTTACCATGCGGGGATGCTCCAGGCCATTCCCGCCGACCCCGCACGCATCGGCTGCGCAGGCTGGAGCCTGCCGCGCGCGATGTGGCCGCACTTTCCTGCCGAGGGGTCGCACCTTGCGCGCTATGCCCAGCGCTTCGACACCGTCGAGATCGACAGTTCCTTCTACCGCCCGCACCGCGCCGAGACCTACGCGCGCTGGGCCGCCGCCACGCCCGAGGGATTTCGCTTTGCCGTCAAGCTGCCGCAGGCCATCACCCACGAGCGCCGGCTCGCCGGCGCGATGCCGGCTTTCGACGATTTCCTGGCGCAGGTCGAAGGCCTGGGTGCGAAGCTCGGCTGCCTCGTCGTGCAACTGCCGCCGAGCCTGGCATTCGAGCCTCGCACAGTGCAGCGTTTCCTGGCGGCGCTGCGCCGCAGGCATGCCGGCGCCGTGGCACTCGAGCCGCGCCACCGCAGCTGGTTCGCGCCGGCCGTCGACGCCCTGCTCGCGCGCTTTGGCGTAGCGCGTGTGCTGGCCGACCCGGTGCTGTTCGACGAGGCGGCAGCGCCCGGCGGCTGGCCCGCGCTGGTGTACCTGCGGCTGCACGGTTCGCCGCGCCGCTACTGGTCGGCCTACGACGATGCGCTGCTCGCACGCCTCGCCGAGCGATTGCAGCGTGCGCGCGAGGAGGGTGTGCAGTGCTGGTGCATCTTCGACAACACCGCTGGCGGCGAAGCGGTGGGCAACGCGATGACGCTGGCCCGCCGGCTTCGCGTCGCCGATGCGGCAGAATCCCGCGCGACATGACAGAACTTTCTTCTTCCTCCTCCTCCCCTGCGCGGCGCACCGCCGTGCTCGCCCTGCTGGCTGCGGCCGGCACGCTCCTGTCCGGCGCCGCGGTCGCGCAAACCGCGCCCGCACCGCCCAAGACGCTGAAGCTGATCGTCGCCTACCCGGCGGGCGGCGTCAGCGACGTGGTCGCACGTGCGCTCGGCGACCGTCTCGCGGCGCAGATGGGCGTCACCGTGGTGGTCGAGAACCGCGCCGGCGCGAGTGGCGCGATCGGCATGGACGCGGTTGCCAAGGCCGCGCCCGACGGCGCCACGCTGGGCTTCTCGGCCATCAGCCCGCTGGTGCTGAGCCCGCACCTGGGCAAGCTGCCCTTCGATCCGCTGAAGGACGTGGCGCCGGTCGCGAGCGTGATGTATTCGCCCGTGCTGCTGGTCGCCACGCCCGCGAGCAAGGCGCGCGATTTCCGCGCACTGGTCGCCGAGGCCAAGGCGCAGCCCGGCGCGGTGCGCTGGGCCACCTCCGGCCCGGCCTCGCTCGGCCACATCGTGCTCGAGCAGGTGCGCGCCGCGACGGGCGTGGACATCACGCACGTGCCGTACAAGGGCGGCGGCCAACAGCTCAACGACGCACTCGGCGGGCAGTTCGAGATTCTCTCGACCAATGCCAGCCCGACGCTCACCTCGCACATCCAGTCGGGCAAGCTGCGCCCGCTCGCAGTCGGCGCCCCGGCGCGGCTCGACAGCCTGCCGCAGGTGCCCACGCTCGGCGAACTCGGCTTCAACGCGGCCAACATCAGCTCGCAGTTCGGCGTCTTCGCGCCGGGTGCGATGCCGCCCGCCCTCGTGGCCCGCTACAACGCCGAGATCAACAAGGCGCTGGCAAGCCCCGAACTGCGCGCCAAGCTCACCGCCACCGACAACGTGCCGACCGTCGGCACCCCGGCCGCCTTCGCGAAGGAGATCGCGATCGAGTTCGAGAGCAACGCTCGGATCGTCAAGGCGGCAAACATCAAGGCCGATTGACCCTCCGGCTTGCAGGCTCGCCATTCCCTACCTTATAGTAGGTAGATGTCCACCAGAGCTACCGCCCTTGCCGCCGGCAGCACCCGCGAGCAGATCCTCGCGGTGGCACGGTCGCTGATCGAGACGCGCTCGTACCTGGGCTTCAGCTTTCAGGACGTGGCCGACACCATCGGCATTCGCAAGGCGAGCCTGTACCACCACTTTCCGACCAAGGAAGCGCTCGGCATCGCGGTGATCCGCCAGGCGACCCAGCAGTTCAAGGATTGGGACGCAGCGCGGGTGCGTGCGCCGAAGGAGGCGCTCGAATCCTATTTCCGCATGTACCGCAACACGCTCAAGGCGGGTTCGGGCATGTGCCCGGCGGGGGCACTCACGCCGGGCTGGGATTGCATCGAGTCCGAGCTGCGCCAGGCCGTGCAGGACCTGCGCAACACGCAGGTGCTGTGGCTGACAGGCGTGCTCGGCGCGCTGGCGCCGCAGCAGCGGCAGACGCCGGGCGCGCCGTCGGCCGCTTCGCTGGCGGCCTATGTGTTCTCTGTCTGCCAGGGTGCGCTGCTTGCTTCGCGCATGACGGGACGGGCTGAGGACTTCGACGAGGCCATCGCCCAGCTCAGGAGTTCATTGTCCGCCTGAGGCGGGCGAACAGCGGGCGCAGTGCGCCCATTTTTTGGCCCAGAGTGCCTACCGATTGGATGGTAGGTTTGTTGCAACGAAGGAGTCTCCGATGAAAGCCGTGATATCTGCCTATGCCCGCTCGCCATTCCATTTCGCCAAGAAGGGGGCGCTCGCCGAAGTGCGCCCCGACACGCTCGCCGCCGGCGTGGTCCGGGGCCTGCTGCAGCGCACCGACCTCGACCCCGCGCTGCTCGAGGACGTGATCCTGGGCTGCGCCTACCCCGAGGCGTCGCAGGGCAACAACCTCGCGCGCATCGTTGGCCTGCTGGCCGGGCTGCCGCATGAAGTGGGCGGCATGACGGTCAACCGCTTCTGCGGTTCGTCGATGCAGGCCGTGCACATCGCCGCGGCGCAGATCGAGGCCGGCATGGGCGAGGCGTTTCTCTGCGTGGGCGTGGAGTCGATGACGATGGTGCCGCAGGGCGGCTTCAACTTCTCGCCACACCCCGATCTGCAAGCCGGCACCGATGCCTACATCTCGATGGGCGAGACGGCCGAAAACGTCGCCGCGCGCTGGCAGGTGAGCCGCGCCGACCAGGAGGCGTTCGCTGTCGAATCGCACCGCAAGGCCGCCGCCGCGCGCGCCGAGGGTCGGCTCGCGGGCGAGATCGTGCCGGTGCGCCTGGCGTCGGGCGAGCAGGTCGAGGCCGACGGCTGCATCCGCCCGACGACCTCGGCCGAAGCGCTCGCGAGCCTGAAGCCCGCGTTCCGGCCCGACGGCGTGGTGACGGCCGGCACCTCGTCGCCGCTGACCGACGGCGCGGCGGCGGTGCTCGTGACCAGCGACGCCTTCGCCGCCAAGCACGGCCTGACGCCCCTCGCGCGCATCCGTTCGTTCGCGACCGTGGGCGTCGACCCGGCCGTCATGGGCATCGGCCCGATTCCCGCGACCCGCAAGGCACTCGCGCGCGCGGGCCTTGCTGCGGCCGACCTCGACGTGATCGAAATCAACGAGGCGTTCTCGTCGCAGGCGCTGGCCTGCATTCGCGAGCTCGGCCTCGATGCCGCGAAGATCAACCTCGATGGCGGCGGGCTCGCGATCGGCCATCCGCTCGGCGCGACCGGCGCGCGCATCACCGGCAAGGCGGCTTCGCTGCTTGCGCGCGAGCACGGCCGCTATGCGCTCGCCACGCAGTGCATCGGCGGCGGGCAGGGCATCGCGACCATTCTCGAGCGCGCCTGATCGCCCGAGAATGGCGACCATCACCACACGGAGGCCCCATGGCTGCAATTCCTGAAGCGGGCGCGGCGCGCAAGCTCTACCTTGATGACCTGTCGGTCGGCGACCGTTTCCGAAGCGGCGAGCATGCGCTGGATGCCGCGCAGATCAAGGCCTTTGCGTCGCAGTTCGATCCGCAGCCGTTCCATACCGACGAAGAGGCCGCGAAGGCCACCTTCTTCGGTGGCCTTGCGGCGAGCGGATGGCACACCGCGGCGCTGACGATGAAGCTGCTGGTGGAAAGCGGCGTTCCGCTCGCCGACGGCATCATCGGTTCAGGCGGCCAGCTTCAATGGCCGAAGCCGACGCGACCGGGCGACGTGCTGCATGTGGTGAGCGAGGTGGTCGAGATCGCGCCTTCGCGCAGCAAGCCCGGCCGCGCGATGGTGACGATGCACTGCCAGACGTGCAACCAGCACGGCGAGGTGCTGCAGGACTTCAGGCCGAAGCTCGTGGTGCACGCTCGGCCGGCGTAGCGCTTCAGCCCTTGCCCGTGCCCGCAGCCAGCGCGCGCAGTTCCTCGTCGCTGAAGCCGGCGCGGCTGCGCGCCTCGAGGTTGAACGGCGGCTTGTGCCGCGGGGCATCGTAGTGCGCCACGAGCTCGGGATAGCTCGTTTCGGGGTCGCGGCCCGCGCGCTCGCAGAGCCAGCGGTACCAGCGGTTGCCGATCGCGACATGGCCGATCTCGTCGCGCAGGATGATGTCGAGGATCTCGACCGCGCGCAACGCATCGGGCGTGTTCACGCGCCGCAGCTTGGCCTGGATCAGCGGGGTGGCGTCGAGGCCGCGGGCCTCGAGCGTGCGCGGCACCAGCGCCATGCGCGCGAGCACGTCGTCCTTCGTTTTCTCGCACATGTTCCAGAGCCCGTCGTGGCCCGGGAAGTCGCCGTAGCGCCAGCCCATGTCCTGCAGGTGCGCATGCAGCAGCGTGAAGTGCTGCGCTTCCTCATCGGCCACGCGCAGCCAGTCGCGGTAGTAGGACTCGGGCATGCCGTCGTAGCGCCACACCGCATCGAGCGCGAGGTTGATCGCGTTGAACTCGATGTGACAGATCGAATGGACCAGCGCGGCGCGGCCTTCGGGCGTGAAGGGCGAGCGCTTCTGCACCTCGGTCGCGCTGACGCGCAGCGGGCGCTCGGGGCGGCCCGGCACGCCGGTGTCGTCGCCTGCCGTGCGAATGGGTATCGGTGCTATGGATTCGGTAGCTGCGAGCGCAACGGTCGCGCGCGTTGCCGCCACCTTCTGTTCGGGATCGGTGAGGCGCAGCGCGGCCAGGGCGCTCAATCGGGGGTGCATCCCTACAATTCTAGTTTTGGCCCCGGAGACCCCACGATGGCGATTTATGAACTCGACGGCATTGCACCCAAGCTCGGCAGCGGCGCATGGGTCGCCGACAGTGCCGAGGTGATCGGCAACGTGCAGCTGGGCGAGAACGCGAGCATCTGGTTCGGCGCGGTGCTGCGCGGCGACAACGAAACCATGACCATCGGGCGCAACAGCAACGTGCAGGACATGTCGATGCTGCATTCGGACCCGGGCTCGCCGCTCACCATCGGCGAGAACGTCACCATTGGCCACCAGGTCATGCTGCACGGCTGCACCATCGGCGACAACTCGCTGATCGGCATCCAGGCGGTGGTCTTGAATAACGCGAAGATCGGCCGCAACTCGATCGTCGGTGCCGGCAGCGTCGTGACCGAGGGCAAGGAGTTTCCCGACAATTCCCTGATCTTCGGTTCGCCCGCGAAAGTGATGCGCACGATCAGCGACGAGGACGCTGCCCGCCTGCGCCATGGCGCCGACCATTACGTACAGAACGCCGTTCGCTATGCGAAGGGCCTCAAGAAAATCGCCTGACCTGCGCAGGCCCCACAGAAAGAATCCGTTTTGAGCGAGCTGCACAAATTCCTGTTCGATGGCCTGCCGGTGCGCGGCATGATCGTGCGCCTGACGGATGCGTGGCAGGAGATCCTGGCGCGGCGCGCCTCCAACACCGCCACCGGCGCCTACCCGCCGCCCGTGGCCGAGCTGCTCGGCGAAATGACGGCCGCGGCCACGTTGATGCAGGCCAACATCAAGTTCAACGGCGCGCTGATCCTGCAGATCTTCGGCGATGGCCCGGTCAAGGTCGCGGTCGCCGAGGCGATGCCCGACCTGAGCCTGCGCGCCACCGCCAAGGTGATCGGCGACCTGCCGGCCGATGCACGCCTGCCCGAGATGGTCAACGTGGGAAACAAGGGCCGCTGCGCGATCACGCTCGACCCCAAGGACAAGCTGCCCGGCACCACCCCGTACCAAGGCGTGGTGCCGCTGTTCGACGACGAGGGCGAGAAGCTCGGCAGGCTCAGCGACGTGCTGCAGCACTACATGCTGCAAAGCGAGCAGCTCGACACCACGCTGGTGCTCGCGGCCGACGACAAGGTGGCCGCGGGCCTGCTGATCCAGCGCCTGCCGGTGAAGGGCGGGTCCAACCTCGAAGGCACCTCGGGCCGCGACCACGACCAGGCCAACGAAGACCAGATCGGCCGCAACGAGGACTACAACCGCATCGCGATCCTCGCTTCGAGCCTCACGCGCGACGAGCTGCTCACGCTCGATATCGAGACCATCCTGCGGCGCCTGTTCTGGGAAGAGAAGCTGCTGCGCTTCGAGCCGCAGGCCGGCCCGGCGGGCCCGCACTTCGCCTGCACCTGCGGGCGCGAGCGCGTGGCCCAGATGATCCGCGGGCTCGGCGCCAAGGAAGCCGAGGAAATCCTCGCCGAGCGCGGCGACATCGAGGTGGGCTGCGATTTCTGCGGCAAGCAGTACCGCTTCGATGCGGTCGATGCCGCGCAGCTCTTCAAGCCGCCCGGCGACCAGATCCCGGGCAGCTCGGTGGTTCAGTAGCGCCTTTCTTTCTCACGCGGGCTGGCGCAGAACCTTCACCATCGCGGCGAGCCGCTCGTTGGCGAAGCCCGCGTCGAGCGCACGTTCGAACAGCCGCATCAGGAAGTCGGGAAAGCTCGTGTCGAGCTTCGCTTCGCGCGCCTGCTTCACGAACAGGCGGCCCGAGCCGGCGCAGGTGGCCATCGAACTTTCGGGCTCGCCGTAGCGGTTGGCGTGGATGTCCTCGCCCTCGGAGCGGATCATCTCGCCGAGCACCGGCGAAATGGCGCCGATCATGCGCGCGAACTCGTCCACGCGCAGGCCCTCTGATTCGCAGATGCGCGCACCATGGAAGAACCCGCTCATGGCGCCGAACATGCACGAGAGCGTCGCCAGGTCCCACGCGGCCGCATTGCCGATGGGCTCGCCCATGTAGAGGATGTTGCCGGCGATGGTTTCGAGCACCGGCCGCGCCGCCTCGAGCGCGCGGGCTTCGCCCGAGACGAACAGCGGCGTGTCGGCCCGGCCGATCTGGCTCGGCGTGGCGAGCAGGGCGCCGTCGAGGTAGGCGCAGCCGTCGGCCGCGGCCCAGGCATCGCGCGCGTCCTGCGGCGTGCCGGTGCTCAATTGCACCAGCAGTTTGCCGCGCAGCGCCTCGGCCATGCCGGGCGCGGCGAGGATCGCGCGGCTGGCGGCGTAGTCGGCCACGCAGACCAGCACCACCGGGCTTGCCTCGACCGCCGCGCGCGCATCGGGCGCGAGCTGCGTGCCCTGGTTCAAGAGCGGCTGCGCGCGTGCCGCGGTGCGGTTCCACAGCGTGAGGGTGAACTTCGATTGCAGCGCGCGCGCGAGCGCCACGCCCATGGGGCCGAGGCCGATGAGGGAAACGTCTGTCATGTGCATCTTCTTTCTGCGCGTGGACGGGCTCAACCGGCGGCGAGCGTGAGGTTCTGGCCGAGCCCGCCGTCGACGGTGAGCCGCGCGCCCGTGGTGAAGGTGGCCTCGAAGGCGAGGAACAGCACGGCACGCGCCACCTCCTTGGCGCTGCCGTGCCGACGCATCGGCGTGATCTGGTCGCCCAGGTTCATGAATTCCGCCCGCTCCGCGGCGGTGGCGTCGGTCACGCCGAGGGTCGGCGTGTCGATGAAGCCGGGGCTCACCACGTTCACGCGGATGCCCCGCGTCACGAGCTCGGCCGCGAAGCCGGAGGCGAGCGAACGCAGCGCGGCCTTGGTGGCGCTGTAGACGCTCAGGCCGTGCATGCCGCCTTCGTCGGCGATCGACGAGGTGAAGACGATCGCGCTGCCCGCGGGCATCAGCGGCGCCAGGCGCTGCACCGTGAAGAACGGCCCCTTGGTGTTGACCGCGAAAGCCGTGTCGTAGGCGGCTTCGCTCACCTGCTCGAAGGGCTCCAACGCCGAGATGCCCGCGTTGATGTGCAGCAGGTCGATGCGGCCGAGCTTTTCGCGTGCCAGCGCCGCGAGGGCGTCGATGTCGGCCAGCGAGGCTGCATCCGATGCCACCACGTGGGCGCGCGGGCCGAGGGTGCGCCGCGCGGCCTCGAGGTTGTGCGGATTGCGGCCGGTGACGAGCACGTCGGCCCCGCCGTCGAGCAGCGCCTGCGCGGTGGCAAGGCCCATGCCGATGGTGCCGCCGGTGATGAGCGCCTTCTTGCCGGCGTAAGGCGCGAGGGAGGAGGAATGGTTCGTGGAGTTCATGGCTGCGATGATCGGCATCGCGCCGCCGGCCGTCGCGCACGATCAGCCGTGCGCGAGCACAAACGGCCGATGACATGCGGGGTGGCCGCGGCCGATAATGTTTCGATGCGCGATACCGACCTGGAAACCGACTTCCGCGGCGCGGGCCTGGGGTCCGACGTGGTGCTGCCGGACGACGGCTTCGCCGCGCCGCCGCCCTCGGGCGGGCTGCGCGTGGACCTGCGGCAGACGCCCGGCGGCGAGGTCGCGTACGAGGCGCTGCCCGACCATCGCATCAAGTTGCATGCGGGTGCGCCGGTCGCGGGCGCCTGCCAGTACCACCGCTTCGTCTACACGCGCGGCGACCTCGACATCGTGCCGGCCGGCACCAGCGACATCTGGCACGAGGCATCGCCGAGCACCTCGGTCGTGGTGCGCATGGCGCCGGCGCTGCTCGAGCGCACGGCCGAAGAAATGGGGCTGCCGGCCGAACGTGCACGGCTCGGCGAGCGCCACCAGTTCCGCGACCCGCAGATCGAGCACATCGCCTGGGCGCTCGACGCCGAGCGCCGCGCGGGATTTCCGAACGGCCGGCTCTACACCGACAGTCTCGGCACCGCGCTGGCGGTGCAACTGGTCGCGACCGGTCCGGTGCGCTCCGCAAAGTCGGCCGCGCAGGGCCTGACCCGGCTGCAGCTGCAGCGCGTGACGGCCTACATCGAGGACCACCTCGACGGCGACCTGTCACTGGCTGCGCTGGCCGGGGTGGCGGGCCTGAGCGCCTCGCACCTGAAGACGCAGTTCAAGCGCTCCACCGGGCTGCCGGTGCACGAATACGTGGTGCATCGCCGCGTCGATCGCGCGCGCAGCCTGCTGCTGACGAGCGAACTGCCCGTGAGCCTCGTCGCGCTGGAGAGCGGCTTCTCGCACCAGAGCCACATGGCGCGCTGCATGCGCCGCGTGCTCGGCGCCACGCCGGGCGAGGTGCGGCGCGCGCGCTAGCTAAAGGCCGCGCGCCGGCGCTCAGCGCGCGGCGGCGTCGTCGAAGCCGCCGAACAGGATGTCGGGCGCGCTCGTGTTGTGCTTCGAGGGCAGGCTGCGTCCGAAGCGGAACTGCGTGGCGTCCAGCGTCTTCACGTCGGGCAGCGGCAGCGCCTGCTCGGCGGCTTCGGGCGATGCCTGCCAGCGCACTTCGCTCATGTCGGCGTTGTCGGGCGCGACGTACATCGAGCGCAGCACCGCGAACGGGCGCCCCTTCGCGGTCGGCGACGAAAGCCGCACGTCGAGCGCGGTGCGCGTGCGGCTGATCTCGGTGGCCTTGACCACGGCGCTGCCGCCGCGCGTGAAGCGCAGGTGGATCGACAGCGGCTGCGCGACGATGCGGATCGAGGCGATGTCCACCACCGGCCGGCCGGCCTGCTCGACTGGGCCCAGCAGGAACGAAGAGCCGTACACGCCGTCGCCGAAGCGGGCCTCGGGCAGTGGCTTGATGCGCCAGTAGCCGTCGGCCGGGTAGAGCACCATCGCCTCAAGCGCCTTGCCGTCTTCCTTGCGAAACACCTGCAGCAGGTGAAAGCCGCGGTCCTTGCGCGCACCCACGCGCACCGGCACCTGTTGCGGCCGCCAGAAGCTAGCGAGCGTCATGCCGACGATGCGCCACTGTGCGTCCTCGTGCAGCACCACGGTGCGGGGCTCGAACTTGTGCGCGGGATCGGTGGGATGGGCGCCACCATCGAAATTGCAGTTCGAGAAGTCGGGCGCGGTCGTGTCGGTGCGGATGCTGTCGAGATAGGCCGGCTGCAGCGCCTCGATGCGCAGCCGGCGGATGCCTTCGCCGCGCAGCACCAGCGAGACGTTGTCCTCTTCCGCGCAGGCGGTGGGGGTGGTACCGTTTTCCACGGTGGCTGCCACGGGGGCGGCCGTTGCGGCACTCGTGGCCAGCCATGCGGCAAGCAGCAGGACGCGAGAAACGTGGGGGGACATCAGATCTCCGGACTGTGGGGGGTGGTGGATGGCGGGTCGCCGCGGCGTTCGAGCAGTTCGCTGAAGAGGCGGTGCTCGCACGCCGGGTCCGAGCATTTGTCGCAGGCCCACGACCAGCGGGCGGGTGTCGGTTCGGCCTGGCCGCGCAGGCCGGCGGGCGCTTCGTGCCCGGCGCTGGCAAGGATGGCATTCCAGGCACTGGCGAGCCTTTCGCCTCCGCTGCCGTGGACCACCGCGAACGACAGCCCGGCGCCCGACAACGCGGCGCGCAGCAGCCGGTCGGTCGGCTCGCGCGCATGGTCGCCGTCGCGCAGCGCGTCGGCCACCCAGGGAATGTCGAGCGCGGTGAGCAGCGTGATCGCGCAGCGGCGCTGGGCGGCGAGGGCGTCCGGGTAGAGCGAGGTGTCGCCGAACAGCTGTTCGCTGTAGACGGCGGTCATGAGCGCCGTCGTGTCCGCCACCACGACGCCAGACGCTGCCGCGGCCTCGATGCGGCGGGTCTGCTCGTCGGCGATGGCCCGTTGCTCGTCGGGGCGCGGCGTGCGGCCTTCGCGCTCGCACCACTCGCGCAGGTATTCGCCCACGAAGGTGGCGGCCGTGCCGCGGGCCTGCAGCCGCTCGGCGAGCGCTTGTGCGAGTTCGGTCTTGCCGGTGCTTTCGGCGCCCACGAGCGCAATCACGCAGCCGACGGGCAGCACGGGCGTCATGCGCGTGCGGCCCCGCCGTGCAAGCGCATCCGCCAGGCCAGGAAGCCGGCCACGCTGAGCACCGCGAACACGGCGTAGAGCCCGACCGTGAGCCACAGGCCCTTGTGGATGAAGAGGCCCACGCTCACCACATTGACCGCGAGCCAGACCAGCCAGTTTTCAATGAACTTGCGCCCGAGCAGGAACTGGCCCACGAGGCTGAGCCCGGTCGCGAAGCCGTCCCACCAGGGCACGTCGGAATCGGTGAAGCGGCGCAGGAACAGTGCCACCGCGGGCCATGCAATGGCGCAGGCGGCGAGTGCCAGCGCGATGCCGCGCGGCGAAAGCCGGCTCACGCGCAGCGTGCTGCCGTCGGCGCGGTGGCCGCGCAGCCACTGGAACCAGCCCCAGAACGCGACGACCGCGAAGAACACCTGGAGCGAGGCGTCGCCGTAGATGCGTGCCTCGGCGAACACCGCCACATAGAGCAGCGAGCTGACGATCGCGAGCGGCCAGCCCCAGTGGATCTCGCGCATGTTGCAGCCGACCATCGCGAGCGCGAGCACGGTGGCCACGAGTTCGAGCCAGCTGACCGGGGCGCCCCAGATCGCGAAGGCGGGGGCCGAGAAGAACTCCGGCATCGGCAGCGGCCGCGCGTTACCTGGTCACCTGAACGAACACTTCGTTCGGCTTCACCATGCCGAGCTCCTGCCGCGCGCGCTCCTCGACCATCTCGAGGCCGACCTTGAGGTCGTTGACCTCGGAGGCGAGCCGCTCGTTGGTCACGGCGGCCTTGGCGTTCGCATCCTTTTGCGCCGTCAGCTTGTCTTGCAGCTGCGTGACCTCGGGAACGCTTCCGCGCCCGCTCCACAGCTGCCACTGCAGGATGACCAGCAGCAGCAGCAGCACGATGGGTGGAGCGAGTCGCGAGCGCATTGCCGCCGGCTACGGGCGCTACTTGAGGTTGTAGAAGGCGCCGCGGCCCGGGTAGCTTGCGATGTCGCCGAGGTCTTCTTCGATGCGCAGCAGCTGGTTGTACTTGGCAATGCGGTCCGAGCGCGAGAGCGAACCGGTCTTGATCTGGCCCGCGTTGGTGCCCACGGCGATGTCGGCGATGGTGCTGTCCTCGGTTTCGCCCGAGCGGTGCGAGATCACGGCCGTGTAGCCGGCGCGCTTGGCCATCTCGATGGCGGCGAAGGTCTCGGTCAGCGTGCCGATCTGGTTGATCTTGATCAGGATCGAGTTGGCGATGCCCTTCTCGATGCCTTCCTGCAGGATCTTGGTGTTGGTGACGAACAGGTCGTCGCCCACCAGCTGCACGCGCTTGCCGAGGCGATCGGTCAGCAGCTTCCAGCCGTCCCAGTCGCCTTCATGCATGCCGTCCTCGATGCTGATGATCGGGTACTTGTCGACCCAGGTCGCGAGCATGTCGGCCCAGTTGCCGGCCGACAGCGTGAGGTTCTCGCCCGACAGCACGTAGTTGCCGTCCTTGTAGAACTCGCTGGCGGCGCAGTCGAGTCCGAGCGCGATCTGCTCGCCCGCCACGAACCCGGCCTTGTCGATGGCCTCGAGGATCAGCTGGATCGCCGCTTCATGGCTCTCGACGCTGGGGGCGAAACCGCCTTCGTCGCCGACGGCCGTGCTGATGCCGCGGTCGCCCAGGATCTTCTTGAGCGCATGGAACACCTCGGCGCCGTAGCGCACGGCCTCGCGGAAGCTCGGCGCGCCCACGGGGATGATCATGAACTCCTGCAGGTCGAGGCTGTTGTTGGCATGCGCGCCGCCGTTGATGACGTTCATCATCGGCACCGGCAGCTGCATGCCGCCCATGCCGCCGAAATAGCGGTACAGCGGCAGGCCCGACTCTTCGGCCGCGGCACGTGCCACGGCCATCGACACCGCGAGGGTGGCATTGGCGCCCAGGCGGGCCTTGTTGTCGGTGCCGTCGAGGTCGATCATCGTGCGGTCGAGGAAGGCCTGCTCGCTGGCATCGAGGCCGAGCACGGATTCCGAGATCTCGGTGTTGATGTTCTCCACGGCCTTGAGCACGCCCTTGCCGAGATAGCGGTTCTTGTCGCCGTCGCGCAGCTCGATGGCTTCGCGCGAACCGGTCGATGCGCCCGAGGGCACGGCCGCGCGGCCCATGGTGCCCGATTCGAGCAGCACGTCGCATTCAACGGTGGGATTGCCGCGGCTGTCGAGGATTTCTCGGCCGACGATGTCAACGATTGCACTCATGCGTTTTTCTCTTTCCTTGGAGTCTCGAATTCTTCAGGTATAGCTCACAAGCCTTCGACGGCGACCATGCGCATCACGGCCGCGCCGGCACGCGCCTCGCGCGCCTTGAGGTACTCGGGCGTTTCATAAAAGGCCTTGGCCTTCTCGAAGCTCGGGAATTTCAGGATCACGATGCGCGAGGGCGTCCAGTCGCCCTCGAGCACCTCGACCTGGCCGCCGCGCACGCACACTTCGGCGCCGTGCGCCTGCATCGCGGCGCCCGACCATTTCTTGTATTCCTCGTACTGCGTCGGGTTCGTGACCTCGACGTGGGCGATGACGTAACCACTGCTCATGATTGAAAGGTGTCCTCTAGAAAAGCGTTCTTCTTCGTGACCTGGTCGAGCGCCAGCAGCGTTTCGAGCAGGGCCTTCATGTGCTTGAGCGGCACCGCGTTGGGGCCGTCGCTCAGTGCCTTGGCGGGATCGGGGTGCGTCTCCATGAAGAGCCCGGCCACGCCCACGGCCACGGCCGCACGCGACAGCACGGGCACCATCTCGCGTTGGCCGCCCGAGGTCGTGCCCTGGCCGCCCGGCAACTGCACCGAGTGGGTCGCATCGAACACCACGGGCGCGCCGGTCTCGCGCATGATCGCGAGCGAGCGCATGTCGGAGACGAGGTTGTTGTAGCCGAAGCTCGCACCGCGTTCGCAAGCCATGAAGCTGTCTTCGTCGAGGCCGGCTTCCTTGGCTGCCGCGCGCGCCTTGTCGATCACGTTCTTCATGTCGTGCGGCGCGAGGAACTGGCCCTTCTTGATGTTCACGGGCTTGCCCGACTGCGCCACCGCGCGGATGAAGTCGGTCTGGCGGCACAGGAAGGCGGGCGTCTGCAGCACGTCGACCACCTTGGCGGCCTCGGTGATGTCGTCTTCGGTGTGCACGTCGGTCAGCACCGGCAGGCCGAGCTCGCGCTTGACCTTGGCGAGGATCTCCAGGCCCTTGTCGCGGCCCGGGCCGCGAAAGCTCGTGCCCGAGGAACGGTTGGCCTTGTCGAAGCTGCTCTTGAAGATGAACGGAATGCCGAGCGAGGCGGTGATCTCCTTCAGCGTGCCGGCGGTGTCCATCTGCAGCTGCTCGGATTCGACCACGCAGGGTCCCGCGATCAGGAAGAAGGGCTGGTCGAGCCCGATGTCGAATCCGCAAAGTTTCATGCGACGACCTTCAGGTTCGTTGCGCCGCCCGCGCTCTGCGCCTTGTGCTCGAGCGCTGCCTTGATGAAGGCGTTGAAGAGCGGATGGCCGCTCCACGGCGTGGACTTGAACTCGGGGTGGAACTGCACGCCCATGTACCAGGGGTGCACGTCCTGCGGCAGCTCGACGATCTCGGTCAGGTGCTCGCGCTGCGTGAGCGCGGAGATCACCAGGCCCGCGGCGCGCAGCTGGTCGAGGTAGTTGACGTTGGCTTCGTAGCGGTGGCGGTGGCGCTCGGTCACCACGTCGCCGTAGATGCTGTGCGCGAGCGTGCCGGCCGTGACGTCGGAGCTCTGCGCGCCCAGGCGCATCGTGCCGCCGAGGTCGGACTTCTCGTCGCGCGTCTTCACCGTGCCGTCGGCGTCCTTCCACTCGGTGATCAGCGCGATCACGGGGCAGGGCGTCTCGGGGTCGAACTCGGTGCTGTTGGCGTTCTTGAGGCCCGCCACGTGGCGCGCGTATTCGATCGTGGCCACCTGCATGCCCAGGCAGATGCCGAGGTAGGGCACCTTGCTTTCGCGCGCGAAGCGGGCGGCGGCGATCTTGCCTTCGACGCCGCGCTGGCCGAAGCCGCCCGGCACGAGGATCGCGTCGTACTTGGCGAGGCGCGAGACGTCTTGCGCCGAGATGGTCTCGGAATCGATGTAGTCGATCTTCACGCGGGCATGGTTCTTCATGCCGGCATGGCGCAGCGCCTCGTTGAGGGACTTGTAGCTGTCGGACAGGTCGACGTACTTGCCGACCATGGCGATGGTCACTTCCTGCTGCGGATGCTCGACCTCGTAGACCAGGTCGTCCCAGCGCTGCAGCTTGGCCGGCGGGGTGTTGATGCGCAGCTTGTCGCAGATCAGGCCGTCGAGGCCCTGCTCGTGCAGCATGCGCGGCACCTTGTAGATGGTGTCGACGTCCCACATCGAGATCACGCCCCATTCGGGCACGTTCGAGAACAGCGAGATCTTGGCGCGCTCGTCGTCGGGGATCGGGCGGTCGGCGCGACACAGCAGCGCATCGGCCTGGATGCCGATGGCGCGCAGCTCCTTGGCGGTGTGCTGCGTGGGCTTGGTCTTGAGCTCGCCGGCAGCGGCGATCCAGGGCACATAGCTCAGGTGCACGAAGGCCGAGTTGTTCGGGCCCATGCGCAGGCTCATCTGGCGCACGGCCTCGAGGAAGGGAAGCGACTCGATGTCGCCCACGGTGCCGCCGATCTCGACGATGGCCACGTCGACCTCGTGCGCGGTGCCGAGGCCGGCGCCGCGCTTGACGTACTCCTGGATCTCGTTGGTGATGTGCGGGATCACCTGCACCGTCTTGCCGAGGTAGTCGCCGCGGCGTTCCTTCTCGAGCACGGTCTTGTAGATCTGGCCGGTGGTGAAGTTGTTGGCCTTGCGCATCCTCGTGGTGATGAAGCGCTCGTAGTGGCCGAGGTCGAGGTCGGTTTCGGCGCCGTCGTCGGTGACGAACACCTCGCCATGCTGGAACGGCGACATCGTGCCGGGGTCGACATTGATGTACGGATCGAGCTTGATGAGGGTGACCTTGAGGCCGCGCGATTCAAGGATCGCGGCGAGGGAGGCGGATGCGATTCCCTTGCCAAGGGAAGATACGACACCACCGGTGACGAAGACAAATTTGGTCATGCCAGTTCCGGACGCTGTAAATCCGGGCAGTGGGAAATTGCGATTGTATATGCCGGCCCCGTGCTGCCGCGAACCGCAAGCGGCATCTCCTTCGCGGCGGGCCGGGTCATTACACTCCAGCGCTATGCAAGATCTCGCCGGCAAGCACATCGTTCTCGGTCTCACGGGCGGCATCGCCTGCTACAAGTCGGCCGAGCTGTGCCGGCTGTTCGTCAAGGCGGGTGCGACCGTGCAGGTCGTGATGACCGAAGCGGCGGAACAGTTCATCACGCCGGTCACGATGCAGGCGCTCTCGGGGCGCAGCGTCTACACCTCGCAGTGGGACGCGCGCGAGCCCAACAACATGCCCCACATCAACCTGAGCCGCGAGGCCGATGCGATCGTGCTGGCGCCCTGCAGCGCCGATTTCATCGCGCGGCTGGTGCAGGGCAGGGCCGACGACCTGCTGAGCCTGATGTGCCTCGCGCGTCCGGCCGACCGCGTGCCGCTCTTGATCGCGCCGGCCATGAACCGCGAGATGTGGGCTCATCCCGCGACCCAGCGCAACCTGATGCAGGTGGCCGCCGACGGTGCCACGGTGCTCGGCGTCGGCAGCGGCTGGCAGGCCTGCGGCGAGACCGGCGACGGCCGCATGCTCGAAGCGGCGCAGCTGCTCGAGGACGTCACCGCCTTCTTCCAGCCCAAGGTGCTGGCCGGGCAGAAGCTGCTCGTGACCGCGGGGCCGACCTTCGAGGCGCTCGACCCGATCCGCGGCATCACCAACCATTCGTCGGGCAAGATGGGCTTCGCGATTGCGCGCGCGGCGCGCGAGGCCGGCGCGGAGGTCACGCTGGTGGCCGGCCCGGTCCACCTGCCGACGCCGCGCGGCGTGAGCCGCATCGACGTGCTCTCGGCCCAGCAGATGCTCGAAGCGACAATGGCGGCGGCCCAGGCTGCTAGCATTTTCGTAGCAACGGCGGCGGTCGCCGACTGGCGCCCGGCCACCCACAGCGAGCAGAAGATCAAGAAGGACGGCAGCGGCAACACGCCGGTGCTGAACTTCGTCGAGAACGCCGACATCCTGCTCACCGTGGCGAGCAGCGAACGCGCAAAGAGCCGGCAGCTGTTCTGCGTCGGCTTCGCGGCCGAGAGCGAGAACCTCGTCGAACATGCCAAGGCCAAGCGCGCACGCAAGGGCATTCCGCTCCTGGTCGGCAACATCGGCCCGCTGACTTTCGGCCAGGACGACAATGCGCTGCTGCTGGTGGATGCCAACGGCGTGCGCGAGCTGCCACGCGCACCCAAGCTCAGGCTCGCGCGCGAGCTGATGGTCGAAATTGCCGCACGACTTCCTGAATGGAGAGCCTGATGAACACCACGAACAACACCGACTGGAACACGCCGCCCAACGGCGACTTCGCACGCTACGTGGAGCAGCTGTCGGCCCAGGCCGCGCGCCGCGTGGTGGCGCAGGGCAACCCCGAGATGGACGCCGGCATGACGGCAGCGAGTCCGGGCGCGGTGCTCACGCCCGCGCAGCAGCAGCAGCGTCGGCGCACACCGGCCGGGAACGGCGCCGCAGCCGCGAAGACCGCCCTCGGGTCCACGGGTTTCAAGATGCTCGCGGGCATCGGCGCGGTCGTCTTCCTGGTGCTCTGGGCGGCCGGCGTGCCTTTCGGTGCGCTGGCTGTTGCGCTGGCCGTCGTGTTCTGGCTCGGCAGGGGCCTCGTCAAGGGCCTGGCCTCGCCCGGTGTCGCCAAGTGGCAGCAGGTGCTCGAAGAAGCCAACCGCAATCAAAGAGAACAGCCAACCAAGTAAGGCAGCAACGAAGTGAAAGTCGACGTCCGCATCCTCGATCCCCGCATGGTGGATCAATTGCCCACCTACGCCACGCCCGGCAGCGCGGGGCTCGACCTGCGGGCCTGCCTCGATGCACCGCTCACGCTGGCGCCCAATGCCTGGCAGCTGGTGGGCACCGGCATCGCGATCCACCTGGCCGACCCGGGTTTTGCGGCAATGATCCTTCCGCGCTCGGGCCTCGGCCACAAGCACGGCATCGTGCTCGGCAACCTCGTCGGCCTGATCGACAGCGACTACCAGGGCGAGCTCAAGGTCAGCGCATGGAACCGCAGCAGCACGCCCTTCGTGCTCGAGCCGATGGAGCGGCTTGCGCAGCTCGTGATCGTGCCGGTGGTGCAGGCGCAGTTTCAGGTCGTCACCGAATTTTCAGCTTCGCAACGCGGCGAAGGCGGCTACGGGTCGACCGGCAAGCACTGACGAACGCATGGCGGCGGCTTCATGTCGTAGCCGTAAAGACCGGAACCCGAAGCGCGCGGCATGCTCCTACATCGTGCTGTGTGTCGGGCGTCATCTCGCTGGCGGCCAGAACGTTAGACACAGGCTTGGTGCAACGGATGCACCCACCATTTCGAGGAGCCTCCCATGAAAATCTCAACGCGCTTCGTTTCCATTGCCGCCTCGGTGGTGGCCCTGGCCACGCTCACCGCCTGCGTCGCGCCGGCGCCGGTCTATCACACCACGCGCTATCCCTACCAGGCGCCGCCGCAGGCGGTGCCCTACCAGGAAGCGGCCTACGTCGACTACGGCCACGTGGCCAACATCGAGGTGCTGCGCAGCGAAACCGGGGGCACCGGCCCCACGGGCGGCGGCGCCGTCGCGGGTGGCGTGCTGGGCGGCGTCGTGGGCAACCAGTTCGGCCACGGCAGCGGCCGTGCGGCCGCCACGGCGCTCGGCATCGTGGGTGGCGCGCTGCTGGGCAACACCATCGAGTCCCAGAACAACGGCCCGCGCGCCTACGAGAGCTACCGCATCTCGGTGCAGACCGACCGCGGTGGGTATCGTGCCTTCGACGTGCCGCACCCGGGCGACCTGCGCGTCGGCGACCGCGTGCGCATCGACAACGGGCACATCTCGCGCATGTAGGCGCATCCGTCCGCCAGCAGAAAAGCCGGGCGCTGCCCGGCTTTCGCTTGTGTGCCTTCGACGGACGAGGCCCGTCAGTGCAGCAGGTCGTTGCCGGGCGCCGTCGGCGGCACCTTGAAGAAGGCGGTGCCCGCAGTGCCGCTGCCGATCTCTTCCTCGGTCGCTTCGCGCACCGAGCGCACCGTGATGTCGAGCCGCACCGCGATGCCGGCGAGCGGATGGTTGCCGTCGAGCACGAGGTGTTCGGGGTAGATCTCGGCCACGGTGTAGATCACGTCCTTGGGCATCGCCTCGCTCACGCCCTTGGGCAGCGCGGCGCCGTCGAAGGTCATGCCTTCTTCAGTCCCCTCGGGGAACAGCGCGCGCGGCTCCAGGAAGAGCAACTGGTCGTTGAAGTCGCCGAAGCCCTGCTCGGGCTCGAGCTGCAATTGCACGCGTGCGCCGGGCTCGTGGCCCTGCAGCGCCGCTTCGATCACATCGAAGAGGTCGTCGCCGCCGACGAGGAACTCCACCGGCTCGTCAAGCACGTCGAGCACCTCGCCGAGGGTGTCTTTCATGGTCCAGGTCAGGCCGACCACGCATTGTTCAGAGATTTCCATTGCAGAATTCTCCCATGGAGATCACACAACCGCTGCCGCTGCTCGGCGGCCTGAGCGCCGCGCAGTTCATGCGGCGACATTGGCAGAAAAAGCCGCTGCTGGTGCGCCAGGCCGTGCCCGCCATGGTGCCACCGATAGCGCGCAGTGCGCTCTTTGCCCTTGCCGGGCGCGAGGAGGTGGAGTCCCGGCTCATCCGCCATGGCAGGGCCGGCTGGACCCTGCGGCACGGCCCCTTCGGGCGCCGCGCCCTGCCGCCGCTTTCGCAGCCCGCATGGTCGCTGCTGGTGCAGGGCGTCGACCTGCACGATGACGGGGTGCATGCACTGCTTCAGCAGTTCCGCTTTTTGCCCGATGCGCGGCTCGACGACCTGATGATCAGCTATGCGAGCGACCAGGGTGGGGTCGGCCCGCATTTCGACAGCTATGACGTGTTCCTGCTCCAGGCGCAGGGCCGGCGCCGCTGGTCGATCGGCAGGCAGGACGACCTGCGCCTGCAGCCCGGCGTGCCGCTCAAGATCCTCGAGCATTTCGAACCCGAAGAGAGCTTCGTGCTCGAGCCGGGCGACATGCTCTACCTGCCGCCGCGCTATGCGCACGACGGCGTGGCCCTGGGCGACGACTGCATGACCTGCTCGATCGGCTTGCGCTCGCCGGCGGCCGGCGAGTTCGGTGCCGACCTGCTGGCCCGAATGGCGCAGGCTTATTCGGAAGCGCTGGAGGATGCGGGCCCGGCCGAACTGGCGCGCTACCGCGATCCCTCACAGCCCGCGGTCGATGCACCTGCCGCGATGCCGGCGGCAATGCAGGCCTTCGCGCGCAAGGCCATCGACGCGGCGCTGCGCGATCCCGATGCCATCGACCGCGCGCTCGGCGAGTCGCTCACCGAGCCCAAGGCCAATGTCTGGTTCGACGACGGCGGCGAGGTGCCCGACGTGCTGCGGCATGTGGCGCTCGACCGCCGCACCCGCATGCTCTACGACGCGCGGCACCTCTACATCAACGGCGAGAGCTTCCGCGCGGGCGGCGCCGACGCCACGCTGATGCGCCGGCTGGCCGATCGGCGCGCACTCGGTCCGCGCGAACTGGCGCGGGCGAGCGAAGGCGCACTGGCGCTGTTGTCCGAATGGTGCGAGGCGGGGTGGGTCCATGCCGGCTGAAGAAGCGCAGGCCGTGGCTTTGCCTCCGAATCTGCCCGAAGGCCGCTTCGACGGCCGCGAAGCCTTCGACGGCATCGTGCGTGCTGCGCTCGCGAACGCGGCCCGCGAGGGCTGGAACGAACTGGTCTTCAGCGACCCGGATTTTGCCGACTGGCCGCTCGGCGAGCGTGCCTCCGTCGAAGCGCTCACGGCCTGGTCGGCTCCGGGCCGGCGCTTCGTGCTGCTCGCTGAGCGTTTCGACGTGATCGAGCGCGTGCATGCGCGCTTCTTGCCGTGGCGCCGCATGTGGGATCACATCGTCGAATGCCGCAGCTTGCGCGGCGCAGCCGGCGTGCAAATGGTGCCGAGCGCCATCTGGACGCCCGCATGGTTCATGCACCGCATCGACCCCGAGCGCAGCCGCGGCGTCTGCGGCTTCGATCCGCGCGCCCGGCGCGCGCTGCGCGAAACATTCGATGAATCGTGGCGGGCCGGGCGACCGGCATTTCCGGCAACGACATTGGGCTTGTAAGCCAATGCCGCGAATGCGACCGCAAGACACAAAGGGATGACGATGGGGGTCTAGAATTTTTTCGTCCAGACATCCCAATACAAAGGAGTTTCTCTATGAAGAAGTCGTCTTCCGTCTTGCTCGCCTCGCTGATCGCCGTTGCCGCCCTCACGGCCTGCGGAAAGAAAGAGGACGCCGCGCCGGCGGTCGTGACGCCGCCGCCCGCACCGGTGACCGAACCCGCCCCGGCCATGCCGCCCGCATCGAGCCCGTCGACCATGAGCGATCCGGCGGCCGCCACGCCGTCTACGGGCGCATCGTCCGCACTCGACGCGGCCAATGCCGCGACCGACGCTGCCAAGAAGGAAGAAGCGCCCAAGCAGTAATCCGGAGCCTGCTGCCGGCGCGTCCTGCGCCTGGCACGACCGCAAAAAAAGCCGCCCTCATCATCGGGCGGCTTTTTTGCGTGGGCTCGTCGAAGCCCGCCGGCCTGTTCAGACCTCGAGCCACGGCGAGCCGTCGAGCGCGTTCGCTGTAAGCATTTCGGCCTCGTGTCCGCCCAGGGCCTCGGCCATGAGCCGGCGCACGATCTCGGGACGGTTGTTCTGCTCGCTCAGGTGCGCTGCAACCACGTGGCGCAGGCCGTCGTGATGCACTGCGCGCGCGATCTCCGCGGCGGCCGCGTTCGACAGATGGCCGTGCCGGCCGCCCACACGCAGCTTCAAAAACGGCGGGTACGAGGAATTCGCCAGCAGGTCGCTGTCGTGGTTGAACTCCAGCAGCAGCGCATGCACGCCGCTGAGCCTCGACAGCACATGGCTCGTGGCATGACCCAGGTCGGTGAGCACACCGAGCGTGCGCGCGCCGTCGGAGCAGCGAAGCTGCAGCGGCTCGCGCGCATCGTGCGGCACGGTGAAGGGCTGTACCGACAGGTCGCCGACCTCGAAGGCCGCATCGTCGCGCGCCAGATGGAGCCGGCCCTCGAAATCGCGCCCGCCCGTAGCGAGCCAAGTGCCTTCGCTCATCCAGACCGGAATGCGCTCGCGGCGCGAGAGTGCATGGGCGCAGCCGATGTGGTCGCCGTGCTCGTGCGTGATGAAGATCGCGTCGATGTCGGCCGCTGCGAGGCCCGCCTTCGCGAGCCGCAGGTCGAGCTGGCGAATGCCGAAGCCGCAGTCGATCAGGAGCCGCGAAGTGCGGCCGCCGCTGGTCGCCTCGACCAGCGCGGCATTGCCCGTGCTGCCGCTGCCGAGGCTTCGGAAGCGGAGCATGCGGCTTACTTCAGGTCGTCGGCAATGACCTTGACGATGCGTTCTGCATTGGCCGAGGCCTCCGGCGCGCCGGCTTCGTTCTGCACGGCGACGGTCGTCATCTCGCCCTGGCCCTTGACCACGATGCGGAACTTGACGGGTGCCTCGTCCTTCTTCGAGCCGCTGAACAGCTTGCCGAAGAAGCCCGATTCCTTCTTGTCGGCGTTCGGGGTCACGTAGCGAACGTAGTAGATGCCGGCGCTGCGGTCGCGGTCTTCGACGGTGAAGCCGGTGCGGTCGAGCGCGAGGCCGACGCGGCGCCAGGCGCGGTCGAAGCCTTCGCTGATCTGGACGACCGGCTGTCCGCCGACGTTGGCGATGGTGGCGGTCTTGGTCGGCGCGGTGGTGGCGGCGAGGATCTTCGACTGCTCCTGCGAGACGCCGAGCTTGACCATCAGGCGGCGCAGGAACTCGGTCTCGAGTTCGGGGTCGCTCGGGCGCGGCTGCCAGACGGTCTGGTCCTGGCGGCTGTTGGTGTAGATCTCTTGCATGCCGCGGTGGCTGATGAAGATCTCGGTGCCGTTGGGCGTGCGCTCCATGCGGGTGCGGAAGCGGTCGAGTTCACCGGTCGAGTAGACCGAGTCGACCAGCTTGCCGAGTGTGCCTCGGATGATGTCCTGCGGCAGCTTGGCGCGGTTCTCGGCCCAGTCGGTTTCCATGATGCCGAGGTTGCGCTGCTCGGTGGTCAGCAGGAAGCCGCTTTCCTGCCAGAAGTCCTTGACGGGATCCCAGAGCTGGTCGGGCGAGCGGTTGATGACGATCCAGCGCTGCGTGCCCGCGCGTTCCATGCGGACGTCGCCGATGTTGGCGACCGCCGTGGGGATGCCCGGCGCATTCGCCGCGCCGGCCTGGTAGGCATTGGCCGTGACCGGGCCGCCCGGCACCGCATAGCGGTTTTCGCGCGACAGTTGCGACAGGTCGGGCGGGACTTCGAGCGTGGGGGCCTTGCCGGCGCTCTTGTAGTCGATCTTGTCGCCCTCGAGGACGGAGCAGGCGGCGAGGCTGACAACGAGGGTGGCCAGCAGTGCAGCTCGCGGGATGTGCGCAATGTTCTTCAACGTCGTCTTCCTTGTTGGAATGGGTTCGGTCAGTCTGTGGTGGGCCGCGATGCCCGCACTCTCAGAGCGCGGTTCAGGCAAAAGGTTGCGTCACCTCTGTGCGGCGGAGAGGAAATGATGGCAGCGGGAGAGCCGCTCAGCCCTTGAGGAGGCCGGTGGCGCGCAGTGCGGCCTCGACCACCGGATGGTGTGCTTCCGAAAGCTCGGTGAGCGGCAGCCGCAGCGTACCGCCGCAGAGCCCGAGTCGGGCCATGGCCCACTTCAGCGGGATGGGGTTGGGTTCGACGAACAGGTGGCGGTGCAGTGGCATCAGCTCGAACTGGATCTGCATCGCGCGGCGCACGTCGCCCGCCAGGGCCGCCACGCACAGTTCGTGCATCTTGCGCGGCGCGATGTTGGCCGTGACGCTGATGTTGCCCTTGCCGCCGCACAGCATCAGTGCCACTGCGCTGGGGTCGTCGCCCGAGTACACGGCGAAATGTGCGGGGAGGTCGCGGATCAGCCATTGCGCGCGCTCGATGTTGCCGGTGGCTTCCTTGATGCCGATGATGCCCGGCACCTGCGCGAGCCGCAGCACGGTCTCGTGCGCCATATCGGCCACGGTGCGGCCCGGCACGTTGTAGAGCACGGTGGGCAGGTCGCCCACGGCCTCGGCAATGGCCTTGAAGTGCTGGTACTGGCCTTCCTGCGTCGGCTTGTTGTAGTAGGGCACGACCTGCAGCTGCGAGTCGGCGCCCACGCCCTTGGCGAAGCGGGCGAGTTCGATCGCTTCCTTGGTGGAGTTGGCGCCGCAGCCGGCCATGATGGGCACGCGGCCCTTGGCCTGCTCGACCGACACGCGGATGATTTCGCAATGCTCTTCCACGTCGACCGTGGGCGATTCGCCCGTGGTGCCGACGATGCCGAGGCAATCCGTGCCTTCGTCGATGTGCCAGTCGATCAGCCGGCGCAGGGCGGGATAGTCGACACTGCCGTCGTCGTGCATTGGCGTGACGAGAGCGACGATGCTGCCTGTCAGTTGCTCCAAGGGGAATCTCTCTGTCGGTGGACGAAAGTGTCGATTCTACTGACTCCGGGGGGCCTGGAAATCCCGGGCCCGGCGGGCTCAGCCGGCCCGCAGCGGATGGCGCACCGGCGCTCCCGGAACGGGCAGGTCCTCCCGGACGGCCGCAATGCGCTGCACGAAGCGGTCGGGCGCGGCCAGAAAGCCGTCTTCATACGCCACCACGCGCAAACCCTGGCAGGCGGCAAGCAGTTCGCCGGGCTGCAGCAGGAAGTCGGGGCGCGAGGGCTTGCCGACGGTTTCGTTGCCGGCCGCGAAGGTTTCGTAGAGCAGCACGCCGCCCGGTGCGACGGCGGCCAAGATGTCGTCCATGCGCGGACGCCAGAGATAGTGGGTGACGACCACCGCGCCGAACGCCTGGCCGGCGAAGGGCCACGGACCGGCCTCGATGTCGGCGGCCAGCACCTTGCCGAAGGCCCCCGCGGCCGCGACGGCTTCGGCGTCGCGGTCCACGCCCGTCGCCGCATGCCCGCGTTCGGCGAACCAGCGCATGTGCCGTCCGCGGCCGCAGGCCACGTCGAGCACCGTGGCGCCCGGTGCGAGCAGGTGCGACCACCGAACGATCCATTCCGACGGCTCGGTGCCGGCGTGCGGAGGCACTGCGTCTTTCATTCTGGGCGATGGGGCGAAAGGTTCAGAAACAGGACCAGACCTGGTCCACCAGCGTGACCAGGAAGCTCGGTTCGACGTAGAGCGCGAACACGCCGCCGAGCACGGCCAGCGCGGCGGCGAGCCAGCCGGCGTGGACGAGTTGGCGGTGCGTTTGCGGCGTCATGGGCCTATTTTCGCTCTCAGCCCGGCACCCCGGCAGGCCGGGCGGCACGCGTGATCGCGCCTTCCTTGACCGGCAGGTTGATCAGCGCAGCGAACACGCCGAGGGCGATCGCGAGGTACCAGACGACGTCGTAGCTGCCCGTGGTGTCGTAGAGATAGCCGCCGAGCCAGACGCCGAGGAACGACCCGACCTGGTGGCTCAGGAACACGAAGCCGCTGAGCATCGACAGGTGGGCCACGCCGAAGATGCCGGCGACGATCGCGTTCGTCGCGGGCACGGTCGAGAGCCACAGGAAGCCCATGGCGGCCGAGAACAGGTAGACGCTCGCGGGCGAGAGCGGCGCCACCAGGAACAGCGCGATTGCGATCGCCCGCGCGAAGTAGATTGCCGCGAGGATCTTGCGCTTGGCGAGCGTCTGGCCCAGCAGCCCCACGGTGTAGGTGCCGAACACGTTGAAAAGCCCGATCAGCGCCAGTGCATAGCCTGCCACCTCGGGCGGCAGGCTGCGGTCGCGCAGGTAGGTGGGCATGTGGATGCCGATGAACGCCAGCTGGAAGCCGCAGACGAAGTAGCCGGCCATCAGCAGCCCGAAGCTCGGGTAGCGGAAGGCCTCGCCCACCGCCTGCAGCACCGACTGATTGCGGTGCCCCGAGAGCGCCGCGGTCTTCGGCTCGCGCAGCCCGAAGGCCAGCGGAATGATCACCAGCACCAGCACCGCGACCACCGCGAGCGCGGTCTGCCAGCCCAGGCTGCCGATCAGCCGGCCCTCGATCGGCGCCATGAGGAACTGCCCGAACGAGCCCGCCGCGGCCGCCACGCCCATGGCCCACGAACGCCGATCGGCCGGGATCTGCCGCCCGATCACGCCGTAGATCACCGCATAGGTGGTGCCCGCCTGGGCCGCGCCGATCAAGATGCCCGCGCTCAGCGTGAAGAGCAGCGGCGTTGGCGAATGCGCCATGCCGAAGAGGCCCAGCGCGTAGAACACGGCACCGCCGATCAGCACGCGGAAGGCGCCGAAGCGGTCGGCCAGCATGCCCGCGAACACGCCGAAGATGCCCCAAGAGAGGTTCTGGATGGCCAGGGCGAACGAAAAGGTCTGCCGGCTCCAGTCCTGCGCCTGGGTGATCGGCTGCAGCCACAGACCGAAGCCGTGCCGGATGCCCATCGACAGCGTGACGATCATGGCCCCGCAGAACAGGACTTGCTTGACCGAGAGGGCGGGCGCGGACGTTGACATGGCGTCGAATGTAGCGATTTGCCCGTCCCCGCGCCGGCGTGCGGGCCTTCGCGATTGATGATTTATCCGCGGCAATGCAATGCGCCGGACGCATCAACGGCGCCGGCGGCAGGGCGGCTGTACGGGCATCCAGTTGTTTGGTGGCGACTGACTACAATCCGCCCCCATGGCGACTCCCCCCAAGACTTCTCCCGCTTCAGCGTCCGCTGCCTCCGGCTATTCGGAAGGTTCCATCCGCGTGCTCAAGGGCCTCGAGCCCGTGAAGCAGCGCCCGGGCATGTACACCCGCACCGACAACCCCCTGCACATCATCCAGGAGGTGCTCGACAACGCCGCCGACGAGGCGCTCGCGGGGCACGGCAAGAAGATCAAGGTCACGCTGCATGCCGACGGCTCGGTCAGCGTCGAGGACGACGGCCGCGGCATCCCTTTCGGTCTGCATCCCGAGGAGAACGCCCCCGTGATCGAGCTGGTCTACACCCGGCTGCACGCGGGCGGCAAGTTCGACAAGGGCTCGGGCGGCGCCTACAGCTTCTCGGGCGGCCTGCATGGCGTGGGCGTGTCGGTGACGAATGCGCTGTCGAAGCGGCTCGAGGTCAGCTCGCACCGCGAGGGCTCGGTGGCGAAGCTGGCCTTCGGCGGCGGCGACGTGATCGAGGCGCTCGAGGTACGCAAGCTCGAGGCCGGCGAGCGCAAGCAGGGCACCACGGTGCGCGCCTGGCCCGACGCGAAGTATTTCGAGAGCGCCGTGCTGCCCATGGCCGAACTCACCCACCTGCTGCGCAGCAAGGCGGTGCTGATGCCCGGCGTGAGCGTCACGCTCGCGAACGAGAAGACCAAGGAAACGCAGCAGTGGCTCTACAAGGGCGGCCTCAGCGACTACCTGATGCAGACGCTCAACGGCGATCCCGTGATCCCGCTGTTCGAGGGCGCCGGCCATGCCGACCGCAATGCCGACAACTTCGCCGAAGGCGAGGGCGCCGAGTGGTGCGTGGCTTTCACCGAAGACGGCCAGCCGGTGCGCGAGAGTTACGTCAACCTGATTCCCACCAGCGCCGGCGGCACGCACGAAAGCGGCCTGCGCGACGGCCTCTTCACGGCCGTGAAGGGCTTCATCGAGCTGCATTCGCTGTTGCCCAAGGGCGTGAAGCTGCTGCCCGAGGACGTGTTCGCACGCGCCTCGTACGTGCTCAGCGCCAAGGTGCTCGACCCGCAGTTCCAAGGCCAGATCAAGGAGCGCCTGAACTCGCGCGACGCGGTGCGCCTGGTGTCGAGCTTCGTGCGCCCCGCGCTCGAACTCTGGCTCAACCAGCACGTCGACTACGGCAAGAAGCTCGCCGAACTCGCCATCAAGGCGGCGCAGACGCGCCAGCGCGCCGGCCAGAAGGTCGAGAAGCGCAAGGGCTCGGGCGTGGCCGTGCTGCCCGGCAAGCTGACCGATTGCGAAAGCAAGGACATCAGCCACAACGAGGTCTTCCTGGTCGAGGGCGATTCCGCCGGCGGCAGCGCCAAGATGGGCCGCGACAAGGAAAGCCAGGCCATCCTGCCGCTGCGCGGCAAGGTGCTCAACACCTGGGAAGTGGAGCGCGACCGCCTGTTCGCCAACACCGAGATCCACGACATCTCGGTGGCCGTGGGCGTCGATCCGCACGGGCCGAACGACACGCCCGACCTGAGCGGCCTGCGCTACGGCAAGATCTGCATCCTGTCGGACGCCGACGTCGACGGCTCGCACATCCAGGTGCTGCTGCTCACGCTGTTTTTCCGCCATTTCCCGAAGCTCATTGAAACCGGTCACGTCTATGTGGCAAAGCCGCCACTGTTCCGGGTCGATGCACCGGCGCGCGGCAAGAAGCCGGCCTCCAAGGTCTATGCGCTCGACGAGGGCGAGCTGACGGCCACGCTCGACAAGCTGCGCAAGGACGGGGTCCGCGAGGGCGCCTGGAACATCAGCCGCTTCAAGGGCTTGGGCGAAATGAGCGCGGAACAATTGTGGGAAACCACGCTCAATCCGGACACCCGGCGCCTGATGAAGGTCCAATTGGGCAGGTTCGACTTCACCGCCACCCAGGGCGAGATCACCAAGCTCATGGGCAAGGGCGAAGCGGCGGCGCGGCGCGAGCTGATGGAGCTGCGCGCCGACGATGTCGACATCGATGTTTGACCCCCCTCTGCCCACTCTGCCCATCCCGCATGTCTGCCTTCAAGCGTTCGCTGCTCCTCGCTCTCGTGCTGCTCGCACAGCAGGGGCTTGCGCGCGCGGCTGACGTCTACGGCTACATCGACAGCAAGGGCGTGGCGCACTTCGCCGCCGAGAAGCTCGACGAGCGCTACCAGATCTTCTTTCGCCGCGGCCAGAGCTTCGACACCGCGAAGGGCCTCCCGTCCGCCGGCACGCGCGGCAAACGCGGCGGCGACGGCAAGGTCTCGCCCGCGGCCCAGACGCTGCTGGCGCTGTTCGAGTCGTCGCCGAGCCACAAGGCCGCCAAGGCGGCGCTGCGCGATGCGTCGAGCAAGCATTCGATCGACTACGAGCTGCTGCAGGCGCTGATCGCCACCGAATCGGGCTTCGATGCCGAGGCCGTGTCGCCCAAGGGCGCGCGTGGCCTCATGCAGCTGATGCCCGCCACCGCGCAGCGCTATGGCGTGGCGGCCGACAAGCGCGGCAGCATCGAGAAAAAGCTGGCCGACCCGCGCGTCAACATCGCGGCCGGCTCGCGCTACCTGCGCGACCTGATCGCGATGTTCCCGGGCCAGCTCGAACTGGCGCTGGCGGCCTACAACGCGGGCGAGGGCGCGGTGCAGCGCGCGGGCAACAAGATCCCGAACTACAAGGAAACGCAGAACTACGTGCGCACCGTGCTGCAGCTGTATGCCTACCTCAAGCCTTCGGCGGGGCTCGGCGGTGGTGGTGTGCGCGGCGGCAAGGCGCCGGGGCGTGTCCGCATGGAGCTCACTGTGAAGGGCGGCGCCTTCGGGCGTGGCAACATGCCGTCCAAATCGCCCGCGGCCCTGCCGGCCCTGCCCGAGGTGTCGGAGGCGCCCGAGTCGCCGGCCGTACCTGCCGCCGGCGCCGATGCGCCCGCGTCCTGACGGGGCACGCGCGCGGCGCGCCGGGCCCACGGCGGACAACGACAACCCACATCAACGAACAACGACGGTTTCTCTTCTTTCTTCTCCATGGACGACTCCCAACCCCCGCTTGATCTCATCGGTCCTACCGACGGCGACACCACCCTCACGCTGGCCGACTACGCCCAGACCGCCTACCTCGAGTACGCGCTGAGCGTGGTCAAGGGCCGTGCGCTGCCCGATGTGTGCGACGGCCAGAAGCCGGTGCAGCGGCGCATCCTGTACTCGATGTCGCGCATGGGCCTGGGCTTCGGCGGCACCAATGGCAACGTGGGCGCCAAGCCGGTCAAGAGCGCGCGCGTGGTCGGCGACGTGCTCGGCCGCTTCCATCCGCACAGCGACCAGGCCGCCTACGACGCGCTGGTGCGCATGGCGCAAGACTTTTCGCAGCGCTATCCGCTGGTCGACGGCCAGGGCAACTTCGGCAGCCGCGACGGCGACGGCGCCGCGGCCATGCGCTACACCGAGGCGCGGCTCGCGCGCATCACCAGCCTGCTGCTCGACGAGATCGACGAAGGCACGGTCGACTTCATTCCCAACTACGACGGCAGCACCGAGGAGCCGCGCCTTTTGCCCGCGCGGCTGCCGTTCACGCTGCTCAACGGCGCGAGCGGCATCGCAGTGGGCCTGGCGACCGAGATCCCGAGCCACAACCTGCGCGAGATCGCCGACGCCTGCGTCGCGCTGATCAAGTCGAACGGCAAGCTCAGCGAGGAAGAACTCGTCGCCATCGTGCCCGGCCCCGACTATCCGGGCGGCGCGCAGATCATCAGCGGCGCGAGCGACATCGCCGACGCCTACCGCACCGGCCGCGGCTCGCTCAAGGTGCGCGCGCGCTGGAAGATCGAGGACCTCGCCCGCGGCCAGTGGCAGCTCGTAGTCAATGAGCTGCCGCCGGGCGTCAGCACGCAGCGGGTGCTCGAGGAGATCGAGGAAATCACCAACCCGAAGGTCAAGGCCGGCAAGAAGGCGCTGACCGCCGATCAGACCCAGCTCAAGGCCGCGATGCTTTCGGTGCTCGACGTCGTGCGCGACGAGTCGAGCAAGGATGCTGCCGTGCGCCTGGTGTTCGAGCCCAAGACCTCGCGCATCAGCCAGGAAGACTTCATCACCACGCTGCTCGCGCAGACCTCGCTCGAGACCTCGTCGCCGATCAATCTCACGATGGTCGGCATCGACGGCAAGCCCACGCAGAAGTCGCTGCGCCAGATGCTCAACGAGTGGATCGCATTCCGCGAGATCACCGTCGAGAAGCGCTCGCGCCACCGCCTGGGCAAGGTGCAGGACCGCATCCACATCCTCGAGGGCCGGCAGCTGGTGCTGCTGAACATCGACGAAGTGATCGCGATCATCCGCGCGGCCGACGAGCCGAAGGCCGCGCTGATCGCGCGCTTCAACCTCAGCGAACGGCAGGCCGAGGACATTCTTGAAATCCGCCTGCGCCAACTCGCGCGGCTGGAAGCCATCAAGATCGAGCAGGAGCTCAAGGGCCTGCGCGACGAGCAGAAGAAGCTCGAGGACATCCTCGCCAGCCCGGCCGCGCTGCGCCGCCTGCTGGTGAAGGAGATCGAGGCCGATGCCAAGACCTTCGAAGACCCCCGCCGCACGCTGATCCAGGCCGAGAAGCGCGCCGTGGCCGAGGTCAAGGTGGTCGACGAGCCGGTCACGGTGATCGTCTCGCAGAAGGGCTGGGTGCGCGCGCAGAAGGGCTGGCCCGCGGCGGCTGGCGCCAATGGCGAGAAGGCAGCGCCCGAGTACAGCTTCAAGTCGGGCGATGCGCTCTACGGCGCCTTCGAATGCCGCACCGTCGACACGCTGCTGGTGTTCGGCTCGGCCAAGGACAAGACCGTGCGCGTCTACACCGTGCCCGTGGCCTCGCTGCCCGGCGCCCGCGGCGACGGCCAGCCGGTCACCACGCTCATCGAGCTCGAGGCCGGCACGCACGTCACGCACTTCTTCGCGGGGCCGGTGGGCGCCAGCCTGCTGCTGGCCAACACCGGCGGCTACGGCTTCATCGCCACGGTCGAGAACATGATGTCGCGCCAGCGCGGCGGCAAGGCTTTCATCGACGTGGGCGAAGGCGAGGCGCTGTGCCGTCCGTCGCTCGTCGGCGGCGCCAGCGGCGCCGAGCCGATGCCGGCCGCCACGCACGTGGCCTGCGCTTCGACCGGCGGACGCATCCTGACGTTCGAGATCGCCGAGCTCAAGAGCCTGCCGAAGGGCGGCCGCGGCCTCACGCTGATCGACCTGGAGGCCAAGGACACGCTCGCGGGCGCCGCGGCCTACACGCGCAGCGTGCGCATCGAGGGCATCGGCCGTGGCGGCAAGGAACGCGACGAGACGCTCGAGATCCGCACGCTCAACAACGCGCGCGGCACCCGCGCGCGCAAGGGCAAGGCGGCCGACCTGGGCTTCAAGCCGGCAACCATCGTGCGCGTGCTGTGATGGGCGGCCTCGACTTCAGCACCATCGGCCTGTTGCTTGCGGTGGTGACCGGCATCGGCAGCTTCGCGGTCGGCCGCTACCTGCGCACGAAGCACGTGGCGAAGAAGCGGGCCAAGGACCGCATCGCGGCCCAGGCCAGCGAGACCCGCCAGCAGCGCCGGGCGCGCGAGCGGCGCGAGCGGGGCTAGCTAGCGCGCCAGCCCGAGCACGCCCAGGATCTCCTTCTCGCGCTTCATCGCGTCGAGGGCGAATGCGCGGTAGTCCTTCGGGCTCTTGTAGTCCGGCTCCATCTCGTAGCGCGCGAGCACGTCCTTGAACGCCTTCGTCTGCATCGCCTCTTTGAACGCGTCGTGCAGGCGGACGGCGATGGCCGGGTCCAGCCCGCGCGGGCCCACCAGCCCCCAGGGCGAGGTCTGCACGATGTCGACGCCGCTTTCCTTGAGCGTGGGCACGTCGGGGTAGCGCGCCATGCGCTTGTCGCCCCAGACTGCGATCAGGCGCAGTTTCCCGGCGTCCACGTAGGGAACGAATGCCGAAGTCTCCGCCGCCGAATCGACCTGACCGCTCACGATCGCCTGCAGCGATTCGGCGCTGCCCTTGTACGGAATGTGGTTGAGCTGGATGCCGAACTGCCGCGAGACCTGCTCCATCGTCAGGTGGTTGGTGGTGGCGACGCCGGGCGTGCTGTAGGTCAGCGTGCCGGGCTTGGCGCGCGCCTGTGCGACGTAGTCCTTCAGCGTCCCGATGGGCGAGCTCGCGGGCACGACGATGCCGAAGGCGTAGCCGGTCAGGCCAATGATGTAGCTCAGGTCCTTGGCGGGATCCCACTTGATGTCGTTGGTGTAGGGCAGGCGATACACGCCGGCCGGCGCGATCGCGAGCGTGTAGCCGTCGGGCGCGGCCGACTGCAGGCTCTGCACCGGGATCGTGCCGCCGACGCCGGGCTTGTTCTCGATGACGATGGGCTGCTTGAGGATGGCGCCCGCCTTTTCCGCAAGCACGCGCATCGGCGCGTCGGTCGAGCCGCCGGGCGCGAAGCCGATCATGATCTTGATCGGGCGGGAAGGATAGGCGTCGGGCTTCTCCTGCGCATGGGCCGGCGCTGCGGCAGCAAGCATTGCGGCGGCAAGTAGCGCGGTGGCCAGGCGGCCGAGGTTTCGAGCGGACATGGTGTCTCCTTGGGGCATGAAATGCCCTGTCGTTGGTGGAAAAAATCGGGATACCGCGCCGGCTACGTGCCGACGTCGTTTGGAACTTGCGCGAGCGCCCTCAGCACGCCCTTCTGCACCTTGCCGTTCGGCGCCGACGGCAGCGTGGCCATCGTGCGGATCTCGCTGGGCTGCTTGTAGGGCGACAGGTGCTCGCGCAAGTACGCGCGCAGGCGGTCGAGGTCGATCGCCACGCCTTCGCCGGTTTCGAGAAAGGCCACGATCTCCTCGTTGTCGCCGGCCTCGCGCCCGACGACGGCCGACTGCACGACGCCGGGGTAGGTGTTGAGCACCTGTTCGACCTCGAGCGGATAGACGTTGAAGCCCGAGCGGATGATGAGCTCCTTGGTGCGCCCACAGATGACCAGCGCGCCATCGGCCTCCTGGCGCGCGAGGTCGCCGGTGTCGAACCAGCCGGCGCCGTCGATGGCCGCCGCCGTGAGCTCGGGGCTGCGGTAGTAGCCCTTCATCACGCCGGGGCCGCGCACCCAGAGCGCGCCTGCCTCGCCGGGAGGCACGTCGCGGCCGTCGGCCGCGCGGATGCGCACCTCGACCTGCGGGATCGGCGGCCCGACCGCGCAGTCGCCGCGTGGCGATGCGAGCCGCGTTTGCGCGACCGTCGGGCCGGTCTCGGTCAGTCCGTAGCCGTTGTGCAGCGGCTGGCCGAAGGTGCGCTCCACCTCGGCCTTGAGGCTCGGTGTGAGCGGCGAGCCGGCCACGCTGATGAGCCGCAGCCGCGGGGCCGACAGTGCCGTGCCAGCCTGGCGCGACCATTCGAGCAGCCGTGCGAAGAGGGCCGGTACGCCGGTGAAGATCGTGATGCCGTCCTCGCGCAGCGCGCGGGCCGTGCCCTCGGCCGAGAAGCGCGGCTCGAGCACCAGCGTGGCGCCGGCGCTCATCGCGCCGAGGAACTGGGTCGACAGCCCCACCACATGCGCCATCGGCAGCACGCCGTAGACCACGTCGCCCGGGCCCATGGCGCGCAGCTCGCGTGCGGCGGTGGCGACGAAGATCAGGTTGGCATGCGTCAGCATCACGGCCTTGGGCGCGCCCGTGGTGCCCGAGGTATAGACCATGGCGGCGACCTGCCGGCGCGGATCGGCTTCGCCCGGTTCGGGCACGGCGCCCTCGGCCAGTGGCCCGATCGCGAGTTCGCCGCCGAGCGCGCTGGCGAGTTCGCTGGCAAAAGGCTCGGCGCCGTGCCGCCGTGCATGCGCGCCCGCCTCGGGCGAGACATGGCACAGGTAGAGCACGCGGCGCGCGCCCGAATGGTCGATGAACGCATCGATCTCGCGCGGCGACAGCCGCGCATTCACCACGACGGCCCAGGCGTCGAGCTGGCTGAGCGCGAGGAACGCGACGCACAGCGCGGCGCTGTTCTCGCCCACGATCAGCACGCGGTCGCCTACGCGCACGCCGGCGGCGGCGAGCTGGGCGGCCATCGATTCGGTCTCTCGGCCGAGTGCACCATAGCTCAGCGCCACAAAGGCATCGCGCAGCGCCAGGGCCTCGGGACGCTGCGCGATCCAGCGCGCGGGCAGCTCGTGGACCCGTTGCGGCGGCGGGTAGGTCTCGGCAGTCATCGTTCAGTCGGTCTCCTGTGCGTTGTCGGGGGCGAGTCTAGGCAACAGGACGCCAAGGCGGCAGATCCTCAAGACTGCATTGCGGAACACCAAGGCAGGCATTCTTCGCAAAGGAGGGCGCACTCCTCAGGTGAGAAGCAGGGTCCAGCGCCACTCGCATGTGAGACGCAAATTCTGCAGTGCAGTTTTGTCTATCGCCTCGATGACACCGCGGCGCCAGACTGCATCCCAGAATGGCAGGCCGCGCACCGAATCCGGCGCGCACTTGACCGACGAAAGAACCGCATGACCGACAAGAAAGCCATCCTCGTGATCGGTGCCGGGGACGCCACCGGCGGCGCGATCGCCCGCAGATTCGCCCGCGAGGGCTACATCGCCTGCGTGACCCGGCGCAGCGCCGACAAGCTGCAGCCGCTGGTCGACGAGATCCGCGCCGCGGGCGGCGAGGCCCATGGCTTCGGCAGCGACGCGCGCAAGGAAGAGGAGATGGCGGCGCTCGTGGAAAACATCGAGACCAACATCGCACCGATCGAGGTGGCCGTGTTCAACATCGGCGCCAACGTGCGCTTCGGCATCACCGAGACCACGGCGCGCGTGTACTTCAAGGTCTGGGAGATGGCCTGCTTCGGCGGCTTCCTCATGGGCCGCGAGGTGGCCAAGCGCATGCTCGAACGCGAGCGCGGCACCATCATCTTCACCGGCGCGACCGCGAGCCTGCGCGGGCGCGAGGGCTTTGCCGCCTTCGCGGGCGCCAAGCATGCGCTGCGCGCGCTGGCCCAGAGCATGGCGCGCGAGCTGTGGCCCAAGGGCATCCACGTGGCGCATCCGGTGATCGACGGCGCCATCGACACCGAGTTCATCCGCACCAATTTTCCCGAGCGCTATGCGCTGCTCGAGCAAGGCGGCATCGTCTCGCCCGAGAGCATCGGCGAGGCCTACTGGCAGATCCACCAGCAGCCGCGCAACGCCTGGACGCATGAGACGGAGTTGCGCCCCTGGATGGAGGCATGGTGAGCATGCGCCCGGCGAAGGTCGAGTTCCTGTTCGATTTCGGCAGCCCCAATGCCTACCTGTGCCACAAGGTGCTGCCCGCGATGGCGGCGCGCACCGGCGTGGCGGTGGCTTACGAGCCGATCCTGCTGGGCGGGCTGTTCAAGCTCACCAACAACCGATCGCCAGCCGAAGCCTTTGCCGACATTCCGAACAAGCGCGCCTATGACGCGCTCGAGGTCCAGCGCTTCATCGCGAAGCACGGCATCACGGCCTACCGCCGCAACGCCTTCTTTCCCGTGAACACGCTCACCATCATGCGCGGCGCCGTGGCGGCGCAGCGGCTCGGCTGCTTCGAGCGCTACCTCGACACGGTGTTCGCCTGCATGTGGGAGCGCAGCCTCGACATGGCCGACCCGCAGGTGGTGGCCGCTGCGCTGGCCGAAGCCGGCCTGCCCGCGGCGGAGCTGCTGGCCGCCACGCAGGCCGCCGAAGTGAAGCAGGCGCTGCTCGCGAACACGCAGCGGTCCTTCGAGCGCGGCGCGTTCGGCTCGCCGACCTTCTTCGTCGACGACCAGATATTCTTCGGCAAGGACCGGCTGCGCGAGGTCGAGGAAGCGATCGTCCTTGCATCGACAACATCCCAGGAATCCACCCCCTCATCATGAAGACCAGAATCACCCAACTCTTCGGCATCGAGCACCCCATCATCCAGGGCGGCATGCATTTCGTCGGCCTGGCCGAACTGGCCTCGGCGGTCTCGAACGCGGGCGGGCTCGGCATCATCACCGGCCTCACGCAGAAGACGCCCGAGCTGCTCGCGCGCGAGATCGCGCGCTGCAGGGAGATGACCGACAAGCCCTTCGGCGTGAACCTCACCTTCCTGCCGACCTTCGCCGCGCCGCCGTACCCGGAGTACATCCAGGCCCTCATCGAAGGCGGCGTGCGCATCGTCGAGACCGCCGGCCGCAGCCCCGAGCAGTACATGCCGCAGCTCAAGCAGGCCGGCGTCAAGGTGATCCACAAGTGCACGTCGGTACGACATTCGCTGAAGGCGCAGGCCATCGGCTGCGATGCGGTGAGCGTCGACGGCTTCGAGTGCGGCGGCCATCCGGGCGAGGACGACGTGCCCAACTTCATCCTGCTGCCGCGCGCGGCCGAGGCGCTCGACATTCCGTTCGTCGCATCGGGCGGCATGGCCGACGGCCGCAGCCTGGTGGCCGCGCTGGCGCTCGGCGCCGAGGGCATCAACATGGGCACGCGCTTCATCGCCACGCGCGAGGCGCCGGTGCACGACAACGTGAAGGCGGCGATCGTCGCGGCCTCGGAGCTCGATACGCGGCTCGTGATGCGGCCGCTGCGCAACACCGAGCGCGTGCTAAAGAACGCGGGCGTCGAGGCGCTGCTGGCCATCGAGAAGGAGAAGGGCGCCCAGACCACGATCGACGACATCCGCGAATTCGTCGGCGGCGTCTACCCCAAGGTGATGGTGGACGGCGACATGGAAGCCGGCGCGTGGAGCTGCGGCATGGTCGCGGGCCTGATCCACGACGTGCCGACGGTCGGCGAGCTGGTGTCGCGCATCATGCGCGAGGCCGAGGACATCGTCTCCCAGCGCCTCGCGCGGCTGCTCTGAGCAGCCGCGCAGAGAGCAGCGTGAAGCGCGCAGAAGTCCATTCGAAGCGGGCGCTCGGCGAATACCAGGACGTCGAGCACAAGCCGCATGCCAAGGAGGACCGGCACTTCGTGACGGCGCTCGCGCGCGGACTGCAGGTGCTGCAGTGCTTCTCGTCGGGCGAGGAGCGGCTGGGCAACCAGGAGTTGTCCGAGCGCTGCGCGCTGCCGAAGTCCACGGTCACGCGCCTGACCTACACCTTGACCAAGCTCGGCTTCCTGCACCATGTGCCCGAAGCGGGCCGCTACCGGCTCGGCATGGCGACGCTGCGGCTCGGCGGCACCACGCTGTCGCGGCTCGACGCCAAGGAAGTGAGCCGGCCGCTGATGCAGCAACTCGCCAACGAGACCGGCTGCCTGGTGTCGCTCGGCATGCGCGACGGCATGTCGATGCTCTACGTGGAGACCTGCCGCAGCGATTCGATCGTCACCATCCGCCTGAACATCGGCTCGCGCATTCCGCTCGCCACCACCGCGATGGGGCGCGCCTACCTCGCGGGCGCCAAGCCGGCCGCGCGCCGCGGGCTCGAGGAACGCATCCGCACGCTCGATGCGGAGAACTGGCCACGCATCGAACGCGGCATCCGGCAGTCGGTCGAGGACATCGAGCGCCATGGCTGCTGCAGCTCCTTCGGCGACTGGCGTGGCGAGGTCAACGCCATCGCGTCCCCGCTGCGCGTCGGCAAGGGCATGCCGCTCATGGTGCTGAGCGCGGCGGGCCCGCGATCGATGGCACCCGACTTCTTCATGCAGGACGTTCGCCCCAAGCTGTGCGAGACCGTCGAGGCCATCGAGCGGCATTTCCGCCAGCCCGAGCGCTGAGGCGCTGGCGCAAACAAAAAAAGGCCCGCACGAGGCGGGCCTGAAAAGGATCGGTTGGAAGACCCTCGGAGAAAGCGTTGTCGGTCGAGGATCAGAACGTGTGGCGAATGCCGAACTCGTAGCCGGTCGAGGTCTTGGGACGCAGCGCCACGGCATTGGCGCTGGTCAGGTACGACGGACCGGCACCGATCGTGAGGTTCGCGCCGTTCTTGTTCGAGACGCGGGCGATCGTTCCGTAGAGCGCAGTGCGCTTCGACAGGTTGTGCACGTAGCCGAGCGCCAGCTTGTCGGCCTTCGGATCGGCCGTCGTCAGGCCGAACAGGTCCTGGCGGTTGAAGTCGTACTTGACGCGCGAGTACGACGCGCGGATCACGCCTGCGCCCACCGGCACGGACACGCCGAGCAGGTAGCCCGTCAGGTCGAGGTCGGGCGTCTGCGTGAAGATGTTGAGCGGATCGCGTTCGTCGGTCGAGCGCGAGACGATGCCGAACACCTTCGCAACGCCGAAGTCGTAGGTCGAGCCGATGTTGAAGGTCTTGATCTTGCCTGGCCGCGCCACGGCGGCAGCGCCGCTGCCCGTGGTGAACGTGGTGTCGTTCTGCGCGTAGCTGGCCGAGATGTCGAACGGACCGTTGGCATAGCCGATGCGGCCGGCAACGTGGCGTCCGGCGTTCGAGCGGTCGGCGCCGGGGAAGGTGTCGGGCGAGGTGCGCGTGCGTTCGTGCAGCGCGTACTCGAAGCTGCCGTAGACGCCGCCGAGCTTCGGGGGCAGGAAGTACTGCACCATGTTGCCGCTGCGCTTGTAGCTGCTGTTGGAGCCGAAGCCCGTGCCGCTCACGCCGGTCTCGTTGGCGTCGATGATCAGCGAGCCGCCGATGCCGGTGTCGCCGAACGGGTCGTACTGCTCTTCGGTGTACACCGTGGCGGTCTTGTCGCGGCCGATGCGGAATTCGCCGAAGGCGCCCGACAGGCTCACGGTGGAGCGGCGCGTGAACGACGAGACGCCTGTGGCGCCGTCGTCGTTGGTGATCGGTGCCTCGAGCCAGAAGCCGGCTGCGAGGCCGCCGCCGAGGTCTTCGACGCCGCGGAAGCCGAGGCGGCTGGAGCTGAGGCCCGAGTTGGCCAGTTCGGTGCGGCTGGCCTTGGCCGAGAAGGACGGGCCGAAGACGGTGGCGGACTCGCTCTTGTTCGAGACATTGCGCACGGCGGCATCGACGACGCCGAACAGCGTCACGGTGGACTGCGCCGACGCTGCGCCGCACGCGGCGAGCGCGGCCAGGACGACCAGGGATTTCTTCATTCGTATCACTCCATGATGGGGAATCGCCGCTCGGTCGATCAACGACGAAGCGGGCATCGGGTGCCTCGGGCTTTTCATCGCCCCGAGACAGTCATGGAGTGTGGGTCGCCAACAAGACAGTCAGGTTGCGAACCAAAGTTGTCCGGGTGTGGGCGAGGGCTGTCATGCCCGTGCCTCAAAACGGCGCTAACCAGCTAGCGCAGCCTCGTCCACCACCGCGTGTTGGTGCGCGCCTTGCCGACGGTGAGCACTTCGCCGATCACCGGCGTCGCGAGCTCGATCTTCTTTTCTGCCGCGAGATTGGCGATGCGCTCGAGCGGGTCGCGCCATCCGTGGAACGCCAGGTCGAAGGTGCTGTTGTGCACCGAATAGAGCACCTTGCCGCGCAGGTCTTCGAAGGCCTTGATGCTCTGCTCGGGCGTCATGTGCACGCCGGGCCAGTAGCTGTCGTAGGCGCCGTTCTCCATCAGCGCCAGGTCGAAGCCGCCGAAGCGTTCGCCGATCTGCCGAAAGCCCTGGAAGTAGCCCGAGTCGCCGCTGTAGAAGATGCGCTCGGCGCCGCTTTGCAGCACCCACGAGGCCCACAGCGTGCGGTCGCGGTCGGCCAGCGTGCGGCCCGAGAAATGCTGCGCGGGCGTGGCCGTGAGCTTCACGCCCGCATGTTCGGTGCCCTCCCACCAGTCGAGTTCCGTCACGCGCTCGGCGGGAACGCCCATGGCGACGAGCCGCGCACGCACGCCCAGCGGCACGAAGTAGCGCTGCACGCGGGCCGCGAGGTATTCGATCGTCGGCACGTCGAGATGGTCGTAGTGGTCGTGCGAGAGGATCACGGCCTCGATCGGCGGCAGCTCCTCGAGCGTGATCGGCGGTTTGTGGAAGCGCCGCGGGCCGGCCCAGGTGAACGGCGATGCGCGCTCGCCGAACATCGGGTCGATCAGCCAGTATTTGCCCTGCAGCTTGAGCAGGTGCGATGAGTGGCCGAGCCGCACCACATGGCTGGTGTTGGCGTCGAGCGCCTCCAGGTCGGCGCGGGCCAGCGGCTGCACGGGGATCGGGTCGACCGGCACGGTGTCGACCTTCTTGGCAACGATGAAGCGCGACCAGATGCGCCATGCGCTCGCTGAGGGCAGCGTCTCGGGGTTCTCCATGTTGCGGAACACGCCGTCCTTGAACTGCGGCGAGCTGTCGTAGCGGGTCTCGCCACCGCCTGCGGCGCTGCAACCCGCGAGCAGGGCGCAGCAGCCCGCGGCCGCGAACGCGCTGCCGCGGCGCAGCAGGCGTGGCAGGCGTGGCAGGTAGGAGTCTGGTTGCGGATCGGGATGGTCGGGCATCGAAAAACCTCGTGTCTGTGTATCAGTGCTGGGGCGCGAGGCTAACGGCTTGTGGCGCGCCGATGGTTTCAGGCGCAGAAACATTCGAGGCGCGAGGGGATTTCGGACGGGCGGAGGCCCGCGCCGGCGCTGCAGATGCGCGCCATACTTGCTTGCACCGGCGCGACTTCCTCTTCGATTCACCACCACCAACCACCCCCATCGAACCATGAAAACTGCCGTTCTCGTCATCGACATGCAGCGTGGCCTTTGCGACGATCCGCCTCGCCCCCACGAGGCCGAAGCCGTGGTCGAACGCATCAATGCGCTCACCGCACGCGCGCGTGCCGCGCGTGTGCCGGTGGCTTTCGTGCAGCACGAGAACGCGGTTGACCTTGAATTCGATTCCGAGCGTTGGCAGCTCGCGGGCGGGCTCGAAGTGGACGCCGCCGACACGAAGATCCGCAAGACCACGCCCGACGCGTTCCTGCGCACACCGCTCGAAGCGTGGCTCATGGAGCAGGGCGTGCGCCGCCTCGCGATCTGCGGCTATTCGTCGGAGTTCTGTGTCGACACCACCACGCGGCGCGCCGCTGCGCTGGGCTACGAAGTGGTGCTTGCGGCCGATGCGCACACCGCGCACGACAAGGCGCATGCCACGGGCGCCTTCATCCGTGCGCACCACAATGCCACCTTGTCGGACATCCAAAGCTTCGGGGTGCCGATTCGCGCGGTGGACAGCGCAGACATCGGGTTCTGAGCGCGCCTCGGCCGCCTCGACCGGTCCTCAGGGAGGGCAGCAGGCGCATCCGCCGCCATGCCGCAGCCGCCGATAGCCCTCGGCCTCCTGCGTGCCGGGCGATGCCGCCGCGCTCGCGTTGCCTCGGCGTGGCATCGCCCATGCCGCGGGGACGCTGAGCGCCCGCGCCGACGGCGCACCGCAGGTGGGGCAGGGCACCGGCCGGTCGAACAGCGCGAGCGGCTGCCGCGCCGTGAAGCCGCCGCAGCCTTCGCAGCGATAGTCGTAGATCGGCACGGGCTGCTTGCCGCTACCAGCCGCCCGACTCGCCGCGCGGCACGTAGGCGCCGCGGCCAGCGCGGCCCAGCCACCGGTCGCCGTCGACGATGAGCTCGCCGCGCAGCAGCACCTTCTGCACCTTGCCGGCCACCTTGCGGCCCTCGAACAGCGTGAAGTCGCAGTTGCCGTGCTGCGTCTCGGCCGAGATCACGTGGCTGCCGTCAGGGTCGAACAGCACCAGGTCGGCGTCGCTGCCGACCGCGATCGTGCCTTTGCGCGGAAACAGGCCGAACAGCTTGGAAGGCGCCGTCGAGGTCAGCTCGACGAAGCGGTTGAGCGAGATGCGGCCGGCCCGCACACCGCCGTCGTACAGCGTTGCCATGCGCGTCTCCACGCCCGGCACGCCGTTGGGAATCTTCGAGAAGTCATTGCGGCCATAGGGCTTCTGGTTGACCCGGCCCAGGTGGCCTTCCTTCATGCAGAACGGGCAATGGTCGGTCGACACCAGCTGCAGGTCGTCGGTGCGCAGCGCCGTCCACAGTGCGTTCTGCGATTCCTTCGAGCGCAGCGGCGGGCTCATCACGTAGCGCGCGAGGTCGAAGTCCTCGCTGTCGTAGGCGCTGTCGTCGAAGAACAGGTAGTGCGGGCACGTCTCGGCGAACACCGGCACCCCCATGTCGCGCGCCTCGATCACGTGCTTGAGCGCCTCCTTGGCCGACAGGTGCACGAAGTACACCGGCGCGTCCGCCAGTTCCGCCAGCTTGATGCCGCGGTGCGTGGCTTCGCCCTCCATGATGGCCGGGCGCGTGAGAGCGTGGTACTTGGGGGCGGTGTGGCCCTGGGCCAGCGCTTCCTGGATCAGCAGTTCGATGATGGTGCCGTTCTCGGCGTGCAGCGCGATCATGCCGCCGTGCTGGCCGACCATGCGCATGGCCCGGAAGATGGCCGCGTCGTCCACCATGACCGAGCCCGGATAGGCCATGAACATCTTGAAGCTCGACACGCCTTCGTGGCGGATGGCCTGCTGCATGTCGGCCAGCGCCTGGTCGTCCACGCCGGTCACGATCACGTGGAAGCCGTAGTCGATGCAGGCGCCGGCCTCGCCCTTGGCGCGCGCGCGTTCGATCGCCTCCAGCACGCCCACGCCCTGGCGCTGGAACGCGAAGTCGACGATCGTGGTCGTGCCGCCGAAGGCCGCCGAGCGCGTGCCCGATTCGAAGCTGTCGCAGGTGGTCGAGTCGCCGAAGGTGTTGTCCATGTGGGTGTGGCAGTCGACGCCGCCCGGCAGCACGAGCAGGCCGGTGGCGTCGATGACTTCCACGTCGGGGCCGACGTCGAGTGCCAGGCCGATGGCGGCGATGCGGCCATCGGCCACCAGCAGGTCGGCGGTGTAGTCGTCCACGGCCGTGACGATGCGGCCGTTGCGGATGAGCGTTCGGTTCATGGCGGTTGCTTCCTTGTTGCGCTGGAATGGGGTGGCGGCTTCAGGCGCTCACGCCGGCTTCGGCGAGCGCGCGTTCGAGCATGGCGACCTCGCTGGCGGCGAGCGGCCCGATCGGGGGGCGCATCGTGTCGCGCGGAATGCGGCCGAGCAGCTTCAGGCAGGTCTTGAGCCGTGCGTTCGCATGGCCGCCGGGGGCTGTGCCGTAGATGGCCTTGGCGAGCGGATAGACGCGCTCGTTCAGTTCGCGCGCCTTGGCCAGGTCGCCCGCGCGCACGGCGGCGTCGAGCGCGATCACGAGCTCGGGCACCACGGCGGCCAGGCTCACGAGGCTGCCTTCGGAGCCGACGGCAAAGCAGGTCAGCAGGTGCTCGTCGCCCGAGGCCATCATCGCCACGTGGGGGGCCAGGCGCCGCACGAGGCGACGGTTGCCTTCGTAGGCGGCGGCTTCCCAGCTGCCTTCCTTGACGCCGACCACGTGCGGCAACTGCGCAAGCCCGGCCAGCACCTCGGGCGTGTAGGCCATGGTGCCCGCATTGACCCCGGCCTGGTAGAGCATGAGCGGCATCTGCGCCCGGGCATTGGCGATCGTGTGGTGCGCGAGCGCCATGTCGGCGTCTTGCGAGAGCGCCCACGAGAACGGCGGAAAGACGAGCACCGCGTCGGCGCCCGCCGCCTTCGCGTCGTCGACGTGGCGTTGGGCCTCCAGGCTGTCTTCGGCGTTGATGCCGCAGACCAGCACCGACTTCCGGCCGCAGACCTCGAAGGCGATCTCGGTGACGCGCCGCTTCTCTTCGCGCGACAGCATGAAGTTCTCGCCGGCGTGCCCGTTGATGAGCAGGCCCTTCATGCCGGCGACGGTGGCGTTCGCCTCCAGGTGGCGCGCGAGCGTGGGCTCGTCGATGCGGCCATCGTCGAGCAGGGGGCACACGGTGGCGGCGTAGATGCCGTGGAAGGCGTCGGGTTGTTGGGTAATCATCGAAATGGAAGTGGAAAAGGAGTTCAGGCGCCTGGCATGGGCATGCCCAGCAGGCGCGCGGGATCGAAAAGCGGAAGCTCGGGCTGCTGCCCGAGCATGTGCTGCGCAAGGATCCGGCCCATGAACGGGCCGCTGGTGTAGCCCGAGTGGGCGCTGCCCACCACGTAGGCCTCGGGCACGCCCGGCACCTCGCCGATGATGGGCATCGCGTCGGCCGTCTCGGCTTCCAGGCCGAGCCAGATGCGCGCGATGCGGGCCTCGGCCAGTGCGGGCACGGCATAGGCGGCCAGCCGCATGTTGCCCACGAGGTTCTCGGGCCGGGCCTCGACGCCGCCGCGCTCGCGGTCGCCGACGCCCTGCCAGCCGCCACCGATCAGCACCGTGCCGTTGGCGAACTGCTTGAGCGAGAGCAGGCCGTTGGCCACGCTGAGCACGGTGCCCATCACCGGCCGGACGCGCTCGGTGACGATGAGCTGGTTGACCAGCACCTTGATGGGAATCTGCACGCCGAGCCAGCCGAGCATCTGCTCGATCCAGACGCCGCCGGCAAGCACCACGCGGCGGGCATGCAACGGGGCGCGGCCGCCATCGGCGAAGTGCACCGCGTGGCCGCCATCGCCCGAGTCGATGCCGTCGACCGCAGCGTTCTCGATCACGTCCACGCCGGCCTTCAGCAGCGCATGGCGAAAGGCGCGGCCGGTGAGATAGGCGCTCGCGAAGCCGTCGATCTCGCAGTAGCCCGCTTTCAGCAGGCCCGGGTGCAGGCCCGGCTCGATCTGGCGCGCGCGCTCGGGCCCGATGACCTCGATCGGCGCGCCGTATTCGCGGCGCGCCCGGGCGCGCAGCTCGACGAGTTCGCATTCGGCCTCGGTGAAGGCCAGCGTGAGGCCTGGCACCGCGGTGGCGAGCACGCCCATGCCGAGCCATCGTTCGGCGTCCATCCACATCTGCCAGGCGCGCATGGCATAGGGGACCAGCGCGGCCCGCGTCATGTGCAGCGTGAGCGTGCCGGCATTCACGCCGGAGGCTTCGCGGCACAAAGGGCCGCGGTCGACGATGGCGCAGCGCATGCCGCCCGCGGCGAGGTGCAGCGCGGTGGCGCAGCCCATGACGCCGCCGCCGATCACCACGGCGTCGTAGCGCAGGTTGGAGCCGGCCGGGGTCATAGTGGTGCCGCCTTCGGTATCGGGATGTCGGCGTAGCTGTAGTCGCCCGCCACCTCGGCCAGCGACACCGGCCGCAGCGGCGCGCGCGCGGTGAAGCAGCCTGCGGCCTCGCGGCTGCCGACGTGGGCCGACAGCAGCTGGCCCGCCACGTCGCCGCAGGTGCGGCCCTGGCATGGGCCCATGCCACAGCGGGTCCAGGCCTTGAGCTGGTTCATGTCGCGTGCGCCGTCGCGCGCCGCGGCATCGATCTCGGCGCGCGTCACGTCTTCGCAGCGGCAGACCACGGTGTCCGGCGCGATGTCGGCGACCGCGCCCTCGCGCAGCGCCATCAGCCTTGCCATCGCCTGGCCGAAGCGCGCGGGTCCGCGCCATTGCGCCTGCAAGGTGCCGCTGGCCGCCGCGCAGGCTTGCGCGTCGATCAGGCCGAGGTCCTGCGCACAGGCCAGAGCGGCGAGCTCGCCGTGGAAGCCCGCGGCCGCAGCGCCCGAGATGCCCGCGCCGTCGCCGGCCACGTACAGGCCCGGCACCGAGGTGCGGCCGGCCGCATCGGTCTCGGCGATCCAGCCGCCGCGCTCCGCCACATGGCGGTGGCGCGCACGCAGCAGCCGAGTGATGTCGGTGCCGGGCACGAGGCCGTGGCCGACGGCCACCGCGTCGGCCTCGAAGACGGGCCCGGCTGCGGCATCCGCGGCGCGGCGCCCGCTGGCGTCGACGGCGGTGGTGCGCACCGTGAACGTGCCTTGCGCCGCGTCGGCGACCTCGACGGCTTCGATGCCGTGGCGGTAGAGCAGGGGCACGCCCGCGGCGCGCAGCTGCAGCTGCCATTTCATGCCTTGCCAGAGCAGGTCGGGCCGGCCGCGCAGCGAGGGCAGGGTGCGCAGCCATTCGCCGCGCCCCGCAAGGTCGACCACCGCGGCCACTTCGCCGCCCGCCTTGAGGATGCCCGCGGCCACCGCGAGCAGCAGCGGGCCGCTGCCGGCCACCAGCGTGCGCCGGCCGGGCAGCATGTTCTGCGACTTCAAGAGGATCGTGGCCGCGGCCAGGCCGATCACGCCGGGCAGCGTCCAGCCGGGGAAAGGCACCACGCGCTCGGTGGTGCCGGTGGCCACGAGCAGCGCGCGCGGCTGGATGCTCTGCACGCCCACGGGGCCGACCAGGTCGGTGCGAAGGTTGGTGCCGATGTTCCAAGCCTTGTGGCCGAACAGGCACGGCACATTCGCGCGGCGCAGTTCTGCGCGCAGCGCGTCGCCGTCGCGGGCTTCGGGCGTGGGCGCGGCGTTCGGCATGCGCGAGAACCCGGCGGGCAGCGGCCGCCAGACCTGGCCGCCGGCATCGGGGTTCTCGTCGACCAGCAGCACGCGAAGGCCGCAGGCCTGGGCGCGCAGCGCCGCCCGCGCGCCGGCCGGGCCGGCGCCGAGGATCAGCAGGTCCACTGTCGACGGGGCGTTGTCATTCACCAAGGCCACGCTCCCGGAACGCGAGCGATTCCACCACCAGGCCCTCGGCCACCGGCACCTGGCAGGACGGCAGCTTGCGCGCCCCGACCCAGACCAGGCATTCCTGGCACGAGCCCATGAGGCAAAACATGCCACGCGGCGCGCCCGCACGCGGGCTGCGCCGGAGTTCGCGGCAGCCGGCCGCGAACAGCGCCGCGGCCACGCTCTCGCCCTCGAAGGCCTCGATCGTTCCGCCGTCGGCTGAAAAGCGCACCGCGCGCCCGCGCCGCACCGCGCGGTCGCTGCGCAGCGGCTTTGCTTTCGAAGAAACAGAAGGATCGCTCATGGAAGTAAAGGATCGGGAAGAAAAAAACGCTGATCTGCCGGACTGCGGCGCCTGGTGCCCGCGTGCGTGCTGGACCTCAGGGTTTTTATTGTATACATTGCATATATTGTTGTCATATAGTTTGAAGACATTCTGCGTTCTGGCATCGGTCTTGCGTTCGCTTTCCTCGTGCCCGGCCCGCATCCGCGACCGGGTTCCATGCAACCTTCAGGAGTTTTTTTGATGAAGCAAACAACGAACGCCGTGCGCCGCGGCCTTCTCATGGCCGGCTCGCTCGCCCTCGGCTCGACGCTGCTGGGCCTTTCGGCGTCCGCCGCCGCGCGCACGCTCGACGAGATCCTGGCAAGCAAGAAGCTCGTCATCGGCGTCAACCCGACGCTGCCGCCGCTGGGCATCTTCAACGACAAGAACGAGATCGACGGCTTCGACGTGGACGTGGCGCGCAAGCTCGGCGAACTGCTCGGCGTGAAGACCGAGATCGTCCAGGTCGGCTCGCCCGACCGCATTCCCTTCGTGAGCAGCGGCAAGATCGACGCCGTGCTCGGCGCGATGACCATCACCGCGGAGCGCCAGAAGGTGATCGACTTCACCGTGCCGCTGCACACCGAGGTGCTGGGCGTTCTGACGACCAAGTCCAAGCCCTACAAGGACTGGATGGAGCTCAACGATCCCTCGGTCAAGCTGGTCGAGGTGCGCGGCGCCACGCCGGTGAAGCTGGTGCAGGAGAAGCTGCCCAAGGCGCAACTGCTGCTGCTCGACAACTACCCCGACGCGGTGCGCGCCATTGCGCAGGGGCGCGCCGACGCGATGATCGACGTGATGGACTTCATGACCGAGCACACGTCCCGGCACAAGATCGACTGGCGCATCGTGGACGCGCCGATCGAGGTCTACTTCTGCGCCATCGGCGTTCGCAAGGGCAACGACGCACTGCGCGAGAAGCTCAACGGGGCCATCAAGGAGCTGCACCGCAACGGCTACGTGGACGAGCGCTGGAAGAAGTGGTTCGGCGGCCCGATGCTGCACGACCCGCGCACCGCGCCGACCTACAAGTAAGGCATGCAGTTCGACTTCACGCCGATCCTGGAGCGCCTGCCCTATCTGGCGGGCGGCGCCTGGCTGAGCCTGCAGATCGCGTTTCTCGCGTTTGCGTTCGGCATGCTGATCGGCCTGGGCGGCGCATCGGTGCGCGCCTACGGCCCCGGCTGGGCCCGGCGCATCGTCGGCGCCTACGTGGTGTTCTTCACCAACACGCCGCAGCTGATCCAGATCTTCTTCATCTTCTTTGCGCTGCCCGATGCGGGCATCCTGCTGTCGCCGTACCAGGCGGTGCTGATCGGCATGACGCTCAATGCGGGTGCATACCTCACCGAAATACAGCGTGCGGGCTTCGAATCGGTGCGCCTGCCCGAACTCGAGGCCGCCGAAACGCTGGGCTTCTCGCGCATGCAGACCATTCGCTACGTGATCCTGCCGCACATCGTGCGCGTGCTTTTTCCGCCGCTGTCGAACCAGTACATCCTGATGACGCTCGGCACCTCGATGGCCGCGGTCTTCGGTGTCGAGGAGCTCACCGGGCGCGCCTACAACATCAACGCCGAGACCTTCCGCTCGATCGAGGTGTTCACCGTGGCCGCGGGCCTCTACATCGTGATCACGCTGATCGCCACGCTGTCGCTCGCCTTCGTCGGACGCCGCGTGTTCCGCGCCAAGATGAGGTGGTTCTGATGTGGGGCCAGATCGTCGAGGAGCTGCCGCGCTTCTTCAGCTACTACAACCTGCTGTTCTTCGCGAAGGCGCTGGGCGCGACCTTCGCGCTCTCGGCCATCGGCTGCGTGGCCGGCTTCACGCTGGGCTTCGGCCTCGCGGCGGTGCGGTTGAGCACGCTGCGCGCGCTCTGGCCGCTGCGGCTCGCGGCGCAGCTCTTCATCGAGCTGTTCCGGCGCATCCCGTTCCTGGTCACGCTGATGCTGGTGTTCTTCATCTTCCAGGCGCTGAACGCCGACCTGTCGATGTTCTCGGTGGCGCTCATCAGCGTGTGCCTGATCGCCACCGCCTACATCGCGGAGATCGTGCGCAGCGGCCTCGAGTCGGTGCACCAGAACCAGTGGGATGCGGCCGTCACGATGAATTTCGGCTACCTGCAGACGCTGCGCCTGGTGATCGTGCCGCAGGCCTGGAAGATCATCCTGCCGCCGGTGTTCGGCTTCTTCGTGCTGTTCATCAAGGACACCGCGCTCGCATCGCAGATCGGCGTGGTGGAGCTGGCCTTTGCCGGCAAGACGATGAACAACAAGGGCTTCTCGGCCGCGCTCGTCTACGGCACGGTCCTCGTCCTTTATTTCATGCTGTCCTATCCGCTCTCGCGGTTCGGCCTCTATTTGGAGAGAAAACTTGCCCCTGCTCGAAATCGTTGACCTGAAGGCCAACTACGGCGCCCACACGGTGCTCGAAAGCGTGAACCTCAGTGTCGAGAAAGGCGAGATCGTCAGCCTCATCGGCCCCTCGGGGTCGGGCAAGAGCACCTTGCTGCGGGTGCTGGTGGGCCTGCTGCCGCCGATCGGCGGCAGGGTGCGCATCGACGGCGAGGTGCTCGACCATCGCGACCGGGCCCAGCTCAAGCGCATCCGCTCGCGCATGGCCATCGTGTTCCAGCAGTACAACCTGTTCCAGAACATGACCGTGCTCGACAACGTGACCGTGGCCCCGGTGAAGGTGAAGGGCCGGCCGCGCAAGCAGGTCGAGGACTACGCCATCGGCCTGCTCGAGAAGGTCGGCCTCGGCGAGAAGCTCAAGTCGTACCCCGACCAGCTCTCGGGCGGCCAGCAGCAGCGCGTGGCAATCGCACGCGCGCTCGCGCTGCAGCCCGACATCGTGTTGCTCGACGAGGTGACCGCCGCGCTCGACCCCGAGCTGGTCAACGAGGTGCTCGACACGGTGCGCATGCTCGCGGCCGAAGGCATGACCATGTTCATCGTCTCGCACGAGATGGGCTTTGTGCGCGAGGTGTCGAGCAAGGTGGTGTTCATGGACGGCGGCCGCGTTGTCGAGGCCGGAACGCCGCAGCAGATCTTCGACGACCCGCGCGAGGCGCGCACGCGCGAGTTCGTGGGGAAGATCCTGCGGCACTGAGTTGCGGGGCGAAGCGGCTGCGCGGCCGCTTCGCTCAGGGCTTTCTCAGATCACGAGCCCATTGCTGAGCCGCGACAGCGTGTAGCGCGCGAGGTTGCGCAGGTGCGCCACCACCGCATCTTCGGCGGCGCGCGCGTCGCCCGCCACGTAGGCGTCGAGGATCGCGAGATGCTCCACGCGGTCTTCCTCGATGCGGTTGAACGGGTCGACGACCTCGAACAGGCGGCACAGCACGCGCAGGTGGGCAATGGTCTCCGCGAGCATCTCGTTGCCCGATGCCCGCGCGAAGAGCCCGTGGATCTGGTCGTCGGCCTGCCAGTGGCCGGAGCCCTGGTGGCCCGGCTCGAGCGACACGATCGCCGCACGCAGTGCCTCGATGTCCTTCACCGGCACGCGGCCCAGGGCCAGCGACACGGCCTGCGACTCGAGGCGCTCGCGCACCTGCAGGCACTGGAAGTAGTGCGACGCGGTGATGCGGCGCACCGCATACGAACGTGCGTTGGCGCGCACCAGCAGGCCCTCGCCCTCGAGCCGCAGCAGCGCTTCGCGCAACGGCGTGCGCGACATCCGCAGGCGCTCCGCCAGCCGGCCTTCGACCAGCACTTCCCCGCCCGTGAGTTCGCGCTGCAGAATCAGGCGGCGAACCACTTCATAGGCGCGGTCGGTGAGGTTCTTGGGAGAATTCGTGTCCGCCCCGAGGTGGGCTGCTTCATCGGTCGGCGCGGGGCGCGGTGCGGCAGCACGTCCACGCAACACCATCTTCTTGGGTGCGCCGGGCTTCTTCGCCGTCGCTTTTGCCGTGGACTTGGTTGCGACCGTGGATTTCATATGTTTTGTCTACAAACTGTGTGCAATCGCCGGAGCAGAGCATACGACAGCCGCGCGGCTGCGGGGCGCGACCTGATGAAAGCCCACGGGGACTGCGCACCGAACGTGATGTACGGGAAATCCCTAACGTGAACTGAAACCGGTTTCATATAAGCTGCAAGCATTGCTTTCGAGGCCCCGCACGGTCCCCCGTGCACCGCCGCCGACATGAATTACCAGTTCCAATTCGACGCCGTCTTCGCCGCCTGGCCGTTGTTGCTCAAGGGCACCTGGATCACGGTCCAGCTCTCGCTCTCGGCCACGCTGCTGGGCTTGGTGGTCGCCATCTTTTGCGCCTGGGGCAAGACCTCGGGGCCGGGCTGGCTGCGCTTCATCATCAATGCCTACATCGAGGTGATCCGCAACACGCCGTTCCTCGTGCAGCTGTTCTTCTTCTTCTTTGCGCTGCCTGCCATCGGCCTGCGCTGGTCGCCGCAGACGGCCGCGCTGGTTGCGATGGTGGTGAACCTCGGCGCCTATGCGACCGAGATCATCCGCGCGGGCATCGAGTCGATCCCCAAGGGGCAGATCGAGGCCGGCAGGGCGCTGAACCTCAAGCCGTGGGAGATCTTCCGCTTCGTGATCATCAAGCCCGCGCTGAAGGCGATCTATCCGGCGCTGACGAGCCAGTTCATCCTGCTGATGCTGAGTTCGGCCGTGGTGTCGGTGATCTCGGCCGACGACCTGACCTCGGTGGCCGCCAACCTGCAGTCGCAGACCTTCCGCAGCTTCGAGATCTACATCGTGGTGGCGGGCATCTACCTCGCGCTGGCAATGGCGTTCTCCGCGCTTTTCAAGCTGATCTACAAGCGCACGCTCAACTATCCCGACCGCCGATAGATAGCACGACAGGAAGAAGTCAACATGCGTACCTTCGGCTTTCCCGAATTTCTGTTCATCCTCGAAGCGGCCAAGTGGACGCTGGCGCTCTCGGCCATCGCGTTCGTGGGCGGCGCGATCCTGGGGCTGGCGATCGCGCTGGCGCGCACCTCCGGCTCGCGCTGGGCGCGTGGCATCTCGACCACCTTCATCCAGATCTTCCAGGGCACGCCGCTGCTGCTGCAGCTGTTCCTGGTGTTCTTCGGCGCGCCGGTGCTCGGCCTGGACATCAACCCCTGGGTCGCCGCCGGGCTGGCGCTCATCCTCAACAGCGCGGCATTCCTCGGCGAGATCTGGCGCGGCTGCATCGAAGCCGTTCCGCGCGGCCAGTGGGAGGCAGCCGAGGCGCTGAGCCTCCGGTACCGCGACCGCATGCGCGACGTGGTGCTGCCGCAGGCCTTCAAGATCGCGCTCGCGCCCACGGTGGGCTACCTGGTGCAGATCATCAAGGGCACCTCGCTCGCGGCCATCATCGGTTTCGTCGAGGTCACGCGGGCCGGGCAGATCGTCAACAACGCGACCTTCCAGCCGCTGATCGTGTTCTCGGTGGTGGCCTGCATCTACTTCGCGATCTGCTGGCCGCTGTCGCTGCTGGCGGGACGCATGGAGCGCAAGCGCGCGCGTGCGCTGGCGAGATGAGTACTCCCCCAGTCTTCGCGCACTTCGTGTCGCTTCGCCAACCCCCTCGCCGGGGGCAACACCAGCGGCCCGGCGAAGCCGGTTCCGCGGTGTTCCACGAATAAATCGTCAATCAAGCTGAGTTTCTCGTTGCATTCCTACTTTTTTCAGGAGACACATTCCATGACCCGTACCCCCACGCGCCGCATCGCGCTCGCAGCCCTCGGCCTCGGCGCCGCGCTCACCGTGTTCGCTCCCTTCGCCTCGGCACAGACCGTGGCCGACATCAAGAAAAAGGGCGAGATCACCATCGGCATGCTGGTCGACTTTCCGCCCTACGGCACCACCAACCTGCAGAACCAGCCCGACGGCTACGACGCCGACGTGGCGAAGCTGCTCGCCAAGGACTGGGGCGTGAAGGCCAACATCGTGCCGGTGACCGGCCCGAACCGCATTCCGTTCCTGTTGACCAACAAGGTCGACCTGCTGGTGGCCTCGCTCGCCGTCACGCCCGAGCGCGCCAAGCAGGTGCAGTTCTCGCAGCCCTATGCGGCCGCGACGATCGTGCTGTATGGCGAGAGCAAGAAGGCCATCAAGTCCGCCGCCGACCTGAAGGGCCTGCGCGTGGGCGTGGCCCGCGCGTCCACGCAGGACGTGGCCGTCACGAAGGCCGCGCCCGAAGGCACCGAGATCCGTCGCTTCGACGACGACGCCTCGGCCATGCAGGCGCTGATCTCCGGCCAGGTCGATGCCATCGGCTGCTCGGTGACCGTGGCCGCCCAGATCGCCAAGCGCGTGCCCGCCGGCACCTACGAGAACAAGTTCACGCTGGTGCAGCAGGCGATGGCCATCGCGATGCGTCCGGGCCAGGAAGAGCTGACCAAGGCGGTCAACGAATTCGTGCAGAAGAACACCGCCAACGGCGAGCTCAACAAGCTCTACCAGAAGTGGCTGCAGGCCGACCTGCCGAAGATGCAGTAAACGCCGGAGCGGACACGACAAACGGAGTGAAAAGTCCATGACCGAACCCATCATCCGCATGGAAGCCGTCAACAAGTGGTACGGCGACTTCCAGGTGCTGACCGGCATCGACCTCGACGTGCGCCAGGGCGAGCGCATCGTGATCTGCGGGCCTTCGGGTTCGGGCAAGTCGACGCTGATCCGCTGCATCAACCGCCTCGAGACAGTGCAGAAGGGCCGCATCGTGGTCGACGGCATCGAGCTGACCGCGGGCGGCAAGAACGTCGACGCGGTGCGTGCCGAAGTGGGCATGGTGTTCCAGCAGTTCAACCTGTTCCCGCACCTCACGATCCTCGAGAACTGCACGCTCGCGCCGATGCGCTCGCGCGGCATGTCCAAGGCCGAAGCCGAGGAGGTTGCCATGAAGTACCTCACGCGCGTGCGAATCCCCGAGCAGGCAAGCAAGTACCCCAGCCAGCTGTCGGGCGGCCAGCAGCAGCGCGTGGCGATTGCGCGCGCGCTGTGCATGACGCCCAAGATCATGCTGTTCGACGAGCCCACCTCGGCGCTCGATCCCGAGATGGTCAAGGAGGTGCTCGACACCATGATCGGCCTGGCCGAAGACGGCATGACCATGCTGTGCGTGACCCACGAGATGGGCTTCGCCCGCAGCGTGGCCGACCGCGTGATCTTCATGGCCGACGGCAAGATCGTCGAGCAGGCGCCGCCCGAGCAGTTCTTCGGCAACCCGCAGCACGAGAAGACGCGCCAGTTCCTCGGCCAGATCCTCAGTTCGCACCAGGCACAGAGCTGAATGTCGTTCGAGGTCCTGATTTCCCTCTCGTCCTTCGGGGCGGCCGAGGTGGGCCGGCACGGCCAGCTCTGGTGTTCGCAACTGGCGCGCGCGGCGGGCGCGGATTCGGTCGAGGTGCGCGGCGAGATGCTGCGCGACGCCGAAGCCGAACTGCCCGCGCTACACGGACTTGCCTCGGTGTTCTCGAGCCCCGAGGGCCTTTGGGCCGAGAGCGGTGGGCTCGACGCCGACGCGCTGCTGCGCGGCATTGCATCGGCCACGCGGCTGGGTGCGAAGCGGCTCAAGATGGCGATCGGCGGTTTCCGTGCGTCGTCGTCGCAGGGCTCACTGCGCGAAGTCGAGACGCTGCTCGCCGACACGGGCATCGAACTGCTGATCGAGAACGACCAGACGCCGCGTGCCGGCACGCTGGCCGCGCTGCAGGCCTTCTTCGATGCGGCCGACCGCGCCGGCCTTTCGCTCGGCATGACCTTCGACATGGGCAATTGGCATTGGCTCGGCGAATGCCCGCTGCAGGCTGCGAAGGCGCTCGGCCACCGCGTGCGCTACGTGCATTGCAAGGGGGCGCAACGCCTTGCCCACAAGTGGGTCGCGGTGCCGCTCGATGACTCTGCCGCGCCCTGGCGCGCGGTGCTGCGCGCATTGCCGTCCGACGTGCCGCATGCCATCGAATACCCGCTCGTCGGCGACGATCTCAAGGCCGTCACGCGCGCCCAGATCGCCTTCATCCGTGCTGCACGGGCCCTGGAGCATCCATGACACCACCCACCGCCTTCGATGTCGCGCTGTTCGGCGAAGCCATGCTGCTGCTCGTAGCTGACCGGCCCGGCCCGATCGAGAACGCGCAGTCTTTCCACAAGCGCACCGCGGGTGCCGAGACCAACGTGGCCATCGGCCTCTCGCGGCTCGGGCTCAAGGTGGGCTGGGCCAGCCGGCTCGGCACCGATTCGATGGGCCGCGCACTGCTCGCGACCATGCAGGCCGAGGGCATCGACTGCTCGCACGTGACCTGCGATCCGGCGCAGCGCACCGGCTTCCAGTTCAAGGGCCGCGTCACCGACGGCAGCGATCCGCCGGTCGAATACCACCGCAAGGGCTCCGCCGCGAGCCACATGGGCCCGCAGGATGTCGACGAGGACTGGTTGCGTTCGGCGCGGCACCTGCACGCGACCGGCGTGTTCGCCGCGATCTCCGAGACCAGCCTGCAGGCCGCGCTCAAGTCGATGGACGTGATGCGCGCAGCCGGCCGCACGATCTCGTTCGACACCAACCTGCGCCCCACGCTCTGGTCGTCCACCGAGACCATGCGCCACTGGATCAACGAACTCGCCGCGCGCGCCGACTGGGTGCTGCCCGGCATCGAGGAAGGGCTGCTGCTCACGGGCCACAGCGAACCCGAGGCGGTGGCACGGTTCTACCGCGAACGCGGTGCGAAGCTCGTGGTGGTGAAGCTCGGTGCCGACGGCGCCTACTACGACAGCGACTTGGCCGGCACAGGCCGCGTCGAGGGCTTTCCGGTCGACGAAGTGGTCGACACCGTGGGTGCGGGCGATGGCTTTGCGGTCGGCGTGGTGAGCGCGCTGCTCGAAGGCCGCAGCCTGCCCGAGGCGGTGCGCCGCGGCGCCTGGATCGGCGCGCGCGCGGTGCAGGTGCTGGGCGACACCGAGGGCCTGCCGACGCGGGCCGAACTCGATCGGGCAGGGCTTTGAAGAACATGATGAAAACCACCGACAACAGCAACAAGAGGAACGTGCTGGTCTTCCGGGCACTCCCTGGCGACCAGCTTGCGCGCCTTTCGGCCGCGCACCACGTGACCGTGGCCGATCCGCGCAAGGAACCCGAGGCTTTCGCGGCTGCGCTCGGCAGCGCGCACGGGCTCATCGGGTCGAGCCATCCGGTCGATGCGGCGCTGCTCGATGCGGCACCACAGCTGCAGGTGATCTCGAGCGTGTCGGTCGGCGTCGACAACTATCCGCTCGCCGAGCTGCACCGCCGCGGCATCGTGCTGTGCCACACGCCCGACGTGCTGACCGAGACGGTGGCCGACACCGTCTTCGCGATCCTGATGGCGACGCAGCGCCGCGTGGTCGAGCTCTCGAACCTCGTGCGCGAAGGCCGCTGGACGAAGAACATCGGCGAAGACCTGTTCGGCACCGACGTGCATGGCAAGACGCTCGGCATCCTCGGCTTCGGCCGCATCGGCCAGGCGGTGGCGCGCCGCGCTGCGCTGGGCTTCGGCATGCCGGTGCTCTACCACTCGCGCCGTCCGGTGGACCTGGCCGCGCAGGCGCCCGAACTGCAGGGCCGCGCCACCCACACGCCGCTCGACGACCTGCTCGCGCGCTCGGACATCGTGCTCGCGATGCTGCCGCTGACCGAGGCCACGCGCGGCATGATCGATGCGGCGTTCTTCGCGCGCATGAAGCCGCAGGCGGCCTTCATCAACGGCGGGCGGGGCGCCACGGTCGACGAGGCAGCGCTGCTGCACGCGCTCGACCACGGCACGCTGCGCGCCGCCGGCCTCGACGTGTTCGCGAAGGAGCCACTGCCGGCCGATTCGCCGCTGCGCACGCACCCGCGCGTGACGCCGCTGCCGCACATCGGCTCGGCCACGCACGAGACGCGGCATGCGATGGCCGAACTGGCAACGACCAACCTGCTGCAGGTGCTGGCCGGCGAGAAGCCGACGGCGCGCTTCGACACGGCCGCCGCATGAGCGCGACCTCGTCTTTCTCCCTCCCCCTCTGGGGGAGGGCAGGGGTGGGGGCCAGCGGCGCAGGAGCAAGACCATGAAAGCCAGCGGCCGCGCCACCATCGCCGATGTCGCCGCCGCGGCGGGCGTCTCCAAGGCCACCGTCTCGCGCTTTCTCAACCACCGCGACCGCCTGCTGAGCCGCGACATCGCCGCGCGCGTGGAAGCGGCGATCGCCGAGCTGGCGTACACGCCGAGCCCGATGGCGCAGGCGCTGAGCCACGGGCGCTCGCGCCTCATCGGCCTGATCGTGGCCGACATCACCAACCCCTACTCGGTGGCGGTGCTGCGCGGCGCCGAGAAGGCCTGCCAGGACGCGGGCTACCTCGTGATGCTGTTCAACCTCGGCAACGAGAGCGAACGCGAGCGCGAGGCCATCCATGCGCTGTCGGGCTACCAGGTCGACGGCTACATCCTCAACACGCTGGGCCGCGGCAGCAACGTGGTCGACGCGGTCACGTTGCACGGCAAGCCCGCGGTGCTGGTCGACCGGCGCCATGCCGGCATGCACACCGACTTCGTCTCGCTCGACAACGCCGACGCGATGAAGAACACCTGCGGCCATCTCGTCGAGGGTGGCTACCGCGAGCTGCTCTACGTGACCGAGCCGCAGCAGGGCGTGAGTTCGCGGCGCGAGCGCACCGCGGCCTTCGGCGCTTGCGTGGCGGCGCACGAGCCGCGTGTGGCCGGCGAGGTGTTCGAGAGCGTCGAGGGCGACAACGAAGGGCTCGACGAGGCGCTGCGTGCGCTGCACCGGCGTGCGAAGCGCGGGCGCCGTGCGGCGGTGGTCGCGGGCAACGCGGTGGTCACGCTGCGCGTGGCGCAAGCCATGGCGCGCCTGGGCTGGCAGTTCGGCGAAGAGCTCGGCTTCGTCGGCTTCGACGACACCGAATGGGCGCCGTTGATCGGGCCGGGGCTTTCTACCGTGGCCCAGCCGACCGATGCCATCGGCCGCGCGGCGGCCACCTGCCTGATCGAGCGACTGCGCGGCTTCGAAGGCCCGGCGCGGCAGATGCTGCTGCCGGGGCAACTGGTCGTGCGCGGCTCGTCGGCCGGGCCTGGCTGAATGACAATCGGCGGCTGCAGCACATCAGGAATCCTCAGCAATGAATGACATGAAGAAGAAAGCCGCCATCGGCATGGTCGGCATCGGCCTCATGGGCCACGGCATCGCCAGCAACCTCGTGAAGCACGGCCATCCGCTCACCGTGCTCGAGCATCCGGGCAACCAGCCGCTCGACGCACTCCAGGCCGCGGGCGCGAAGAGCGCCGCGAGCGGCGCCGAACTGGCACGCGGCGCCGAGGTGCTGATCGTCTGCGTCACCGGTTCCCCGCAGGTCGAGGCCGTGGTGCTCGGCGACGGCGGCCTGCTGCAGGGCCTGAAGCCCGGCACCATCGTGATCGACTGCTCCACCGCCATCCCGGGTTCGACCGAGCGCGTGGCCGAGGCGGTGCAGCGCGCGGGCGGGCGCTTTCTCGATGCGCCGATGACGCGCACCCCCAAGGAGGCTGCCGAGGGCCGGCTGAACCTGCTCGTCGGTGGCGACGCCGCGCTGCTCGACGAATGTCGTCCGATCCTCTCGTGCTTTGCCGAGAACATCGTGCACACCGGCGCCGTCGGCACCGGCCACGGCATGAAGCTGCTGCACAACTACGTGTCGCTCGGCGCCGTGGCGCTGATCGCCGAAGCCGCGGCCTGCGCCCAGCGTGCGGGTGTGGACCCGGGCGTGTTCGTCGACGTGCTCGCCAAGGGCGGCGGCGGCGGCGTGGCGCTCGAGCGGCTCAGGGGCTTCATCACGGCCGGCGACCCGAGCGGGCTCAAGTTCGCGATGAGCAATGCGCAGAAGGACCTGGGCTACTACACCGAGATGGCGGGCGGCGCCAACGCGGCGCGCGCCATTGCCGATGCGGTGCTCGGCACCTATGCGGGCGCGGTGGAGCAGGGCGGGGCACAGCGCTACGTGCCCGAGCTGGTGGCGCTGCTCGCGCAGCAAAGCTAGTTCGTGCGGGGCAGCTTGGCCGCCTTGAGCGCCGCGCCCATGACCTCGCGGCCTTCCACCAGCTTCTTGCGGTAGTCGGCACCCGAGAGCGCCACCGGGTCCACGCCGGCGCTCTCGAATGTGCGCACGACCTGGGCGCTCGACGTGGCCGTCATCGCCACGGCTTCCATCTTGCTGCGGATGGCCTTGGGCGTGCCCTTGGGGTACGCCAGGCCGATCCAGGAGTCGATCTCGACGTCGTAGCCTTGTTCCTTGAGCGTGGGCACTTCGGGCAGCTCCTTCCAGCGCATCGGGCTGGCGCTCGCGAGGAAGCGCATCTTGCCGGCCTTCACATGCGGAAGGATGTCCGACGGGTTCTGCACAATCACGTCGACCTGGCCGCCGAGCAGCGCGGCGACGGTCTCCGTGCCGGACTTGTAGTTCACCTCCTCGAACTTTCCGCCGGTCTTGCGGCCGAGTTCGTGCATGGCGACGTTGTTGGGCGCGGACGGCGCACCGAAGAAGATGCCCTTGCCCTGCCTGGCGGCGGCCACGAGGTCGGCCATGGTCTGGTAGGGCGAATCGGCGCGCACCGCCACGCCGTAGCGATAGCGCGCGACACCCGCGATGAAGTCGAAATCGTCCACCGTGTAGTCGACCTTCAGCAGGTGCGGCGTGATCGCGATCGTCGAGAAGGTCACCACCCCGAGCGTGTAGCCGTCGGGCTTCTGCCGCGCGAGGTTCGAGACCCCGAGCGTGCCCTGCGCGCCGGCCCGGTTGTGGATGACGACGGTCTTCTTGAGGATGAGCTCCATCGTGTTGCCCAGTGCGCGGGCCGCCACGTCGGTGTTGCCGCCCGCGCCGTAGTTGACGATCAGCGCGAGGTCTTGCGCGGGGAAGGCTTCCGCACCCTGTGCGACGGCGGCGCAGGGCGCGCCCGCCACGAGGAGCGCGGCGGCGCAGCGCGAGAGGAAAGAGCGTTTGCCGAGATGGACAGTGTGGTGTTGCATGTGGGTTCCCTGGGTTTTTTCCGAAGTGTCGAAGTGGCCCCGCGGGGCCGCTGGATGGCGCTCAGCTCATGAAGAAGCCGCCGTTGACGTCGATCACCGCGCCGTTGGTGAAGCCCGCCGCCTCGCTGCAGAGGTAGCGGATCGCCGCACCCACTTCGGCCGGTTCGCCGATGCGCTGGACCGGGATCTGCTGCGCATAGCGGCGGTTGACTTCCTCGCCGGCCTGCAGGGCCATCTGGGTCAGGATGCGGCCCGGCGCCACGCAGTTGGTGGTGATGCCGTACTGCCCCATTTCCGAGGCGATCGCGCGGCTGAGCCCGAGCACAGCCGACTTGGTCAGCATGTAGGCCGGCCCGGCGACGATCGACTTGCCGCGGCCCGCGAGCGACGAGACGTTGACGATGCGCCCCCAGCGCCGCGCCTTCATGCCCGGCAGCACGAGCTGGCAGAGCCGGACGATCGACAGCACGTTGACGTCCAGCGTCTTCTGCACCTCCGCCATGTCGACCTCGAGGATGCCGTTGGAGCGGCCTTCGGCGTTCTTCAGGCTGATGCCGGCGTTGTTGACGAGGATGTCGATGCCGCCGTGCGTGCGCACGATGTCTTCGACCACCTGCCTGCGGCCCGCCTCGTCCGACACGTCGAGCCGCACGGCCGATGCGCGCCCGCGCAGCGCCGCCGGAATGGCGTCGAGCGCGGGCAGGTGCAGGTCGGCGAGCACCACCGTGCGTCCGTCCTGCAGCAGTTCCACCGCGCTGGCCAGGCCGATGCCCTGGGCCGCGCCGGTGACCAGCGCCACGCGCGCAGGATTGTTCGAGCCCGCGCTCATGCCTCGCTCTCCGGCGTGTAGAAGGTGATCGGCGGATAGGCGTTCTCGGCGCACATCACCTCGATCAGCGTGGCCTCCTCGGCCTCTTTCGCAGCCTGGAGCGCAGCGCCGATGTCCGCAGGATCGGTCACGCGCACGCCGCGGATGCCGCAGGCGCGGGCGATGGCGGCGTGGTCCACGGGCGAGAAGTCGACGGCCGAGGTGTGGTCGCCGAACTTCAGGTTCTCGGCATGCTTCTGGTAGCCGAGGATGCCGTTGTTGATGAGGATCGTGATGATCTTGATGCCCATGCGCTTGCAGGTTTCCATCTCGGACCAGACGTGGCCAAAGCCACCGTCGCCGACCAGGCAGAACACATGGCAGCCCTGTTGCGCCAGCCGCGCGCCCATGGCCATCGGCATGCCCCAGCCGAGCCCGGCCAGGCCGCGCGGGGTGATGAATCGCTGCCCCGCGCGGCGCGCCGTCAGGTAGTTGGTGACCCACAGCGTCGAGTAGCTCGCGTCGGCCACCACCGTGTCGTCGGGGCCGAGCAGCGCATCGAGCTCCTGCATGATCCGCTCGGGCCGGATCGGGGTGTCGTTGCCGAGCCGCACGGCGGCGGATTCCTGCTGGTGCTTCTGCCGGCCCTCGGCGATGCGCGCCGCGAGCGCCGCGCGTTGGCCCGTGCGGGCCGACAGGTCCATCGTGCGCGCGATGCCGAGCATCGCCTCGAGCCCGAGCCGGGCGTCGCCGACGAGGCGCAGCGCATCGTAGTTGCGGCCGATCTCCTGGCCGTCGATGTCCAGGTGGATGAGCCGCGCGCCGGGCGGATACAGCGTCCAGCTGTCGGTGCCGTTCTGGTTGGTGCGGCTGCCGACCAGGAACACCACGTCGGCCTTGGCGATGAAGTCCTTCAGGTGGCGCCCCGACCCGTTGGGGCCCAGGCAGTTGGCCATGACGCCCAGCGACAGCTCGGCCGTCTCCGCCACCGCGCCCTTGCCCATGTTGGTGGTGGCGACGGGCAGCGCGAGCGCTTCGGCGAAGGCGCTCAGCGCCTCGCAGGCATCCGAGACATGGACCCCGCCGCCCGCCACGACGACCGGCGCCCGGGCACCGGCCAGCGCCGCCACGGCTTCGCGCAGCGCCGCCGCGTCGGGCGTGCTGCGGTCGAGCGGAAAGCGGCCCAGCGACGCCGGGCGCGCCACGCTCGAGCGCACGCCGGGTTCGTTCAGCAGGTCGGCCGGCAACAGCAGCACGACCGGGCCCGGGCGGCCGCTGCAGGCGGCGATGATGGCCTGCTCGACGTAGTCCTCCACGCGCGAGGCCACGTCCACGCGGCGCACCCACTTGGTCACGGGCTTGAACAGGCCGATGTGGTCCAGGTCCTGGAAGGCGTTCTTGTCGGCCTGGTCGCGCGCGATGTCCTGCACCAGCGCGATCACCGGGATCGACACCTTCAGCGCCTCGGCGAGCGGCGCGACGAGCAGCGCCGCGGCCGGGCCGTTCTGGGCCGTGATCACCGCGGGCCGGTGGCTCATGCGCGCATGCGCGTCGGCCATGTAGCCGCCGGCGTTCTCGGTGCGGTAGGCCACCTGCGTGAGGCCGACCTCCTCGGCCGCGAGCACGAACATGCTGGGCAGGCTCTGGCCGAAGAAGCGATCGATGCCGTGCTTCTTGAGTGTTCTGGCCACAATGTGGCCCACGGTGTCGCGCCTGTTCAGGCCGGGGTTCTGGAGAGGTTTGGACATGCTGCGATCAAAAGTCGGTCAGGAGGATGCAGTGTTTTATAAAATACTGCAGATTCCTGGCATTAAAACGCGTTCGAACGCCCGTCGCAAACGGGGGTTAACCCTTGGATCGAGTCCTCATGAGTGCCAAGAACCTGACCGAAGTGGTCAGAGAGAAGATCGTCAACCAGCTCATCCACGCCGAGTACCGGCCGGGACACGCCTTCAAGCTGCGGGAAATGACCGAAACGGGCGACTTCGCGGGCATCAGCCAGACGCCGATCCGCGAAGCGCTGCTCCAGCTGGTGGCGAAGGACATCCTGGTGGGCCAGCGCGGGTTTTCTATCCGCGTGCCGAGCCCGACGGTGCAGGGGCTGGCCGAGGTGCGCGCGATCCGCATCCGCCTCGAGGTCATGGCCGCCACGGCGGGCCTCGGGCGGTGGGACGACGAGGGCCTCGCGCGGCTTGCGCAGATCCACGAACGGGTGATGGCGGCCAAGAAGGCGCGCAACACCGACGACATCCTGCGCAGCAACGTCGAGTTCCACTTCGCGCTCTACGCGCCGGCCGACATGCCCTACCTCAGTTCATTGCTGCGCCAGCTCTGGGCCATCACGGGGCCGAGCATCCGGTACCTGTACGAAGGCGAGCAGCCCGCGCCCGTGGAAGGCCGCCACAAGCATGAAGACATCATGGACGCGCTGCGCCTGCGCGATGCGCAGAAGCTGGAGCGCGCCATCTCCGACGACGGCGTGCTGCACGGCGAGAAGATCCTCGCGGCCGTGCGGGAGCGGCTGAACCCCGAGGCGCTGGCGATCCAGGCCTTCAAGAACATCGAGGGCACTCGCAAGCGGCAGCACATCGGCCGCCTCATGAAGAAGAACGGCGCTGGTGGACCCGGGCAGCCGGAGACGCCGCCGGTTTCGTGAGCGCGATGCCGCCCGGTGTCTCGGCGTCGTTCAGTCGACCGACACGGGCCGTGCCACGGCCGCCGCCTGCTGCAGCACATCGTCGGGCATGCCAATGCCCGACGTCTCGTCGAGCGTGACCCAGCCGTCGTCGATCCGCGAGAGCCGTGGACTCAGCGCGCTGCGCAGCGGGTTGTCGTTCGAATCGATCTCGAGCAGGCCGTCGCCGCCCGCCGCGGCGAGCAGGTGCGCCGAGGCCAGCAGGCCGAGTCCGCCGCCGAGGTAGTGCGGGCAGTAGCGCAGCCCGGCGGCACGCGCTTTGGCGATCACTGGCCAGCAGCCAGAGATGCCGCCCCATTTGGCCGCATCGGGCTGCAGCACCGAGAACACCTGCGCGGCGATGGCGCTGTCGAATCCATCCAGGCCGGCGACATTCTCGCCGCCGGCCAGGGGCACCGGCGAGCCCGCCTTCAGCTGCTGCCACTCGGGCCAGGGGCGGTCGGCGCGCAGCGGTTCCTCGAGCCAGTCGAGGCGAAAGGGTGCGAGGCGCGGCGCCATGGCCAGCGCCTCGTCGAGCGACCAGGCCTGGTTGGCATCGACCATCATCGATGCCGCATCGCCGAGCGTCTGGCGCAGGGCCTCGAGGTTGCCCACGTCGCGCTCGGCGCCGAAGCCGACCTTGAGCTTGAAGGCGTTGTGGCCCGCGGCGCGCATGCGCTCGGCGGTCTCGAGCGCGCCCTCGGGGTTGATGCCGCTCGCATAGACGGGAATGCGCGGCTGGCCGCCGAGATAGCGCCAGAGCGGCTGGGCGGCGCGGCGCGCCGCCAGGTCCCAGAGCGCGAGGTCGATGCCCGCGATGGCCTGCGCCATCGGGCCGGGCTCGCCCGACTGGATCGCGAGCACCGCGGTCTGGCGCGTGAGCGCTTCCCATGCCTGCTGCGGGCCTTCGTCGAAGCTTTGGCCTTCTAGCAGCGGTGCCATCACGGAGTGCACCAGGCGCGCGCGGTGCTCGGCGCCGCAGCCCGGAAAGTTGCACCACACCTCGCCCCAGCCGCTCGCGCCGTCCTCGTCGGTCACCTCGACGAAGACGGCGGGGCGGTCGGTCATGGTGCCGAAGGAGGTGCGCACCGGCACCTGCACTGGATAGCGGAACACATGCGCGCGCACGCGGGCAATGGCGAGCGGCGAAACGGGCAGGGCGGGCGTGGGAATGGATGCGTTGTCTTGGTTCATGGCAACAGGTTCATTTCGAGGTGGATGGCGTCGCCGCGGTAGGTGACTTCGCCGAGGTAGACCACGCAGTCGTCCGCGTCGCGGAACACGCGACGTACCTCGGCCACCGGCGAATTGACCGGCACGCCGAGCAGGCGCGCGACCTCCATGTCGGCGGCGCCGATGGTCAGCACCTGGTGCGCCTTGGCGATGCGCAGGCTCTTCAGGCCCACGAGGATCGGGATCACGGGTTCGTCGCGAAAGCGCTTCGGCGTGCGGCGGAACACGGGCTCCGCCAGGTGGATGTTGATGACGCAGTACGGTGCGCCCTCGCGCGAGTGCACGCGGCGCATGAACACGTAGCGATCGGCCGGCCGGCCTTCGCCGGGGCGCAGCGCGGGCGCGACGGTCGATTCGTCGATGTTGACGAGCTGCGGCACGGTGTCGCGGTACATGCGTGCGAGCGCCTCGAGCGAGGTCTCGACGCTGAGCCAGCGCTCGCTGGCCTGGCCAGTGACGAAGGTGCCGCGGCCCTGCTGCGGCGACAGCAGGCCGTCCCGCGCGAGCAGCTCGACCGCCTGGCGCACGGTGACCCGCGCCACGCCGAACTCCTGGCCGAGTTCGTCGAGCGACGGCAAGCGGTGGCCCTGCGGCCAGAGGCCGCGCGAAATGCGCTGGCGCATCAGGTCGGCCAGCTGCAGGTAGCGGGGAATGGGGCTGTCGCCGAAGAGGGGTAAATCCGCACTTGCCATCGAGAGTGTTCTAAAGGTATGGTCTATAGAACCTTTAAACCAATATAGCAGAGCGAAGGGCCAGCGGCCACTTCTTTCATGCTGAGCCGATGGCAGGAGACAACAAGCCCATGCGACAAGGAACGGCCGCGCGCCGAACTGCATTGATCCTCGTCCCGTGGCTGCTGCTGCTGGCCATCTGGTATGGCCTGCGCTACAGCGGCCTCGTCAATCCGGCGCTGGTGCCGGCGCCGCACGAGGTGGCCGAGCGCTTCGTCTCGCTGATGGGCGACCGGCTGCCCATGGACATCTTCATGTCGACGCAGCGCGTGTTCATCGGCGTGACGCTGGGCACAGCAGCGGCGGTTCCGGTGGGCTTCTGCCTCGGGTGGTATCGCGGCGTGCGCAGCTTCATCGACCCGGTGATCAACTTCTTTCGTGCGCTGCCGCCGATTGCGCTGATCCCGCTCGTCATCGTCTACTTCGGCATCGGCGAGGTCGCGAAGACCGTGATCCTGTTCTATGCCTCGTTCTTCGCGGGCGTGATCGTGATGTACGAAGGCATCGCGCAGATCAGCCCGATCTACGTGCGCGTGGCGCGCACGCTGGGCGCGAACGACTTCGAGATCTTCGGCCGCGTGATCGTGCCGCTCACGGTGCCGCACATCCTGACGGCGGTGCGCGTATCGCTCGGCGTGGCGTGGGCCACGCTCGTGGCCTCGGAACTGATCGCGGCGCAGCAGGGGCTCGGTGCGCTGATCCAGAACGCATCGTCCTTCTTCCAGCTCGACATCATCTACGTCGGCATCATCTCCATCGGTTTCATCGCGCTCGCGATGGATCTGCTGCTGCGCGCCGCCACACGGCGCCTGGTGGCCTGGCAGGACAGACTGGCATGAACACGCTCGCGAACGGCACCCCGCGCATCCGCTTCGACAACGTGGCGGTCGAATTTCCCACCGCGCAAGGCCCTATGCGGGTGCTCGACGGCGTGAGCCTCGACATCCACCAGGGCGAGTTCGTCTCGATCATCGGGCCCTCGGGCTGCGGCAAGACGACGCTGATGAACATGCTCGCGGGCTTCGTGCAGCCCACCGAGGGCCGCGTGCTGCTCGACGGCGAGCCGGTGACGGCGCCGGGGCCCGACCGCGGCGTGATCTTCCAGGAGTACGGCGTCTTTCCGTGGCTCACGGTGCGGCAGAACATCGCGTTCGGCCTCGGCCTGAGGTCCAACCGCGTGCCCAGGTCGGAGCATGCCGGCATCGTCGAGCGCTACATGCAGCTCATGGGGCTGGGCGACTTTGCCAACCACCATCCCAAGCACCTGTCCGGTGGCATGCGCCAGCGCCTGGCCCTGGCGCGCGCCTATGCGGTAAAGCCCGAGTTCCTGCTCATGGACGAGCCCTTCGGCGCGCTCGACGCGCAGACCCGCAGTGCCATGCAGGACCTGCTGCTCGAGGTGCTGCAGGCCGAGGGCAAGACCGTGATGCTGATCACGCACTCGGTGGACGAGGCAATCTATCTCTCGTCGCGCATCGTCGTGGTGACCGCGCGGCCGGCGCGCATCCGCACCGTGATCGACGTGCCCTTCGGCTATCCGCGCGGCGAGGCGGTGCACGAGGACCCGCGCTTCGCGCAACTGCGCGCGCAGATCCGCGAACTGGTGATGCAGGAGTACGCGGCCCAATCGAAGCAGCAGGTCCGCCTGGCCGATTGATTTTCATTTTGGTAGAGCTTGAAAGGAAGAACGACATGTCCCTCCAACGCAGAACAATCCTCGCAGGCGGCGCCGCCGTCGCGGCCTCCAGCCTCGCGCTGCCGGCCTGGGCGCAATCGCGCATCAAGGTCAACGTGGGCTACCTGCACACGCCCGCCGTCGACGGCCAGATCTGGCTCGGCCAGGAGATGGGCACGTTCGCCAAGCAGGGGCTCGACCTGCAGCTGCGCCAGTTCACCACCGGCCTGGAGATCTTCCAGGCGATGGTGGGCGGCAGCCTCGACGTGCTGGCCACCGGCGCGGTGCTGTCGAACTTTCCCGCCCGCGGCCAGGGCAAGGTGTTCCTGATCAACAACATCGAGTACGCGACTGCGCAGCTCTGGGTGCGCGAGGACGCGGGCGTGAAGACGCTGGCCGACCTGAAGGGAAAGCAGATCTCCACCACCACCGGCACCACCGCGCACGTGTTCCTCGACCGCGCGCTGCGCTCGGCGCAGCTCGACCCGGCCAAGGACGTGCGCATCGTCAACCAGCGCATGTCCGAGGCCGTGACCTCGTTCATCTCGGGTGCGGTGCCGGCGGTGGCGCTGTGGTCGCCGTTCGACACCACGGTGCGCGAGAAGGCGCCCGGCGCAAAGAAGCTGATCGATGCCTCGGCCTTCTTCCCGCAGGCGGCCATCGTCGGCGGCTGGGCCGCGCGCAACGACTACTACGAGAAGAACAAGCCGGTGCTGCAGAAGCTCATCGCCGGCTGGCTGCCCGCCAACGAGCGCATGGTCAACGACCCCGACGGCGCGGCCGCCGCGCTGCAGAAGTCGCAGTACAAGGAAGTGCCGCTCGCGCAGTTCAAGGAGCAGTTCAAGGCCAGCAAATACTACTCGTCGGCCGAGTGGCGCGCCAAGTACGCCGACGGCACGGTCGCCAACTGGCTGCAGCAGGTGACGGATTTCTTCGTCTCGAACGCCAACATCCAGAATGCGCTGAGCGCAAAGCAGTACTTCGATCCGGCGCTGTTCGCCGCGCTGGTCAAGGCGTGAGGGCGCGGCGCGGATGAGCGGATCGACCCAGGGCTTCGACCACATCGTCGTGGGTGCCGGTTCCGCCGGCTGCGTGCTTGCCAACCGGCTCAGCGCCGATGCGCGCCGGCGCGTGCTGCTGCTCGAGGCGGGCACCGACAGCCGGCACTTCTGGCTGAGGTTGCCGGTGGGCTACTTCCGCTCGATCTACGACACGCGCTTCTCGTGGCAGTTCGAGACCGAGCCGCAGCACGAGACCGGCAACCGCCGCATCGTCTGGCCGCGCGGCAAGGTGGTGGGTGGATCGAGCGCAATCAACGGGCTGATCTACATCCGCGGCCAGCGCGCCGACTTCGATGACTGGGCCGCGGCCGGAGCCACCGGCTGGAGCTACCGCGAGCTGCTGCCGTTCTTCAAGAAATCCGAGCGCTACGACGGCGGCGAGACGACGTACCACGGCGGCGCGGGCGAGCTGCGCGTGTCGAACCTGCGCAACGACCATCCCTACTGCGCCGCTTGGCTTGCGGCTGGCGCGCAGGCCGGCTTTGCACAGAGCGACGACTTCAACGGCGAACGCGACGAGGGCCTGGGCACCTACCAGCTCACTCTCGGCGGGCGCTGGCGCTGCGATGCGGCCACGGCCTTTCTCGCGCCGGTGCGGCAGCGGCCCAACCTGCAGCTGCGCAGCGGCGTGCGCGTGACGCGCCTGCTCGTCGAGCAGGGCCGCGCCGTCGGCGTGGAGTGGCTCGACGCGCACGGCCAATTGCAGAGTGCGCGCGCCGACGCCGAGGTGATCCTTGCGGCCGGTGCGCTGCAGACGCCGCAGCTGCTGCAGCTCTCGGGCATCGGCCCGGCCGATGCGCTGCGCGCCCACGGTATCGCGGTCGAGGCCGATGCGCCCGAGGTCGGCGCCAACCTGCAAGACCACTACCAGGCGCGCGTCATCGTCAAGCTGCGCGAGCGCATGTCACTCAACGACCAGGTGCGAAGCCCCTTCGGCCTGGCAAAGATGGGCGCGCAGTGGCTGTTCTCGCAGAGCGGCCCGCTGACCGTGGGCGCGGGGCAGGTGGGCGGCATGGTGCGCACGCCGGTCGCCAAGGACGCGCGCGCCGACGTGCTGTTCAACGTGATGCCGCTGTCGGTCGACAAGCCCGGCGATCCGCTGCACGGCTTCTCGGGCTTCTCGGCTTCGGCCGCGCAGTGCCGGCCCGAGTCGCGCGGCCGCGTCGCGCTGCAGAGCGCCGATCCACTCGCGCCGCCGCGCATCACGACCAACTACCTGGTCGAGCCGCACGACGTGAAGGTGCTCGTCGAGGGCCTGAAGATGCTGCGCGACATTTATGCGCAGCCCGCGTTCCGCGATCTCGTGACCGGCGAGGAATACCTGCCCGGCAACGGCGTGCAGGACGATGCGCAGCTGGCGCGCTTCGCGCGCGAGAAGGGAGGCACGGTGTTCCATCCCGTCGGCACCTGCCGCATGGGCGGCGACGCACGCTCGGTGGTCGATGCGCAACTGCGCGTGCGCGGCATCGAGCGCCTGCGCGTGATCGATGCCTCGGTGATGCCGACGATGACCTCGGCCAACACCAACGCGGCAGCGATCGTGATCGGCGAGAAGGGCGCCGACCTCGTGCTCGCGCAGCCTTGAATTCCTAAGTTCGCACGCCGCGTTGCAACTCGCAACGCTTCGTGTGCTGCACGCATCAACCGCGCACGAACTGCTGCGCGTTCGTTGACCTGTCACCTCGAAATCCTAGTCTTGCGGCTGCCTTGCCGAGGCGGCAGGGATTTCTTCGGTTCGGACAACGGAGTCGTCATCCATGAGCAAGTTCACTTCCTGGCGCGCGTGCATCGCGCTTTCGTTCATCGCCAGCCTTGGCGCCTGTGGCGGTGGCGATGGTGGCGGCGGCGCGGCGGGCTTCGCCGCCCCCCTGTCGAGCAAGACCGAGGCCCCGGCCGTGGCCGATGCGCAAGCCCAGCAGGAACAGGCGCAGCCCAACGTCAGCTTCGCGCCCTGAGCCCCATCAAACGACAAGCACAACACCCCATGACCTCACGCCGCAATTTCCTTCAGAGCGCCGCGGGAACCGGCATTGCCGCCGCCACGCTGGCCACTTTTCCGCCGAGCATCCGCCGCGCGCTCGCGATTCCCGCACACCGCGAGACCGGCACCATCAAGGACGTCAAGCACGTCGTGCTGCTGATGCAGGAGAACCGTTCGTTCGACAGCTACTTCGGCACCTTCAAGGGCGTGCGCGGTTTCGGCGACCGCTTTGCCGTGCCCACGCCGAACGGCAAGAACGTCTTCCACCAGACCTATACCAAGACCTCGCCGCCCACCACCTACGTGCCCTACCACCTCGACGAAAGCAAGGGCAACGCGCAGCGCGCCGGCAGCACGCCGCACAGCTGGGCCGACTCGCAGGCTGCGTGGGACCACGGCCGCATGTACAAGTGGCCCGATGCGAAGAACCCGCTGTCGATGGGCTACTACGAAGCGGCCGAGGTCGCATTCCAGCGCTCGCTCGCCGATGCCTTCACGCTCTGCGACCACTACCACTGCGGCATGCACACCGGCACCATCGCCAACCGCCTGTTCTACTGGAGCGGCACCAACGGCCCGAACGGCATCAGCCCGGTCGACGGCGGCAAGGTCCGCATCGCAGCGCTGAACAACCAGTTCAACGGCGGCAACGACATCGGTGCCTCGACCGAAGGCTGGACCTGGACCACCTACGCCGACCGCCTCGAGCAGGCCGGCGTGAAGTGGAAGGTCTACCAGAGCCTGGTCGACAACTTCGGCTGCAACGAGATGATGGGTTTTCGCCACTGGCGCGCGGCCATCGAGCAGATGCCGCCCGCGCGCCGGCCGGTGTACGTGCCCGCAACCGACATCACGCAGCCGGTGACCGCGGCCGGCCCGTTCTACGACCCCGTGGTCGACGACACCCTGAGCCCGCTCGCCAAGGGTTTCCACAACACCATGCCGCACGGCTTCCTAGAGACCTTCCGCGAGGACATCCAGAACGGCCGGCTGCCCGCGGTGTCGTGGATCATCGCGCCCTCGGTCTACAGCGAGCATCCCGGCCCGTCGAGCCCGGCCAAGGGCGGCTGGTATGTGCAAGAAGTGCTGGACGCGCTGACCGCCAACCCCGAGGTCTGGAGCAAGACGGTGCTGCTCGTGAACTACGACGAGAACGACGGTTTCTTCGACCATGTGCCCACGCCGTCGGCACCCTCGCGCAACCCCGACGGGACGCTGGCCGGCGGCACCACCATGGCGGCCGACGACGTGGCGGTGGAGTACCACGACTGGACGCCGGCAACGCCCAAGCAGCCCGCGCAGGACGGCCGCCCCTACGGCCCCGGTCCGCGCGTGCCGCTGTGGGTGGTGTCGCCGTGGAGCCGCGGCGGCTGGGTCAACTCGCAGGTCTGCGACCACACCTCCACGCTGATGTTCCTCGAGAAGGTCACGGGCGTGGCCGAGCCGCAGATCAGCCCGTTCCGCCGCGCGGTCTGCGGCGACCTCACGAGCGCGTTCAACTTCGACCGTCCCAACGACGAGCCGCTGCCGACCCTGTCCGGGCGCAGCACCAAGGCCGAGGTCGATGCGCGCACCGCCGCGCAGCAGGCCATGCCGAAGATCGAACCGCCCCTGGATGCCGCGCTTCCGCAGCAGGCCACCGGCGTGCGGCCCTCGCGCGCCCTGCCGTACGAACTGCACACCAGCGCGCGCAGCGACGCGACCAACGGCCGCATCCAGCTGCTCTTCGCCAACAGCGGGCGCGCCGCGGCGGTGTTCCATGTCTATGACAAGCTGCACCTCGCCGACCAGCTGCCGCGCCGCTACATGGTGGAGCCCGGCAAGCGGCTCGACGGCCATTGGAACGCGATGACCGACAACGCCGGGCGCTACGACCTTTGGGTGCTGGGCCCGAACGGCTACCACCGGCAGTTCAAGGGCGACCTCAACGCACTGCGCGCGGGCGGCGCGGCATCGCCCGAGATCCGCGTGGGCTACGACGCACGCCGCGGCGACCTGTACCTGCAGCTGCGCAACGACGGGCGCCGCGACTGCGTCTTCACCGTGCAGTCGAACAAGGCCTATGCGCGGCCACGGGTGCTCGGCGGCGGACGCTGGGTGCACGGCGACCGCGACCGTGACGGCGGGCCGGGCAAGGGCCACGGCCACGGGCATGGCCATGGTGGCGGTCGGCCGGACGACGACTGGACGGTGCGTGTGGAAGGTGGCGGCGAGACCCTGCTGAGCTGGAGCCTCGAGGCATCGGGCCAGTGGTACGACCTGGCCGTGCGCTGCGATGCCGACCAGGCGTTCTACCGCCGCCTTGCGGGCCGGATCGAGACCGGCCGCCATGCAGTGAGCGATCCGGCGATGGGCATGGCCGACCGCTTCTGAGCGAGCGGTGCGGCCTTGGCCGGGGTTGTTTATTCCACTTCGGCGATCAGCTCGATCTCGACGCAGGCGCCCATCGGCACCTGCGCCACGCCGAACGCGCTGCGCGCATGCGCGCCCTTCTCGGGACCGAAGACCTCAGCGAAGAATTCGCTCGCGCCGTTGGTCACGAGGTGCTGCTCGGTGAAGGTGCCGACCGAGTTGACGAGGCTCATCAGCTTGACGATGCGCTTGACCTTGTTCAGGTCGCCGACGGCCGCATGCAGCGTGCCGAGCAGGTCGATGGCAATGGCACGCGCGGCCTTCCTGCCTTCGTCGGTGTTGACATCGGCGCCGAGCTGGCCAACCCAGGGCTTGCCGTCCTTGCGTGCGATGTGGCCCGAGAGAAACACGAGGTTGCCGGTGCGCACGAAAGGCACGTAGGCCGCGGCGGGCGTGGCCACCGGGGGCAGGGTGATGCCGAGGCTGGAAAGCTTGTCGTAAACGCTCATGATGGGTCCTTGTCCTGGGGTTGCGAAAACTGAGTCTGTGATTGTGACGGCGCTGCCTGCGCGGCCGCGTCGCCCTGCAGTTCGTCGAGCGGGCGCACCGTCACGCCCACGTCGAGCGTGTGGCGCGCGCCGCCGTGCAGCACGCCGCGCATCGGCGACACGTCGGCATAGTCGCGGCCGATGGCGAGTGCCACGTAGTCCTCGCCGGGCTGGCGGCCGTTGGTGGGATCGAATTCGGCCCAGCCGCCGGCGTCTTCGCTGTTGCCGTCGCCCCTGCTGCCGCCCGGCAGGTAGAGCGCGACCCACGCGTGCGACGCATCGGCGCCCACGAGCCGCGGCTGGCCGGGCGGCGGCTGGGTCAGCAGGTAGCCGCTCACGTAGCGCGCGGGCAGCCCCAATGCGCGCAGGCACGCGATCATGATGTGGGCGAAATCCTGGCACACGCCCCTGCGCTGCGCGAGCGCCTCGACCGCGGGCGTGTTGATCTCGGTGCTGTCGGCGTCGTACTCGAAGTCGCGGTACATGCGCTCGGTCAGGTCCATCGCGGCCTCGAAGGCGGGGCGCTCGGGCGTGAAGCTGGCGCGCGCATAGGCCGCGAAATCGTCGTGGCGCGGCACGTAGGGCGAGGGAAAGACGAACTCCGAGGCCGCATCGAACACCGCGCCCTTGCGGTAGCGGAAGCGCTCGCGCACGGCCTCCCAGGGCAGCGCGCGCGCCACGCCGGGCGCGAGTTGCGGCACCGAGGTCTCGACCACGCTCTCGGCCGTGACCACGAGGCTCTCGTGCGTGGCATCGAGCGCGAAGAAGGCGCGCGTGTTGCCGTAGACGTCGGGCACCTCGTTGCGGTGCGCGGGTGCCGGGTCGATCGTGAGCCGGTGGCTCACGAGGCGCTGCGACGCGGTGTCGAGCGGCTTCAGGTGGGCCAGGTGCTGCGCGGTTTCGACCGGGGGCGAATAGGCGTAGCGGGTTTCGTGCGTGACGTGGAGAAGCATGGGTGTCGCGGCCTCGACGTCAGGCGCCCACCGAGCGCAGCGACTCCGAGGTGAGCGTGAAATAGCGGATGCCGATCGCGTCGGACACATGATAGGCCGCGCTCTCGCAGCCGGCGAGCAGCTCCATCAGCGCAGCATGGCTCGCGTCGGCGCCGGGGGCGCACAGCGCCTCGAGCGACCACGTAGCGGGGTCGGGCAGCTCGTGCGACAGCGCGGTGAGCTTGCCTGGCGCGCTGCCCGCGAGCCGCGCGATGCGCCCGCGCAGCGTCTGCGTCACCCAGGCGAGCGAGCGCGGGTTCTCGGTATCGAGCACGAGCAGGTCGACCAACGTGGCGACGTCGCGCCGCTGCTGGTAGCGCGCATGAAAGGTGATGGTGCTGTCGAACAGCGCCACCATCGCCTCGAAGCCACTCGCCTCGTGCACCGCGCCGCCCTCGAAGCCGGCTGCGAGCGCGCTCGAGAGAAAGCCCAGGCGCTCGATGTGGCGGCCGATGGACAAGAGCCGCCAGGCGTCGTCGCGCGTCATGCGGTCGGTCTGCGCACCCGTCATCGCGGCCAGCGCGGTGCTGGCCGATTCAAGCGTGCGCAGTGCGACGGGGGTCGCGAAGCTACCTTCGCCAGCCTGCTCGGCCGCGCGGCGCAGGAACTCGGCCTCGGTGCGCACGATCTGGTTCCAGTTGTCCTGCGAGAGCCGTTCGCGCACGGCCGCCGCCGACTGGCGGATGCAGCGCAGGCTGTACCCCACGCTGCCGCCGCGCGCCACGTCGCCGAGTTCGGCCACCAGCGCGCGCTCGAACACGCGGCGCGACTGCGGCGCGCTCGGCACGCCCGCCGGCACCAGCGAATTGCGCAGCGCCATGCGATGCAGCCATTCGAGCAGCGGGCGCGACGACTGGTCCTCGCCGCCCAGCAGGTCGAGCACGAGCCGCGCGAGCCGTACCGCGTTCTCGGCGCGCTCGGTGTAGCGGCCGAGCCAGAACATGTTCTCGGCCGCGCGGCTGGTGACGGGTGCGCGGTGCCGCGCGAGCGAGGCGGTGGTGGCATGCGGCTGCAGCAGCGTGGTGCGGTCGACCTCGTCATGGGTCTGGACCCACACGTCGGCACTGCTGCCGCCGCGCTGCATCGAGGCGATCTGCGCGTCGCGTCCCGCGAGTCGCGCGAGCCCGCCGGGCAGCACGCGCCACGACTGTGCGCCGTCGCTGACCGCGAACACGCGCAGCAGCACCGCGCGCGGCGCGATGTGGCCCGGCCCCATGTCGCCTGCCCAGGTGGGCATCTGCGACAGCGGCATGTAGCTCTGCACCGTGTGGGCGTCGCCGTCGCGCAGGATGCGCCCGGCCCATTCGTCGAGCTGGCGCCGCCGGAGCTGGCTGCCGAGCACCGCATCGAAGCTGGTCTGCCCGTCGATGCCGGGATAGGTCGGCTTGATGGCAGAGGCGCCGAGCTGCGGCAGCACCGCGTCGAGCGCGGCACGCTCGCCGCACCACCAGGTCGGCAGCGCGGGCAGGCTGAGTTTTTCGCCGATCAGGCGCCGCGCAAGCCCGGGCAGAAAGCCCAGCAGCGCCGGCGATTCGAGGAATGCCGAGCCCGGCATGTTGGCCACCAGCACGTTGCCGGCGCGGATCGCCTGCAACAGGCCCGGCACGCCCAGCGTGGAGTCGGGGCGCAGCTCGAGCGGATCGAGGAACTGGTCGTCGAGCCGCTTGATGAGGCCGTGCACCGGCCGCAGACCCTGCAGCGTCTTGAGGTAGAGCCGCTGGTCGCGCACCGTGAGGTCGTTGCCCTCGACCAGCGTCAGGCCCAGGTAGCGCGCCAGGTAGGCGTGCTCGAAGTAGGTCTCGTTGTAGGGGCCGGGCGTCAGCAGCGCGATATGCGGCGGCGCGCCGGCCGGGCACATGCGCTGCAGGCCGTCCATCATCGCGCTGTAGGTGGCGGCCAGGCGCTGCACGTGCAGGGCCTCGAAGGCCTGCGGAAACTGTCGCGTGATCGCGAGCCGGTTCTCGAGCAGGTAGCCCAGCCCCGACGGCGCCTGCGTGCGCTGCGACACCACCCACCAGTTGCCGTCGGGCCCGCGCGCGAGATCGAAGGCCGCGATGTGCAGCCAGGTGTCGCCCGGCGGCTTCACGCCGTGCATCGCGCGCAGGTAGCCCGGATGGCCGCGCACCAGCGCATCGGGCAGCAGGCCCTCGGCCAGCAGCTGCTGCGGGCCGTAGACGTCGGCCATCACGCGGTCGAGCACGCGCATGCGCTGCAGCACGCCGGCCTCGATCTGGCGCCAGCTCTCGGGCGAGACGATCAGCGGGAACAGGTCGAGCGACCAGGGCCGCTGCGGTCCGTCGGCGTCGGCATAGACGTTGTAGGTGACGCCGTTGTCCCGGATCTGCCGCGCCAGGCTCACCGCGCGCCGCGGCAGGTCGGCGAAGCCGCCCGGGCCGAGCTGCTCGAAGAAGGCGCTCCAGCCGGTCGTGAGCGGTGGCTTGTCGCCCGCGCCGGCGGCCCGGCCGCGCAGCTCGTCGAAGTGGCCGGGCAGGGCCGCGGGCGCGAGCGCCGACGCCAGCGCAGCTGGATGGTCCAGCGCGGCGGCGTCGAACAGGGATTCGTTCAGGGGTTCCACAGTGCGTGGATTGTCACACCGTCGTCATCAGGGCCTTGCGACCCCGCCTTCTTCAACGCCGCAGATCCAGCGTGAAAGGAAACTCCCGGCTCCCCGCGATCTCGATCGTGGCCGGCGGCGTCTGCAGTGGCCCCGGCGTGTGGCCCGTGCGCGTGAAGCGCGACAGGCGGCGGCTTTCGGCCTCGTAGGCGTTGACCGGGAAGGTCTCGTAGTTGCGCCCGCCCGGATGGGCGACGAAATACTGGCAGCCGCCGAGCGAGCGCTTCATCCAGGTGTCGACGATGTCGAAGGTCAGCGGCGCATGGGCGCCGATGGTCGGATGCAGCGCCGAGGGCGGGTTCCAGGCCTTGTAGCGCACGCCCGCAACGAACTCGCCGGCCGTGCCGGTGGGCTGCAGCGGCAGCACCTGGCCGTTGACGGTGACCGTGTGGCGGCTTTCGTTGAGCCCGGTGACGCGCACCTCGATGCGCTCGAGCGACGAATCGACATACCGCACCGTGCCGCCGGGCGCGCCTTCCTCGCCCATCACATGCCAGGGTTCGAGCGCGTTGCGCAGCGACAGCTCAACGCCCATCGCCTGCACCTGGCCCACCAGCGGAAAGCGGAACTCGAAGTGCGGCGCGAACCATTCGGCCTCGAAGGCGAAGCCGGCCTGCCGCATCTCGGCGATCACGTCGTCGAAGTCCATCTTCACGAATGTCGGCAGCAGGAAGCGGTCGTGCAGCTCGGTGCCCCAGCGCGTGACCGGCGCCCGATATGGCGCGTTCCAGAAGCGCGCGACCAGCGCGCGGATCAGCAGCTGCTGCACGATGCTCATGCGCGCATGCGGCGGCATCTCGAAGGCGCGCAGCTCGAGCAGCCCGAGCCGGCCGGTGCTCGAATCCGGCGAGTAGAGCTTGTCGATGCAGAACTCGCTGCGGTGCGTGTTGCCGCTGACGTCGATCAGGATGTTGCGCAGCGTGCGGTCGACCAGCCATGCCGGCATGCCCTCGCCATGCAGCTCGCGGCTCCTGGCGATCTGCGCGAGCGCGATCTCGAGTTCGTAGACCTGGTCGTTGCGGGCCTCGTCCACGCGCGGCGCCTGGCTGGTCGGGCCGATGAACATGCCCGAGAAAAGATAGCTCAGCGAGGGATGGTTGTGCCAGTAGAGCAACAGGCTTGCGAGCAGCTCGGGCCGGCGCAGGAAGGGGCTGTCGGCGGGCGTGGCCCCGCCCAGCACGAAATGGTTGCCGCCGCCGGTGCCGGTGTGGCGACCGTCGGTCATGAACTTCTCGGCCGACAGGCGCGTTTCGAAGGCCGCGTCGTACAGAAACTCGGTGTGCGCGACCAGTTCCTTCCAGTTGTGCGCGGGATGGATGTTGACCTCGATCACGCCAGGGTCGGGCGTGACCTGCAGCATCTTCAGGCGCGGATCGCGCGGCGGCGGATAGCCTTCCATCACGATGCGCACGCCGAGTTCGCGCGCGGTGGCTTCCACTGCCGCGACGAGGTCGAGGTAGTCCTCGAGCCGCGCGAGCGGCGGCATGAAGACGTACAGCACGCCAGAGGCGCTGCCCTGCTTCTCGGCGGCGGGGCCGTTGGCACGCCGCGGATCGCGCACCTCGACGCACAGCGCCGTGCGCGTGACCCAGTGCGCCGACTCGCCGCGGCGCGGCTGGCGGGTGGTCTGCTGCCGCGCGAAGTGGCTGGCCGCGTCGCCGGCGGCGGCCGGATCGCCGGGCGACTGCATGCGCAGCGCGGCGGGCACCGCGGGCGGCGCGCCGAAGGCGTACGGCACCGCATCGCGATCGGCGCCGGCGCCGGCGCCGTCAACGACGTCATAGCGCGCACGGTAGTCGGTGGCGCTCGGCAGCGCAGCGCGCGGTGCCGTCGGATCGCGCTCGACCAGGTAAGGGTAGTCGCCCTTGCTGGCCCAGGGCTGCGAATCGAGCGGCAGGCGGTAGCCCATCGGCGAATCGCCAGGAATCAGGTAGAGCCGGTCGTCGCGCAGGAACCACGGGCCGGTCTGCCAGCCCGGGCCTTCGAGCGCGGGCGCATCGCGGTCGGCATTGGCGGGCGCGAGCGGCAGCATGTAGCCGATGGCCGCATCGAGCTTCTGCGTGAACACGCGGCGCAGGCGCACGCGTTCGAGTTCGTCCTCGAGCTTCGAGTCGAAGGGATCGACGTTGACGGGCAGGCGGCGCTCGCGCCAGAGGTAGTAGTAGACGTCCTCGTAACCCGGCAGGACGTAGCGCTCGGTGATGCCGAGCTTGCGTGCGAGCAGCGTGGTGAAGCGCTGCGCATCGTCGCTCGTGTAGTGCGTGGGCACGCGCTCGTCGGCAAAGAGCGCGGGATCGTGCCAGAGCGTCTGGCCGTCGCCACGCCAGAAAATCGACAGCGCCCAGCGTGGCAGCTGCTCGCCGGGGTACCACTTGCCCTGGCCGAAATGCAGGAAGCCGCCGTGCCCGTATTCGGCCCGCAGCCGGTGCACGAGCTCGGTGGCGTAGCCGCGCTTGGTGGGGCCGAGCGCATCGGTGTTCCACTCAGGCGCATCGCGGTCGCTCGTGGCCACATAGGTCGGCTCGCCGCCCATCGTGAGGCGCACGTCGCCGGCCTGCAGTTGCGCGTCGACCGCCTCGCCGAGCGCGAGCACCTCGCTCCACTGGTCGTCGCTGTAGGGCTTGGTGACGCGCGGCGATTCGTAGATGCGCGTGACCTTCATCTCGTGGCCGAACTCGACCTCGGATTCATCCACGCCGCCCTCGATCGGCGCGGCGCTCGACGGCGTGGGCGTGCAGGCGAGCGGAATGTGGCCTTCACCGGCCAGGAGGCCGGAGGTGGCGTCCAGGCCGATCCACCCTGCGCCGGGCAGGAATACCTCGCACCAGGCATGCAGGTCGGTGAAGTCGACGGTGGTGCCGCTCGGGCCGTCGAGCGCCTTCACGTCGGGCGTGAGTTGGATCAGGTAGCCCGAAACGAAGCGCGCCGCGAGGCCGCAGTGGCGCAGCAGCTGAACCAGCAGCCAGCCCGAGTCGCGGCACGAGCCGCTGCCGCTGGCGAGCGTCTCTTCGGGCGTCTGCACGCCCGGCTCCATGCGGATCAGGTAGTTGACGTCCTGCTGGACCTGCTGGTTGATGCCGACCAGGAAGTCGATGGTGCGCTGCACCTTGCGGTCGACCTTGTCGAGGTAGGCCGCCAGCAGCGGCGTGGGGGTTTCGGTGACGAGGTAGGGCGCGAGCTCCTCGGCCTGCGACGGCGTGTACTTGAACGGGAAATTCTCGGCTTGCGGCTCGAGGAAGAAGTCGAAGGGGTTGTAGACCGCCATCTCGACCACCAGGTCGACCGTGACCTTGAACTCGCGCGTCTTCTCGGGAAACACGAGCCGCGCCTGGTAGTTGGCGAACGGGTCCTGCATCCAGTTGACGAAATGGTCCGCGGGCTCGACGCGCAGCGAATACGAGACCACGGTGCTGCGGCAATGCGGCGCCGGGCGCAGGCGCACCACCTGTGGTCCCAGTTGCACCGGCCGGTCGTACTTGTAGTGCGTGACGTGGTGGAGCGCGGCGTGGATGGACATGTTTCTCCCGTCAGGACGATATTGCGCGCCGACAGCTGCTGCCGGGCTTCGACGCATGATAGGGCCTGCGGACAGGCCTTCGCCCTGGCGGACGCAAGGAATGCGCCAGCCGCGTCCCGGTCAGCCGACCGGCTTGATCTTCGCGTCCTTGGCGAGCTGCCGCCACTTGCGGGCATCGCCTTCGACGCGGTCGCCGAAGGTCTTCGCATCGGCCTCGAAGGGGTCCAGCGTCAGCGCCTTGAGGCGCTCCTTCATCGCCGGCTGGGCCAGCGCGAAGCTGATCGAGCGGCTGATGCGCTCGGACACCGGCGCGGGCAGTCCGGCCGGGCCCATCAGGCCGAACCACTGCTCGTACACCACGCCCGGCAGGCCGCCTTCAGCGAAGGTCGGCACGTCGGGATAGTCGGGGTGGCGCTCGGGGGCGGTGGTCGCGAGCATGCGCACCTGGCCGTTCTTCACGAAGCTCGCGCCCGAGGCGATGGAGATCACCATCAAATCGATCTGGCCGGCCACGAGGTCGATCATGACAGGCGCGGTGCCCTTGTACGGCACCACGGTCACCCTGGCCTTGCTCAGGTGGCGGATCATCTCGAACACGATGCTGCCGTTGCCGGGGATGCCGATGTTCAGCTTGCCGGGGTGCTTGTGCGCGTAGGCAACCATCTCGGCCACCGATTTGGCGGGAAAGTCGGGCCGGCACACCAGGAACAGCGGCGTTTTGGCGATGCCGCCGATGGCGGTGAAATCCTTCGTGGGGTCGAACGGGATGTTGCGCGTGAACACCGGGTTCACGGTGTGAAGCGCGTCCACGAGCAGCAGCGTGTAGCCGTCGGGTTCGGCCTTGGCGACGTAATGGCTGCCGATGGCGCCGGCCGCGCCCGTCTTGTTCTCGATCAGCACGGTCTGGTCGAGATCCTTCGCCATCCAGTCGCCGATGGTGCGGCCGACGACGTCGGAGCTGCCCCCCGCGGAGAACGGCACGATCAGCCGCACGGGCTTGCGCGACGGATATTCGTCGCCCGCGGCGCCGGCGAGCGGGTGCAGACCCAGTGCGGCAGCGGACAGCAGCAGGTTGCGGCGGTTGAGTGGAAATGGGTTCATGGTTTGCCTCCTTGGTAGTTGGTTAGTTGTTGGTGCGTTGGACGAGCTCGAACGCGTTGGCCAGGTCGGCCAGCAGGTCTTGCACGTCTTCGAGCCCGATGTGCAGGCGAATCACGAGGCCGCAGCCGGCCCAGTTCGATTCGCCGCGCGTGCGGGCCATGTCGTACAGGCCCACCATGCTTTCGTAGCCGCCCCACGAGGCGCCGATGCCGAACAGCGCCAGTGCATCCACCCAGCGCCGCGCGGTGGCGGCGTCCCAGGCGGGGTCGAGCTCGAACGACAGCAGCCCGTTGCTGCCGCGGCAGTCGCGCTGCCACAGCGCATGGCCAGGGTCCTCGGGCAGGGCGGGATGGAACACGCGCACCACTTCGCGGCGGCGCTGCAGCCAGCGCGCGACCTCGAAGGCCTGGCGCTCGTGGCGGGCGAGCCGCACGCCCATCGTGCGCACGCCGCGCAGCACGAGGTAGGCGTCGTCGGGGCTCACCGTCATGCCGAAGGTGTCGCAGGTGGCGTTCAGCGGCGCCCAGGCCGCCTCGGTGGCGCAGGCGGTGCCCATCACCACGTCGGAATGGCCGCCCAGGTACTTGGTCGCGGCCATCACCGAAACGTCGGCGCCCAGTGCCAGCGGGCGGTACTGCATGCCCGAGCCCCAGGTGTTGTCGGCCACCAGCAGCGCGCCGGCTTCGTGCGCCAGCGCGGCCATCGCGGGCAGGTCGCACATCTCGTAGAGCAGTGAACCGGGGCATTCGGCGTAGACCATGCGCGTGTTGGGCCGCAGGCGCTCCGCGAGGTCGCGGCCGTCGGCCGGAAAGAAGTCGCAGGCGATGCCGTGCGGCATGAGGTGGCTGCGCACCAGGTGTTGCGCGGGCTCGTAGACGCCCTCGCTCATCAGCAGGTGATCGCCCGGCTTCAGGTAGGCGAGCAGCACCATGCCGATCGCGGCGAGGCCGGTGGGGAGCAGGCGCGTGCGATGGCCGCCCTCGAGTTCGGTGACCAGGTCCTCGAGTGCGAAGTTGGTGGGATTGCCGCGCGCGCCGTAGATGAAATTGCGCTCGTGGTCGCGCCGCGCGCGCAGGTCGAGCTGCTGGGCGGTGCTGTCGAACAGCACGGTGCTCGCGCGCACCACCGGCGGGTTGACCGGCTGGCCACCCTCGAAGTGCGGATGCTTGCCGCCATGCACCAGCCGGGTGGCGCCCGGCGCGGAAGGGGATGTGTTCTTCATGCGGTCCTCGCCGGCCGCACGACGGCCCGGTTGCAGCCAAAGCCGATGCGCCGCGCGCCGGGCTGCTCGCACCAGCCGTGCAGTTCGACCGCGTCGCCGTCGGCCAGAAAGGCGCGCTCCTGGGGCGCTTCGCCCGCCACCGGCAGAAGCAGCGGCTCGCGCCCGCTGCGCGTCATTTCGAGCAGGCAGCCGGCCTCTTCGGGCGTGGGGCCGGAGATGGTGCCGGTGCCGATCAGGTCGCCCGGTGCGAGGTTGCAGCCGCCGCTCGTGTGGTGCGCCACCATCTGGGCCAGCGTCCAGTACTGGTGGACGAAACTGGTGCGCGATACCTGCACCGCGCGTGCGCCGACGCGGCGATGCGCCTCGGTCTCGATGCCCACGCTGAGCTGGATGTCGAGCGCACCGGCCGCGGCCACGCGCGGATGCGCGAGGTGCGGCAGCGGCTGCGGTTCGTCCGCTGCGCGCTGCCAGGGCCGGCGAAACGGCCGCAGCGCCTCCATCGTCACGATCCACGGTGACACCGTGGTGCAGAAGTTCTTGCCGAGAAAGGGACCGAGCGGTGCCATTTCCCAGAACTGGATGTCCCGCGCAGACCAGTCGTTGAGCAGGCACAGCCCGAAGAGTTGCTCCTCCGCGTCGCCCACGGCGATGGGTTCGCCGAGCGCGTTGCCCGGGCCGATGTAGGCGCCGAGCTCAAGTTCGTAGTCGAGGCGCGTGCTCGGCCCGAATTCGGGCGCCGTGGCACCGGGCGCCATGCGCTGCCCATGCGGCCGGCGCACGCCTTCGCCGAGCACGCCGACGCACACGCTCGAGGCGCGGCCGTGATAGGCCACCGGCAGCCAGCGGAAGTTCGGCGCGAGCGGATCGTTCGGGCGCACCAGCAGGCCCGCGTTGTAGGCGTGGTGCACCGAGGTGTAGAAGTCGGTGTAGTCGCCGATGCGCGCCGGCAGGCGGTAGTAGGCCTGCGCCTGCGGCAGCAGGCAGGCGCTGACCCCGATGCGTTCGGTTTCGCTGGCGTCGGTCGAGAGCAGCGCGAACACCGCGCGGCGCAGCGCACGCCATGCGGGCGCGCCGAGCGCCATGAAGTCGTTCAGCACCGGGGCGCAGCAGGCCGCGGCCGCGTCCTGCGCACCGCCTTCGAGCAGGCCGCTCGCATGCAGCGCCACCAGGTCGACGATCTGGTCGCCGACCGCGATGCCGCCGCGCGCGGGGGCGCCGGCATCGGGCGCGAAGCAGGCGAACGGCAGGTTCTGAATGGGGAAGTCGCAACGCGGCGCATTGGCCGATCCGATCCACGACGTCGCGTCGGGATCATGGGTCGTATCGAGGGTCATGAGGCGAGATGGCCGCCGTCGCCAGGCAGGCGGAACATGGCACGTTCCTCGTCGTCGAGCTGCGCGACCAGCCCGATTTCCCAGGCCAGGTAGCGGCGCGCGGCTTCCTTGTTGCCGTCGTGGCGGTCATGCACGAAGAACACGAAGTCGATGTGCTCGTCCTGCGAGGCCGCGATCGGCGTGGTGTCGACGGGCAGGCCCGCCGCGGCCCAGGCTTCGAAGCCGCCGCGCAGCAGCGAAACGCGCTGGGCGGTGGGCTCGAGTTCGGAGGCGGCGAGCGCGGCGATCGACGGATGCTCGGCCACGAGCACGATCGGGCGGTCGTCGGATGCGTCTGCGAGTGCCCGCATGCGCGGCCGTATCGACCAGGCGGCACCGGGGATGCGCGACTGGCGAAAGAGTGCGCTGGAACGCAGGTCGACCACGCGCACGGTGCCGTTGCGCAGTGCCTCGGCCACTTCCGATGGTTCGACCTCGGGCGGCGCGGGCGGCAGGACAGCCGCCCGCGCGGTCTCGAGCGCCAGTCCGCTGCGCAGCCCGCCGTCGAGCACATGCGCATCGTGGCCCAGCTGGCGCAGCCAGCTCGCGACGGTGGGTGCGCGCACGCCGTCGTCGTCGAACAGCACCAGCCGCGCATTGCGCACGCCGATGTACTCGTCGGTCGACTGGATCAGCTGCCCGCCGGGCGTGTGCTGCGCCCCCGGCAGGCTGCCGGCCGCGAATTCCTCGGGCGAACGCACGTCGCACAGGTAGAGCGTGCGCGCCCCGTCGCGGGCCCATTCGAGCACCGTGGCCGTCGTCACCGCCCGCGCGCCATGCGCCGCGGCCAGTTGCGCCGCGGCCTCGCGCAGCGCGGTGCTGCCCGAGCCGGGCGGATAGCCGTTGTCGCGCCCGTGGTCGAGCGCGAGGTCGTTCAGCGCCCAGCCCTGGGTGCCGTTCTCGAGCGCCAGCACGGGGTTCGGCAGGCCGAGGTTGATCAGCGTCTGCGCGCCGATGATGCTGCGCGTGCGCCCGGCGCAGTTGATGACCACCGTGGTGCGCGGATTGGGCACCAGGCTGGTCACGCGGTAGGGCAGTTCGCCGTTCGGGCAGCAGGTTCCTCCCGGGATGCTCATCTTGCGGAACTCGGTCATCGGGCGGCCGTCGAGGATCGTCAGCGGCTCGCCCGCAGCGACGCGGCGCGCCAGCTCGGTGGCGCTGATGTGCGGCGTGCCGTAGGCCAGCTCCGCGAGCTCTCCGAATGTCTTGGAGGGCACGTTCACGCCGGCGAACAGGCCGTAGCCCGCCGCGGCCCATGCCGCGGTGCCGCCTTCGAGCAGGTAGACGTCGCGGTAGCCGAGCGCCTCGAGGCGGCGCGCCGCATGCACCGCGGCGCCCTTGCCGTCCGCGTCGCAGACGACCGTGCGGACCGCGCGCCGCGGCGCGAGGCGCGGCGCATCGAGTTCGAGGCGGCTGTAGGGCAGCGGTATTGCGAACAGCGGATGCGATTCGGCGAAGGGGCCGCGCTCGCGCACGTCGAACAGCGCCAGTTCCTGGCCGTCGTGCAGCCAGCGCTTGAGGGTCTGCGCGCCGATCGACGGTGGCGGCGTCTTCTGGAGCACGGCTGCGGTCATGCGTTCACCGTGGTCTTCACGCCCATCGTCATGCGCGCGCAGGTGCCGCGCTCCATGTCGTAGGCCAGCCGTTCGGACAGCGATTCGAGCGGGCGCCCGTACATGTGCAGGTGGCGGATTTCCTGGCCGGGCGGGATCTCGACCGAATGGATGTCGTCGGGCATCAGTGCGATGCCGTTGCCTGGCGCGACGATGACTTCGCCCGCCGGGCGCAGCGTCGCCGGGCCGGCCTCGCGGCCGCCGTCGGTGCGCTCGTAGAGGCGGTTGACCTCCGAGCCCTCGACCGCGGCGATGCAGGCCCAGGTGGTGTGGTTGTGCGGCAGGATGCGCTTGCCCGGGCGCATGACGTTCAGGTAGAGCGAATGGCCCAGCGTCTTGTCCTCGCCCACCAGGTAGCGCGCCTGCAGCTCGCCGTCGGCAGGCGCCGGGAAACGCTCGGCCGACCACAGCGAAACCTGCGCGGCCAGCGCCATCAGGTCCTGCTTGACCCGCTCCAGCGCGTCACGCGTGAGCCCGAGTTCCAGGCGGCCCTGAACCTTGGCCAGGGTGTGCGCCACCGCGCGGGAAGTGTGGTCGTAAATGCTCATCGCCAATCCTTTTCAATTGTCAGCAAAGCTGATGTGTTGCTGGCAAGTGGAGGCGGCGACGTTCGCGGTCGTCTGCCATCCTTGCCCTGCCAGCAATGGCGATATTGCCCGGTGTAGGTCGAAAGAATCAATCGAGTCGAGGTGCAAGAATCATTAGAATCCGTGAACTATGAGAGCTTTGGACCTGGATCAGTTGAGGACCCTCGTGGCCATCGAGGAATGCGGCTCCTTCGCAGCGGCTGCGGCGAGGCTCGACCTCACCCAGTCGGCGGTGACGCAGCAGATGCAGCGGCTGGAGCTGCGCATCGGCTTTCCGCTGTTCGAGAAGGCGGGCCGCAACAAGCGCATGAGCAGCCATGCGCTGCGGCTCCTGGTGTATGCGCGGCAATTGCTCGCGGTGCACGACGAGGCGCTGCGCGGGCTCGCGGATTCGGGCGAGCAGGGGCGCGTGCGCATCGGCGCGCCGCACGACATGGCCGACCTGCTGCTGCCGCGCGTGCTGGCGCAGATCGCGCAGACCATGCCGCGCATGCAGATCGATATCGAGATCTCCCGCAGTCCGTACCTGATGGAGTCTCTGGCGCAGGGGCGGCTCGACATCATCATTGCCAACCGGGCCGAGCCCGAGGCCGAAGGGGTGCTGCTGCGGATGCATCCGACCGTGTGGCTTTGCGCCGCGGGCTACAAGCACGATGCCTCCAAGCCGGTGCCGCTGATCGTGATCGACGGGCCCAGCCTGTTCCATCGCATGGCGGCAGAAGCGCTGCAGGGCGTGGGCCTGACCTGGACCGCGAGCTACACCACCTCGAACGTGCTGGGCGTGAAGGCCGCGCTGCGCGCCGGCCTCGGCGTGGCGGCGCGCGGCATCGAGTTCGTGGATTCGTACACCCGCGTGCTCGGTGCGCGCGAGGGGCTGCCGCCGCTGCCCGACGTGCCCTATTTCCTGTACATGCGCAAGAACGCCGTGAGCCCGGTGACGCGGCGCGTGTTCGAGATGATCGGCGGCAATCTCGGGCTCGTCGAGCCGGGGCGCAGGCGGCCGAAGTAGCACCGCGTTCGCGCATACTCCCGCGCAGAACGACAGCAACAAGACAACGCAATGCGCCCGCTCGAGGCGCTGCAAGGGAAGGCAGGGAGGCATGGCACACACGCAGGCCGCGCGCGCGGCATGGCCCTTCGCGGCAATGGGCGGAGTGGTGCTGGGCAGTGCGCTGCAGTTGCAGCAGGCTGCGCTCTGGCCTTGGCCGGCGTACTTGGCACTTTGCATCGCGGGGGGCGCGGTTGTTGCTGCCCTGACCGCGCGCACCCTCCGCGCCAGGCGCCCTGCGATGCTCGCGGCAGCGCTGCTCGCGGGCGCCTGCTGCGGCGCGGGGCTCGCGGGCGTGCGCGCCTGCGCTTTCCTGGCCGGCGCGCTGGAACCTGCACTCGAAGGGCGCGACCTGGAGGTGGTCGGCGTCGTCGCGCAGATGCCGCGCCGCGACGAGGGGGGCACGCGGTTTCGGCTCGATGTGGAATCGGCGCAGTGGCGCGATGCGGACGCCACGCGCCTGCAGGCGCCGCCGCGCGTACCGGCGCGCATTGCGCTGGGCTGGTACCGCGACCGCGACGGCGACGCCGGGGGCCACGCGGTGGCGCTGCATGCGGGCGAGCGTTGGCGCTTCACGGTGCGGCTGAAGGCACCGCACGGCCATCTCAACCCACATGGCTTCGATCATGAGCTGAGGCTCTGGGAGCAGGGCGTCCAGGCCACCGGCTACGTGCGCACGGGCGGGCGCGACACCGCGCCGCAACGGCTGGCGTCCACCTGGCGCCACCCCATCGAGCGGGCCCGCGAGGCGGTGCGCGACGCGGTCTTCGAACGCGTGGCCGATGCGCGGCCGGCCGGCGTCATCGCGGCGCTCGTGACGGGCGACCAGGCGGCCATCGATCGTGCCGACTGGGACATCTTTCGCGCCACCGGCGTGGCGCACCTGATGTCGATCTCGGGGCTGCACATCACCATGTTCGCCTGGCTCGCCGCGCACGCGGTCGGTGCGCTGTGGCGCCGCAGCCTGCGGCTGATGCTGCGCCATCCGGCGCCGCAGGCTGCGCTGGTCGGCGGCGTGCTGCTGGCCGGGCTCTATGCACTCTTCAGCGGCTGGGGCGTGCCCTCGCAGCGCACGGTCTGGATGCTGGCGGCCGCGGCGCTGCTGCGCCTGTCGGGGCGGCGCTGGCCGTGGCCCCATGTCTGGCTGCTGATCGCCGCGGTGGTGGTGCTGCTCGACCCGTGGGCGCTGATGCAGGCCGGCTTCTGGCTCAGCTTCGCGGCGGTCGGCATTCTCTTCACGACCGGCTTCATGCAGCCGGCCGGCGAAGCGATCGGCCCGGCGGCGCGGCTCGCGGGCTTTCTTCGCGAGCAATGGGTGGTCACGCTCGCGCTGGCGCCGCTCGGCCTGCTGTTCTTCCAGCAGGTCTCGTTGGTCGGCCTGGTCGCGAATGCGGTGGCGATCCCGTGGGTCACGCTCGTGGTCACGCCGCTCGCGATGCTCGGCACGGTGGTGCCGCCGCTGTGGAGCGTTGCCGCCGCGGCGGTGCAGGTGCTCGGCGCGCTGCTCGCCTGGCTGGCCGGCTTGCCGTGGGCCACGTTCTCGGTGGCCGCGGCGCCGGCCTGGATGGCCGCCGGCGGCGTGGCGGGCGGGGTGCTGCTTGCGATGCGGCTTCCCTGGGCGCTGCGCGTAGCCGGCGTGCCGCTGCTGCTGCCGGTGCTGCTCTGGCAGGCGCCGCGACCGGCGCAAGGCGAGTTCGAGTTGCTCGCGGCGGACATCGGCCAGGGCAATGCCGTGTTGGTGCGCACCGCCACGCACAGCCTGCTGTTCGACGCGGGGCCGCGCTACGGCCTGGGGAGCGACGCGGGGCAGCGCGTGCTGGTGCCGCTGCTGCGCGCCTTCGACGAGCGGCTCGACATGCTGGTGTTGAGCCACCGCGACAGCGACCACACCGGGGGCGCCGCCGCGGTGCTCGCGATGCAGCCCCAGGCCGCGCTGCTGAGTTCGATCGAGGCCGGGCACCCGCTGCAGTCGCTGCGGCCGGTGCGGCGCTGCGAGGCGGGCCAGCGCTGGACCTGGGACGGTGTGGATTTCGAGGTGCTGCATCCGGTGCCGGCCGACTACCTCTCGTCCACCAAGCCGAATGCGGTGTCGTGCGTGCTGCACCTCACCAACGCGCGGGCGGCGGCGCTGCTGGCGGGCGACATCGAACGCCTGCAGGAAGCGGCGCTGGTGGCACGCACGCCGCAGCAACTGCGCGCCGACGTGCTGCTGGTGCCCCACCACGGCAGCAAGACTTCGTCGAGCGCAGCACTGCTCGAGGCCGTTCGCCCGCGCATCGCGCTGGTGCAGGCGGGCTACCGCAACCGCTTCGGGCACCCCGCCGCCGAGGTGGTCGCGCGCTATACCGGCGCGGGTGTGCCGCTCTTCGAGAGCGCGCGCTGCGGCGCGGCGCTGTGGCGCAGCACGGCGCCCGCCCAGGTGGACTGCGAACGCGAGCGCCACGCGCGCTACTGGCACCACCGCGTGCCCTGACGCGTTCCGCGTGCGCGTGCATCTCGTGGGCACGCGGGTTTTCCCTTGATAAGTTTCGCTGGCAGCAACTATTTCGGGTTTTATTGACCGGCGCCCGCACGGGACCTCCAATGGCGCTGCAATCGCGGTTCCGCTAAGCGAAACAAAGAGAAAAGCCGATGGCCGTCCGACCCCGTTCCGTTGCATCCGTGCTGGCCAACAGCGCCACCGAACCGACCTCGTCGGTCGAGCGGGCCTGCCGCATCCTGCGGGCGCTCTCCGACCCCGGCGTCACACGCCTGACCGACATTGCCCTGGCCACCGGCCTCGACAAGACCACCGTGCTGCGCCTCGTCGAGGTGCTGATGCGCGACGGCTTCGTGGTGCGCGATGCGAAGACCAAGCGCTACAGCCTGGGCGCCGAACTGCTGGTGCTCGGCGCCGCGGCCCTCGCGCGCTTCGACCCGCGCCCGCTGGTGCGCCCGAGCCTGCTGCGCCTCACCGGCACCTTCGAGGACAGCGTGATCCTGTCCATCCCGAGCGGCATCGAGTCGCTGTGCGTCGACGTGGAAGAAGGGCGCTTCCCGATCCGCGCCAACTACCTTTCGGTGGGCAGCCGCCGGCCGCTCGGCGTGGGCGCCGGCAGCCTCGCGCTGCTGGCATGGATGCCCGAGGCCGAGCGAAAGGCCGCGCTCGCGGTGATCGCGCCGCAGCTCAAGCGCTATCCGCGCATCACGCCCAAGCTGCTCGAAGCCCGCGCCCTCGAAGCGCGCGAGCGCGGCCATGCGGTGCTGCTCGACGTGGTGGTCGAGCGCATGGGCGGCATCGCCGCGCCGATCCTCGGGGCCGATGGCCGGCCCGTCGCGGCCATCAGCATCGCGGCGCTGAACGACCGCATCACCTCGCGCGAGGCTGAACTGGCCAAGGCGCTCAAGCGCGAATGCGCCACCTGCGAAGTGTTGTGGAGCGGCGCAGCGCAGCAGAGCGCGCTCGCCACGCGCAGCGTCGGGCATCGGGTGCGGGTGCATTGAACGACATGACTTCTCCCAACGCTTTTCTCGTCGGTGCCGGCGGCACCGCCTTCGGCCGCCACGAAGGCCAGGGCGCCATCGACCTCATGGCCCAGGCCGCGCAGCAGGCGCTCGACGCGGCCGGGCTGCGGCGCGCCGACATCGACGGCGTGCTCTGCGGCTACGCGACCACGCTCCCGCACCTGATGATGTCGACGCTCTTTTGCGAGCGCTTCGCACTGCGGCCCGCCTATGCGCACAGCCTGCAGCTTGGCGGCGCCAGTGGCTCGGCGATGCTGATGCTGGCGCGCGAGCTGGTGCGCGCCGGCCGCTGCCGCAACGTGCTGGTGGTGGGCGGCGAGAACCGGCTCAGCGGCCAGTCGCGCGACAGCGCCATCCAGACCCTAGCGCAGGTGGGCGATGCCGATTTCGAAGTGCCCAACGGCGCCTCGGTGCCGGCCTACTACGGCCTGCTCGCATCGCGCTACATGCACGAGACCGGCACGCGCGAAGCCGATCTGGCCGAACTCGCGGTGCTCATGCGCACGCACGCCATGGGTCACCCCGGCGCGCACCTGCGCTCGCCCATGTCGGTGCCCGACGTGCTGGCATCGAAGCCCATCGCCGCGCCGCTCAAGCTGATGGACTGCTGCCCCATTTCGGATGGCGCGATGGCGCTGGTGGTGTCGTCGGCCGCGCGCGGCGACGAGGGCGTGGCGATTGCGGGCGCGGGCCAGGCGCACCGGCACCAGCACCTGAGCGCGATGGCCGACGTCATGCAGTGCGGCGCGGCCGAAGCGGCCGGGCGCGCGTTCGGCGAAGCGGGCCTGGGCGTGGACGACATCGACTGCCTCGGCATCTACGACTCCTTCACCATCACGCTGGCGATGCTGCTCGAGGAGATCGGGTTCGCGCCGCGCGGCGGTGCGGCCGAGCGCGTGCGCAACGGCGATTTCCGCGCCAGCGGACCGCTGCCGCTCAATACCCACGGCGGCCTGCTGTCGTTCGGCCACTGTGGGGTCGCGGGCGGCATGGCCCACACCGTTGAAGTGTTCCGTCAGATGACGGGGCAAGCCGGCGAGCGGCAATTGCGGCGCCCCCGCCACGCGTTCGTGCATGCGGACGGCGGCGTGATGTCGTCGCATGTGAGCCTGGTGCTTTCTCGTGGGGGTGGGTCATGAGCAGTCTTGCCGCTCCTTTCACCGAAGGCCTCGCGCGGCACCAACTGCGCTACCAGTCGTGCGCCGCCTGCGGCCACGCGCAGACGTTGGCGCGCTACGCCTGCGCGGCCTGCGGCGGCACGCAGCTCGAATGGAGGACTGCGAGCGGCCGCGCGACCGTGCATGCCGTCACCGTCGTCTCGCGCGCGCCCTCCGACGCCTTCCGCGCGCTGGCGCCCTACACGCTGGTGCTCGCCACGCTCGACGAGGGGCCGCGCCTCATGGCGCATGCCGCGCCCGGCGTGCGCATCGGCGACGCGGTGCGGGCCGGCTTCTTCACGCACGCGGGCCAGGTGCTCGTGCGCTTCGCGCCCGCGCCCGACTGAGCCGCAGCGCGCACCCGTCGTCCCAACAACCACAAGCAGGAGACAACCGCATGCATTCGATCCGATCCTTCGCCCGCCGCCAATGGCTGGCGGGTGCGCTGGCAGCCAGCGCCTGCGTCGCGGCGATGCCGCTGGCCGCCCAGGCGCAGGGCTATCCGAGCAAACCGGTCAAGCTGGTCGTGCCGTACCCGCCGGGCGGGCCGACCGACATCGTGGCGCGCGTGGTCGCGCAAAAGCTCTCGGAGCAGACCGGCCAGCAATTCATCATCGACAACCGCCCCGGCGCGGGCGGCAACACCGGCGCCGAGCTGGTGGCGCGCAGCACACCCGATGGCTACACGCTGGTGGTGGCCACCACCGCGCATGCGATCAACCCCTCGCTCTTCAAGAACCTCGGCTACAAGCTCACGAAGGATCTGATGCCGGTGTCGCAGCTCACCAGCGGTCCGCTCGTGATCGTGGCCAACCCCGAGCTGCCCGCGAAGAACGTGGCGGAGCTCATCGCGCTCGCCAAGGCCCGGCCCGGCGGGCTCAACTTCGCGTCGTCGGGCAACGGGCAATCGACGCACCTCGCGGCCGAGCTGTTCGCCGCGACGGCCGGCGTGAAGATGACGCACGTACCGTACAAGGGCAGTGCGCCGGCGCTCACCGACGTGATGGGCAACCAGGCGCAGCTGATGTTCGACACCATGCTCTCGGCCATGCCGCAGGTGAAGGGCGGCAAGCTCAAGGCGCTGGCCGTGACGAGCGCAAAGCGTTCGCCCGCGGCGCCCGAGCTGCCGACGGTGGCCGAGTCGGGCCTGCCGGGCTACGAGGCGATCGCATGGAATGGCCTGCTCGCCCCCGCGGGAACGCCGGGCGAGGTGATCGCGCGACTCAACGCCGAGTTGAAGAAAGCGCTGTCGCAGCCCGACGTGAAAGACAGGTTCGAGGCCCAGGGCTTTGCCGCGACATGGAACACGCCCGAGGACTTCGGCGTCTTCATGAACGCCGAGGTCGGCAAGTGGGCGCAGGTGGTGAAGGTCTCGGGCGCCACGCTCGATTGAGGTCATGATCGATCCCGTTCGACTGAAGGCCTGGCGCTTCGACGACATCGTCCACCGCTACACGGCGGACGACACGATGCGCTACGCGCTCGCACTGGGCCTGGGCCGCGACCCGATGGATGCAGCGCAGCTGCAGTTCGTCAACGACACGGCGCCCGGCATGCCGCTCGCGCTGCCGACGATGGCGGTGGTGCTCGGCTTTCCGGGCTCGTGGATGCAGGACCCGGCCACCGGCATCGACTTCGCGCAGATCGTGCACGGCGAAGAACGCGTGGTGTGGCACCGGCCGCTGCCGGCGGCCGGCACCGTGGTGGCGCGCCACCGCGTGACGCGCGTCGTCGACAAGGGGCCGGGGCGCGGCGCCTTGGTCACCTACGACAAGACGCTGTCCGATGCCGCGAGCGGCGACCTGCTCGCCACCGTCACGCACACGACCTTCGCGCGCGGCAACGGCGGCTTCGCGACCGCGGCGCAGCCCGGCGATGCCGCGCCCGAAGTGCCCGCGCCCGTGCCGCAGCGCATACCCGACGCCGTGGTCGACATTCCGACGCTGCCGCAGCAGGCGCTGCTCTACCGCCTCTGCGCCGACCGCAACCCGCTGCATTCCGATCCGGATGCCGCGCGGGCCGCGGGCTTCGACCGGCCGATCCTGCACGGGCTGTGCACCTGGGGCATCGCGGGCCAGGCGGTGCTCGCGCATGCCTGCGGCAATGCGCCGGCGCGGCTGCAGAGCCTGTTCGCGCGCTTCTCGGCACCGGTGGTCCCGGGCGACACGCTGCGCATCGAGACGTACCGCGAGGGCGCGGACCTGTACTTCCGGGCCCGCGTGCCCGCGCGCGACCGCACCGTGCTCGACCACGGGCATGCGCGCATCAGCGACTGAAGACCGAATCCAACCGGAGGCATCCATGACCAAGCAAGTGTCCGAACTGCGGCGGGTCACGCGCCGCGCATGCATCACCGGCGGCGCTGTCGCGGCGGCCGCGCTGGCCTTTCCTGCGCTCGCGCAGCAGCCGTACCCAGGCCGGCCGGTGCGCTTCATCGTGCCGTTTCCCGCGGGCGGTCCGGTCGACACCACGGCGCGCGCTGTGGCGCAGAAACTCTCCGAGCTCTGGGGCCAGCAGGCCATCATCGACAACCGTGCGGGCGCGGGCGGCATCGTGGGCGCGGACATCGCGTCCAAGTCGCTCGCCGATGGCTACAACCTTTTCGTGTGCAGCATCCACCATGCGGTGCTGCCGAGCCTGAAGCCCAAACTGCCGTACGACATCGAACGCGACTTCGTGCCGCTGAGCTTCGGCGCGACCTTTCCGGTGGTGTTGGTGGCGCATCCGTCGGTGCCGGCGCGCACCGTGGCGGAACTCATCGCGCTCGACCGCAAGTCGCCCGGCAAGCTGAGCTTCGGCTCGGCCGGCAACGGCGGCGGCACGCACCTCGCGGGCGAGCTGTTCAACATCCAGGCCGGCACGAAGCTGCTGCATGTGCCGTACAAGGGCAGCGCGCCCGCCATGGCCGACTTGCTGGGCGGGCAGGTGCAGCTGATGTTCGCCGACGCGCCCACTGCGCTGCCGCAGGTCAGGGGCGGCAAGGTGCGCGCCATCGCAGTGGCGAGCGCGCGCCGCTCGGCGCTGCTGCCCGATGTGCCGACGGTGGCCGAGTCGGGCCTGCCGGGCTACGAGGCCTATTCGTGGGCCGCCTTCATGGCACCCGCGGGCACGCCGAAAGACATCGCGCAGCGCCTGGCCGCCGACATCGCCCGTGCGCTGAACGATCCAGTCGTCAACCGGCGGCTGCACGAGGCCGGTGCCGAGGCCGCGCCGAGCACACCCGAGGCCTTCGCGAAGACGCTGCGCACTGAGATCGTGAAGTGGACGCAGGTGGTGCGCACCGCCAACATCCAGGTGGATTGAGCATGGGCATCGAAACATCCCTGGGCGCACGCCTGCTGTCGCACCGCGAGGGGCCGGTGCTGGTGCTGACCCTGAGCCATCCCGCTGCGCGCAACGCGATGCATCCGTCGCTCTACCGCACCGCCACCGCGCTGCTGCGCGAGACGGCCACCGACCGCACGGTGCGCGCCATCGTGCTGACGGGCGAGGGCGGGCACTTCTGCGGCGGAGGCGACGTCAAGCGGCTGGCCGCGCAGCGCCATCGCCCGCGCGAAGAACAGCTTGGCCACCTCGATGCGCTGCACGACTGGGTGATGGCCATGCACGACGCGCCGCAGCCGGTGATCGCCGCGGTGGAGGGCGCGGCGGCCGGCGGCGGCTTCTCGTTGTGCCTGGGCTGCGACCTCATCGTGGCGGCCGAGGACGCGAAGTTCGTGATGTCCTATGTGAAGCTGGCGCTCTCGCCCGACGGCGGTGGCTCCGATTCGCTGGCACGCGCGTTGCCGGCGCAGGCCGCACTCGAGCTGCTGCTCGACGGCGGCGTCTGCAGCGCCCAGCGCCTGCATGCCTGGGGCGTGGTGAACCGCGTGGTGCCGCAGGGCGAAGCCTTGGCGACGGCGCTCGATTGGGCCGGGCGGCTGTCCGACGGGCCCTTCGATGCGCAGGCGCGCATCAAGCAGCTGGTGCATGCCGCACGCGGGCGCACCCGGCGCGAACAACTCGACGCCGAGCGCGATGCCTTCGTCGACAACCTCTATGGCGACGAGGCCGGCAGCGCCATCGAAGCCTTCCTGTCGGCCCGCCGGCCCTCCAAAACCTGAATGAAAGCGTCCATGTCCGACCTGCTCGAATCCGCACTGGCCCCGAAGTCCGTCACCGTCATCGGCGCCTCGGAAAACATCCACAAGATCGGCGGGCGGCCGATCTACTACATGCAGAAGCACGGCTTCGCCGGCACGATCTACCCGATCAATCCGGCGCGTGACGAGGTGCAGGGGCTCAAGAGCTACGCCTCGCTCGCCGCGCTGCCCGAGGCGCCCGAGCTCGCGCTCGTGATCGTGGGCGGCGAGAAGGCCGTGGCCGCGGTGGACGAATGCGCCGCGCGCGGGGTGAAGTCGGCGGTGGTCATCGCATCGGGGTTCGGCGAAGCGGGCGAGGAGGGCCGCGCGGTGCAGAAGGCCATGGCCGACCGCGCGCGCGCCGCCGGCATGCGGCTCTACGGGCCCAACACGCAAGGCCTGGCGAACTTCGGCAACGGCGCCATCGCGGGGTTCTCGACCATGTTCATCGAGGTGCCGCCGGCCGACGGGCCCATCGGCGTGGTGAGCCAGAGCGGCGGCATGAGCGCCATGGCCTACGGCCTGCTGCGCGGGCGCGGCCTGGGCGTGCGCCATGTGCATGCCACGGGCAACGAGGCCGACGTGACGGTGTCCGACCTGGCCTGGGCCGTGGCGCACGATCCCGAGGTGAAGCTGCTGCTGCTGTACCTCGAGAACATCGCGAACCCCGAGATGCTGGCGCGCACGGCCGCCTACGCACGCGCGCGCGACCTGCCGATCATCGCGGTGAAGGCGGGGCGTTCCGAGAGCGGGCAGAAGGCCGCGTCATCGCACACGGGTTCGCTGGCCAACGAAGACCGCGCGGTCGATGCCTTCTTTCGCCACCACGGCATCTGGCGGGTGCGCGATCCGCATGCGCAGGCACTGGCGGCCGAGGCTTACCTGAAGGGCTGGCGGCCCGAGGGGCGGCGGCTGGTGGTCATCAGCAACTCGGGGGCGAGCTGCGTGATGGGCGCCGATGCGTCCGAAGAATTCGGCCTGCCGCTGGCCGCGCTGTCGGAAGGCACGCGAAAGGACGTGGCCGCGCGGCTGCCAGGTTTCGCTACCGCGACGAACCCGATCGACATCACGGCGGCGCTGCTGTCGAACAGCGGCCTCTTCGGCGATGTGCTGCCCGCGGTGGCCCAGGACCCGGCCGCCGATCTCTTCTTCATCAACATCCCGGTGGCGGGCGCGGGCTACGACGTCGAGGCCTTCGCCGCCGACACCGCGAAGTTCGAGGCCGCGACCGGCAAGCCGGTGGTGGTCGCGGCCTGGCAGGCTTCGGTGGCCGCCCCGTTCCAGGCCCGCGGCATTCCGACCTATGCCAACGAAACCGAGGCGCTCGGCGTGCTCGCGCAGCTGGCGTCGCATACAGCCCTGATGCGCGAGACGCATGCGCCGTGGCCCCCGGCGCCGCCGCCCTCGCTGCCCGAGGGCACGGGCCGCTTCCTCAACGAGGCGCAGAGCCTGGCCTTGCTGGCGGCGCATGGCGTTCCGGTGGTGGCACATCGGCTCTGCCGCAGCGCCGCCGAGGCGCGCGACGCCTGGGGCGCCGTGGGTGGCTCGGCGGTGGTCAAGGCTTGTTCGGCCGACCTGCCGCACAAGTCCGAGCACGGGCTGGTCGCGCTGCACGTCGACAGTGCCGCGCAGGCCGAGGCGCTGTTCGATGCCCAGTGGGCGAAGCTCGCGGCGCTGGGCGCGGCGCAGGAGGGCGTGCTCGTCGCGGCGATGCACAAGGCACGGCACGAATTCATGGTGGGCGCGCGGCACGACCCGGTCTTCGGGCCGGTCGTGGTGGTGGGCGACGGCGGCAAGTACGTCGAGGCGCTGCAGGACGTGGCGGTGCTGATTCCCCCGTTTGACGCGGCCGCCGTGCAGGTGGCCTTGAAGGGCCTGCGCATCGCGCCGCTGCTGGGCGGCGTGCGCGGCGAGCCGCCGCTCGACGTGGCGGCGCTCTGCGCGGTGGCTGTGACGGTCGGACGGCTGATCGTCTCCGCACCGGGGCGTATTGCCTCGATCGACGTGAATCCCGTCATGGTCGGCGCTGTGGGCGAGGGCGCGATGGTGGTCGATGCGCTGGTCGAGCGCGCCGCCGGGTGACTGCGATGTGATCTGTAAATCGCCGAACGGCCCGTCTCCGGCTGGCAGATAAGGGGTTCTACTGGCCTCGAACTTGCTAAGCTATGGCGCAAGGAGATTGGTCGTTCAATGAAAAAATTCGACGAAATGTACGAGCAGCTGCCCTATGCGGGCGCTGCGATCCGGCAGCACTACAAGCGGTACGACCAATGGCTCGCCAAGCAACCTCCCGAGGTGATGCTGTCGCGGCGCGAAGAGGCGGAGATGATCTTCCGCCGGGTCGGCATCACCTTTGCGGTGTATGGCGCGAAGGACGAGGACGGCTCGGGCACCGAGCGGCTCATTCCGTTCGATCTGCTGCCGCGCATCATCCCGACCCATGAGTGGGAGCATATGGAGAAGGGCCTGGTGCAGCGCGTGACGGCGCTCAACCGCTTCCTGCATGACGTCTACCACGACCAGGAGATCATCAAGGCCGGCATCATCCCGGCCGAGCAGATCCTCCACAACGCGCAGTTCCGCCCCGAGATGATGGGCGTCACGGTGCCGCACGAGGTGTACTCCAACATCTCGGGCGTCGACATCGTGCGAGCGGCCGATGTCGACGGCAACGGCGAGTACTACGTGCTCGAGGACAACCTGCGCGTGCCGAGCGGCGTGAGCTACATGCTCGAGAACCGCAAGATGATGATGCGGCTCTTCCCCGACCTGTTCAATCAGAACCGCATCGCGCCCGTGGCGCACTACCCCGACCTGCTGCTCGAGACGCTGCGCGCCAGCGCGCCGCCCGCCACGGCCGATCCTTCCGTGGTGGTGCTCACGCCCGGCATGTACAACAGCGCCTACTTCGAGCATGCCTTCCTCGCGCAGCAGATGGGCATCGACCTCGTCGAGGGGCAGGATCTCTTCGTCAAGGACGACTTCGTCTACAAGCGCACCACGCGCGGGCCGAAGCGCGTCGACGTCATCTACCGCCGCGTGGACGACGACTTCCTCGATCCCGAGGTGTTCCGCCCCGACTCCACGCTCGGATGCGCGGGCCTGATGCGCGCCTACCGCGCGGGCAACGTCGTTATCTGCAATGCCGTGGGCACCGGCGTGGCCGACGACAAGTCGATCTACCCCTATGTGCCGAAGATGATCGAGTTCTACCTTGGCGAGCAGCCGATCCTGAAGAACGTGCCGACCTACATGTGCCGCAACAAGGACGAACTGCAGTACACGCTCGACAACATGAAGGATCTCGTGGTCAAGGAAGTGCACGGCGCGGGGGGCTACGGCATGCTGATCGGCCCGGCCTCGACGCAGGCCGAGATCGAGGACTTCAAGCGCGCCGTGATCGCCAAGCCCGACGGCTACATCGCGCAGCCGACGCTGAGCCTGTCGACCTCGCCGACCTTCGTCGATGCCGGTATCGCGCCGCGCCACATCGACCTGCGGCCCTTCGTGCTGTCGGGCAGCGAAGTGCAGATGGTGCCCGGCGGGCTCACGCGCGTGGCGCTCAAGGAAGGCTCGCTGGTCGTCAACTCGTCGCAGGGCGGCGGCACCAAGGACACCTGGGTGCTCGAAGCCGAGCGCGCGCCCCGCGTCAAGCCCGGGTCGCAGTCGCAGAGCCAGTCGTCGTCGGCCTGAGTGCAGGCAAGCAAAAATTAGGAGAAACAACCGATGCTGTCACGCACCGCCGACCACCTCTACTGGATGTCGCGCTACACCGAGCGCGCCGAGAACACCGCGCGCATGCTCGACGTCAACTACCAGACCTCGCTGCTGCCCCAGTCGGCCGAAGTGGCCAAGTACGGTTGGCAGGGCGTGCTCTCGATCAGCGAGCTGCTGCCATCGTACAACGACAAGTACGAGCAGATCGCGCCCAACGAGGTGATGGAGTTCATGGTCAAGGACGAGAGCAATCCGTCGTCGATCGTCTCGTGCCTCAAGGCCGCGCGCGAGAACGCCCGCGCGGTGCGGGGCGCGCTCACCACCGAGGCCTGGGAGACCCAGAACACCACCTGGCTCGAAGTCAACCGCATGCTGCGCGCCGGCGGCTTCGAGCGCGATCCGGCGCAATTCTTCGAGTGGGTCAAGTTCCGCTCGCACCTGTCGCGCGGCGTCACGCTCGGCACCATGCTGCAGGACGAGGCCTTCTATTTCTCGCGCCTGGGCACCTTCCTCGAACGCGCCGACAACACGGCGCGGCTGGTCGACGTCAAATTTCATGCGCTCAACAGCGAGTTCTTCGGCACCGCCACCGAGGAAGACCAGGAATACGACTTCTATCACTGGAGTGCGATCCTGCGCAGCGTGTCGGCCTTCGAGGTGTACCGCAAGGTGTACCGCGACGTGATCAAGCCCGAGCGCGTGGCCGAACTGCTGATCCTGCGCGCCGACATGCCGCGCTCGCTGCACGCGAGCCTTGCCGAGGTGGTTTCCAATCTCGCGAAGGTGCAGAACGACCAGAGCGCCGAAACCCAGCGCCGCGCCGGCAAGCTGCTGGCCGACCTGCAGTACGGTCGCGTCGACGAGATCCTGGCGACCGGGCTGCATGCCTACCTCACGCAGTTTCTCGACCGGGTGAACGAGCTCGGCATGCGCATCAGCCAGGACTTCCTGGTTCCGGCGCACTGACGCACGCAGCGGCCTTCAGGGGGCCGCGGGCGGCGCCGGCACCTCGTCGCCCGAACACAGCTCGATCACGAGTTCGCGAAACCAGCGGTGCAACGGATTCGTGTGCGTTCGGTCGTGCCACAGCAGCACGACGTTGAACGGCTCGAGCGCGAGCGGCGGGTCGAACATCACGACGTCGGTGAACCTGGCGAAGCCGCGCGCCACGCGCTCGGGCAAGGTGGCCAGCAGGTCTGAATCCTCGACGATGAAGGGCACGCCGAGGAAGGTGGGCTTGGTCAGCTGCGCATGGCGCTGGCGCCCGTGCAGCGTGAGCTGCTGGTCGACCTGGGTGTTGTACCAGGTGGCCGTGCCGGGCTCGACGGTGACGTGCCCGTGGCTGCAGTAGGCGTCGAGGTTGCCCGTGTCCTGCAAGAACGGATGGCCGCGGCGCGCGATGCCCACGAGCCGGTCGGTGAAGAGCGGGCGCACGCGCAGGCTTGCCGGCGGATTGGGAAAGTACGACACCGACACATCGACCTCGCCGCTGCTGAAAATCTCGCCGAGCCGCTCGGGGTTGGGGCCAACCACGCGCAGCATCACGCCGGGCGCGCGGCGCGCCATCGCCTTGACGATCGCGGGCACCAGCAGGAAGTCGATGTAGTCGGTGACGATCAGCGTGATGGTGTCGCGCGCCTGCGCGGGATCGAAGCCCTGCTGCACGTGCAGCAGTCCCTCGATGTGATGGAGCGCGTCGCTGACGCGCGGCGCGAGGTCGACGGCCTTCGCGGTCAGCACCAGCCCGCCGCCGCCCTTCACGAGCAGCGGGTCGTTGAACAGCGTGCGCAGCTTCGAGAGCGCGAGGCTCATCGACGACTGGCTCATCTCGAGCCGGGCGGCCGCGCGCGAGACATGGGCTTCCCGGAGCAGGGCATCCAGGGCTACGAGCAGGTTGAGGTCGAGATCGCGAAGACGCACGTGACGTGAAATTTAGATAGCGGACATCGGCGCAGCGAATTGCGTGCGCACGGCGTTGTGAATGTAATGGATGCACTCAAAAAAATACGCGAGACAAACCATGACCCACGACCCCCTGCCTGCTCACCGCCGCCGCCTGCGCCGCGCTTGAGCGGCTGCCCCGTCCGGGCGGCACCACCTTTTCTAGAACCGCTTCCACGGCCTTGCCGTGGCGGAACCGGCACGCCCGTGCGCGCCGGGCCTCGCATCACGCAAGCACTTCAGCACGCAATCCATCGAAGGAGAAACAACCATGCAACCGAAGATCCCCACCATCCGCGTCACCCGTGAGGAGATGCGCAAGCGCGTGGCCCTGTTCAAGGAAGTCAAGGGCTTCGACGGCGGACTGCCCGACAGCCGTCACCCGAGCGCGCAGCGCAAGCTCTACAACATCATCGGCTTCCAGCCGCCGGCGCGCGCCGATGGCGGCGCCGCGCCGATCGTCTCGCCCGTGGGCGACGATGCGGCAGAGCACGCCCACATCAAGATCAGCGAAGGCTTCAACCTCGGCTTCTGCGAAACGACGCCGGGCAAGGGGCCGATGATGCACAACCACGACACCAACGAGACCTTCATGCCGATGACCGGCAAGTGGCGCTGCTCGTGGGAGGTCGACGGCAAGGTCGAGGCCTTCGACCTCGAGCCCTTCGACGTGATCGCGTTCCCCGCGGGCGTACAGCGCCGCTTCGAGAACATCACCTTCGACGAGCCCGACAAGACGCACTGGCTGCTGTTCGTGATCGGCGGCAACACGCCCGAGGCCGAGTTCTCTCCCGAGGCGCATGCGCAGCTGATCGCCGAGGGCTTCATGACGCCCGACGGAAAGTACTGAGCGATGCGCGAGCTGATCCACAGGCTAGAGAGCCGCTACGCCTGGTCGTCGCTGGCGGACGCCAACGGCCACACCTGGCGCTGGCTCGACACGGCGGGGCACGGCCCGGCCGTCGTCTTGCTGCCGGGCTCGGTCGGCGACGCCGCGATGTTCGTGCGCACCCTGCTGTCGCTCGGCGAGCGGCTGCGGCTGCTCGCCGTGACCTACCCGGCGGTAGCGAGCGCCGAGGAGCTCAGCGACGGGCTCAAGGCCGTCTGCGAACACCTGGGCCTGCCGCCGGCGGTGGTGGTGGGTTCCTCGTTCGCCGCCTGGTGGGCGCAGTACTTTGCGCTGCGCCATCCCGAGCAGGTGCGCAAGCTCGTTATCGGCAACGGCTTCACCGATTCGAGCGACCTGGCGGCCAACCCGATGTTCGCGCCCGCCTGGGTGCGCGACGTCGCGCCGCAGGACCTGCATGCCACCTGGGTGGAGCGCGTGCGTGCCATGCCGGTGTCGCCGCTGCAGCAGTTGCAGCTGCAGATGCTGACCGAGCGCCAGTCGCCGGAGAACCTGCATGCGCGCTTTCTCGGCGTGACGCAGGCACGCGCCTGCCCGCCGCTGCCGTTGGCCGAGTCGGAGGTGACGATCCTCGACTGCGAGGACGACCCGCTGATCCCGGCCGCTGCGCGCGACCGGCTGCGCGCGCGCTACCCGAAGGCCCACCATGTGCGCCTTCCCACCGGCGGCCACTATCCCCACGTGCTGAACCCCGAACGCTACGAGAGCCTGCTGCTCGACCTGGCGTTCGAATGAGCGGGCGCGCGGACGATCCCAGCAAAAATACAGGAGACGACAAATGAAAATGACGACATCACTTCTTGCCGCTGCGGCTTTCGCAGCCATCGCCGGCACGGCCAGCGCCGACAACTACACGCTGCGCATGGGCGGCGGCCACACCACCGGCACCACCTACGTCAAGGTGTTCGACACCTTCTTCGCCGATGAGGTCGCCAAGCGCGTGAAGGAGAAGACCGGCCACCGCATCCGCTTCATCAAGGCCTGGGGCGGCAGCGTCGCCAAGGTCGACGGCGGCATCGAGGCGGTGCAGAAGGGCTCGCTCGACATTGCGCTGTCGCCGATCGGCTTCGAGCAGTCGCGCGCGGGCCTCATGAACTACAGCGCCTACATGCCGTTCACCTCCGACGATCCGGTGCTGCAGCAGAAGGTCGCGAGCCGCATGCTGAAGGAAGTGCCCGCGCTGCAGGCCAGCATGAAGCCCTACAACGCGCACATCCTCGCGCAGATGGTGACTGAGGCCTACAGCGTCGCCACCACCTTCGAGGTCCAGCGCCACGAAGACCTGCGCGGCAAGCGCATCGCGATGTCGGGAACCAATGCGCCGCTGTTCATTCCGACCGGCGCGGTGCCGGTGACGCTGGGCATCGGCGACCACTACCAGGCGATCCAGAACGGCCTGGCCGAGGGCAGCCTTTTCTGGATCTCGGGCATGGAGGCGTTCAAGCTGCGCGAGGTGGCCAAGGTCTGGACCAAGACCGGCTTCGGCTCGTACAGCACGCTCGCCGCGTTCATGAACCTGGACACGCGGACCAAGCTGCCGAAGGAGGTCGTGGCGATCATCGACCAGGTGGCGGACGAAGCGACGGTGCGCGTTGCCGAGCAGAGCAAGCAGCGCGACCTCGACACGGAGGCACGCATCGTGAAGGAGGGCGTGAAGGTCAACACGCTCAGCGTGGCGGAGCGCGCGCGCTGGGCCCAGCTCGTGAAGGACATGCCCGCCAGCGCCGCGAAGGAACTCGACGCCAAGGGGCAGCCCGCCACCGAGGTGATGAAGACCTACGTGCGCTTCCTCGGTGAGGCCGGCTACACGCTGCCGTTCGCGTATCCGCTCTGACGCTTCGACACCTCGAACCCACGCGCGCCGTTGCCCTTCGCATGACCACCCCGGCCCGTCTTGCCGCTGACCGCGCACTCCCGGTGCCGCCAGCGCTCGCCTACCTGGTGGGTATCGCGAGCCTGTCGCCTTTCGGGCTCAACGTCGCGGTGGGGCTACAGCCGGCTTTCGCGTCCGCGGGGCCGATGGACGACGGCGGCCGGGCGGCGGTCGTGGCGCTCTATACGCTGGGGCTGGGCCTCGGGCAGCCAGCGGCGGGCTATGCCGCGGATCGCTGGGGCCGCCGTGCCGCCATGCTGGCCGGCCTCGCGCTGGCCGGCGCCGGGGCGCTTCTGGCTGCGGCGGCGGGCGATGGCGGCATGCTGCTGGTGGGCCGTTTCATCACGGGGCTGGGGCTCGCCGCCTGCCTCGTGGTGCCGCGCACCTGCCTGCGCGACCTGTACCAGGGCGCCGAACTGCAGCGCAGCATGGCGGTGCTGGCAATGGTGTTCGCCATGGCGCCCGCCGTGACGCCGCCGCTGGCCTGGCTGCTGGCCGATGCCTGGTCGTGGCGCGCCCCGATGGTGCTGCTGGCGCTGCTGGTGCTGTGCGCGCTGGCTGTGGCCTGGCGGCTGCACCGGGAGACGCGGCCCGCCATCACGGGCGCGCCCGACTTCGCGGCCTGGAGTGGGCTTGTGCGGCAGCCCATCGTGCGGCGCACCAGCCTTGCGCTGGCCGGTGCCGCGGCGCCGTTCTTCATCGTCGCGGCCGCGGGCCCGGCGGCGCTGCACGCCGCAACCGGTGCCGGGCCGGGGCTGATCGCGGTCGTGCTGGGCGGAACCTACCTCGGCTTCGCGCTCGGCAACCAGTGGGTGCGCCGCCGCGCTGCGGTGCCGGGCGACGTGCACATGGCGCACGGGCTCGGCATCGTGGCCGCGGGCATCGCGCTGCTGGTTGCCACGCTGTGGTGGCCGGCGCTGTGGCTCTGGGCCGCGGCGCTCACGCTGTGCGCCATCGGCCATGGCGTGGTGTTTCCCGCGGCCTTCGCACTGGTGCTGCAGAAGATGCCGCAACAGGCAGGGCTCGCCACGGCGGGGATCGGCACGGTGCACATGTGCACCGGTGCCCTCAGCGCATGGATCGCCGGCGCGCTGCCGCTGTCGGCGCACCCCTCGGTGGTGCTCATGGCCGCGGTGCTGGTGGCGGCAGGATGCGCGGCCTGGTTTCTCCTTCCCTCCGAAAAGGATCACACATGAAGACTTGGTTCGACCGGGCCCTGCTCGGCTTTCACGCCCTGGGCGCGGCGCTGCTCGTGGCCATGGTCGCGGTCATCTGCTACGACGTGCTCGGGCGCTTGCTGTTCAACCGGCCCTTTGCCGGCACCGCCGAACTCACCGGCGCGGGGTTGGTGTTGCTGACCTTCCTGCAGGCGCCGCACGCCATGCGCGAAGGCAAGCTGCTGCGCGTGACCTTCTTCCTGGACCGGGTGCCGACGGCCGTGCGCAGCGCGATGTCGGCGCTGGCCTGGGCCGTGGGCGCCGCGGTGTTCGCGGTGTTCGTGCTGGCGGGCTGGGAGCCTGCGGTCGAGGGTTGGCACAGCGCCGAGTTCTATGGCAACGACGCATTCCGCCTGCCGGCATCGCCGCTTCGCTTTGCCACGCTGGTGCTGTGGATCGTCGGCGCCGCCGTGTGCATCGGGTTCGTGGTGGAGGCATTGCGTGGACGCGATGACCGCCCGAGCGCCTCCAACCACTAGGAATCTCCACATGTTTCTCGAAACCTGGGCGGCCGTGCTGGTGCTCGCCGTGCTCGTGCTGGCCGGCGTGCCGGTGGTGTTCGCCTTCGCGGGCAGCGCGCTCTTCGGCCTGTGCATTGCGCTGGGCGGCCTGTGGCCCGCCATGGACCTGGTCGGACAGACCGCCATCGGCGGCATCAAGGACTACAACTTCGTGGTCATTCCCTGCTTCACCGTGATGGGCATGCTGATCGCGCATTCGGGCGCGGCGCACGACCTGTTCAACGTGGTCAACCGGCGCCTTCGTGGCGTGCCCGGCCGGCTGGCCGTGGCCACGGTCGGCGGCAACGCGGTGTTCGCGGCGGTCACCGGCGTGGGCGTGGCTGCCGCTGCGGCGTTCAGCCACGTGGCCTATCCGGTCATGCGCGCCAACCGCTACAGCCGCAGCTTCGCTACCGGCTGTATCGCGGGCAGCTCGGTGCTGGGCCTGCTGATTCCGCCGTCGGTGTTCATGATCGTCTGGGCCATCCTGACCGAGCAGTCGGTCGGCAAGCTGTTCGCCGCGGGCGTGCTGCCGGGGCTGGTGCTCGCAAGCATGTACGCGCTGTACTGCGCCGTGTTCGCATGGCTCAGGCCTGCGTCGGCGCCCGAAGCCGAGGGCGCCGCCGAGGCGCCGCTGCGCAGCGAATCGCTCGGCGCGCTCTACGTCGGCCTGCTGATCCTGCTGACGCTGGGCGGCATCTGGTTCGGTTTCTTCACGCCCACCGAGGGCAGCGCCGTCGGCATGGTCGGCGCGCTCGTCGTGGCCTGGGCCAAGGGCATGCGTTGGCAGGGCATACGCGATGCGTTCATGGAGGCGGGCCGCACGGTGACGCCGATCATGCTGCTGCTGCTCACCGCCATGATGTTCAGCAAGCTGGTGGCGCTCAACGGCCTGCCGCAGGAGGTCGAGGCGTTGCTGCAGTCGTGGGGCCTCGGGCCGGTCGGCACGATGCTCTTCATCGTGGCCGTGTGGTTCATCCTCGGCAGCTTCATCGACAGCATCTCGATCATGCTGCTGACGGTACCGATCTTCTGGCCGATCGGCATGGCACTGGGCTTCGATCCGATCGTGTTCGCGCTGATCGGCATCCTCGTGATCGAGGCCGGCGTGCTGACCCCGCCGTTCGGCATGAGTGTGTTCGTGGTGAAGGCCGCGGTGCCCGACAAGGAGGTCACGGTGCGCGAGATATTCATGGGCGTCGCGCCCTACTGGGTGATGATCCTCGTGCTGGCCTGGGTGATCTACATGTGGCCGGCGCTCGCGACCTGGCTGCCGTCGAAGCTGTAGTGGCCGCGCGCAGCTGCGCGGGCCGCGGCGGGCGGGTTACTTGACCTTCGTCACCATCGCCTTCAGCGCGTCCTTGTCGCCCACGAAGGTTTCGCGCGCATAGCGCGTGTAGGCCTTGTGGTCCATGTAGATCGGCGACATGCCGAGGCGCGCGAGCGTAGCCTGGAATGAAGGGTCGTCGTAGACGGCCTTGAAGACCGCGTCGAGCTTGGCCACCACTGCCGGGTCCATGCCCTTGGGGCCGGCGATGCCCACGGGCGAGGCATGCACGATGGGGTAGCCCAGCTCCTTCAGCGTGGGTGCGTCGGGCAGGTCCTTGGAGCGCGTTTCGCCGAGCGTGGCCAGCACGCGGATGCGCCCGGACTGCACGTAGGGCAGCAGCGTGCTCGAGCTCACGATGACCTGCACATGGCCGCCCAAGAGCGCCGAGATGGTGCCCGCGTCGCCCTTGTACGGCACGTGCACCCAGCGTGCGCCGCTCTTGTCGCCGAGCTGCGCCATGCCGATGTGCTGGCTGCTGTAGTTGCCCGGCGAACCATAGGAAACCTTGGAATCGGGCCGCTTGGCCTGCGCCACCATGTCGGCCACCGACTTCCACGGCGAGTCGGCCGCGACCGCGATGTAGTAGTTGAACCCGCCGAGCACCGCGAGGTAGGTCAGGTCCTTGAGCGGGTCGTAGGGCGCACCGGTGATGTGCGGCATCCGGAACACGCCCACGGGCACCGCCGTGAGCGTGTAGCCCGCGGGATCGGTGGAGAGCATCTGCACCGCGCCCAGCGTGCCGTTGGCGCCCGGGCGGTTCTCGATCACCATCGGCTGGCCGAGCCGCGGGCCCGCGAGCTCGGCCAGCGCGCGGCCCATCTGGTCGGTCACGCCGCCGGCCGAGTAGGGCACGATGAGCTTCACCGGCTGCTTCGGATAGTCGGCCTGCGCATGGGCCGTGAGGGTGAAGGCTGCCGCACAGGCGGCGATGAGCGTTGAAATGCGTGTCGCGATGGTCGTCATGGTTGTGTCCCTTGTTTTTCGGTTCAGGCTGCCGTGGTGCCGCCGTCGATGGTCCAGGCTGCGCCGCGCACTTCCTGTGCATCGTCCGAGCACAAGTAGGCGGCGAGCGAGGCGATCTGGTCGATGGTCACGAAACGACCCGAGGGCTGGCGCAGCCCGAGCAGCTTGCGTGCGGCGGTCTCGTCGTCGAGGTGCTCGCGCTCGGCCAGTGCATCGACCTGGCGCTGCACCAGCGCGGTGAGCGCCCAGCCCGGGCAGATCGCGTTGCAGGTGATCGGCGTGTCGGCGGCCTCCAATGCCACTGCCTTGCTCAGCCCGATGAGGCCGTGCTTGGTGGCGTTGTAGGCCGACTTGCCGGCCCGGCCGCGCAGACCGCTGATCGACGCGATGTTCACGATGCGGCCCCAGCCGCGCTCGCGCATGCCGGGCAGCGCCAGTCGGATGGTGTGGAAACTGGCCGACAGGTTGATGGCCAGCATGTCGTTCCAGGCCGAGACCGGAAACTGCTCGATCGGCGACACATGCTGCATGCCGGCGTTGTTGACCAGGATGTCGATCGCGCCGCCGCCGAGTTCGCTGGCGGCCGCCATCAGCCGTTCGATCTGCGCCGCGTCGCGCAGGTCGGCATGCAGGTAGTCGGCGCGCACGCCGAATTCCGCCGCGAGTGCCTTGCAGATGTCCTGCCCTTCGGCCTCGGGCGCGATGCCGTTCACGACCAGGTGCGCACCGCCGCGCGCCAGGCGCCGTGCGATGCCGAGGCCGATGCCGCTGTTGCCGCCGGTCACCAGTGCGGTGCGTTGTTCGAGTTCCACGTGCTGATCCTTTTGCTCGTCTGTAGTACTTTCATGCTAGGAATTCGCCATTCAGATGTCCAATACCGAATACACCGGCTATTGATATCGTGTCAGTCTGAATACGGAGAAGGGCTTCTCGATGGAACTTCGGCATCTGCGCGGCTTCATGGCCGTGGCACAGGAACAGAGCTTCACGCGCGCGGCCGAGCGACTGCACATGGCGCAGCCGCCACTGAGCCAGCGCATCCTCGAACTCGAGCGCGAACTGGGCGTGCGGCTGTTCGACCGCCACACGCGGCAGGTGTCGCTGAGCGCCGCCGGCCGCGCATTCCTCGAGGGCATCGAGCCCGTGTTCGCGCAGCTCGAGCAGGCCGCCGAGGCCAGCCGCCGGGCGCACCGCGGCGAAACCGGGCGCCTGCGCCTGGGCTTCACCGGCCGCGCCAGCCACCATCTGCTGCCCCGGCTGGTGCAGGCCTTCCATGCACGCCATCCCGGCGTGGCGCTGGATATCGAGGGCCCGCTCGCCACCGGCCCACTCAAGGCGGCGCTGCTGAACGGATCACTGGATGCGGCGCTGTGCTTTCTGCCGCTCGGCGGCGACGGGATCGCGACGCGCGCCTTCGCGCGCAGCGAACTCGCCCTGTTCCTGCCCGCAGCGCATCCGCTGGCCGGGCGCCGCAGTGTCTCGCTCGCGGCATTGGCCGGCGAGCCCTTCGTGGGCTATCCGGCCAACCGCGGCTTCCACCTGCGCGAAGCCATGGACGCGGAATGCCTGCGTGCCGGCTTCACGCCGCGCGTGGTGCGCGAATCCGAGGCGTCGCAGGTACTGCTGTGCCTGATCGCGGCGGGCGCGGGCGTGTCGGTGCTTCCGCGCGAACTGGAAGCGCTGGAGGAGTTCGGCGGCGTGGTGCTCAGGCCGCTGCGGCCGAAGGTGCGTGCCTTGCAGCACGGGCTGGCGTGGATGGCGGGCAACCGGAATCCGGCGTTGGCGAACCTGCTGGCGATCGCTTGAGGTCCGCGGTCCGATGCGGCGCGGCGGCCGATGTCAGTGGGACTCCGCATTCCCCAGCACGTCCCGGCAATGCAACTGCAACTGCTGGAAATGCGAACGCCAAGCGACTGCATCGACCCAGTGCTCCAGGTCCAGCCGCAACCACACCTGGCGCTGGCCTTCGGCCTGCTGCGTGAGCTTGACGCGCAGCCCCTGGCCGCTCGGGCGGGTGGCGAGCTCGACGCTGGTCTCGAGCAGCGGGATGACGATGCGCTGCATTGCCGCGGCGCTGTCGAGCGTCTTCTTGAGTACGAGGTGGCATTCGTCGCGGCTCGCGAGCCGGCGTGGCCTGCCGCCGTGTGCGAGATAGCCGTTGAGCACGTTCAGGTGCTCGGCCATTGTCATCTGGCGCACGCTGGGCGCGTCCTGGTTCGGATAACGACTGCAGCCGGCCGCGAAGGCCACGGCCAGCACCAGCGCGGAGGCGGCCGGCAGCGATGGCGTGCGGATGCGGTTCATGGGCGAGACAATCGTCGAATGCGGGGTAGCTGCCGAAGGCCGCGCCATGATAGCGGCACCCCGCGCGTCCCTGATGAAGTCCGGCGGCGTGGCCACTCAGGGATATCCCCGCGGAACTTATTCGGCTTGGCGCGCCCAGACGGGCTCGCCCGGCATCCGCCGGACATTTCAACCCCATAGAAAAGGAACCCGTTCTCCATGAGATTCACCCGACTTCCCGCCTTGCTGCTGGCCTTCGCACTGTCGTGCATGTTGCTGCCGGCCGCGTTCGCCGCCCCGCAGATGGTCAGCGTCGCGGTCAAGACGCTGAACATGCGCACCGGCCCCGGCCAGCGCCACGAGGCCCACTGGACCGTCGGCAAAGGCTATCCGTTCCGGGTGATCGGCAGGAAGGGGTCGTGGCTCCATGTGCGCGACTTCGAGGGCGACAAAGCCTGGGTATTCCGCTCGATGACCAACAAGACGCCGCACCACGTGGTTAAGGTCGCGATCGCGAACCTGCGCCGCTCGCCCAGCACCACGAGCGCGATCAAGATGAAGGCCGCCTACGGCGACGTGCTGCGCACGCTGGCGCGGCGCGGCAACTGGATCAAGGTGAAGCACGAAAGCGGCGCCACCGGGTGGATCTCGCGCAAGCTGCTCTGGGGCTGGTAGCCGCCGCGCCGCGACGCGCAGCGGCTACGCCTGCGTGGCCTGCCGTACGGCGCGCTCCCAGCGCGCCATCGACTCCTCGGCCTGGGCACGGCCCATGGTCGGCATGAAGCGCCGTTCGATCTTCCAGAGCTTCGACAGCGCGCGCACGTCGCTGTAGAAGCCGGTCGACAGGCCGGCCAGGTACGCCGCGCCGAGCGCGGTGGTTTCGATCACTTCGGGCCGCACCACCGGAATGCCCAGCAGGTCGGCCTGGAACTGCATCAGCAGGTCGTTCACGCTGGCGCCGCCGTCGACGCGCAGTTCGGCCACCGGCGTGCCGCCGGCTGCCACCGCATCGCGGCTCATGGCCTGCAACAGTGCGGCGCTCTGGTAGGCGATGCTCTCGAGCGCGGCGCGTGCGATGTGCGCCACGGTGGTGCCGCGCGTGAGGCCGGTGATGGTGCCGCGCGCCTCGGCATTCCAGTAGGGCGCGCCGAGCCCGGTGAAGGCCGGCACCATCATCACGCCGCCCGCATCGGGCACGCTCTCCGCGAGCGACTGCACCTCGGCGCTGCCCTTGATGGCCTTCAGCCCGTCGCGCAGCCACTGCACCACGGCGCCGCCGACAAAGACGCTGCCTTCCATGGCGTATTGGGGCATGGCATTTGTTTGCGCGGCGCTGGTCACGAGCAGGCCGTTGTGCGAGGGCTGGAATTCGCCGCCCGTGTGCATCAGCAGGAAGCAGCCGGTGCCGTAGGTGTTCTTGGCCATGCCGGGCCCGAAGCAGGCCTGGCCGAAGAGGGCGCTCTGCTGGTCGCCCGCAACGCCGCCGATCGGCAGCGCGCGGCCGAGCAGCGCGGCATCGGTGTCGGCGAAGTGCGAGCTCGAGGGCTGCACCGCGGGCATCAGCGCGGCCGGGATGCGCAGCGCATCGAGCAGCTCCGCGTCCCATTCGTTGCGATGCACGTCGAACAGCATGGTGCGCGAGGCGTTGGTCACGTCGGTCACGTGCACCTTGCCGCCGGTGAGCTGCCAGATGAGCCAGCTGTCGACGGTGCCGAAGGCGAGCTCGCCGCGCTCGGCCTGCGCGCGCGCGCCGGGCACGTTGTCGAGCAGCCAGCGCAGCTTGGTGCCCGAGAAGTAGGCGTCGATCACGAGGCCAGTCTTCTGCTGGATGGTGTCGGCCATGCCTTCGTCGCGCAGCTGCGCGCACAGCGGCTCGGCGCGGCGGTCCTGCCAGACGATCGCATGGTGCACCGGCTGGCCGGTCTTGCGGTTCCACAGCAGGGTGGTCTCGCGCTGGTTGGTGATGCCTATCGCATGGATGTCGGCGGGCTGCAGCTTCGCCTTGGCGAGCACCTCGCGCGCGGTGGCGAGCTGGCTGCGCCAGATCTCCATGGGATCGTGCTCGACCCAGCCCGGCTGCGGATAGATCTGCGTGAGCTCCTTCTGCGCGATCGCGACGATGCGGCCTTCGCGGTCGAACACGATGCTGCGGGAGCTGGAGGTGCCCTGGTCGAGGGCGAGCAGGTAGGTGGTCATGGATTCATCTTCCTCTGTCTTGCTCCTTCCCCTCCCGGGGGAAGGTTGGGATGGGGGCCGGCGTTCGTTCGGGCGCCGCGCTTGTCCGGGTGCTGTCGTGCCCCCACCCCGGCCCTCCCCCGAAAGGGGAGGGAGGCAGACGGGGAGGCCTCATGATTTTGCGATCTCCAGGCGCACCTGCGCGGCCTGCAGCAGGTCGGCGAAGGGCGGCGGCGGCTCGGCGTCGGTGATCAGGCGGTCGATCTGCGACAGGGTGCCGAGCTGGATCATTGCGGGCCGGTTGAACTTGCTCGCGTCGGCCGCGAGCCAGACCTCGCGCGCCTGCGCGATGATGGTCTGCGCCACCTTCACCTCGCGCAGGTCGAAGTCGCGCAGCGAACCGTCCGACTCGATGCTCGACACGCCGATCAGCGCGATGTCGACCTTGAACTGGCGGATGAAATCGATGGTGGCCTCGCCCACGACCGCGCGGTCGCGCGGGCGCACCGAGCCGCCTGCCACGATCACCTCGCACGACGCATTGCCGCTCAGGATCGTCGCGACGTTGAGGTTGTTGGTGATCACGCGCAGCCCCGTGTGGCGCAGCAGCGCCTTGGCAATGGCCTCGGTGGTGGTGCCGATGTTGAGGATCAGCGAGCAGTCATTGGGCACCAGCTCGGCCACGCGGCGCGCGATGCGCGCCTTGCCTTCGGCATTCAGCGTTTCGCGCTGCTGGTAGCCGATGTTCTCGGTGGTGGAGCTCGGCACCCGAACGCCGCCGTGAAAGCGTGTGAGCAGCCCCTGGTCGGCGAGGCGCTGCACGTCGCGGCGCACCGTCTGCAACGTGACGCCGAGCATGTCGGCGAGCTGCTCGACGGTGACGGACCCGCGCGTGCGCACGGTGTCGAGGAGGTTGATCTGGCGTGGGTTGGAATTCACGGAACGGTCGCGGAAAGCAGTGAGACTGCCGCCGAGGGTACAGGCGGGCTACTTTAAAACGAAAGAAAACGAATACCTGTAAGGGAAAACTCGGAGGAAAATCGCGTCGAAAGGAATCCAAATGAAAAGATGCGAAAATACAATGGCGCCCTTCCGTGAACAAAGTCACGATTCGAACGGGCCATTTTCAGTGAGCGATTTGTCCTCCGACCCGAAGGCGCCGGCCACCACCGAATGCGACGTGCTGATCGTCGGCGGTGGCATCAACGGCTGCGGCATCGCGCGCGACCTCGCGGGCCGCGGCTGGCGCGTGGTGCTGTGCGAGAAGGACGATCTCGCGGCGCACACCTCGTCCTCGTCGACCAAGCTGATCCACGGCGGCCTGCGCTACCTCGAGTACTACGAGTTCTCGCTGGTGCGCAAGGCGCTGCAGGAGCGCGAGGTGCTGCTCAAGAGCGCGCCTCACATCATGTGGCCGCTGCGCTTCGTGATGCCGCACGATCCCTCGATGCGGCCCGGCTGGATGATCCGCATCGGCCTGTTCATGTACGACCACCTCGCCAAGCGCGAGGTGCTGCCGGCCTCGCGCGGCATCGACCTGCGCCGCCACGTGGCGGGCGAGCCGCTCAAGCGGCAGTTCGAGCGCGGCTACGTCTACTCGGACGGCTGGGTCGACGACGCGCGGCTGGTGGTGCTCAATGCGGTGGACGCGCGGGCGCACGGCGCCGAGGTGCTCACGCGCACGCGCTGCACGCACGCGCAGCGCGACGCCGAAGGCTGGACCGCGACGCTTGAGGTGGCGGGCGGCGCCACCCGCGTGGTCCGCGCGCGCGCCGTGGTCAACGCGGCGGGGCCGTGGGCCGAATCGTTCCTGCGCGGCGTGGCGCAGTCGGCCAAGGGCGAGGCCCTGGCCACGCGCCACCTGCGGCTCGTCAAGGGCAGCCACATCGTGGTGAAGCGCCTGTTCGCGCACGACCATGCCTACATCTTCCAGAACCCCGACAAGCGGATCATCTTCGCGATCCCCTACCAGGACGACTTCACGCTGATCGGCACCACCGACATCGAGCTGAACGCCGACGATCCCGGCGCGGCGCGCATCTCGCAGGACGAGATCGACTACCTCTGCACGCAGGCGAGCCGGTATTTCGAGCGGCCGGTGGTGCCGGCCGACGTGGTCTGGACCTATTCGGGCGTGCGGCCGCTGCTCGACGATGCCTCGGGCGACCCGTCGGCCGTCACGCGCGACTACATGCTCGAATCGAACACCGCCGCGGCGCCGCTGCTATCTGTGTGGGGCGGCAAGATCACCACCTTCCGCAAGCTGGCCGAGGACGCGGCCGACGAGGTCGGCCGGATGCTCGGCGAGCCGGGCCCGAAGCGCGCGGCCTGGACCGAAGGCGCTTTCCTCGCCGGCGGCGACCTCTCGGCATGGATCGGCGCCGCGACCCGGCCCGACGACGACTTCGAGCGCTTCGTGGCCGCGGTGCAGGCCCGCCATGCCTGGCTCGACAAAGCGCTCGCGCGGCGCCTGGCGCGTGCCTACGGCGCGCGCGTGGCCGACCTGCTGGGCGATGCGCAGTCGATGGCCGACATGGGCGAGGCCGTGGCCCCGGGGCTCCATGCGCGCGAACTGCATTTTCTTCAGCAGAACGAGTGGGCCACCAGCGCGGACGACGTGCTCTGGCGCCGCTCCAAGCTCGGCTTGCGCTACACCGCCGCCGAGCGCGCGCAAGTGGCCGCGTGGATGCAGGCGCACGCCGCCCACCCCAGCGACAACATCATCAACCAGGAGCGCTGATGCAATTGACTCTGGAGCGCGTCACCCAGAAGGTCGGCGCGCAGACCTGGCTCTACGAGCAGAGCATCGCGCCGAAGAGCGGCGCGGTCACCGTGCTGCTGGGCGCGACGCAAGCCGGCAAGACCAGCCTGATGCGGCTGATGGCCGGGCTCGATGCGCCGAGCACCGGCCGGGTGCTGGTGGACGGCAAGGACGTGACCGGCATGCCGGTGCGCGAGCGCAACGTGGCCATGGTCTACCAGCAGTTCATCAACTATCCCTCGCTCACGGTCGCCGACAACATCGCTTCGCCGCTGAAGCTGCGCGGCGAGCCGGACATCGATGCGCGCGTGAAGGCGCTGGCCGACAGGCTGTCGATCGGCATGTTCCTCGACCGCTATCCGTCCGAGCTCTCGGGCGGGCAACAGCAGCGCGTGGCGCTGGCGCGCGCGCTGGCCAAGAACGCGCCGCTGATGCTGCTCGACGAGCCGCTGGTGAACCTCGACTACAAGCTGCGCGAAGGCCTGCGCGAAGAGCTCACGCAGCTCTTTGCGAGCGGTGATTCGACGGTGGTCTACGCCACCACCGAGCCCGGCGAGGCACTGCTGCTGGGCGGCTACACCGCGGTGATGGATGCCGGCGAGCTGCTGCAGTACGGCCCCACGGCCGAGGTATTCCATGCGCCGCAGTCGCTGCGCGTGGCGCGGGCCTTCAGCGATCCGCCGATGAACCTGCTGCGCGCCACGGCATCGGCCGGGCGGGTGCAGCTCGAAGGCGGACCGGCGCTCGCGCTGGCGCTGCCCGGTGACACGGGTGGCGCGGTCACGGTGGGCCTGCGTGCGAGCGCGCTGAACGTCGATGCGGGGGAGGGCGACATCGCCTTGCCCGGCAAGGTGGAACTGGCCGAGATCTCGGGCTCGGACACCTTCGTGCACGTCGAGACGCCTGTGGGCGAACTGGTGGCGCAGCTCACGGGCGTGCACCGCTTCGAGCTCGGCACGTCGATCACGCTGTACTTCAGCGCATCGCAAGCCTATGTGTTCGATGCCAGCGAGATGCTGGCGCTGGCGCCGGCCTGGCGCAGGGGAAACTAGTCATGGCACGCATCGACCTCGACCTGGCGCACGCCTACCGTCCGAGCCCCACGCAGGACAGCGACTATGCGCTGCTGCCGCTCAAGATGAGCTTTCGCGACGGCGGCGCCTACGCCTTGCTCGGCCCCTCGGGTTGCGGCAAGACCACCATGCTCAACATCATCTCGGGCCTGCTGGCGCCGTCGCAGGGCACGGTGCAGTTCGACGGGCGCGACATGACCCGTGCCACGCCGCAGGAGCGCAACATCGCGCAGGTGTTCCAGTTCCCGGTGATCTACGACACGATGACCGTGGCCGAGAACCTGGCGTTTCCGCTGCGCAACCGCAAGGTGCCCGAAGACCAGATCCGGAAGCGCGTCGGCGAGATCGCCGAGATGCTCGACATGAGCGGCCAGCTCAACCAGCGCGCGGCGGGTCTCGCGGCCGATGCCAAGCAGAAGATCTCGCTCGGGCGCGGCCTGGTGCGCAGCGACGTATCGGCGGTGCTGTTCGACGAGCCGCTCACGGTGATCGACCCGCACCTCAAGTGGCAGCTGCGGCGCAAGCTCAAGCAGATCCATCGCGAGCTCAAGCTCACGCTGATCTACGTGACGCACGACCAGGTCGAGGCGCTCACCTTCGCCGAGGAGGTGGTGGTCATGACGCGCGGCAAGGCCGTGCAGGTGGGCAGCGCCGAGGCACTGTTCGAACGGCCGGCGCACACCTTCGTGGGCCACTTCATCGGATCGCCGGGCATGAACTTCCTGGCGGCGCGCTGCGAGGACGGCACGCTCGAAGTGGGCCGCACCCGGCTTACGCCGGCGCGCGCGCTGCCGCAGGGCATGCTCAAGATCGGCATCCGGCCCGAATACCTTCGCCTCGCGAGTGCGGGCGCGCCGGGTGCGGTGCCGGCGGTGGTGACGCAGGCGCAGGACGTCGGCACGCACACCATGCTGAGCGCGGAGGTCGACGGCAGCCTGGTCAGGGTGCGGCTGCATGCCGACGAGGTGCCGCCCGCGGTCGGCGAGACAGTGTGGCTGCGGGTGCTCGATGCGCACACCTGTTTCTACAAGGACGAGGAGCTGGTGGTGGCCGGCGCAGGGGGCACGGCATGAACGCCACCAACAAGCCCGTGAACCAGAAGGCCTGGTGGCTCGTGCTCCCGGTGCTGCTGTGCGTGGCCTTCTCCGCCATCGTGCCGCTGATGACGGTGGTCAACTACTCGGTGCAGGACATCATCTCGCCCGACCGGCGCGTGTTCGTCGGCACCGAGTGGTTCGCCTCGGTGATGCGCGACGACGAGCTGCACCAGGCGCTCTGGCGCCAGCTGGGCTTCTCGCTGTCGGTGCTGCTGGTCGAGATTCCGCTGGGCATCTGCCTGGCGCTGTCGATGCCGGCCAAGGGCTGGAAGTCGTCGGCGGTGCTGGTGGTGGTGGCGCTGTCGCTATTGATCCCTTGGAACGTGGTCGGCACGATCTGGCAGATCTACGGCCGCGCCGACATCGGCCTGCTGGGCCACGCGTTGCAGAAGCTGGGCGTGGACTACAACTACACCGGCAGTGCGACCGACGCCTGGCTCACGGTGCTGGTGATGGACGTGTGGCACTGGACGCCGCTGGTGGCGCTGCTGTGCTTTGCGGGCCTGCGCTCGATCCCCGATGCCTACTACCAGGCGGCGCGCATCGACGGCGCGAGCAAGTTCGCGGTGTTCCGCTACATCCAGCTGCCGAAGATGCGCGGGGTGCTGATGATCGCGGTGCTGCTTCGCTTCATGGACAGCTTCATGATCTACACGGAGCCCTTCGTGCTGACGGGCGGCGGACCGGGCAATGCGACGACCTTCCTGAGCCAGTACCTCACGCAGAAGGCGGTGGGGCAGTTCGACCTCGGGCCGGCGGCGGCGTTCTCGCTGATCTACTTTCTGATCATCCTGCTGTTCTGCTTCGTGCTCTACAACTGGATGCAGCGCGTGGGTACGCAGACGGTGGAGGTGGAGAAATGAACGAGCGTCGGTTCCGCAAGCGCAGCATCTTCCTGGTGCTGTACATCCTGTTCGCGCTGCTGCCCATCTACTGGATGGTCAACATGAGCTTCAAGACGAACGAGGAGATCGTCTCGAGCTTCTCGTTCTTTCCGCAGGAGCTCACCTGGGCCAACTACGCGCGCATCTTCACCGACGAGTCGTGGTACTCGGGCTACATCAACAGCCTGATCTACGTCGCGATCAACACCGTCATCTCGCTCACGGTGGCGCTGCCCGCGGCCTATGCGTTCTCGCGCTATTCGTTCCTCGGCGACAAGCACGTTTTCTTCTGGCTGCTGACCAACCGCATGACGCCGCCCGCGGTGTTCCTGCTGCCGTTCTTCCAGCTCTATAGCACCGTCGGCCTCATGGACACGCACCTCGGCGTGGCGCTCGCGCACCTGCTGTTCAACGTGCCGCTCGCCGTGTGGATCCTCGAAGGCTTCATGAGCGGCATTCCGCGCGAAATCGACGAGACCGCCTACATCGACGGCTACTCGTTCCCGCGCTTCTTCATCAAGATCTTCTTGCCGCTCATCAAGGCCGGCGTCGGCGTGGCGGCGTTCTTCTGCTTCATGTTCAGCTGGGTCGAGCTGCTGCTCGCGCGCACGCTCACGAGCGTGGATGCCAAGCCGATCGTCGCGACGATGACGCGCACGGTGAGCGCCTCGGGCATGGACTGGGCCACGCTGGCGGCGGCTGGCGTTCTGACGATCGTGCCGGGCGCCATCGTGATCTGGTTCGTGCGCCACTACATCGCAAAAGGCTTTGCGATGGGCAGGGTCTGAGAGGAGGGCGGCAACATGTTTGACTGGATGGTCTGGACCACCCCGGTGGCCGTTTTCTTCACCTGCATCGTGCTGATGCTGATCGGCATGACCGTGTGGGAGCTCAAGTCGCCCACCACCATGCGCCGTGGCTGGCTGCCGATTGCCACCACGCGCGGCGACCGCTTCTTCATCGGCCTGCTTTCGGCCGCCTACCTCAACCTGATCTTCATCGGCCTCGCGGGCAAGTTCCAGGAATGGCTGAGCCTCGAGGCCGAGCCGTCGATCTGGATCAGCTTCGTGCTGTCGATGTTTCTCCTCGCGCTGGTGATGCGCAAGGGCTAGTTTCTTCAAGGAAAGACGCGACCGGCTCTCCGCCTCCCCGGAGCCGCGATCGAAACACCCGGGGAAGCCTTCAACCGAGGAGACACATTCATGAAGATGCGCTATACGGCATTGGCAATGGCAGCGGCGCTATGCGCCGCGCACGGTGCAGGGGCCGCAGAGCCCGAGGCGAAGAAGTGGATCGACAGCGAGTTCCAGCCTTCCACGCTCAGCAAGGAGCAGCAGACCGCCGAGATGAAGTGGTTCATCGATGCGGCCAAGAAGCTGCAGGCGAAGGGCGTGAAGGAGATCTCGGTCGTGTCGGAGACCATCACCACGCACGAATACGAATCGAAGACGCTCGCCAAGGCCTTCGAGGAGATCACTGGCATCAAGGTGAAGCACGACTTGATCCAGGAAGGCGACGTGGTCGAGAAGCTGCAGACCTCGATGCAGTCTGGCAGGTCGATCTACGACGGCTGGATCTCCGACTCCGACCTGATCGGCACGCACTACCGCTACGGCAAGATGATGAACCTGACCGACTACATGGCCGGCGCGGGCAAGGAGTTCACCAATCCGGGCCTGGACATCAAGGACTTCATCGGCACCAAGTTCACCACCGCGCCCGACGGCAAGCTCTACCAGCTGCCCGACCAGCAGTTCGCCAACCTCTACTGGTTCCGCGCCGACCTGTTCGACCGCAAGGACCTTAAGACCAAGTTCAAGGCCAAGTATGGCTACGACCTGGGCGTGCCGCTCAACTGGAGCGCCTACGAGGACATCGCCGAGTTCTTCAGCGTCGACGTGAAGACCATCGACGGCAAGCCGATCTACGGCCACATGGACTACGGCAAGAAGGACCCGTCGCTCGGCTGGCGCTTCACCGACGCCTGGCTCTCGATGGCCGGCACCGCCGACGTCGGCAACCCCAACGGCATGCCGATCGACGAGTGGGGCATCCGCGTGGCCGACGACAAGTGCACGCCGGTGGGTGCGGCCGTGTCGCGCGGCGGCGCCACCAATTCGCCGGCCGCCGTGTACGCGCTCACCAAGTACATCGACTGGATGAAGAAGTACGCGCCCAAGGAAGCCATGGGCATGACCTTCGGCGAGTCGGGCCCGGTGCCGGCGCAGGGCCAGATCGCGCAGCAGATCTTCTGGTACACGGCCTTCACCGCCGACATGACCAAGAAGGGCCTGCCCGTGGTCAACGAGGACGGCACGCCCAAGTGGCGCATGGCGCCCGGCCCGAACGGCCCGTACTGGAAGCAGGGCATGCAGAACGGCTACCAGGACGTGGGTTCGTGGTCGTTCTTCAACGGCCATGACGCCAACAAGACCGCCGCGGCCTGGCTCTATGCGCAGTTCGTCACGTCCAAGAGCGTCTCGCTCAAGAAGACCATCGTGGGCCTGACCCCGATCCGCGAATCGGACATCCAGTCGAAGGCCATGACCGACATGGCGCCCAAGCTTGGCGGCCTGGTCGAGTTCTACCGCAGCCCGGCGCGCGTGGCCTGGACGCCCACCGGCACCAACGTGCCCGACTATCCGAAGCTGGCGCAGCTCTGGTGGAAGAACGTGGCCGAGGCCGTCACGGGCGAGAAGACCCCGCAGAAGGCGATGGACAACCTGGCCGACGAGATGGACAACGTAATGGCCCGTCTGCAGCGTGCCGGCATGGCGCATTGCGCACCCAAGCTCAACGCCAAGGGCGATCCGAACAAGTGGCTCAGCGACAAGAATGCGCCCTGGAAGAAGCTGGCCAACGAGAAGCCCAAGGGCGAAACGATCGAATACAGCAAGCTGCTGACCGCCTGGAAGGAAGGCAAGGCCCGCTAGAAACAGGACGCCCCCCGAAGCGCCTGCGGCGCCTCCCCCCACTGGGGGGGCGCACCCGGTGGCCCGGCGAAGCCGGTTCCACGGGTGCTTCGCGTCGGGCCGCGCCGAAGGGCGCGGCCTTTTTTTTGCTTGGCGTAGCCTATCGCGTGGGGCATACGCGACGCCATGACCATTGGCAGATGCGTCGACTGCACTCTTTCGCTTACATTCGACGGCCCTCGTTTCGCCCAGCAAGTGACTTCAAGCCTCCCCATCCCCGCCGCGCGCCCGAAGCGCGTCCTGGTCGTCCAGTATTCGCAGACGGGTCAACTCGCGGCCGTTGCCGGGCAGATCGTGGCGCCGCTCGTGGCCGATCCCGGGATCTCGGTGCATGTCGAAGTGCTGCGGCCCGTGGCGGAATTTCCGTTCCCTTGGCCGTTCCTGCGCTTCTTCGATGCCTTTCCCGAATCGGCCCACCTGAAGCCGCAGCCGCTGGCGCCGCTGTCGCTCACGGGCGAGGAAGATTTCGACCTCGTCATCCTGCCGTACCAGGTGTGGTTCCTGGCGCCGTCGCAGCCCGTCGTCGCCTTTCTCCAGCATCCGGTCGCGGCCCGGCTGCTGAGCGGCAAGCCGGTGGTCACGGTGATCGCTTGCCGCAACATGTGGCTCATGGCGCACGAAAAGCTCAAGGGCCTGCTCGGCGCCGTCGGCGCGCGGCTGATCGACAACGTGGTTCTCACCGACCCCGGCCCGACGCTCGCCACCTTCTTCACCACGCCGGCCTGGCTGATCTGGGGCCGCAAGCGCGGCTTCTGGGGCATGCCCGACGCCGGCCTCTGCGATGCGCAGGTCCGTGGCGCGGCCCGTTTCGGCCGTGCGCTGCGTGATGCGCTCCTGCATGACCTCGAGCGCGGGGCCGAGCCGCTGCTCGCGGGCCTGGGCGCTGTCAAGGCCGATGCCCGGCTGCTCGCGAGCGAGAAGGCCGGCACGCGCAGCTTCTTTCTCTGGGGGCGGCTGATCATGGCAGCGGGCCGGCCGGGCGCCTGGCAGCGCAAGCCGCTGCTGCTGCTCTATGTGCTCTTCTTGCTGGCGCTGATCGTCACGGTGGTGCCGGTGAGCCTGGCGCTCCAGGCCCTGTTGCGGCCGCTGTTCGGGCGCTGGCTCACTAAAATGACGGCCCATTTCGAACACCCCTCGGGCTCGGGCATGGACCGTGTTCCGCTTTATGACGATTGAAGTCTTCCTGACCCGCACCGCCGCCTTCCTGCCTTTTTCCGCGGTCGGCAACGAAGACATCGAAGAGGTCCTCGGCCGCATCGGCGGCAAGGCATCGCGCGCACGGCGGCTCATTCTTCGCAGCAACGGCATCCAGTCGCGCCACTACGCGATCGACCGCGCCACCGGCCGGCTCGCCATGAGCAATGCGCAGCTCACGGCGGCCGCGATCCGGGCGCTCGGCGACGACATCGGTCCCGTGGACTGCCTTGCCACCGGCACCTCGCTGCCCGACCAGCTGATGCCCAACCATGCGGTGATGGTGCACGGCGAGCTCGGCTGGCCGCGGCTCGAGGTGGTGGCCTGCGCGGGCATCTGCCTGGCGGGTGCCGCGGCGTTCAAGCATGCCTGGCTCTCGGTGCGCGCGGGCGATGCGCGGCGTGCCGTGGCCACCGGTTCGGAGCTGGCCTCTGCCGTGATGCGCGGCGACCGCTTCGAGGCCGAGCTCGCGCACAAGCTCGCGGCGCTCGAGGAGCGGCCCGAGATCGCGTTCGAGAAAGACTTCCTGCGCTGGATGCTGTCCGACGGCGCGGGCGCGGTGCTGCTCGAACGCGAGCCGCGCGGGCCGCTGTCGCTGCGCGTGGACTGGATCGAGCTCTCTTCGGCCGCGCACGAACTGCCGGTCTGCATGTACGCGGGCGCCGAGAAGAACGCCGGCGGCGGGCTCGACGGCTGGGCGCACACCGCGCCGGGCGACTGGGCGCACGCATCCACCTTCGCGGTGAAGCAGGACGTGCGCCTGCTCAACGAGAACATCGTGCGCGCCACGCTCGGCGAGCCGCTCGCGGGCCTCATCGACAAGCGCAGCCTGAAGGCGGGCGAGATCGACTGGTTCCTGCCGCATCTCTCGTCGAGCTACTTCTTCGAGCCGGTGGCGCAGTGCCTCGATAACCTGGGTTTCGCGATCCCGCGCGAGCGCTGGTTCACCAACCTGGCGACCAAGGGCAACACCGGATCGGCATCGCCATACATCATGCTCGACGAGCTGTTCCGATCGGGCCGCATCCGGCCGGGGCAGAAGCTCCTGATGTTCGTGCCCGAGAGCGGCCGCTTCTCGAGCGGCTTCATCCACCTGACCGCCGTCTGACCGGAATCGCCATGGACCTCGACGCTGTTCCGCAAGAGGGCAATGCCACGCTCGACGGGCATTCCAAGCTCATGTACGCGCGTGATGCGCAGGGCCGCGTGGTCACCACGCGCTCACGCGGGTGGGAGGCGGAGGAGATCGTCACGAGCCATGCGGTCGACGTGCTGGTGGAGCAGGCCGAGGCCGCCAGGGTGCGCGTAGCGGCCGGGGTCGCGTCGCCGCTCGAATATTGGATGTACGCGCGCCGCATGGACGTGGCGCTGCTCTCGCAGACCAGCGGCTTCTGGCAGTGGCGCGTGCGCCGCCACCTGCAGCCGCGGCACTTCGCGGCGCTTTCCGGGCGGCAGCTGGCGCGCTACGCCGAGGCGCTGGGACTTTCCATCGCCACCTTGCGGAGCCTGCCATGACGACGACGAACTTCGCGCACCAGCAAGCGGCGCACTGCGAAAGCGGCGTCATCTCGAGCCTGATGCGCCACCACGGCGCGCCGATGACCGAGGCGATGGCGTTCGGCCTCTCGTCGGCGCTGTCGTTCGCATACCTGCCGTTCATCAAGCTGTCGGGCCTGCCGCTGATCTCGTACCGCATGCCGCCCAAGGCCATCATCAAGGGCCTGCTGGCGCCGATGGCCGCACGCTTTCGCTTCGAGACCTTCCGCAGCGCCGAGGCCGGCGAGCAGCGGCTCGACGCGCTGCTGGCCGGGGGCCAGCTGGTGGGCCTGCAGACCTCGGTCTACTGGCTGCCGTACTTTCCGCCCAACATGCGCTTCCACTTCAATGCGCACAACCTGCTGGTCTACGGCAAGGACGGCGACGACTACCTCATCAGCGACCCGGTGTTCGAAGAACCCGTGCGCTGCGCCAGCGCCGACCTTGCGCGTGCCCGCTTCGCCAAGGGCGTGCTCGCGCCCAAGGGGCTCATGTACTACCCGCAGGCGATCGAGCGCAAGGCGCCCGATGCGGCCTCGGTGACGAAGGCGATCCGAAAGACGGTGCGCACCATGCTCGCACCGATTCCGATCGTGGGCGTGCGCGGCATGCGCATGCTGGCCGCACGCCTGCAGAAGCTCGCCGCGACCGATCCGCGCAGCGTCGACTTCATCGGCCACGTGGTGCGCATGCAGGAAGAGATCGGCACGGGCGGTGCGGGCTTCCGGTTCATCTACGCGGCCTTTTTGCAGGAGGCTGCCGAACTGCTCGGCAAGCCGCAGCTCACGCAGATGTCGGAGCGGCTGATCGCCATCGGCGACAACTGGCGCGCGTTTGCGCTCAAGGCGGCGCGCATGGTGAAGGGGCGCGAGGCGGTCGATCCGGGGCGGCTCGCTTCGATGTTGCGTGCGCTGTCGCAGGAGGAAGAAGCGTTCTTTCGCGACCTCAAGGCGGCGGTGGCCTGAGATGGGGTTTCTTCCTTCCTTTCGACGCGGGCCTTGTCTTGGGCGCTGCCGTCCAGGGCGCGTGCCCAGGGCACCGGGACACGCTCGCTGTGCATCGCCGATCAACGACCGCTCTGCGCAGCGATCACGTCGATGGGGTGCCTTGCGCAGCGAAATAGAGGAGGAGGCCGCAGGCCGGGGGACATTCGCGGAGGGGAGCCCACCGTCGGCGGGATCGCCCCCCGAACAACAGCGTCAAAAACGACCCCCGACATGCTCGAACTGAAGCACCTCGGCCACCGCTATCCGCACAGCGATGCGGCGGCGCTGGCGGACGTCTCGCTCACGGTGCCGCGGGGCTCGGTCATGGGCCTGCTCGGCCCCAACGGCGCCGGCAAGACCACGCTGATCTCCCACCTCTCGGGCGCGCTCGAGGTGCAGACCGGCGAGATCCACATCGATGGCCAGCCGCTGGCACAGGTTCGTGCGAACGCGCCCACGCGCATCGCGGTAGCGCCGCAGGAGCATGCCTTCTATCCGATGCTCACTGTGGCCGAGAACCTGGCCTGTTTTGCCGCGGCCGGCGGGCTGTCGGGCGGCCGGCGCAAGACGCGCATTGGCGAGTGCATCGGCTTTGCGCAGCTCGAACAGTTTGCCGGCGTGCGCGCCGAGCGCCTGTCGGGCGGGCTCAAGCGCCGGCTCAATCTCGCGATCGCGCTCTTGCCCGAGCCCGAGCTGATGCTGTTCGACGAGCCCACCGTGGGCGTCGATCCGCAGTCGCGCGCCTTCATTCTCGATGCCATCAAGAGCCTGGCGCAGCAGGGCGCGGCCGTGATCTACGCCTCGCACTACATGGAAGAGATCGAGGCCATCGCCGACCGCGTCGCGATCCTCGACCACGGCCGCGTGCTGCGCGAAGGTTCGCTCGACGCACTGCTTTCCAAAAGCGCGATGCTGCTCACGCTCGCCGCCGACGGGCTCGATGCCGCGATGCTCTCGCGCTTCGGCACGGTGGAAGAGGGCGGCGTGCACTGGCGCGTGCACCTGAACGAAGGTGTCGGCCCGGCCCCGGTGCTCGCGGCGCTCGAGGCTGAAGGCATCGCGGTGCGCCATGCCGAGTTCGGCCGCCACGACCTCGAACAGCTCTTCATGGCGCTCACGCATCGCTCGTTGCGCGATTGAAGGATTCGATGCTGATCGCACTCATCAAAAAGGAACTGCTCGCACTCGTGCGCGACGTGCACGGGCTGGCGGCGCTGTTCCTGCTTCCGATGGTGTTCATCGTGCTGATGTCGCTCACGCTCAAAGACATCTACCGCGCGCCGCTGGCCGAGCTGAGCTACGCGGTCGACCTGCGCGACAGCGGCACGCCCGCGCAGTGGCTGCGGCAGATCTGGGCCCGCAGCCACGGCGAACCGCGTGCGCTCGACGCCGACTGGCAGGCGCAGCTCAAGAGCGGCGCGCTCAAGTACGTGATCGTGCTGGAGCCTGGCCTCTCGGACGAGCTCGAATCGGCCGCGCTGCCGCGCCGCGCGCACATCCGCCTGCTCGCGGAGCCGGGCATCGACGCCAACCTGTTCAATGCGCTGCGTGCCGAACTCGTGGGCGCCTCGGGCGAGCTCAAGGCGCGGCTCGCGCTCGCGGTGCCCGGCACCGCCAGCCCGCCGGCCGGCGCATCGATCCAGGCGCTGGTGCATGCCGAGCGCCATGCCACCAGCGGGCCGCGGCCCACGTCGGTGCAGCAGAACGTGCCGGCCTGGCTGGTGTTCGGCATGTTCTTCGTGGTGGCCTCGCTCTCGAGCCTGTTCGTGCAGGAGCGCAGTTCCGGCGCGCTCGGGCGGCTGCGCAGCCTCGGGGTTTCGCGCGCCATGCTGCTGGCGTCGAAGGCTCTGCCCTACCTCGGCGTGAATGCGCTGCAGGCGCTCTTGATGCTCGCAGCCGGCATCTGGCTGATGCCGCTGATCGGCGGCGATGCGCTGTCGCTCGCGGGCATCCACTGGGGCGCGCTGGCGGTGGCGCTCGCGGCGGTGAGCCTGGCCGCGGTCAGCCTGTCGCTCGCGATCGCCTGCGCGGTGCGCAGCCATGCGCAGGCCGCGACCGTCGGGCCGATGGTCAATGTGCTGATGGCGGCCGCGGGCGGCATCATGGTGCCGAAGTTCGTGATGCCCGGCTTCATGCAGCGGCTGGTCGAGGTGTCGCCGATGAACTGGGGCCTCGAGGCGCTGCTCACCGTGCTGCTGCGCGGCGGCGGCGTGGTCGACACGCTGCCGCAGGTCGGCCGGCTGGTGCTTTTCGCGGCCGCCATGTTCGTGCTCGCCGTCTTCCTCTTTCGCAGACCCGCAACGTGACCGACACCATCTCCCCCGAATTCATCGCAACCCTCAAGGCCATGGTGCTCGAGGCCGTCGAGAAGGAAGCGCCGCCGGGCGGGCTCGGCAACGACGAACCGCTGTTCGGCCCCGACGCGCGCCTCGACCTCGACTCGCTCGACGCGCTGCAGGTCTCGATGACGGTGCAGCAGCGCTTTGGCCTGCGCATGCCCGACAGCAAGGAAACGCGCCGCGCGCTGGCGTCGATCGCGCACCTTGCCGACCACCTCGTGCGGGCCGGCAAGGCATGAGCGTCGGTGCGGGCGCAGGCGTGTACCTCGCGGGCACGGGGCTCGCATGCGCGCTCGGGCCCGACTTGCGGTCGGCTGTCGCAGCGATCGGACGCGGTGCCGCCATGGCGCCCGAACCGGTCGCGGTGTCACCGGGCGTGCAATGGCCGGTCTACCGCCTGCCGCGCGGCGAGGGCGACTGGCAGCAGCGTCTGGTGCACACGGTGCGCAGCGTGGCGGCCGAAGCGGGCCTGGGTGCCGCGCGCGGCGGTCCGCTCTTCGTCGCCTCGTCGTCGCTCGACATCGGCGCGATGGAGCAGGCGCCGCAGGACCTGCGCCTGGGCGGCGACCTGCAGGACTTCGCGGGCATCGTCGCCGGCGCGCTCGATTGGCAGGGGCCGGTCTTCACCGTGTCCACCGCCTGCACCTCGTCCTTCAATGCCGTGCTCGCGGCATGCGACCTGGTCCGCAGCGGCGAGGCGCACGAGGCGCTCGTCGTCGGCGCCGAGCTCGGCAACCGCTTCACGCTGGCGGGCTTTGGCGCGATGCAGCTGCTGTCGCCCGACGGTGCGGCGCGGCCTTTCGGCGCCGGGCGCAACGGGCTGGTGCTCGGCGAGGCGGTGGCCGCGCTGCGCCTCACGGCGTCGCGCGCGGGCCGTTGGCGCATCGCCGGCGGCGCCAACGTGGTGGACGGGCGCAATCCCTCGGGCACCGAAGCGGGCGCGGTGCTCGCCATGTGCGAGGGCGCGCTGGCGCAGGCCGGGCTTCGGCCAGCGGACATCGACCTGGTCAAGGTGCAGGCCGCGGGCAGCCCCGTCAACGACGCCATCGAGGCCGAGGCGCTGAAGCAGGTGTTCGGCGCGGCGCCGCTGCCGCCGCTGGTGTCGCTCAAGGCGTGGATCGGCCACACGCTCGGCGCCTCGGGCGCGGCCGAACTGGCGCTGCTGGCGGCCTGCATCGAAGCCGGCTGCTGGCCCGCGGCGGCCCACGCGATCGACGATCGGCTCGGTGTCGCGCTGGCCGGGCAGGCACCAGCGCGGCTGCGCCACATGCTGCTCAACGTGGTCGGCTTCGGTGGCGGGCATGCCGCGCTGGTGCTGTCGGACGCTGCCGCATGAAGCCGGCCTGGCGCACCGTCGCGCACGTGGGTGCCGATGCGCCCCCCGAGGACTGGCGCGACCGGCTCGCCGAGCGGCTCGGTTACCGGCCGCGGCGCGTCGGCCTCTGGACCGAGCTGGCGATGTACGGTGCGCGCCGCTGCCTCGATGAAGCCGGCGAGGCCGTGCTGCCGGCCGGCACACGCCTGCGCGTGGCCAGCCTGCGCGGTGCCTGGAGCGCCACGCATGCGGGGCTGGCGCAGCACGATGCCGGCATGCTGATGCCTTTCACCTTCATGCAGGGGCAGCCGGCGCTGATGCTCGCGGAGGTCGGGCGTTGCCTCGGCTGGCAGGGCGATGCGAGCTTTGCGCTGTGCCGCGATCCGCAGCGCGCGCTGCAGCTTGCGCAGTGCGGCGCGGGAAGCGCCGGCTTGCTCGTCGGCGTGGTGGAGGAGGGGCGCAACGGCGAGGCCGCACGCTCCGAATGGTGGCGGCTGGTGCCGATCAGCTGAGCGCGGCGATCGAGCGCGTCAGGTTGGCACGCGCCTGCGCCTCGAGCAGCGCGTGCATGCGGGGCGTGGCGTAGATCGCTTCGCGGTCGAGGAAGCGCTGCAGGATCGCGCGGCGCCGCGGCAGCCGCGTCGCGTCGGGCACGAACGCGTATTCGGCGTGTACCTGGCGCTCGTACTCGGCGAAGCGCACCGGATCGGCACCGAGGATCGACAGGTCGATGTCGATCAGCAATTCAGCGTCGCGGCCCTCGGGCACCGCGTCGTGGCAGGTGGCCATGACGAGCGCGTGCACACGCTCGGCGGCCGGCGCCGGAACGCCGGCGTCCCGCATCGCACGGCGTGCCCAGTCGGCGCTCCGGGCTTCGTTGTCGTGCGCATGCACGTCGTAGACTGCGTCGTGGAACCAGAGCGCCAGCGCGACTTCGCCCGGATGTTCGGCCAGCTGCTTCTCGCGGTCGAACCAGGCCAGGCATTCGCCCAAGTGCTGCAGGGTGTGGTAGTGGCGCTGTGGCTCGGCGTAGCAGCGCTGCAGTGCAAGGCACAGCGCGTCGTCGGTGGCGGCCGCACCCACGTCGTGCCACGCTGCGCGCCAGTTGTCGCAGAGCGCATCGGGCCCGAGCGGCGTCGCCGTCGACATGGTTCTATTGCGCCATCGCGGCCTTGATCTCCTGGCCGAGATCGAGCACCGACATCGCGTAGTAGCTGCTCCAGTTGTAGCGCGTGATCACGTAGAAGTTCTGCGTGCCGGCCACGTAGGTCGGTTCGGCATTGGCGCCGTTCTGCAGTTCGATCAGCGCGAGCAGCCCCTGGTGCCGGAGGCCCTCGCTCTCGGGCACGGCGCCGGCAGCCACGAAGCTGTCGGCGCTGAAGGTCGGCTTGATGTCGGGCGCCAGCAGCAGCGCCTTCTTGAGGCGCGCTTCATCGAAGCGCACCGCATAGGTCGACGGCATGCCGGGTGTCCAGCCGAAGGCCTTGAAGTAGTTGGCCACCGAGCCGATCACGTCGACCGGGTTGTCGACCAGGTCGATGCGGCCGTCGGCGTCGAAGTCGACCGCGTACTTCGCGATGCTGCTCGGCATGAACTGCGGCATGCCCATGGCGCCCGCGTAGCTGCCGACGGGCAGCAGCGGATTGCGCGAGGTGCGGCCGTTGTCGCCGAGAAAGGCCTCGAGCTCGCCGCGGAAGAAGGCCTCGCGCTCGGCCGCGCGCGGATGGCCCTGCGGAAAATCGAAGGACAGCGTCGCGAGCGCATCGATCACGCGGAAGTTACCCATGTTGCGGCCGTAGATCGTCTCGACGCCGACGATGCCCACGATGATCTCGGGCGGCACGCCGTACATCGCCTCGGCCCGCGCGAGCGTCTCGGCATTGGCCTGCCAGAAGCGCACGCCCGCGGCAATACGGGTGGCATCGATGAAGCGGCTGCGATAGGCCTGCCAGTTCTTCACCGTGCCCGGCGGGCCCGGCAGCATCAGACGCGGCACGTTCGGCAAGAAGCGCGCGCTGCCGATGGTGGCGCGCACCCAGTCGCGGTCGAGGCCGCGGCGCTCGGCCACCTGGTCGGCGAACTGCATCGCGTCGTCGCGCGTGGCATAGGGCGTGCTGCCGGTCACGGTCTTGACCGCACGTTGGGACGAGGCCTTCTGGGCCGCTGCGCCCAGGGGCCAGACGCAGCAGGCGGCAAACAGGGCGAGGGTGGCGGCGCGCGACGGCGCAGAAAGAACAGATCGCATGGAAGCGATTGTGCCGTCCGCGCGGGCGCGGCTGCCGCGGGCGCTTCAGCGGCGGTTCTGGGCTGACGGCCAGTCGAGGCGGCGGAACTCGGCGCGCAGCGCCGCGAGCGAGGCAGCCGACGTGGCCGATGCCTTGGCATAGCGCTGCGCCTCGAGCTTCAGCAGCCAGTCGCGCACGGCTGTTGCGGCCGGGCCGAAGCGCGCCTCCGCCTGCTGAGCGATCTGCCGGGGCGGTGCGGTCTCGAGCACCTTCAGGCCCGCCTTGGCGAGCCGCGCGCGCGCCTGCCCGAGAAGCCGCAGCCACGGGTCGTGCCGGCTGCGCTCCCACAGCGTCCATGCCGCGCCGGCCAGGCTCGCGCCCACCAGCAGGCAGAGCAGCACGTAGGCCAGGTCCGCGAGGCTCGGCGCGTCGAAACCGAGGTTCTTCAGCAGATTGAGCTGCCGGCTCTGGCTGTAGTTGAGTACCCACTGGTTCCAGCCGTTGTTGACCGCCTCCCAGGCGGCGCGCACGGTCTGGGCGAGCGTCGGGCTCATGGCGCCGATCGCGCCCTCGAACAGCCCTGGCTGCGGCACCAGCCGCTGCAGCTGTCCGACCCGGCCCGGCGCCACCGACGCCGTGGGGTCGACGCGCACCCAGCCCGTGCCTTCCTGCCAGACCTCGGCCCAGGCATGCGCATCGCTCTGGCGCACCATCCAGTAGCCGTCGATGCGGTTGAAGTCGCCGCCCTGGTAGCCGGTCACGATGCGTGCGGGAATGCCGAGGCCGCGCATCAGCACCACGAATGCCGAGGCGATGTGCTCGCAGAAGCCCTGCTTGCGGTCGAACCAGAACTCGTCGGCCGTCTCGCTGCCGTAGACGCCGGGCTCCAGGGTGTAGGTGTAGCCGCCCGTGCGCAGCCGCTGCAGCGCGGCGCGCACGAATGCCGGCGTGTCGGCGGCGGCCAGGGCCGGGTCGGCGCGCATCTGGGCGGCCAGTTCGGCGGTGCGCGGATTGGTTCCGGGCGGCAGCGCCAGATAGGCCTGCAGCAGGCCGCTTTGCCGCGTCGGGCCGCTTTCGAACTGAGTGTGGCTTTCGGCGCGGTAGCGCACCAGGTCGGAAACCGGGCGATTCGCGAGCCATTGCAGGTCGCTCGTGCCGGTCACGCCGAAGCCGGGCAGTTCCGGCGCGGTGGCTGCCGCATCCAGCGTGAGCAGCCACGGCCGGTGGTTGGGCTCGAGCGTGACTTCGTAGCGCACCGGCGCTCCGCGGGTGCGCAGGTTCGAAGGCGACGGCGCGCCGCGCAGCCAGGCCGGCAGCGAGGTCCATTCGCGGCCGTCGAAGCGCGCCAGCACCGGGCCGCGGAAATAGAGCTGGCTCTGCGGCGGGATGCGGCCATCGTCGAAGCGAATGCGCGCCGCGATGCCGTCGTCGAGCGCGAGCTGCGCGATGGTGCCCACACGCATGGTGTTCGACAGGCCGGTGCGGCCGACCATGGCATCGCCCGGCGTGCCCCAGAGCGGCGCGAAGCGCGGGAACAGCATGAACAGCGCGAGCATGATCGGCGCGCCGGCCAGCGCCATCCAGCCCGCGGTGCGCGCCGCCTGCATCAACGGCGGACGACCCACGGGCATGTGCGCGTTGACCAGCGCCGTCAGCAGGCCGAGCAGCGCGAGCAGCATCAGGAACGCGGTCACGAGCGACTGCGAATAGAAGAAGTTCGTGAGCATCGCGAAGAAGCCCAGGAAGAACAGCACGAAGGCGTCGCGGCGCGCGCGCAGCTCCAGCGTCTTGAGCGCGAGCAGCACCACGACCAGCGTGACGCCGGCATCGCGCCCGAGCAGCGTGCGGTGGGTCGCGAAGGTGGCCGCGAGCGTGAGCACCAGCAGGCCCACGCGCCACCATCTGCCGGGCAACGGCTTGGCCTCGACCGCGAGCATGCCGCGCCACACCAGCACCATCGCGGTGATGGCGCTGCACCACCACGGCAGATTGGAGGCCTGCGGCAGGACGATCAGCGCGATCACCGCAAGCAGGAACAGCGTGTCGCGGGCATCCCGCGGCAGGGCTGCCAGTTCGCGTGCGAGTTTCTTCAACATAGCGCCAGTGCCTCCAGGCAGGCACGGCGGTGGGCTTCGCCCTGCGAGGGCTGCACCACGCGGCCCGCCACGCGCACGCCATAGTCCACGCCCAGCCGCTCGGCCATCAGCACCCAGGCGCACAGCCGCGAGAGTCGGGCCTCGGTGTCGGCCAGACCAGCAGCCTGCGCGTCGAGCCACAGTTCTTCGCGTTGCGTCTGCTGCAGGTCGCGGCTCACGAGCTCTTCGGAGCCGGTGGCCTGTGCGCGGGCAGCCCTTTTCCAGACCACCAGCTTGAGCGGATCGCCGCGCTGGTAGGCCCGCAGGCCGTCGTACTCGCCGGCTGCCTGCGCGCGCAGCGCCGACGACACCGCGGCCGCGCCGGTGAGCGGCTCGGCGGGCGGCAGCGGCGGCGGATGCGCCTCGGGCGCCGGATAGACCAGCATCTGCGCCGCCGGCCGCCACACCGTCCAGACGCGGAAGGTGCCGAGCGGAAAGCGCGTTTCGGCCGTGAGCGGCGGCACCGGATGCAGGCCGCGCCGCTCGGGCAGGAACGCGATCTCGACCGTGGCGCTGCCTTCGGCCGGCACGTCGGTCCAGGCCCAGTGGCCGCTGCCGCGCACCGCCATGCCGATGCCGTAGCGCACGCTGCGCCGCGTGTTGTGCAGCACCACGCGGAAGACGGCGGCCGCGCCCGCATAGTGCGGCTCCGGCGGCGCCAGGTGCAGCGCCAGCCCGCGCAGCGTGGCGTGGCAGACATGCATGCCCACGGCCACGCTGCCCGCAAGCAGGAAGGTCAGCAGGTAGCCGAGGTTGAGCTGGTAGTTGATCGAGGCCACGAGCAGCACCAGCAGCGTGGCGGCCAGCGTCCAGCCGGCGCGCGTGGGCACGATGTAGACGTTGCGCTGTGTGAGTTCGAGCGTGTCCGAGGGCGGCCGGCGCGACAGGAACCAGCCGTCGATGCGCGAACGGAGCGACGCGATCATGAGGGCGCCAGCCTAGGGCAGCGGCACGTCGGCGATCATCGCGCGCACCTGCTCGACCGCGCCGCGGCCCGCGTCGCCGACGGGCGTGAGGCGGTGCGCAATGGTCTGCGGCAGCACCGACTGCACATCGTCGGGCGCCACGTAGTCGCGGTTGGCCAGAAGCGCCTGCGCCTTGGCGGCGCGCAGCACCGCGATGCCGGCGCGCGGCGACAGGCCCTGCAGGAACCAGCGGCCCGACCGCGTGGCGGCGATCAGGTCCTGCACGTAGTTCAGCAGCGGCTCGGCCGCATGCACCTGCTGCACGCGCTGCTGCAGGGCCGTGAGTTCGCCGGCCGTGAGCAGCGCCGGCAGCGTGGCGAGCATCTCGCGACGGTCGGCGCCCGCGAGCAGTTCGCGCTCCGCGGCGCGGTCGGGATAGCCGAGCGAGATGCGCATCAGGAAGCGGTCGAGCTGCGATTCGGGCAGGGCAAAGGTGCCGAGCTGGTCCTGCGGGTTCTGCGTGGCGATCACGAAGAACGGCGTGGGCAGCGGTCGGGTCTCGCCCTCGATCGTGACCTGCTTCTCTTCCATGGCCTCGAGCAGCGCGCTCTGGGTCTTGGGACTGGCGCGGTTGATCTCGTCGGCCAGCAGCACCTGCGCGAAGATCGGGCCCGGATGGAACACGAACGATTGCTGGCCGCGGTCGTAGATCGCGACGCCCGACAGGTCGCCCGGCATCAGGTCGGCGGTGAACTGCACGCGCGAGAACTGCAGCCCGAAGGTGTGCGACAGCGCATGGGCGAGGGTGGTCTTTCCGACCCCGGGCACGTCCTCGATCAGCAGGTGGCCGCCCGCCAGCAGGCACGCCACGCAGTCGCGCACCTGGGTCTCCTTGCCGACAATCACCGTGTTAAGCTGATTTAGCAAAGTGGAAAGTTTGGCGGCAACGTCCATATTTGTATCCATATGCAAACGATACCCGAAGACCGCGCGGCCCCATGCCGTGTGAGGTCTAGACAAGTCCAGCAACAAAAGAGTCACATGGGCACGACCGGCTACTTCACACATCGCGATTGCTGGAAGCACGACATGGGCCGGGGCCATCCCGAATGTCCCGAGCGTCTCGATGCCATCGAGGACCGGCTGCTCGCTACCGGCGTGGGCGATGCCCTCGAGCGCCGCGAGGTGCCGCTCGCCACGCTGTCGCAGATCACGCGGGCGCACAGCGAAGCGCACCTCGAATACCTTGAGTCGCTGCACCAGCGTCTCGTGGCCGACGAGCCAGCCGGCGGACCCAGCCACGCACAGCTCGACCCCGACACCATCCTGAACCGCTACACGCTGCTGGCTGCGCGCCGCGCTGCGGGCGCTGCCATTGCCGCCACCGACGCGGTGATCGCGGGCGAGATCGAGAACGCCTTCTGCTCGGTGCGCCCGCCGGGCCACCACGCCTGCCGCGAGCAGGCGATGGGCTTCTGCTTCCTGAACAACGTGGCCATCGCGGCGCGGCATGCGCTCGAGGTGCACGGGCTCGAGCGCGTGGCGATCGTCGACTTCGACGTGCACCACGGCAACGGCACCGAGAACATCCTTTCGGACGATGAGCGCGTGCTGATGGTGGGCTTCTTCCAGCATCCGTTCTACCCCTACAGCGGCACCAATCAACCGGCCGCGAACATGCTGAACCTGCCGGTTCCGGCCTACACCAAGGGCATGGACGTGCGCGAGCTGATCGAGGCGCTCTGGATGCCGCGGCTCGAGGAGTTCGCGCCGCAGATGGTGTTCGTGAGCGCGGGCTTCGACGCCCACCGCGAGGACGACCTGGGCCAGCTCGGGCTCACCGAGAGCGACTTCAGCTGGATCACGAGGCGCATCCAGGACGTGGCCCGGCGCCATGCGCAGGGCCGCGTCGTCTCGATGCTCGAAGGTGGCTACAACCTCGATGCGCTGGCGCGCAGCGTCGAAGCCCACATCCGAGTGCTTGCGGGTCTCTGAGCGCCCGCACGGCGTGGGCGCGAAGCCCTTTTGCCTCGGTCCATGAACTTCCACGACTTCACACAACGGCTGAACCTGGTCGACGCGCGCGGCATCGGCATCGAACTCGCGGCGCTCGTGGCCTGCGTGGCGCTCGCCTGGCTGGTGAGCCGCTGGTTCGGCCGCGACCAGCCCAAGGACTCGATCTGGTTCGGCGAGCGCATCTTCGACGGCGTGCTGTTCCCGCTGCTCGCGCTGGTGTTCGCCGAGCTCGCTCGGCGCACCGTGGCCGAGTACCAGACGGTCCTGATGCTGCGCATTGGCGTGTCGGTGTTCCTGTCGCTCGCGGTGATCCGCCTGTGCGCGCGCGTGATGCGGGCGGTGTTTCCCACCTCGCACCTGGTGCGGCTCGTCGAGCGCACGATCTCGTGGCTGGCCTGGATCGCCGCGATCCTCTGGATCGTCGGGCTGCTGCCGCCGCTTCTGGCCGAACTCGACGAGATCACGCTGGCCTTCGGCAAGACGCGCGTGAGCCTGCAGACCATCGTGCAGGGCGTGCTCTCGGCGGGGTTGGTGATGGTGATCGCGCTCTGGATCGCCGCCACCATCGAGAAGCGCATCCTGCGCGAGGCCGTGACCGACCTGTCGATGCGCAAGGTGGCTTCGAACGCGGTGCGCGCCTTCCTGCTGCTGGTGGGCCTGCTGTTCGCGCTATCGGCGGTGGGTGTCGACCTCACGGCGCTGTCGGTGCTCGGCGGCGCATTCGGCGTGGGCCTGGGCTTCGGCCTGCAGAAGCTCGCGGCCAACTACGTGAGCGGCTTCGTGATCCTGCTCGAGCGTTCGATCCGCATCGGCGATAACGTCAAGGTCGACACCTTCGAGGGCCGCATCACCGACATCAAGACGCGCTACACGCTGATCCGGGCGGGCAACGGCCGCGAAGCCATCGTGCCGAACGAATCGCTCATCACGAGCCGGGTCGAGAACCTCTCGATGGCCGACCTCAAGTTCAACATCACCACGCGCATCGTGGTGGGCTACGAGAGCGACGTGGCGCAGGTGCAATCGATCTTGACCGGCGCGGCCAGGGCCCAGCCGCGCGTCATGACCGATCCCGAGCCGGTCAGCTACCTGGTCAGCTTCGCGCCCGACGGGCTCGAGTTCGTGCTGAACTTCTGGGTCACCGACCCCGACAAGGGCAAGGACAACGTGCGCTCGGAGATCAACATCGCGATCCTCGAAGGGCTGCGTGCCGCGGGCATCGACATTCCGTACCCGCAGCGCGTGCTGCGCGTGGAATCGATGCCGGCGGGCCTTTCGGCACCCGCCGACCCTGCCGTATAATCACCGAAAAGCACGACCGTTCTTTTTTGCTGCAGTGCAGTACTGATCGCGACGAATGCGGAGCCGGCCGGGGCCGGACTCTAGAATGACCGGTTGCTCTCGCAGCCCCCTTTTTGCAATCCCAATGGAGTCAAGTCAATGAAGGTTCTAGTGCCTGTCAAACGGGTCGTCGATTACAACGTCAAGGTGCGCGTGAAGAGCGACGGCACCGGTGTCGATATTGCCAATGTCAAGATGAGCATGAACCCCTTCGACGAGATCGCGGTCGAAGAGGCCGTGCGGCTCAAGGAGAAGGGCGTGGTCACCGAAGTGATCGCCGTCTCCTGCGGCGATGCCAAATGCCAGGAAACGCTGCGCACCGCGATGGCCATCGGCGCCGACCGCGGCATCCTGGTCGAGACCTCCGAAGAACTCCAGCCGCTGGCCGTGGCCAAGCTGCTCAAGGCGCTGATCGACAAGGAACAGCCGCAGCTCGTCATCCTCGGCAAGCAGGCCATCGACGACGACGCCAACCAGACCGGCCAGATGCTCGCCGCACTCGCCGACCTGCCGCAAGCCACCTTCGCCTCGAAGGTCGAAGTGGCCGACGGCAAGGCCACCGTGACGCGCGAGGTCGACGGCGGCCTGGAAACCATCCAGCTCAGCCTGCCGGCGGTCATCACCACCGACCTGCGCCTGAACGAGCCGCGCTACGTCACGCTGCCCAACATCATGAAGGCCAAGAAGAAGCAACTCGACACCTTCAAGCCCGAAGACCTGGGCGTCGACGTCAAGCCGCGCCTGAAGACCCTCAAGGTCAGCGAGCCGCCCAAGCGCGGCGCCGGCATCAAGGTGCCCGACGTCGCCACGCTGGTGGACAAGCTCAAGAACGAAGCCAAAGTGATCTGAGGAGGAACAAAAAATGACCGCACTTGTTATTGCCGAACACGACCACGCGACCGTCAAGCCCGCGACCCTCAACACCGTGACCGCAGCCCTCGCCTGCGGCGGCGACGTGCACGTGCTCGTCGCCGGTGCCAATGCCGCCGAAGCCGGCAAGGCCGCCGCCCAGATCGCGGGCGTGGCCAAGGTCATCGTGGCCGACAGCCCGTCGCTCGCCGAGAACCTGGCCGAGAACGTGGCCGCGCAGGTGCTCGCCATCGCGGGCAACTACAGCCACATCCTGTTCCCCTCGACCGCCAACGGCAAGAACGTCGCACCGCGCGTGGCCGCCAAGCTCGACGTGGCACAGATCTCCGACATCACCAAGGTCGAGAGCCCCGACACCTTCGAGCGCCCGATCTATGCCGGCAATGCCATCGCCACCGTGCAGAGCAGCGATGCCACCAAGGTGATCACCGTGCGTACGACCGGCTTCGATGCCGCCGCAGCAACCGGCGGCAGCGCGACGGTCGAAACCGCCGAAGGCGTGGCCGACAGCGGCAAGTCGAGCTTCGTGGGCCGCGAGGTCACCAAGAGCGACCGCCCCGAACTCACGGCCGCCAAGATCATCGTCTCGGGTGGCCGGGCACTGGGCAGCGCCGAGAAGTTCACCGAAGTCATGACGCCGCTGGCCGACAAGCTCAACGCGGGCCTGGGCGCGAGCCGCGCCGCGGTCGATGCGGGCTACGCACCGAACGACTGGCAGGTGGGCCAGACCGGCAAGATCGTCGCACCGCAGCTCTACATCGCCGCGGGCATCTCGGGCGCGATCCAGCACCTGGCCGGCATGAAGGACTCGAAGGTGATCGTCGCGATCAACAAGGACGAAGAGGCGCCGATCTTCTCGGTGGCCGATTACGGCCTCGTGGCCGACCTGTTCACGGCCGTGCCGGAACTGACCAAGGCGCTCTGATCGCCTTGCCGCACTGAGCCGAAGGGCATCGTTCGCGATGCCCTTTTCGTATCCGCCGTATCCGCCGCATCTGGAGACAAGACCATGAGCTACATCGCCCCCCTCAAGGACATGCTGTTCGACATCGAGCACCTTGCCGACATCGGCGAGATCGCCAGGCTGCCGGGCTTCGAGGATGCCGGCCTCGAAACCGCGCAGGCCGTGCTCGAGGAATGCGCGCGCTTCAACCAGGACGTGGTCGCGCCGCTGAACGTGGTGGGCGACCGCGAACCCTCGTCGTTCAAGGACGGTGACGTGACGACCACGAAGGGCTTCAAGGAAGCATTCGCGCAGTACGCCTCGGGTGGCTGGCAGGGGCTGCAGCATCCGGCCGACTTCGGCGGGCAAGGCCTGCCGAAGACCATCGGTGCAGCCTGCGGCGAGATGCTCAACTCGGCCAACATGAGCTTCGCGCTGTGCCCGCTGCTGAGCGACGGCGCCATCGAGGCGCTGCTGACCGCGGGCTCGGACGAACTCAAGGCGGTGTACCTCGAGAAGCTCGTGAGCGGCCAGTGGACCGGCACGATGAACCTGACCGAGCCGCAGGCCGGCAGCGACCTCGCGCTGGTGCGCAGCCGCGCCGAGCCGCAGCCCGATGGCAGCTACAAGGTCTTCGGCACCAAGATCTTCATCACCTACGGCGAGCACGACATGGCCGAGAACATCGTGCACCTCGTGCTCGCGCGCGTGACCGGCGCGCCCGAGGGCGTGAAGGGCATCAGCCTGTTCGTGGTGCCGAAGTTCCTGGTCGAAAAGGACGGCTCGCTCGGGGCGCGCAACGACGTGCACTGCGTGAGCATCGAGCACAAGATGGGCATCAAGGCCTCGCCAACGGCCGTGCTGCAGTACGGCGACAACGGGGGGGCCGTCGGGTATCTCGTCGGCCAGGAGAACCGCGGCCTCGAGTACATGTTCATCATGATGAACTCCGCCCGCTATGCGGTCGGCATGCAGGGCATCGCCATCGCAGAGCGCGCCTACCAGCATGCCGTGGCCTACGCGAAAGACCGCGTGCAGAGCCGCCCGGTCGATGGTTCGATGAACGCCAGCGCGCCGATCATCCACCACCCCGACGTGAAGCGCATGCTCATGACGATGCGCGCCTACACCGAAGGCTGCCGCGCGATGGCCGCGGTGGCTGCAGCTGCCTACGACGCCGCGCACCATCACCCCGATGCCGAGGCGCGCAAGCAGAACCAGGCCTTCTACGAATTCATGGTGCCGCTCGTGAAAGGCTACAGCACCGAGATGAGCCTCGAGGTCACTTCGCTCGGCGTGCAGGTGCATGGCGGCATGGGCTTCATCGAGGAGACCGGCGCCGCGCAGTACTACCGCGACGCGAAGATCCTCACGATCTACGAAGGCACCACCGCGATCCAGGCCAACGACCTCGTGGGCCGCAAGACCGCGCGCGACGGCGGCCAGACCGCCCGTGCCATCGCCGCGCAGATCGAGAAGACCGAGGCCGAGCTCGCCAAGCGCGAGAGCGCCGCGGCGGCGGCCGTGCACAAGCGCCTGAAGGCCGCGCGCGAAGCCTTCGTCGAGGTGGTCGACTTCGTCGCCGGCCACACCAAGGCATCGCCCAACGCGGTGTTCGCGGGCAGCGTGCCGTACCTGATGCTCGCGGGCAATCTCGTGGCCGGCTGGCAGCTCGCGCGCTCGCTGGTCATTGCCGAGGAGCAGGCCTCGCGCAACGTCGACGTCGACTTCATGCAGGCCAAGATCGTGACCGCGCGCTTCTATGCCGAGCACATCCTCGCCAAGGCGCCCGGCCTGCGCGACAGCATCGTCGAGGGCGCCGAGAGCGTGACGGCGCTGGCGCTCGAAGCCTTCTGAATCCCGGCTCCGTGTCGCCTGGCTGACGGGCGATCGAGGCCTTCCTCTTATATAAAGCCGAACCCCATTCCGGAGAAGACATGTCGAAGCTGCCCCCCGTCCTTGCGAACCTTCCGCTGCCCATCATCGGCTCGCCGCTGTTCATCATCAGCAACCCCAAGCTCGTGATCGCGCAATGCAAGGCCGGCGTGGTCGGCGCGATGCCGGCGCTCAATGCGCGTCCCGCGGCGCAACTCGAAGACTGGCTGGCCGAGATCACCGAGGAACTCGCGGCCTACAACAAGGCCAACCCCGACAAGCCCGCCGCGCCGTTCGCCATCAACCAGATCGTGCACAAGAGCAATGACCGGCTCGAGCACGACATGGAGATGGTCGTGAAGTACAAGGTGCCGATCGTCATCACCTCGCTCGGCGCGCGCACCGACGTGAACGACGCGGTGCACAGCTACGGTGGCGTCACGCTGCACGACATCATCAACAACAAGTTCGCGCAGAAGGCGATCGAGAAGGGCGCCGACGGCATCATCGCCGTGGCGGCCGGCGCCGGCGGCCATGCGGGCGTGAAGAGCCCGTTCGCGCTGGTGCAGGAGATCCGCCAGTGGTTCGACGGCCCCATCGCGCTGTCGGGCTCGATCGCCACCGGCGGCGCCGTGCTCGCGGCGCAGGCCATGGGCGCCGACTTCGCCTACATCGGCACCGCCTTCATCGCCACCGAGGAAGCGCGCGCGAGCGACGACTACAAGCAGGCCATCGTCGACGGAAACTCGGACGACATCGTCTATTCGAACCTCTTCACCGGCGTGCACGGCAACTACCTGGCGCCGAGCATCGTGAAGGCCGGCATGGACCCGACCAACCTGCCCGAAGGCGACGTGAAGACCATGAATTTCGGCGGCGGCGAGGGCAGCAAGGCCAAGGCCTGGAAAGATATCTGGGGCTCGGGCCAGGGCATCGGCGCCGTCACCGAGGTGTCGAGCGCCGCCGCCTACATCGAGAAGCTCAAGCGCGAATACCAAGAGGCAAGGCAGCGGCTCGCGCTTTGAGCCCAGGGCCCGCCGCGGCGCCCGCCGAGCGCGGGCGCATGCCGCTGCTCGACATCGCCAAGGGCATCGCCTGTGCGGTGATCGTCGGCCACCACCTGTCGCGCTACGGCGCGATGCCCGACGGCGCTCTTGCCGTTGCGCCGGCCTTCTTCGGCTGGCTGGCCGAAGAAGGACGGCTCGCGGTGCAGGTCTTCCTCGTGATTGCGGGCTTTCTCGCGGCGGCCAGCCTCGCGCCCGACGGCGTGCTGCGCGCCGACCGCTCGCCGGCCGCGCGGATATGGCAGCGCTACGGGCGCCTCGCCATGCCTTACCTGGCCGCGCTCACTGCCTGCGTGCTCGTGGCGGCGCTCGTGCGGCCCCTGCTCGGCGACGAGGACGTGCCGGCCGCGCCGAGCCTCGGCCAACTGCTCGCGCACGGGCTCCTGCTGCAGGACCTGCTCGACTACGAGTCGCTGTCGACCGGCGTCTGGTATGTGGCGATCGACTTCCAGCTGTTCGTGCTGGCGCTCGCGCTCATGGGCCTGCCCGCGGCATGGCGGCGGCGCGCACCCGCGGACGCGCCGGTGTCGGCGCGCGAGCGCTGGACGCCGGTCGCGTTGGTGCTCGCCGCCGCCGTGGCATCGCTGGCGCTCTTCAACTGCGACGCCGACCTCGACGACACGGCCTTCTATTTCTTCGGCGCGTACGGGCTCGGCATGCTGGTGTTCTGGATCGGCCGCGCCACGCGTGCGAGCACCTGGCAGGGCGCCGTGGCGCTGCTCATGCTGACCGGCGCCGCCGCGCTCGCGATCGACTGGCGCAGTCGCATCGCGCTGGCGCTCGCGAGCGCGATGCTGATCGCCATCGCGCAGCGCCGTGGCTGGCTCGCGCTTGCAGGGCGGCCCGGCTTCGCCATGCCATTGCAGCGCCTGGGCCGCATTTCGTACTCGCTGTTCCTGATCCACTTTCCGGTGCTGCTGGCAACCAATGCCCTGGTGGCGCGGATGGAGCCGCACGCGGGTTGGATCGATGCGCTCGGCCTCGCCGCGACCTTCGCGCTGTCGGTGGCCGCCGCGCATCTGCTGTACCGCTGGGTGGAGGCGCGCCCGGTCTCATGGCGGGCGGTGGCCGCATTGTTCACGGTGCTGCTCGTGAGCGGCGTGCTGGTGTCCGCCTGAGCGCGCTGCGCCCACCGGCTTGACGCAGCCGGCCGCTGCCGCGATACTTAACCTCATGGTTCACTCAGAAGATCAGGCGACGCTCGATGCAGTGTTCGCCGCACTGTCCGACCCGACACGGCGTGCCGTGCTCGAGACCCTGGGCGAGTGCAGCCTCAGCGTGACCCAACTCGCCGAGCCGCATGGCATGTCGCTGACCGGCTTCATGAAGCACCTTCGCGTGCTCGAGGAGGCCGGCCTCATCTCGCGCACGAAGGCGGGCCGGATCGTGCGCTGCGAACTGTCGCCGCAGCCCATGCAGGAGGCCGCCATGTGGTTGTCGCGCTACGAGAAATTCTGGACCGGGCGACTCGATGCACTGGCGCGCTTTCTCTACCAGCAAGAGGAGATCGAATGGAAAAACCTGCCACCCCCAACACCGCCTCCGGCACCGAGCGCCCCTCGCTTACGCTCCGCCGCCACTACCCTGTCGCCTGCGAAAAAGTCTGGCGCGCGTGGACCGAGCCGCAAGCGCTGAAGGCCTGGTTCGGGCCTGAAGAAATCGTCGAGGTCCCGGTGGCCGAGATCGACCTGCGTGTCGGCGGAGGGTTTCGCGTGCGCATGCATGCGGCCGATGGCGAGACACACGAGGTGAGCGGCACTTACCTGGAGATCGTGCCGAACCGCAAGCTGGTCTTCAGCTGGGCCTGGCGCAGCACGCCCGAGCGTGCGTCGCGCGTGACGGTGCGCATCGAGCCCGTTGGCGCGGGCTGCGAACTCGTGCTGCTGCACGAGCAGTTCTTCGACGAGGCCGCGCGCGACGGACACAGCCATGGCTGGACTGGCGCGCTCGTCAAGCTCGAGGGATGGCTGGGCCGCGAATGACTGCAGCCATCGTCCCGCCACGTGCCACGGCGCGCGAATGGACCGGCCTGGCCGTCATCGCGCTGCCGTGCATGCTCTATTCGATGGACCTCACGGTGCTGAACCTCGCGATCCCCGCGATCAGCGAGGAACTCAAGCCGACCGCGGCGCAATTGCTGTGGATCGTCGACATCTACGGCTTCTTCGTGGCGGGGCTGCTGGTCACCATGGGCACGCTGGGCGACCGCATCGGCCGCCGGCGGCTGCTCCTGATCGGCGCGGCGGCGTTCGGCATCGCGTCGGTGCTGGCGGCATTCTCCACCAGTGCCAACATGCTCATCGCAACCCGGGCGCTGCTCGGCGTGGCGGGCGCGACGCTCGCGCCGTCCACGCTCTCGCTGATCCGCAACATGTTCCTCGACCCGGCGCAGCGCACTGTGGCCATCGGCGTGTGGATATCGAGCTTCTCGGCCGGTGCCGTGCTCGGGCCGGTGCTGGGCGGCGTGCTGCTGCAGTTCTTCCCTTGGGGCTCGGTGTTCCTCATCGGCGTGCCCGTGATGGCTCTGCTGCTGGTACTCGGCCCGATCCTGCTGCCCGAGTACCGCGACCCCGATGCAGGGCGGCTCGATCTGGCCAGCGCGGCGCTGTCGCTCGGTGCGGTGCTGGCGGCCATCTACGGCATCAAGCAGACCGCGGAGCACGGGCCCGATGCGGTGTCGGTTTCGGCGATCGCGGTGGGCGCGCTGCTCGGCTGGGTCTTCGCGCGCAGGCAGAAGCGGCTCGAGAACCCGATGATCGACCTGCAGCTCTTTCGGCTGCCGGCCTTCGCGGTCTCGCTCGCGGCCTACATGCTGGCCTGCTTCGTGATGTTCGGGCTGTTCCTCTACAACGCCCAGTACCTGCAGTTGGTTCTGGGCCTGCCGCCGTTGCAGGCGGGCTTGTGGAGCGTGCCGGGCGCGGGCGCCTTCATCGTCGGTTCGATGGTGGTGCCGGCGCTCGTGCGGCGCATGCGCCCGGCCTATGTGATGGGTGGCGGACTGGCCGTGGCTGCGCTGGGTTTCGCGATGCTGGTGGTGCTGCCGATGCAGGGCGGGCTGGCCTGGCTGGTGGCAAGCGCCGTCGTTTCCTCGCTCGGCCTCGCGCCGGTGTTCACGTTGGCCACCGACCTGGTCGTGGGCAGCGCGCCGCCCGAGCGCGCGGGCGTGGCCTCGGCCATTTCGGAGACCAGTTCCGAATTCGGCGGGGCGCTGGGCATTGCCATCCTGGGCAGCATCGGCGCGGCCATCTACCGCGGCACCATGGCCGATGCAGTGCCTGCGGGCCTGGCGGGCGCAGCCGAGGTCGAGGCCGCGCGCAGCACCCTTGGCGGCACGGTGGCGCTCGCGGCCCAGCTCACGGGCAGTGCGGGCGCCGAGCTGCTCGACGCGGGCCGCGCTGCGCTGGTGCACGGGCTGCGGCTCACGGCCGGCATCTGCGCCGCCGTGCTGCTGGTGGTGTCAGGGCTGGTGGCATTCAGGCTGCGCGGCGCGGGGCCGGCGAGCGAGGCTGCAGCGTCCGAGCCCCCGGGCGCCGCCGCATTGCCGGAGCGCTGAGGACGCCCCATACTGGAACCTCCACGACGCAACGACCGGAGTCCCACCATGAGCAACGAACTGCGCAAGAAGCTGCACGACCTGGCGGAACTCGCCGAGAACACCACCGACCCGCAGGCCCGGGCCATCGTCGAGGCGATACGCCTGCAGACGGCCGTGCTCAACGAGCGGCTCTTCGCCATCGAGCTGCAACTGGGCGCACTCGAGCGGCGCGCCGAGGACACGCCGGGCTGACCCCGCCCCGGCATTGACCGTTGCTTTGTGGGGATAATCGTTCCCCATGAGCGGCAATACCTTCGGAACACTCTTCGCGGTCACCAATTTCGGCGAGTCGCACGGCCCGGCCATCGGCTGCGTGATCGACGGCTGCCCGCCGGGCATGGCGCTCAGCGAGGCCGACATCCAGGGTGATCTCGACCGCCGCCGCCCCGGCACCAGCCGCCACGTCACGCAGCGCAACGAGCCCGACGCGGTGCAGATCCTGTCCGGCGTCTACGAAGGCAAGACCACCGGCACGCCGATCGCGCTGCTGATCCAGAACACCGACCAGCGCAGCAAGGACTACGGCCAGATCGCGCAGCAGTTTCGTCCCGGCCATGCCGACTACACCTACTGGAAGAAATACGGCATCCGCGATCCGCGCGGCGGCGGGCGTTCGTCGGCGCGGCTCACTGCGCCCATGGTCGCGGCCGGCGCGGTCGCCAAGAAGTGGCTGGCCGAGAGGCACGGCATCGCGTTTCGCGGCTGCATGACACAGATCGGCGAGATCGAGATTCCGTTCGAGAGCTGGGACCATGTGCCGAACAACCCGTTCTTCGCGCCCATCGCCGATGTGAGTGCGCTCGAGGCCTACATGGACCGCCTGCGAAAGGCCGGCGACTCCTGCGGCGCGCGGCTGCGTGTCACGGCGACGGGCGTGCCCGTCGGGCTGGGCGAGCCGCTGTTCGACAAGCTCGACGCCGAGATCGCCTACGCGATGATGGGCATCAACGCGGTCAAGGCGGTGGAGATCGGCGCCGGTTTCGACAGCGTCACGCAGCGCGGCACCGCGCACGGCGACTCGATCACCCCAACCGGCTTCGTCACCAACAATGCGGGCGGCATCCTTGGCGGCATCAGCTCGGGGCAAGACCTCGAGGTGAGCATCGCGATCAAGCCCACGAGCTCGATCATCAGCCCGCGCCAGTCGATCGACATCCACAACAATCCGGTCGAGGTGGTCACCAAGGGCCGCCACGATCCCTGCGTGGGCATCCGGGCCACGCCGATCGCCGAAGCGATGCTCGCGCTGGTGGTCATCGAGCATGTGCTGCGCCATCGCGCGCAGTGCGGCGACCTGCAGCAGGCTCAGGCCGACGCCGCCGAAGCCGCGGCGGCCGCATCACCCAAGGCCTCGTTCCTCTAGTGTCCACGCCGGCGTCAGCGGCCGCCGGGCGCGGCCACCTGCTGGCGTTCGCTGGCCTGTCGGCCAGCTATTTCGCGCACATCGGATTCTTCAATCCGTACTTGCCGCTGTGGCTCCAGGACCTGGGGCTGCCGATCTTCACGATCAGCCTGCTGGCGTCGGTGCAGTCGATCACGCGCGTGTTCGCACCCTATGCCTGGGGCGCGCTCAGCGACCACACCGGGCATCGCGTGATGCTGCTGCGCTTCAGCGCAGCGGTGGCGCTCGCCAGTTCGTTCGGTCTCTGGTGGAACGGCGGTGCGTGGTGGTTGGCGCTGGTGCTGCTCGTGATGTTCACGCACACCAGCTCGATGATGTCGCTCACCGAAGCGGCGATGGCGCAGTTGGTGGCGGGCGACTGGGGGCGCTATGGCCGCATCCGGCTGTGCGGGTCGGCGGGTTTCCTGGTGACGGTGTTCGTCGCGGGCGAGTGGTTCGAGCGCTTCGGCATGAAGCATTTCCCGGCCTGGGCCGCCGGCACGCTGGCCGTGGTGCTGCTCGCGACGCTCAAGCTGCCCGACGTGCGCGAGCCCGTGGCGGCCCACGATGCGCCCAAGGAGCCCATCGGGCCGGTGCTGCGCATTCCCGCGGTGCGCTGGTTCTTCGCATCGCTCTTCTTCCAGGTGATGTCGCATTTCTCGGTGTATGCGTTCCTCTCGCTCTACCTTGATTCGCTCGGCTACGGCAAGGGCACCATTGGCCTGCTGTGGGCACTGTCGGTGGTGGCCGAGATCGTCTGGTTCTTCTTGCAGGGACGCCTTATCGGCCTGCTGCCAATGTCGCGCTGGATGCTCGTGTGCGGCATCGCGGCGGTCGCGCGGCTGGGCCTCACCGCCGGGCTCGGCGGATCGATTGCGGCGCTGGTGGTGGCCCAGTGGCTGCATGCACTGAGCTTCGCGGCGCACCACACCACCTGCATCGCGGTCGTGTCGCGCCGCTTCCCGGGGCGGCTGCGCGGACGCGGGCAGGCGCTTTTCACGGTGATCGGCTACGGCTTCGGCGGCGTCCTTGGCGTGCTGCTGGGCGGTGCGGTGGCGCAGGAATTCGGCTATCGCGCGATGTTCGCGGCTGCGGCTGTGCTGGCAATGGTGGGCAGCCTTTGCGCATGGCGGGCGATGCGGCTGGAGCAGGCCGTGTTGGCGCAAGCGTGAGATAGCCGGCTCCACCGTTACGCCCAAGACCGTAACGCCGGCCGGTAACGCGCGGGAACCCCGTGGAGGCCTCCAGGACTGCCGGCGCGCCCGATGGTTCAAAGACCGGTTGTTTTGAAAACCAAATTACTCATTTCTGGCGCTTGAACCTGCGCTGGGGACTTCGGCACGCATGTTGCCCTGTAGATGGCTGTATCCCGTGGACCACCGAGGGGGAGAAAACAACATGAACGACAGCGCGCGACATTTCCTGGACTGCTATGCGCTGGGCATCGAGCCCGGCGGCGGCTGGGTGTTTCCGAACGCGCTGCAGCAGGCGCGACTGGACTACACGCCGGCAAGCCTCGAGCGCATGGACCTGCTGCTCGACGAGGTCAAGGCCCGGCTGAACCCCCGCCGCGGGTCGTTCCTGGAACTGCCAGGCGGCCACAATTTCTGCGCGCTGCTCGCGTTCTACCTCGTCGCGTACATCGCGCGGCAGACCGGGGCGCGGATCGCCTGGCACGAGGACAACCCCAACACGGTCTACCCCGTGCAGCACACGCCCGGCGCGCGCGCGCCTGTGCCGCGACACGCAGTCTTGCCCACCGTGGCCATGGCCGAGGATGCGGGCGTCGTGCTGCTGCCGTTCGGCTGGATCGAGGCCAAGCTGTTCGGCGCGACCCGGGCGCCCACCTGCGCCGAGTACGTGGCCGACAGTGTGGCGCAGCTCGACCATGCGGGCCCGATAGCCTGGATCACGGCCGCGCGGTGTCTCGGCATGCTGGCGTCCTATGCGATGTACACGGTCTCGGAAGGCAGACACCTGATGCCCACACTGTTCCAGCCGGGCGTCGACGGCGCGCGCCCGTACTTCGAGGCGATCACCGCCGGTGCCGACGGCAGCGCACTTGGGCGGGGCAGGGCCGCGCTCGAGGCGCCGATCGACGGTGCACTCGTCGCCGCCTTCGCGCGCGAGGCCCTCGTCACGCTGCCGGACGGTCGCGACAGCGAGGCCATCGTGATCGAACTGCGCTGCCACGGCGCCGCGCCGCTGGCCGTGACGGTCGCATTTCCGTTTCGCGCTGCGAGCGATCTGCACGGCTTTGCCATCTTCGGTGCGCAGATCCTCGAAGGCACGATCGACGATAGCGCGCAGGCGCTGTTCAGCCAGGCGACCGATGCCGGCGTGCAGGAGTTCGAGTGGCCCTCGGGCTCGTGGGCGAAGTACCGGGCCGCGGACGATGACGCGCAGGCGCGCCAGGGCCGGTCGACGGACCACGGATTGTTGGAGCCCGCCTGAGGCGCATGCCTCGTTCGCATCTGCCTAGATCAGGTTGCGCATCGCCTGCGCCGTCTCGCGCAACACCGGCAGCACGCGCGCCACGGCGTCTTCGGAGCTTTCGTGCCCCATCGGCATCGTGATGTTGAGCGCACCGACCAGCATGCCGTGCCGGTCGCGCAGGGGCACGGCGATCCCGCGCGAGTTGAGGTCGAGCTGCTGCTCCGAGATCGCCCAGCCCTGGGCCCGGATGCGCGCGAGCTCCAGCTTCATGCGCTCCATGCTGGCGATGGTGTGTGACGTGAACACGGTGAGCCGGTGGGTCGCCAGCCATTCGTCGAGCTCGGCGTCGCTGCGCAGCGCCAGCATCAGCATGCCCGAGGCCGTGACCTGCGCCGGCACGCGCGCGCCGAGCACGTAGCCGGTGCTCATGCTGCGGTTGGGCCCGTTGCGCGCGATGTAGACGACCTCGTCGCCGTCCATCACGCTGAGGTACGCGATCTCGTGGGTGCCGGCCGCGACCCGCTGGAGAAACGGCTGCACCACGCGCGGCAGCCGCGCCGATTCGAGGTACGACTGGCCGAGCCGCAGCACGCGCGGCGTGAGCCAGAACAGCTTGCCGTCGCTCGCCACGTAGCCCATGTGCTGCAGCGTCAGCAGGTAGCGCCGGGCCGCGGTGCGCGTCATGCCGGTGCGTTCGCCGGCCTGGCTGGCGGTCAGGCGCGGATGCGCGTCGTCGAAGGCCTCGATGATGCTCACGCCGCGCTCGAGCCCGGCGATCCAGTCGCGCTTGTCGAGGCCGGCGGGAGGCGCCGCGTCGTCGTGCTTGTGGCCGATGCTGTTGCTGCTGCTCATCGCGGGAGTTTGCCTTGCGCACGACCGATGCAACCTACCTTCCGATCTAGTGAAAACCCTTGATTTGATCGATCATCGATCATTTGAATTCGACAATCGTACGATTCGGCCCGCTCCAACCTGCAAGGACAACTCGATCGGGCTATAAACCCTTCGATCCGCTCTTCGCAGGGCGATTGACGAACGAAAGCTTGCCCATGAGCCAATCCATCAACGGTGCGACCCAGGCCTACCTGATCCCGGGCGACCCGGTGCGCAACGTGCGGCTGCCGCGCATGTTCAATGCGGCCTTCGAGCGCTTCGGCATCGACGCGGTGATGCTGCCCGTGCAGGTGCCGCTTCGCGACTTCGCGGTGTTCTTCAAGTCGGCGTTCCTGGCGCGCAACGTGCTGGGCATGGTGCTTGCGCCGCCGCACAAGCCGCTGGCGGTCGACCTGCTCGACGGCTGCGGGCTGTTCGGCCGGGTGGCGGGCTCGGTGAACGTGGTGCGCCGCATCGAGAACAACGAACTCGAGGGCGACCTGTTCGACGGCGAGGGTCTGCTCGGCGCGCTCGATCACTTCAACATCCCGTTTCGCGGCAAGCGCGTTTTGATCCTCGGCGCGGGCGTGAGCGCGGCGGCCATCGGCGTCGCGCTGGCCGAGGGAGGCACGGTCGACGGGGCCGAGCACATCGCCTTTCACGACACCTCGGCCGGCAAGGCCGCCGGCGTGGCGGCCAAGCTCGATGCCTTCTTCGATGCGCGCGTGACGGTGGTCGACAGCAATGCGCCCGAGGGCTACGACCTTGTCATCAACGCCACGCCGCTCGGGCTGGTGGAAGGCGATGCGCTGCCGGTCGACGTGTCGCGCATGGCGCCGCATGCGGCGCTGTTCGACATCCTGCTGCGCAACCAGCCCACGCCGCTGGTGCAGGCGGCCCGCGCGCGCGGGCTCAATGCGCAGGCCGGCTTCGAGATGCTGATCCAGCAGATGCCGCATTACTTTCGCTACTTCGGGCACCTCGATGCGGCCGAGGCGATGCAGGCCGACGCCAGCTTCCTGCGCGAAATCATCTATCCGCCCGCGATGCACGGCGAGATCGCCAACCCCCTGCGCTATCACTCGGCCAGCGTCGCCTGACGTCCGCGCAACGCTCCAACAAACACGACACCGAATGATTTCCGGCAAGACCACGCTCATCGCCCACCTGGGCTATCCCACCGAGGCCTTCAAGGCGCCGATGATCTACAACCCCTGGTTCGAGCGGCAGGGCATCGACGCGGTGGTGGTGCCAATGGGCGTCAAGCCCGAGGACTACGCTGCCACGCTGGCGCAGGTCTTCAAGTTCAGCAATCTCCGCGGCGCGCTGGTCACCATGCCGCACAAGGTCACGACCATGGGGCTGGTCGACGAGGCCACGCCCACGGCGCGCGTGGCCGGCGCCTGCAACGCGATCCTCAAGCGGCCCGACGGCAGCCTGCTCGGCGACCAGTTCGACGGCGCGGGTTTCGTGCGCGGCGTCGAGCGCAAGGGCCGGCGCTTCAAGGGCACGCGCGTGCTGGTGTCGGGCGCGGGCGGCGTGGGTTCGGCCATTGCGGCCTCGATCGCCGCGGCCGGCGCGGCCGAACTGATGCTGTTCGACATGAACGATGCCGCGGCCCAGGCGCTGGCCGCCCGGCTGCACGCGCACTACCCGCAGATGAAGGTGGCGACCGGCTCGAAGGACCCGGCGGGCTTCGACGTGATCGTCAATGCCACGCCGCTCGGGATGAACGAGGGCGACCCGTTGCCCTTCGATGTCGAGCGCATCGCGCCCGGCACCTTCGTCGGCGAGGTTGTCATGAAGACCGAATACACGCCGCTGCTGCAGGCCGCCCAGGCCAAGGGCTGCGCGGTGCAGGTCGGCACCGACATGCTGTTCGAGATGATCCCGGCCTACCTCGAGTTCTTCGGCTTCGGCACTGCGTCGCCCGACGACCTGCGCGCCGTGGCCCAATTGAAATACTGAGCGATCGACATGAGTATCTTCGAAGGTTTTCTTTCCACATCCGAAACGCTCGGTGCGTTCAGCGACCGCGCCTTCGTCGACGCGATGCTGCGCTTCGAGGCCGCGCTCGCGCGCGCCCAGGCTGCCGAAGGGCTGATTCCCGAGAGCGCGGCGCACTCCATCGTGGGCAGTTGCAAGGTCGAGCTGTTCGACGTGGCCAAGATCGTGCGCGAGAGCGGCCGGGCGGGCAGCGTGGCGATCCCGCTGGTGAAGGCGCTGCGCGAGGCGGTGGGCCTGTTCAATGCAGAGGCCGCGCCGTTCGTGCATTTCGGCAGCACCAGCCAGGATGTGATCGACAGCGCGATGGCGCTGGTCACGCGCGAATCCGTGGCGCTGGTCGAGGCCGACCTGGCCAAGGCGGCTGACGCGCTGCTCGGCCTGGCCGTGGTGCATGCCGAGACGCCGATGCTCGCGCGCACGCTGATGCAGCCGGCCTCGGTCACGAGCTTCGGCTTCAAGTGCGCGGGCTGGGCGGCGCCGCTGGTGCGCAGCCGCATCCGCCTGCGCGCGGCCGCGAAGCACGCGCTGCAGGTGCAGCTCGGCGGTGCGGTCGGCACGCTGGCGCAGATGAAGGGGCAGGGTGCCGCGGTGCGCGCGCGCATGGCCAAGGAACTCGGCCTCGGCGACCCCGGCGCGACCTGGCACACGCAGCGCGACGAATGGGTGGCGCTGGGCTGCGAGCTCGGCCTCGTCACCGGCAGCCTCGGCAAGATCGCGGTCGACATCGCGCTGCTCGGCCAGTACGAGGTCGGCGAAGTCACCGAGCCGAGCGAGCCCGGCCGCGGCGGCTCGTCGGCCATGCCGCACAAGCGCAATCCCGTGGCATCGATGGTGGCCATCGCCGCCGCGCACCGGGCGCCGCAGCGCGTGGCCGCCTTGCTCGGCGCCATGCCGCAGCAGCACGAGCGCGCGCTCGGCGCCTGGCAGGCCGAACTGGCCGAATGGCCGCAGCTGCTGATGTCGGCGCATGGCAGCGTGCGCGCCATGGCCGGCGCGCTGCCGGGCCTGCAGGTCGATGCCGCGCGCATGCGCGCCAACATCGACCGCCTGCGCGCCGAGCTGCCGCGCAACGCCGCCGACGAATGGTTCGATCCCGCGCTTGCAGTCCAAGCCGGGCAAGTCGCAATGGCCGAGGCCAAGGCGCTCCGGGCCAAACTCTCAGACAAGGAACTCTCCGCATGACCGCACCCGAAACACCGAGCACCGGCCACGACGACTACGAAGCCGGCCTCGTCAACCGCCGCCGCGTGCTGGGCGATGCCTGGGTCGACCGATCGCTCGCCAACCGCAACGAATTCAACGCCGAGTTCCAGGCGCTCATCACGCGCCATGCATGGAACGACATCTGGGGCCGGCCCGCGCTGGGCGACAAGACGCGCCGCTTCATGGTGCTGTCGATGATGCTCGGCATCCATGCCTACGAAGAGTTCGCGATGCATGTGCGCGCCGCGCTCGACGGACCCGAAGAATCGCGCCTCACGCCCGACGACATCAAGGAAGTCATCATGATGGCTGCCATCTACTGCGGCGTGCCGGTGGCCAACCATGCATTCGGCATCGCGACCGGCATCCTGCGCGAGAAGGGCCTGCTGCCGCCAGCGGCGGCGAAGTGAACGATCGGGCCGCGCCCTCCACAGCATTCATCGAGAAGGAAACACCATGACCCGTCTGAACGTGCGCCGAGAAGGCAGCGGCCCCTTCGTCGTGCTGAGCCACGCGCTCGGCTGCGACCTGCACATGTGGGACGGCGTGGCCGAGCAGCTCGCGCGCGGCCATACCGTGATCCGCTACGACCACCGCAACCACGGCGGCTCCGAGGTGGTGCCGGGCGCGCTCGGCATCGAGACCCTGGCGCAGGATGCCGCCGAGCTCATCCAGCGCGAGACCGGCGGCGAGCCCGTGCATTTCGTCGGCCTCTCGATGGGCGGCATGGCCGCGCAGGCGCTCGCAGTGCGGCACCCCGAACTGCTGCGCAGTGTGGTGATCGCCAACTCGTCGGCCTACTATGCAGACCAGAGCCCGTGGCGCGCGCGCGTCGAAACCGTGGCCGCCAAGGGCGTCGCGGCGATCGCGCAGGGCGCGGTGTCGCGCTGGCTCACGCCGGGCTATGTCACCACGGCCGAAGGCAAGGCCGCGTCGCAGGCGCTCCACGACGTACTGGTGCGCACCGACGCGCAGGGCTACATCGAGAGCTGCAATGCCGTGGCCGCGATCGACTTCCGCGAGAGCAACCGCCGCATCGCCGTGCCCACGCTGGTGATCGCGGGCGTGCAGGACGAGGCCACGCCGCTCGCGATGTCGGAGGCCATGGTGGCGGCGATCCCGGGTGCGCGGCTCGCGACCATCGACGCGGCGCACCTGAGTGCGGTCGAGCGCCCGGTCGAGTTCAGCCAGTTGCTGATCGATTACTGGCGCAGCCTCTGATCTACCGGGTTGCTGGCGGGGCGTGGCTCCTAGGTGTAACCCCTATTTCGCGCGAAGAATGAACGTTCGCGTTCGATGATCGAACATTTCTGGTGCGCCAAGCATTGTGGGCGGCGGCTGGGGTTCCTACAGTCAGGCCCATGCACCGCGCCATCGCCACCGTGTCCCTCAGCGGCACCCTTCGCCAGAAGCTCGAAGCCGTTGCGGCCGCCGGCTTCGACGGCATCGAGCTGTTCGAGAGCGACTTCGTCAATTTCAGGGGCTCGGCCGCCGAATTGCGCCGCATCGCCGCGGACCTCGGCCTGTCGATCGACCTGTACCAGCCGTTCCGCGACTTCGAGGCCATGCCCGAGGCCCAGTTTCGGCGCAACCTCGAACGCGCCGAGCGCAAGTTCGACCTGATGCAGGCGATGGGCGCGCCGCTGATGCTGTGCTGCTCCAACACCTCGCCGCTCGCCGTCGACGATCCTGCGCTGGCCGCGGCCCAGTTGCATGAACTGGCCGAACGCGCCGCCCGCCGCGGGCTGCGGGTGGGCTTCGAGGCGCTGGCCTGGGGCCGTTTCACCTCGCGCTATGGCCAGGCCTGGAACATCGTGCGGCAAGCCGGCCATCCGAACCTGGGCCTGATCCTCGACAGCTTCCATACGCTGTCGCTCAAGGACGATTTCAACGGCATCGCCGACATCCCGGGCGACCGGATCTTCTTTCTGCAGATGGCCGATGCGCCGCTGCTGTCGATGGACGTGCTGCAGTGGGCGCGCCACCACCGCGCGTTTCCGGGGCAGGGCGAGCTCGACGTGATCGGCTTCTTCGAACAGGTGCTGCGCGCCGGCTATGCCGGGCCGCTGTCGCTCGAGATCTTCAACGACCTGTTCCGCGAGACGCCGAACCGCCGCACCGCGGTGGACGCGATGCGCTCGCTGCTCTACCTCGAGAGCGAAGCGCGGCGGCGGCTCGCCGCGGACGCGCCTGCCACGGCCGCCGCGCCGGCGGTTGCGCCCGCCGTGGTGCTCTTCAGCCCGCCGCCGGCGCCCGCGCTGTCGGGCTTCTCGTTCATCGAGTTCGCGACCGACGAGAACGGCGCGCCCGCGCTCGGCGCGATGCTCGAGCAGCTCGGCTTTCGCCGCATCGGCCGCCACCGTTCGAAGGCCGTGGCGCTGTACCGCCAGGGCGAGATCAACCTGCTGGTCAATGGCGAGCCGGCGTCGTTTGCGCGCAGCCGCTTCGAGGCGCACGGCACCTCGGTGTGCGCGCTCGGCATCCGCTGTGCCGATCCGCAAGCGGCGGTCGAGCGTGCCACCGCCATGTGCTCGCAGCGCCACGACAGCCCCGTGGGCCCGGGCGAACTGCGCGTGCCGGCGATCGTTGCGCCAGGCGGCAACCTGCTGCACTTCGTGGCCGAATCGCTCGGCGCCAACGGGCTCTACGAGGCCGATTTCGTCCTCGATGCCAATGCCGACGTGCACGGTGCCGGCCTGCTTCGGATCGACCATGCGGCGCTTGGCCTGGCGCTCGACCAGCTCGACACCTGGGTGCTGTTCACGCGCGCCGTGCTGGGCCTGGCGCCTGGCGAGAGCCTCGAACTCGCCGACCCGTTTGGGCTCATCCGCAGCCGTGGCGTGGCCAATGCCGAGCGCAGCGTTCGGCTGGTGCTCAACGTGTCGCTGAGCCAGCGCACCCGCACCGCGCGCACGCTGAGCGTGACCGGCGGCGGTGCGGTGCACCACATCGCGCTGGCCTGCACCGACATCTTCGAGAGCGTGGCGCGGCTGCGCGAGATCGGCACGCGCTTCGTGCCGATCTCGGACAACTACTACGACGACCTGGCGACGCGCGTCGAGCTGGACCCCGCGCTGCTCGCGCGCATGCGTGCCGCCGGCGTGATGTTCGACCGCTCGCCGGCCGGCGACTACCTGCACATCTACACCGAAGGCCTCGAAGGCGGGCTCTTCTTCGAGCTTGCACAGCGCACCGCGGGCTACGACGCCTATGGCGCGCTCAATGCGCCCGCGCGCATGGCCTCGCAGGCGCAGGACTGACAGCAACTTTTCCCATTGTTCAACCGGAGACAAACAGCATGGCAAATCCGATGGCCCATGAACCCAAAGGCCGGCACCAGTCGAAGAAGGCCGCCGCCAGCGGCTGGATTGGCTCGGCGCTGGAGTACTACGACTTCTTCATCTACGCCACCGCGGCGGCGCTGATCTTTCCGCAGATCTTCTTCCCCAAGGGCGACCCCAAGACCGCGATCATCGCGTCGCTCGCGACCTATGGCGTCGGCTACATCGCCCGGCCCATCGGCGCCTTCGTGCTCGGCCACTGGGGCGACACCCACGGGCGCAAGCAGGTGCTGGTGCTATGCATGTTCCTGATGGGTTTCTCGACCGTCGCCGTGGGCCTGCTGCCGACCTACGACCAGGTTGGCCTGCTCGCACCGGCACTGCTGGTGCTCATGCGCCTCATCCAGGGCTTTGCCGTGGCCGGCGAGATCTCGGGCGCCAGCTCGATGATCCTGGAGCATGCGCCGTTCGGCCGGCGCGGCTTCTTCGCGAGCTTCACGCTGCAGGGCGTGCAGGCTGGCCAGATCATGGCCGCCGCCGTGTTCCTGCCGCTCGCGCACTACATGCCCGAGGAAGCCTTCAACTCGTGGGGCTGGCGGATTCCGTTCCTGCTGAGCTTCCTGGTCATCGTCGCGGGCTACATCATCCGCCGCGAGGTCGACGAGACACCGGCCTTCGCCGAGGTCGACAAGAAGGGCGAAGTGCCCAAGGCGCCGATCGTGCAGGCCATCACCGACAGCTGGCGCGACATGCTGCGCGTGATCTGCATGGCGCTGATGAACGTGATTCCGGTGGTGGCGACCGTGTTCGGCGGCGCCTACGCGGTGCAGGCCGCCTACGGCATCGGCTTCGAGAAGGACGTGTACCTGTGGATTCCGGTGCTCGGCAACATCGTCGCCGTGGTGGTCATTCCGTTCGTGGGCAACCTGTCCGACCGCATCGGCCGCAAGCCGCCGATCATCTTCGGCGCGCTCGCCTCGGGCCTGCTCTCGTTCGCATACCTGTACGCCATCAGCATCAGGAACGTGCCGCTCGCCGTGTGCATGTCGCTGCTGATGTGGGGCGTGGTCTACCAGGGCTACAACGCCACCTTCCCGAGCTTCTATCCGGAGCTGTTCCGTACGCGCAGCCGCGTGTCGGCGATGGCGATCTCGCAGAACCTGGGCACCACCTTCACCGCCTTGCTGCCGGCGCTGTTCGCGACCGTGGCGCCGCCCGGCGCGGCCAACATCTGGCTCACCGTGGGCGCCATCACCTTCGCGATCACCGTGCTCGCCGCGCTGGCCGCGATGAGCGCACGCGAGACCTACCGCGTGCAGATGAACGACCTCGGCAAGCCCGATGCGGTGCCGGTCGACAAGGCCGAGTACGACCGGCTGCGCGAGCAGACGCTGGCCGATTCGCGCCTGGCGCGGGCCGTGGCCTGAAGTCCCTGTCTGCACCAAGGACGCCGGCGTGGGGAAGAATGCCGGCATGACTTCTTCCTCCCCCTCCCATCTCAAGATCGACTTCGTCTCCGACGTGGCCTGCCCCTGGTGCGCGGTGGGCCTCGGCGCGCTCGAGGCCGCGCTCGGCCGCGTGGCTCCGGACGTCACGGCCGAGCTGCACTTTCAGCCCTTCGAGCTCAACCCGCAGATGCCGCCCGAGGGGCAGGACACCTTCGAGCACCTGAACGAGAAATACGGCGCCACGCGCGAGCAGCAGGCCCAGACGCGCGAGGCCATCCGTGCGCGCGGCGCTGAGGTGGGCTTCGCGTTCCACCCTGAGGGCCGCCCCCGCGTCTACAACACCTTCGACGCGCACCGCCTGCTGCATTGGGCGGGGCTCGAGGACGCGGCCCGGCAGCTCGCGCTCAAGAAACGGCTGCTGAAGGCCTTCTTCACCGACCGCGAGAACACGTCGGACCACGAGGTGCTGGTGCGCGCAGCCGGAGACGCGGGGCTCGACCCGGCGCGGGCGCGCGAGATCCTGTCCGGCGACGAATTCGCGCGCGAGACCCGCGATCGCGAGCGCATGTACACCGATGCGGGCATCCACTCGGTGCCCGCGATCATCATCAACGACCACCACCTGATCTCGGGCGGGCAGCCGGTCGAGGTGTTCGAGCGGGCGCTGCGGCAGATTGCGGGCGCGGCGCCGAATGCGGTGGCTGCGGCGTGACGGGATCTCAGGCTTCGATGCGCCAGGCCGCCGGCCAGTCGTCGAAGCTCTCGAGCGGAACCCCGCCGCGCAACAGCGTGTACATCGGCTCCTCGGGAAAATCGTTCATCCGGACGACGAGCTTCTGTCCGTCCGCGTCGGTCGCCTCGTAGGGAAATTCCGCATCGCCGGTCTTCGACCACGACATCGGCGTTTCAAGATGGGGTGAACTCATTTCGTGATTCCGAACTTGCTGTTGTATTCCGCGCTGGTCCTGGACGCGCCATCGATGATCGATTGGTAGATGTCGTCGCCTTGCAGGCCACGCGCCTGGTACTTCTGTACTTCCTGCTGAAAGGTCGGCCCGTCCGGTGAGCCGTACTTCTGCAGGTCTCGCTGGCGCAGCCCCTCGACTTCGACCGGGTCCTGCATGTAGGAGCGGGCAGTCATCCGCGCGTCGTGCCGTTCGTTGAAGGCCAGTTCGGCGCGTTCCTGGGGACTCTTGCCTTCCGCCTTCCATTGTTCATCGAGCGCCTTCATCCTTTCGGGCGAGGTGTGCTTGTTGTACCACTCGCGGATCGACTTGTTGTCGGTGGCCTTCATGCCGGGCGGCAAGGGCCGCACGACCACGGTACCGTCGCGGCCCACCTCGACACGCGGGGATGGGCGAGTGTGTCCCTGTTCCGTTGGCCTGCTCACCGGCTCGAGCGGTGCGCCGCGCGCCGTCTCGCCCGGGCGCGCGATGGGCTGGGTCGGGCGCCGCCCTCCGAACCCGGTACGGATCGTCGCGGCGTCGAGCAGCCCGGCACCGAATTGATTGGCCGCGGCCACCTGCTGTTCGGTGCCTCCGAGCACGCGCGTCGCGGCGCCGGGGCCGCCGAACACCGGTCCGAGGAAGCTGATGGCCATCGTGTTGCCGAAACGCAGGTTGCGTTCGTCCAGCCAGGCCTGCTCGGCATTCGAGAGGCTGCCCGAGACGCGAGGCCCGGGGTTGTAGACGTCGTCGAGAAAGTCGAGATCGCGCCGCAGCTTCAACGATTGCTCGGGCGGCAGCGGCGACTGGCCGGTCAGATGGTCGCTGAGCTGCTGGCGCTTGTCGTCGATCACCGATTGCGGGATCTCGTCGGGCCACCGCTCGCATTCTTCCTTGAACTGCCGGGCGTACATCAGCGCATCGGTGGGTTCCACCCCGGCGGGGCGGTCGAGGCCCGACGTCCAGCGCACATAGAACGGCTGGCTGTCGAATTCGGCCTGGGCCCGCTCGTAGCGCTCGCTGCAGATGCCGGGGCGGCGGCGCAGCATCGGGCCGCTCGGCACCTGGACGGTCAGCAGTCGGCCGATGGTCCCGTTGCCGTTGAACGGCGTTGTCTGCACCGCCTGGGCCAGCGTGTCCCGGCTGTCGGGCGCGGCGCTCACTGGTGCACCCTTGGCGCTGCGCGCCTTCCCGCCAAGCGGGAGCGAGCTTGCTTGGGGCGGCCCGGCGCGGCGCTCATCAGGCCGCTCCGTTCATCTCGCAAAGATCGCCGTGGCGCGCGACGGCGCGGCTTTCGACAAACACGGTCTGGGACCCGGAGACGACCTTGACGTTGCCCGACCCGAGGGACACGCCCGAGCGCACGCCGCTGCCGGCATTGCCTGCCACGCCCCGGATCACGCTCTCGATCATCAACACCTTCTCGCCGCGCGCGAACACGGTTCCCGCGTACGCCGCCTTCTCGGGCGGCAGGATGGAGACGATGTCGAACGGAACGACCCGATCGCCGACCACGCAGAAGTCGGGCGTCACGTTGACCACCATGAAGCGGGTCTCGGCATCCGCGATGTGCCGCTCCGAGCTCATGCGTACGTCCTTCTGTCGTGAACCGGATTGACGTGGCCGCTGTCCGCGTTGTCGATCGCCTCGAGATGCAGGTCGACGGCGTCGATCTCGCGGGCCTGGTCGAGGCTGAGGCGCCAGGTCAGGTGGACCAGCATGTCGTCTAGGTCGACGTGCACGGTATCGAGCGTCATGGCTTCGCTGCCTTGCGACCCGTCGCCGCTGCGCCAGCGTGCACCGATACGCCAGGCGGGCAATGCCGTCTCGATCGCATCGGCCGACGCGAAGAAGCCGGCCAGGCGCAGCCGCTCATCGCCTGCGAGCCCCCCGGCAATTCGCTGGTCAGCCGGTGCGTACTGGAAGAAGCGCGGATCGAAGTCGTCGGCGTAGTCCATGAACGGCGCTTGCGCATTGCGCTGCAGCCATGCTTCGTCGTAGGTGCCGGCAAGCTGTACCCGCGGCGCCCAGTGGCGCGCGACCGGACCGAACCCCGCGGGAGCGAGGCCCTCCTGGTTGGCATGCATGACTGGCGCCTCGGCGGCCTCGATCCGCGGTGCGGGCGAACGCGCGTCGCGGCCGGCCGTGCCGAAGCAGCCGAGGCCCGAGGGATTGGCGGCGTTCATGCGTGGCGGCGAACCCGGCGCATCGCCTTCATCGTGCCAGCATCCCCCGAAAGCGAGTTCCCAGCGCAGCGGCACTTCGAGCGTGGGCTCGGGATCGGTGGGCGTGCACTGCGTCGGATCGTCATGCCAGTGCCACCCGCGAGGCCCGGTCAGGCGCAGCGATTTCTGCAGCAACCGGATGTCGCCTCGCAAGACCTCGAGGGTCGCGCGCCATTCGCGCTGCGGTGTCCAGTTGCGCGCCCTGGCGCTGCCCGTGATGAATACATCGGCTTCGGGCTTCACCAGCACGAGATCGGTCGCGGCGCGCAGGCTCGAAAGGGCAGGGTGGGCTACGTCCCACGCCACGTCGGCAAAGACCGGGCCGCGATGAACCGGCGAAGCTTGCAGTCGCCCGGGGGCCAGCACGAAGCTCGCGCAGACGATCACCACGTCGCTGAAGCGCCTGCCGGGCCCCATCTTGTCGTACTGGAGGTGTCCGAAGGGCGTGAGATTGCGCACCTGCTGCAATCGCGGCGACGGAACGGTTGGCGCAGTCACTGGCGCATCGCCTTTGCGCCGACGGGATCGATGCCGCCGTCCGTAGCGGCAGCGCGGCCCAACACGTCCGAGGCCGCAGCGGCGGACGCCACGCCCAACACCTGCGCCGCGAGTCCGGCGCCACCGTCGGCGGCGCCGGCGACCTGCTTGGCGATCGAGGCCAGCTGCGAGGCCTGGCCCAGCAGCGAGCCGGGATTCCCACCCATCAACGCACCCAGGCTCGCCATCGGACTGCCGGGCGGCTCGGGCGCCGGCGCGCGCGGCACCGCCGTGGGCTGCAACGCCGCCTGGCCGCCCGTCGGATTGAGCCAGATGTGCTCTCCGTTCAGCGTCACGTCGTCGCCCTGCGCGGTGATGTTGATCTTCTTGCCCGTCACCGCGATCGACCCGTCCGCCTTCAACTGAACCACCGATGCGCCCACGCGAAGCGAAATCGAGGTTCCGTCCATCTGGATATGGCTGCCCTTGTCGCCGCCGACCGATAGCGTGTATTGCTCGCCGACCTTCGTTGTCTTCGTCTTGCCGACCAGGGTGTTGTCGGTCATGCCGACCACGGCATTGCGCAGCATGCCCACGTTGAACGAATAGGCGAGGCCGATGTTCACCATCTTGGCGAGGCCCACGTTGTGCATGTAGGCCATGCCGATCGTCGAGATCTGATTGCGGTCGACCTTCTTGCTGCGGTCGTTCCCCACCCAGTGGGTCTCGTCGCGCTCGACCTCGATGTCCTGGTTGCGCTCGGCATGCAGCCACACCTGCTCCTGGCCCTTCCTGTCCTCGAAGCGCAGCGCGTTGGCGTTCTCGCCGCTGCCGCCTTCGGAACTGCGCGTGAGCATGCCGCTCTGCGTGGCGTTGTCCGGCAGCTTCCAGGGCGGCATGTTGTCGGCGTTGTAGACCCGCCCCGTCACGATCGGCCGGTCGGGGTCGCCGTTCTCGAAGTCGACGATCACCTCCTGGCCGATGCGCGGCACCTGGATGCCGCCGAACTGGGTGCCGGCCCATGGCGAGGACACGCGCACCCAGCACGAACTGTTCTCGTCCTTCGTGCAGTAGCGGTTCCAGTGGAAGCTCAGCTTCACGCGGCCGTACTCGTCGGTCCAGATCTC